>JAITUC010000032.1 GCA_031286585.1 Delftia acidovorans
AACACGAGTGGTTTGTGATTGACGCCACCGATAAGGTGCTCGGACGTGTCGCCAGCGAAGTGGCACTCCGTCTGCGCGGCAAGCACAAGGCCATTTACACACCTCACGTTGACACCGGCGACTTCATCGTCATCATCAACGCCTCCAAGCTCAAGGTCACCGGCACCAAGAACCTGGACAAGGTGTACTACCGCCACTCTGGTTTCCCCGGCGGCATCACTGCCACCAACTTCCGCGACATGCAGGCCAAGTTCCCCGGCCGTGCTCTGGAAAAGGCCGTCAAGGGCATGCTGCCCAAGGGTCCCCTGGGCTACGCAATGATCAAGAAGCTCAAGGTGTACGGTGGTGCAGAGCATCCCCACACCGCCCAGCAGCCCAAGGCTCTGGAAATCTAAGGAGACCTAGATGATTGGTGATTGGAACAATGGCACCGGCCGTCGCAAATCCAGCGTCGCACGCGTGTTCCTGAAGAAGGGCTCCGGCAAGATTACCGTGAATGGCAAGGACATTCAGGAGTACTTCGGCCGCGAAACCTCGATCATGATCGCAAAGCAACCTCTGGCTCTGACGAGCAACCTGGAAGCTTTCGACATTCAAGTGAACGTCCACGGTGGTGGTGAATCCGGCCAGGCCGGCGCTACCCGCCACGGCATCACCCGCGCCCTGATCGACTATGACGCAGCGCTCAAGCCCGTCCTGAGCCAAGCCGGCTTCGTGACGCGTGACGCTCGTGAAGTCGAACGTAAGAAGGTCGGCCTGCGCTCCGCACGCCGCGCCAAGCAGTTCTCCAAGCGTTAATCCGCTGGCACTGCAGGAAAGTCCCCCGGGGCTTTCCCCAGAAAAAAACCGCCTTTGCCGGCGGTTTTTTTCTGGGCGATGCAAACCCTTCGCATTCACCTTCGCCGTCGGTGGTCAATGTCCCCACTTGCACTGCCGTCAAGCCGGCAGCCCCGGGAATTCCCGAGCCCTTTGCTGTACCATTCGGGCCAATTGAGAACTTCGGAGTATCCCCATGAGCGCCGTCGCAGAAATCACCGAAACCACCACCACCGAAATGCCCACCCCGATCGTCTTCACCGACAGCGCAGCTGCCAAGGTGGCCGATCTGATCGCCGAGGAAGGCAACCCTGACCTGAAGCTGCGCGTGTTCGTGCAGGGTGGCGGATGCTCGGGCTTCCAGTACGGCTTCACCTTCGACGAGATCACCAACGACGACGACACGACCATGACCAAGAATGGCGTGTCGCTGCTGATCGACGCCATGAGCTACCAGTACCTGGTGGGTGCCGAGATCGACTACAAGGAAGACCTGCAGGGCGCGCAGTTCGTGATCAAGAACCCCAACGCCTCCACCACCTGCGGCTGCGGATCGAGCTTCTCGGTATAAGCCTTGTTGGCCGCGCTGCAGTGAAGCCCGCAGCAGCCCGCCGCACAACATGGGACCAACCGCCGCGCAGCAATGCGCAGGCGGTTTTTTAACGCCTGCTCCCCCTGCCTTGTCATGATTCCTGAAGACAAAAGCGCTTCCGCCTCCTCCTCGCGTTCGGTGCTGCTGTGGCTTGTGGCCATCGGCTTTTTCATGCAGACGCTGGACGGCACCATCGTCAACACCGCGCTGCCCACCATGGCCGAGGCCCTGGGCGAGAGCCCGCTGCGCATGCAGTCGGTCATCGTCGCCTACTCGCTGACCATGGCCATGCTGATCCCGGCCTCGGGCTGGATGGCCGACCGCTTCGGCACGCGGCGTGTCTATCTGTGGGCGATTGCGCTGTTCGTGCTGGGCTCGGTGCTGTGCGCGCTGGCCCCCAATCTGACGCTGATGGTGGCCGCGCGCGTGCTGCAGGGCATGGGCGGGGCGCTGCTCATGCCCGTGGGGCGGCTGGCCGTGCTGCGCGCCTTTCCGCGCGAGCAGTTCCTCAAGGCCATGAGCTTCGTGGCCATCCCCGGCCTGGTCGGGCCGCTGATCGGCCCCACGCTGGGCGGCTGGATGGTGGAGTACGTGAGCTGGCACTGGATCTTCCTGGTCAACGTGCCCGTGGGCCTGATCGGCCTGGCCGCCACCCTGCGCTTCATGCCCGTGGGCGACCGCTTTGCCGTCAAGCGCTTCGACGGCGTGGGCTATGCGCTGCTGGCCTTCGGCATGGTGGCCGTGTCGCTGGCGCTGGACAGCATGTCGGGCAAGGGCATCCACGGCGCCATGGTCTTCGTGCTGCTGATCTTCGGCCTGGCCAGCCTGGCCGCCTACTGGCTGCACGCGCTGCGCCGGCCCGACCCGCTGTTCGCCCCCGAGCTGTTCGCCGTGCGCAGCCTGCGCGTGGGCCTGCTGGGCAACCTGTTCTCGCGCCTGGGCAGCTCCTGCATGCCCTTCCTGATCCCGCTGGTGCTGCAGGTCTGCCTGGGCTTTTCGCCCCTGCAGGCCGGCATGATGATGCTGCCCACGGTGCTGGCCAGCATGGCCATGAAGCGCCAGACCACCACCCTCATCCAGCGCATGGGCTACCGACGCGTACTCATGGGCAACACCCTGGTGCTGTCGCTGATGATCGCCAGCTTCGGCACGGTCTCCACGGCGCTGCCGCTGTGGGTGGTCATCGTCCAGCTGCTGATCTTCGGTGCCACCAACTCCATGCAGTTCACGGCCATGAATACCGTCACGCTCAAGGACCTCGATGCCGGCAACGCCAGCAGCGGCAACAGCCTGCTGTCCATGGTGCAGATGCTGGCCATGGGCATGGGTGTGGCCGCTGCGGGTGCGGTGCTGGCCGGTTTCAGCGAATGGTTCGGCGGCGACACTCCGCAGCAGACGCTCAACGCCTTTCGCGCCACCTTCATCTGTATGGGCGCGGTGACGCTGGCCTCGACCATGATCTTCTCGCAGCTCGGCGACGATGAGGATGTGCGGCCCAAGCCGCTGGAGCCGGCCGAGCACGAGTGAGGCCTGCCTTGGGGCTTCACGCCTTTTTGGAGAAGAACACCACTTCGGGCAGGCCCTCGAAGTGGGCATCACAGGTCAGCAGCACGGCCTGATGGTGCCGCGCCGTGGCGTAGACGATGGCGTCGGCCATGGCGAGGCCGTGGATCCGGTGCATGTCGGCGGCCAGCAGGGCAAGCGTGGTGTCGAGCGGCAAGACCACGCATTTCTGCGTATAGGCAATCATCTGATCGGCCGCTTCCTCGCCAATCTCCCGAACCAGCCATTTGGAAAGCTCCAGCTGAACGATGGTGGGAACGATGCACTGCGGCTTATCCGGAAGGTGCGCGGCCAGGCTGCGACCCAGGGCGCTTGCGGTGAGCCATTCGATCCAGGCGGAAGTATCGACCACGCGCATGGCTGCGGCTGCCATCAGCTTCGGTCTTCGCGATCGCGGTAACCGTCCTTGCGTGCTCCCTTGGCGATGCCGGCCAGTTGTTCGAGTTCAGGCACGGGCATCAGCAGCACGCCTTTGCCTTTGGGAATGAACACGAATTCCTGGCCCGCCTGCCAGTGCTGCTCATCGCGCACGTCCTTGGGGATGGAGATCTGGAATTTGCTGGACAGGGTGGCCGTGGTGCTCATCGCTGCGCTCCGGGGATCGATGGAGATTTGGTAAGAATACGCGAGGGCAGGTGCAAGGCACAGCAGTTCCCATGCAGCGTGCTTGCGTACGGTTTCGCGGAGGCAGGCCAGAGCCTGGGTCGCAATTTTTGAAACCTGAATCGCGACAATCTGCGCTTTTGTTGCGGGTTTACCCTTGTTTTGAGCAAGGATATATGTCAGCCCGCATAGGAAATATCGAGGCCCTCTTATGCGTTTGGGCGGGGCTGGACTTAATCTCGGATCTATCCGAATAGTCCACGCACCAGCAGTTGCCCCACGAGCATGAGCCAGAGCCCCAGTTCCCAACCCATCCGCTTCTATCACCGCGGCCAGATCGTCGAGGTACAGGGGCCGCATCCCACGCGCTCGGTGCTGGACTGGCTGCGCGGCGACGCGCGCTGCACCGGCACCAAGGAGGGCTGCAACGAGGGTGACTGCGGCGCCTGCACCGTGGTCGTCGCCGAGCTGGCCGAGGACGGCGCGCCCGGCGCCGTGGGCGGTCTGCAGCTGCAGACGGTCAATGCCTGCATCCAGTTCCTGCCCACGCTGCACGGCAAGGCGCTGTTCACGGTGGAGGACGTCAAGGGCCAGTGCGCCGGCAAGCAGGCCTGTGCCACGGGCAAGCCTGCGGGCGACGCCGAGCTGCACCCTGTGCAGCAGGCCCTGGTGGACTGTCACGGCTCGCAGTGCGGCTTTTGCACGCCGGGCTTCGTGATGTCGCTGTGGTCGGCCTACGAGCACCACCAGCAGGCCGGCACGCGCCCCTCGCGCCAGCAACTGGCCGATGAGCTGTCGGGCAATCTGTGCCGCTGCACGGGCTACCGTCCCATCCTGGATGCGGGCCAGCGCATGTTCGACCTGCCGGCCACGCGCATGGCCACCGAGCCCGTGGTGCAGGCGCTGCAGGGCCTGCGCGCGCAGGATCCGGGCCTTGACTACGCGGCACCCAATGCCGCCCAGGGCGGCCGTGTGGACCGCTTCCACGCGCCGCGCACGCTGGACGAACTCGCCGCCGTGTGCGAGGCCAAGCCCCGCGCGCGGCTGCTGGCCGGCTCCACCGATGTGGGCCTGTGGGTGACCAAGCAGTTCCGCGACCTGGGCGATATCGTCTATGTGGGCGACGTGGCCGAGATGAAGCAGGTGCAGGAGCGCCACGGCGCGGGTAGCCTGGACGGCGGCGAGCTGTACATAGGCGCCGGCGCCTCGCTGGAATCGGCCTGGTCCGCGCTGTCGCAGCGCTTCGAGGGGCTGACCGATGTGTGGCTGCGCTTTGCCTCCATGCCCATCCGCCACGCGGGCACCATGGGAGGCAACGTGGCCAATGGCTCGCCCATTGGCGACTCCCCTCCCGTGCTGATGGCGCTGGACGCGCAGATCGAGCTGCGCAAGGGCGCACGCGTGCGCCGCATGCCGCTGCATGACTTCTATCTGGACTACATGAAGAACCAGCTGGAACCGGGCGAGTTCGTGCAGGCCCTGGCCGTGCCGCTGGCTGCCGCACGGCGCCAGACCCGGGCCTACAAGATCAGCAAGCGCTTTGACTGCGACATCTCGGCGCTGTGCGCAGGGCTGGCCATCGAGCTGGATGGCGAAGTGGTGAAGTCCGCCCGCCTGGCCTTTGGCGGCATGGCCGCCGTGGTCAAGCGTGCGGCCCTGGCCGAGGCGGCCATCGTGGGCCAACCCTGGGACCAGGCTGCCGTGCACGCAGCCCAGGCCGCGCTGGCCCAGGACTTCAAGCCCATGTCCGACATGCGCGCCAGCGCCGAATACCGGATCAAGGTGGCGCAGAACCTGCTGCAGCGCCTGTGGCTGGAGACCCGTGCGCAGCAGCCGCTGCCCAGCGAAGCCACCAGTGTTTTCAGCGTGATGCCGCACGCCGCAGTGCAAGGAGCCTGACATGAACCGTCCCATCGACCCCGCACTGCTGCATTCGTCTGAGGCTTTTGCGCACTACCTGAAGAACACCGCCTTCCGCGTGGACGAGCGCGCCGAGGCCGGCGCGCACACGCAGGGCCAGCGCGTGGGCATCAGCCGCCCGCATGAGTCGGCCCATCTGCATGTGGCCGGCGAGGCCGCCTACATCGACGACCTGCCCGAGCTGGACGGCACGCTGCACTGTGCGCTGGGCCTGTCGCCCGTGGCCAATGGCCGGCTCAATGCGCTCAAGCTCGACGCCATCCGCGCCATGCCCGGCGTGGTGGCCGTGCTCACGGGCGAGGACATTCCCGGCGTCAACGACTGCGGCTCCATCATCCACGACGACCCCATCCTGTGCAGCGGCGAAATCCGCTACCTGGGCCAGCCGATGTTCGCCGTGATCGCTGAAAGCCGCGAGGCTGCGCGCGTGGCTGCGGCCCAGGCCAAGGCGGCAGCTGACATCACGGCCGAGCCGCCCGTGCTCACGCCCCAGCAGGCGCACGAGCTGGGCCAGTACGTGCTGCCGCCCATGCACCTGGCGCGCAGCACGAATGAAGGCGGCGCGCGCCGCGCCATGGACGAGGCGCCGCACCGCCTGAAGTCATCGTTCTACGTGGGCGGGCAGGAGCAGTTCTACCTCGAAGGCCAGATCAGCTACGCCATTCCCAAGGAAGACGGCGCCGTCCACCTGTACTGCTCCACCCAGCACCCCAGCGAGATGCAGCACCTGGTGGCGCACGCCCTGGGCGTGAGCGCCCATGCCGTGCATGTGGAGTGCCGGCGCATGGGCGGCGGCTTCGGCGGCAAGGAGTCGCAGTCGGCCCTGTTCGCCTGCGTGGCCTCGGTGGCCGCGACGCGGCTGGGACGGCCCGTGAAGCTGCGCCTGGACCGTGACGACGACTTCATGATCACGGGCCGCCGCCACTGCTTCTGGTACGAGTACGAGGTGGGCTACGACGACGAGGGCCGCATCCTGGGCGCCGAGATCTCCATGGTCTCGCGCGCCGGCCATTCGGCCGACCTGTCCGGCCCGGTGATGACGCGTGCGCTGTGCCACTTCGACAACACGTACTGGCTGCCCGATGTGTCCATGCACGGCTACTCGGGCAAGACCAATACGCAGAGCAATACGGCCTTCCGCGGCTTTGGCGGCCCGCAGGGCGCGATCGCCATCGAGAACATCATGGAGACGGTGGCGCGCGAGCTGGGGCGCGATGCGCTCGATGTGCGCCGTGTCAACTTCTACGGCAAGACCGAGCGCAATGTCACGCCCTATAGCCAGGTCGTGACCGACAACGTGATCCACGAGCTGGTGGCCGAGCTGGAGACCTGCAGCGACTACCGCGCACGCCGCGAGGCCATCGCCGGGTTCAATGCGGCCAGCCCCGTGCTCAAGCGCGGCCTGTCGCTGACGCCGCTGAAGTTCGGCATCTCCTTCAACGTCAAGCACTTCAACCAGGCCGGTGCCCTGGTCCATGTCTACAACGACGGCTCCATCCTCGTGAACCACGGCGGCACCGAGATGGGCCAGGGCCTGAACACCAAGGTGGCCCAGGTCGTGGCGCATGAGTTGGGCGTGGGCTTCTCCCGCGTGCGCGTCACGGCCACCGACACCACCAAGGTGGCCAACACCTCGGCCACGGCGGCATCGACGGGGGCCGACCTCAACGGCAAGGCCGCTCAGGACGCGGCGCGCCAGATCCGCGAGCGCCTGGCAGCCTGTGCCGCCGAGCGCCATGGCGGCCGTGCCGAGGATGTGCGCTTTGCCAACGACCAGGTCCACGTCAACGGCAAGGTGCTGGATTTCAAGGCCGTGGTCGGCGAGGCCTACCTCGAGCGCGTGCAGCTGTGGTCCGACGGCTTCTATGCCACGCCCGGCCTGTCGTGGAACAAGGACACCATGCAGGGCCGGCCCTTCTTCTACTACGCCTACGGCGCGGCCGTGAGCGAGGTGGTGGTGGACACGCTGACCGGCGAGTTCAAGCTGCTGCGTGCCGACGTGCTGCACGACGTGGGCCGCTCGCTGAACCCGGCCGTGGACGTGGGCCAGGTCGAGGGCGCCTTCATCCAGGGCATGGGCTGGCTGACCACGGAGGAGCTGGTCTGGCATCCGCAAAGCGGCAAGCTCACCACGCACGCGCCCAGCACCTACAAGATCCCGACGGCCAATGACTGCCCGCCCGTGTTCAACGTGCGGCTGTTCGAGGGAGACAACTTCGAGGACTCCATCCACCGCAGCAAGGCCGTGGGCGAGCCGCCGCTGCTGCTGCCGTTCTCGGTGTTCTTCGCCATCCGCGATGCCGTCTCGGCCGCGGGCGGGCACCGCAGCAATCCGCCGCTGCAATCGCCGGCCACGCCCGAATCCATCCTGCGCGCCATCGAGGCCGTGCAGGCCGCCGGGAGCTGAGCGGACCGGCGCCGCCCCCTCATTCCTTGAATCCGCGCGCAGCGATGCGCGCCACCAGGTCCATGGCTGCCCGGCAGGGTGCCATGCCCTGTGCCGGCCTGGACAGCCGGTGCTCAACCCTGGGCGCTTTCACAACCGTTGCGCCCCGCATGCGAAAACAACACGGAGACAATGCGATGAACTGGATGGAACGGGTGTTCAAGCTCAGTGAGCACGGCACCAATGTAAGAACCGAGCTGGTTGCCGGCCTGACGACCTTTCTGACGATGGCCTACATCATCTTCGTCAATCCCTCGATCCTGGGGGATGCGGGGATGCCCAAGGGGGCCGTCTTCGTGGCCACCTGCCTGATCGCGGCGCTGGGCACGACCATCATGGCGCTGTACGCCAACTATCCCATCGCGCTGGCGCCGGGCATGGGCCTGAACGCCTACTTCGCCTACGTGGTGGTGCTGCACATGGGCTTCACCTGGCAGGCCGCACTCGGCGCGGTCTTCGTCTCGGGCTGCCTGTTCCTGCTGGTGACGCTGTTCGGCCTGCGGGAGCTGATCATCAAGGGCATACCGCAGTCCATACGCATAGCGATCACCGTGGGCATCGGCCTGTTCCTGGCGCTGATCGCGCTCAAGAGCGCGGGCATCGTCGCCGCATCGCCGGCCACCTTCGTGACCCTGGGCGACCTGCACAAGCCCGAAGTCATCCTGGCCTCGCTGGGCTTTCTGATCATCGTGGTGCTGGATCGCCTGAAGGTGCCGGGCGCCATCCTGATCGGCATCGTCGCCGTCACGGTGGCCTCGTTCTTCTTCGCGGGCAACGAGTTCCACGGCATCTTCTCGGCGCCCCCCTCCATCGCGCCCACCTTCCTGCAGCTGGACATCAAGTCCGCGCTGACGGGCGGCATCCTCAACGTGGTGCTGGTGTTCTTCCTGGTCGAGCTGTTCGACGCCACGGGCACGCTGATGGGCGTGGCCAAGCGCGCCGGCCTGCTGGTGCCCAGCCGCATGGGGCGCTTCAACCGCTCGCTGCTGGCCGACAGCGGCGCCATCTTCGCGGGCTCGCTGCTGGGCACCTCCAGCACCACGGCCTATGTGGAAAGCGCGGCCGGCGTGCAGGCCGGTGGCCGCACGGGCCTGACGGCGCTGACCGTGGCCGTGCTCTTCCTGTGCTGCCTGTTCCTGGCGCCGCTGGCCGGCGTGGTGCCGGCCTACGCCACGGCGCCCGCGCTGTTCTTCGTGGCCTGCCTGATGCTCAAGGAGCTGACCGAGATCGAATGGGGCGAGACCACCGAAGCCATCCCCGCAGCCGTCACGGCCCTGCTCATGCCCTTCACCTACTCGGTGGCCAATGGCCTGGCCTTCGGCTTCATCACCTATGCCGTGCTCAAGCTGTTCACGGGCCGCTCCAAGGAAGTGCACTGGATGGTGTGGCTGATCGGCGGCGTCTTCCTCTTCAAGTTCGTCTATATCGGCGGCTGACGTAGCGCACGGTTTTTTGGTGGGGGCCCGCGCCTGGCAGCTATGCCTTGCGCGGGCCTTTTTGCTGGCGCTGCTTTGACAGGGTATTCATGCGGGGTGGATGGCACCCAGGATGCGCGGGCCGCGTGCGCCCGTCACGGCGGGCAGGTTGCCAGGCAGGCCCAGCAGGGCCTGGCGGGCCAGCCAGGCAAAGGCGGCGGCCTCCACCTGCAGCGGTGGCAGGCCGCGCGCGGCCGTGGTGTCCACGGCCACCCCGGGCAGCAGGGCGGCGATGCGTTGCATCAGATGGGCATTGAAGGCGCCGCCGCCGCAGACCAGCAGCTCGCGGCCGCCACGTCCGAAGCGCTGCACTGCGCCGGCGCAGGCGCGGGCCGTGAATTCGGTGAGCGTGGCCTGCACATCGGCCGGGGCCGCATCGGCCGCGCAGGCGGCGAGATGGCCGGCCAGCCATTCGGCATGGAACAGGTCGCGGCCCGTGCTCTTGGGCGGCGGCTCGCGCAGGAAGGGCTCGGCCAGCAGCCTGTCCAGCAAGGCGGGCAACACCTTGCCCGTGGCGGCCCATCGGCCTGCATCGTCGTAGGGCTGGCCCGTGTGGGCCTGGCACCAGCCGTCCATCAGTGCGTTGCCGGGGCCGCAGTCGAAACCCAGCACCGTCTGCCCATCGCCATCCAGCACGCTGAGATTGGCAATGCCGCCGATGTTGAGCACCAGCACCGTCTCGCCAGCCCGGCCGAACACGCCCTGGTGGAAGGCGGGCACCAGCGGCGCGCCCTGGCCGCCTGCGGCCACGTCGCGGCTGCGCAGGTCGGCCACCACGGCAATGCCGCTGAGCTCGGCCAGCAGGGCCGGGCTGTTGAGCTGCAGCGTGTAGCCCGTGCCGTCGAACATCTGCGGCCGGTGGCGCACGGTCTGGCCGTGTGCGCCAATGGCCGCGATCTGCGCGGGCGCCATGCCCGTGGCCTGCAGCAGCTCCCGCACCACCTCGGCATAGCTGCGCGCCAGCGCATTGGCCGCCAGCGCCGCGCGGTGGAGCTCATCGCGGCCATCGGGGGTGTTGAGGGCCAGCAGCTCGGCGCGTAGCGCGGCGTCGAAACCCCGGCTGGCATGCCACAGCACCTGCGTGCCTTCAGAAAAATCCACGACCACGCCGTCCACCCCGTCGAGCGAGGTGCCGGACATCAGGCCTATGCAGTAGCGGTGGGCGATGGGGGAGGGGGTGGGCTGGTTCATGCCGGCAATGGTAGCCCTGCGGCCCGGAACCTGCGATCACAAAAGGATGCGCCTGAAACAACAAAGGCTGCCAAGGCAGCCTTTGCGGGATGGGAGCGCGGCGGCTCAGCGTTCGCTGGCCAGGGCCAGTGCTTCGTTCGATGCCTGCAGCTCGATGCGCATCTGCGAGGCCATCTTGTCGAAGGCGGCGCGGCCGGCCTTGGAGACGGGGCGGGCGGCATCGGTGGCCTGGACGATGGTCATGGGATCGCGGTGCTCGCCGTTGACGCGGAACTCGAAGTGCAGGTGCGGGCCGGTGGCCCAGCCCGTGGAGCCCACGTTGCCGATGATGTCCCCCTGCTCCACGCGCTGGCCGCGCGTGACGCCGATGTGGCTCAGGTGGGCGTAGACCGTGGTGTGGCTGTTGGCATGGTCCACGAAGATCACGTTGCCGTAGCCGTTCTGCACGCCCGCGAAGGAGACGGTGCCGTCGCCCACGGTGCGCACCTTGGTGCCCGTGGGGGCCGCGAAGTCCGTGCCCAGGTGGGCGCGCCAGGTCTTGTGGATGGGGTGCATGCGCATGGCGAAGCCGCTGCTGATGCGCGAGAACTCCACGGGCGAGGTCAGGTAGGCCTGGCGGCGGCTCTTGCCGTCCATGGTGTAGTAGTCGCCCTTGGCCTTGCCTTCGTCCTGGAACCACAGGGCCTGCACGACCTTGCCGTTGTTGTGGAATTCGGCGCTGAGCACGCGGCCGGCGCGCAGCGGCTCGCCGTCGGCTTCCAGCGATTCGTAGACCACCGAGAAGCGGTCGCCCTTGCGCAGGCCGCGGCGGAAGTCCACGTCGCCCTGGAAGATGTCGGCCATCTGCATGGCCACGGCATCGGGAATGGAGGCCGCGTCGGTGGCGGCGAACAGCGAGCTGCGGATGATGCCGCCGGCCAGGCGGGGCGAGGCCGTCAGCTTGCCCGTCTCGATGCGGGTGCTCAGTTCATTGTTCCTGCGCTCGACCACGAGGCGGCGGAAGCTGCCGTCCTCGTCGGGCGCCCAGCGCACGGTCAGCTGCGACAGCTGGTGGTCGGGCGTGGTCTCGGCCGTCACCAGGCGGCCGGCGCGGCCCAGCACATGCTGGCGCACCTGGTCGTTGCCGCGCATGAAGGCGGCGGCGGCCGGATCGGCCACGCCCAGGCGCTGGAGCAGGGTTTCGGCCGTGTCGCTGCCGCGCGTGTATTCGGAACGGTACAGGGACATGCCCTGCACGCTGTCGGTCAGCTCGGCCAGGGTCTGGCCTTCGGCCAGCGATTCCACGGGCGTGAAGAGCATGCGCACCGGCAGGTCGGCAGGATCGGGTCCCAGGTTGGCCACGGCGAAGGCCCCGCCGCCGCCCGTGAGCAAGATGGCTGCCAGTGCCGCGGTGACACGCTTGGGGTGTTGCTGGATCACGGAGGTCAGCCGCGCAACAAAAGCACCGCTGGCATGGTTCAAGCCATATTTCACAACATCAGATCCTTGGGTTGCGCGCATCCGGCCCTGCGAGGGCCGGACAGCATCGCAGCGGCGGGATACGCTCTCCAGACGGGCAACAAGTCCGCGCTCTGCGGTGCGGATAGGCGGGCGTCTAGAATTCGCCGCAGCGGGAAAATCCCCGGAGTATACCGACGCAGTCCTACGCGGCCTGGCGAAAAACCCTTATGAATCAATCTGCTGTTACAACATACCCGGTCACCGACGGTGTAAGCCAAGCGCTTGAAACCACCCTGCGTGGCGTGGATGAGCTGCTGCCCCAGGCGGACTGGGTGCAAAAGCTGGCCCGTTCCGAGGCCACCGGCGTGCCGCTGCGCATCAAGCTGGGCCTGGACCCGACGGCGCCCGACATCCATCTGGGCCACACCGTGGTGCTCAACAAGATGCGCCAGTTGCAGGACCTGGGCCACCAGGTGATCTTTCTGATCGGCGACTTCACCACCCTGATCGGCGATCCCTCGGGCCGCAACAGCACGCGCCCGCCGCTGACGGCCGAGCAGATCAAGGTCAACGCCGAGACCTACTACACCCAGGCCGCCAAGGTGCTGGACCCCGCCCGCACCGAGGTGCGCTACAACAGCGAGTGGTGCGACAAGCTGGGCGCGCGCGGCATGATCGAGCTGTCGGCCAAGTACACCGTGGCCCGCATGATGGAGCGCAACGACTTCCACCAGCGCTTCACCGACGGCAGCTCCATCAGCCTGCACGAGTTCCTCTACCCGCTGCTGCAGGGCTATGACTCGGTGGCGCTGCGCGCCGACCTGGAGATGGGCGGCACGGACCAGAAGTTCAACCTGCTCATGGGCCGCCATCTGCAGCAGGAGTACGGGCAGGACACGCAGTGCGTGCTCACCATGCCGCTGCTGGTGGGCCTGGACGGCGAGCACAAGATGTCCAAGTCCAAGAACAACTACATCGGCATCACCGAGGACGCCAACACCATGTTCGCCAAGGTGCTGAGCATCTCGGACACGCTGATGTGGAACTGGTACACCCTGCTGTCGTTCAAGAGCCTGGCCGAGATCGCCGCGCTCAAGGCCGAAGTGGAAGGTGGGCGCAACCCCAAGGACGCCAAGGTGCTGCTGGCCAAGGAAATCACGGCGCGCTTTCACAGCGCGGCGCTGGCCGATGCGGCCGAGCAGGATTTCAACAACCGCAGCAAGGGCGGCATTCCCGACCAGATCGACGAGGTCAGCCTGTCGGGCGCTCCGCTGGGCATCGGTGCCCTGCTCAAGCAGGCCAACCTGGCGCCTTCGACCAGCGAGGCCAACCGCCTGATCGACGGGGGCGGAGTGCGCGTGGACGGCACGGCCATCAGCGACCGGGGCCTGAAGCTCGAATCCGGCACCTATGTGGTGCAGGTGGGCAAGCGCAAGTTTGCGCGCGTGACGCTGTCGGCCTGAGCCGGGTGCCGCGCAGGCGCCATCGGGGCTGCAGGCACCGCCGCACGGTGGCGCAAGCCTGACTGTCAAGCGGGATATGCCCCGAGGGCTGTAGTGCCTGGCTATTACCTTTTTCTATGGCTGCCGCCGTCTAATTTGTTTCATCCATAGCGCCTGCATCCGCAGGCGCGCCGGAGGAGGCAAAGGAGGTGGCGGCGATGAACACATGGCATGCGGCTGCGCTGGTCGCAATCTTTTCGGTATCTGCCGCGTCCGCGGCCTTGGCGGCAGAGGGGCGAGATGACCTTGACGCGGGCGCCAGGCTGGAAGTGGCGGAATCCCATGTCACCCTGAATCTGACGCCGACCCATGCGCGCAGGCTGTTCATCCTGGATACGGCCTTTCCTGCCGCGCAGGCCGCCAAGACCTGGATAGTCGACGGACCCACGGGCCGCATCGAGAGCTCGTTCAGCCAGGCCTACTGGCCCAACTTCGCGGTTTCGCCCGATGGCTCGGAGCTCTACGCGGTCGACAGCTACTGGGAAAAGCACACAAGGGGCAAGCGCCAGGATTTCCTGGTGGTGCGCGATGCCCGCAGCCTGGACATCCTGGCCGAGATCGCGCTGCCCAACGGCCGCCTGCTGGTCGTGACCAAGAAGCACAACTTCGCCGTCACGCCCGATGGCCGCTATGCACTGTCCTACAACCTCGCGCCGCGCACCTCGGTCAGCGTGGTGGACCTCAAGGAGCGCCGGTACCTGGGCGACATCGACATCGCCGGCTGCGGTCTGGTCTTCGCCCATGGCGACAGGCGGTTCTCAACGCTGTGTGCGGATGGATCGGTGGCCACGGTGGCCTTTGACGAGAAGCTGCAGGCCGATATGCAGCGTACGGCGAGTGTCTTCGACGCGCAGAAGGACCCGGCCTTCGAGCACTCGGGCTGGGACCGCCGGCGCCAGAAGCTGTACCTGCTGACCTATTCGGGAACGGTGGTTCCGGTCGACCTTTCGGGCACCGCCGCGCGCAGCCTGGAGCCCTGGCCGCTCACGAGCCGCCAGGAGAAGGCGGCCGGATGGCTGCCCGGAGGCTGGCAGGTCAGCGCCTTCCACGGGCCCAGCCAGCGCCTGTATGTGCTCATGCACAAGGGCCATGAGTGGACGCACAAGGATGCGGGAACCGAGGTGTGGGTCTTCGACGCGGTTGCGGGCAAGCGGGTGCAGCGCATCAAGCTCAAGGAAAAGGCCCATTCCGTGGCGGTGAGCCAGGATGCGCAGCCGCTTGTCTATGTGATTGCCGAGAACACCGACATCCTCGCTCTCGACGCGGCCACCGGCAAGCCCGTGTCCAGGCTGGACAAGCTGGGCATGTCGCCCCAGATCCTGACTGTCGCCGACGAGTGAGCGCCATGCCCAGCGTCGCAGAACTCAGTCTCGCCTTGCTGCTGGGGGCCATCTTCGCGCTGGCCGCGGGCAGCAAGCTGTCTGCCTGGCAGGAACTGCCCGGTGTCATCCGGAACTTCCGCCTGTTGCCACGCGGCCTGGTGCTTCCCGCCGCCCTGTTGCTGCCCGTGGCCGAGGCCGCCATCGCCGTGGGACTGCAGGTTCCCGCCGTGCGCACCGCCGCAGCCCTGGGCGCCGCGTTGCTGCTGCTGGCGTTCGCCGCCGCCCTGGCCATCAGTCTGCAGCGCGGGCGGCGCGAAATCGATTGCGGCTGCTTCCGCTCGGACCTGCGCCAGCCTGTGAGCGCGGCCCTGGTCGTGCGCAACCTGCTCCTGGCACTGGCCTCGCTGGCGCTGGCTGCGTGGCCTTCGGGCCTGGCGCCGCAGCCGTTCGAGTGGCTGATCGCGGGGGCCGCGGCCGCCACGCTGCTGTCCTGCCATCTGGCCACGGGGCTGGTGTTCCAGCCCGCGCCGCCGCGCTACGAGGACAACTTCCACGCCAGTTCCCACAACCACTGAAGCCATGAGGTCATGACCATGAGCGAAATCCTTCCCTATGTGATCGGGCTGCACACGGTTCTTCTGCTGGTCCTGGGCCTGATGGTCTTCGGGCTGGCGCGGCAGATCGGCATCCTGCACGAGCGTGTCGCCCCGATGGGCGCCATGGTCAACGACCACGGTCCCGAGGTCGGCGAGATGGCGCCCGAGATGAGCGTGGCATCGCTGCACGGGGGCATGGTGCAGATCGGCGGCACGGCTGCGGCGGGCCGCAGCAGGCTGCTGATGTTCGTCTCGCCGACCTGCCCGGTCTGCAAGAAGTTGCTGCCCATCGCCAGGGCCTTCGCCCAGGGCGAGCGGCTGGAGGTCACGCTGGTCGGTGACGGCGATGCCGATGAGCAGCGCCGGATGATCGAGCAGCACGGCCTGGCGGACATGGCCTATGTCAATTCGCCCCAGGTCGGCATGGCCTTCCAGGTGGGCAAGCTGCCGTATGCCGTGCTCATCGATGCCCAGGGCGTGATCCGCGCCAAGGGGCTGGTCAACAGCCGCGAGCATCTGGAAAGCCTGGCGGTGGCCGAGGAGACAGGCTATGGCTCCATACAGGCCTATCTGAAGGCGCGCGAGCTGGTCCGGAGCCGGCAGGCGGCCTGAGCCGCATCGCAAAAAGAACCCGCAACGCATCCGCAGGAGACACCATGAGACTTCTGTCCAAGACCTCGTTCGACCGGCTCTTCGAGTCCGCCTCGCGCGGCGCGGCGCAACGCGCCTCCCGCCGTTCCGTGCTCGCCCTCGTGGGCCGTGCCCTGGTCGTGACCGCGGCCGTGCCCCTGTTGCCTGTGTACCGCAGGGCCCAGGCCGCGCAGGCGGCACCGCTGGCCTCGCGCTTCGCGCGCTCCGCGCAGACCAGGGACCCCACGCAGTGCAACTATTGGCGCTACTGCTCCAGCGATGGCTATCTGTGCGCCTGCTGCGGCGGCGGCCCCAGCAGCTGCCCGCCAGGCACCTCGCCATCGCCCACCTCCTGGGTGGGGTCCTGCATCAATCCGGACGACGGCAAGACCTATCTGATCGCCTACCGGGACTGCTGCGGAACGGACTCCTGCGGCCGTTGCGCCTGCCTGGGCCAGGAAGGCGACATGCCCAGCTACCGGCCCCAGCTCAACAACGACATCATCTGGTGCTTCGGCGCGTCCAGCATGGTCTACCACTGCTCCAGCGCGGCCCTGGTGGGCCTGGCGCAGTGAGCGGCCCCGCGCGTGCCGCTTCGGGAGGGCCGGTGCATGCAGACAACCGATGCTTCATCGACGCGGCGCAGTCGGCTGCCCGCGCTCCTGGCCATCGTGCCGCTGGCGTGCGTGGTGCTCCATGCGGCCGCGCAAACCACCGCACGGCCCGCGGTGCCCGCCCCCACGGCAGCCGCAACCCGGGCCGCTGGGGCAACGGGCAGGCTCAGGCCGCTGCCCGCCACGGCCGCGCTGTTCGCTGCGCATTGCTCGGGCTGCCATGGCGCCCAGGGACGCTCGGTCGGCGAGATACCGACGCTGGCCGGGCGCATCGGCTACTTCACGCGGCTGCCGGCGGGGCGTGCCTACCTGGTGCAGGTGCCGGGAGTGGCCTTGTCGACCATCAGCGACGCCGAGGTCGCCGATGTCCTGAACTGGGTGCTGCGCAACTACAGCCGTGAGCAACTGGCAGCGGATTTCGTTCCCTACGGCCGCGACGAGGTGGCGGCCCTGCGCCGCGAGCGCATCAATCCCTGGGCCGTGCGTGCCCAGGTGGTGCGCGCCCTGGCCGACAGCGGCCTGATCCCGTCGGACGACGCACTGGCCATCGAACCGCTCAGGCTTTACTAGACAACGAGGAGGAGGCCATCCCATGAAAGCGATGATGAACCGGGCTGCGGCGGCAGCCCTGCTTGCGGCGCCGGCCGTGCAGGCCGCGCAGGAAGCGCCGCAGCCGCCGCCGGCCTGGCAATGGAGCGGCAATGCCGCGCTGGTGTCGGACTATCTGTTCCGCGGGATCTCGCAGACACAGCGCAGGCCGGCCCTGCAGGCCGGGTTCGATGCCAGCCATCGCAGCGGCCTGTATGTCTCGGTCTGGGGATCGAATGTGTCCTGGGCCGCGTACAACCATGCGACAGGCGTGGAGCTGGACCTCGTGGCAGGTATCAAGGGCAGCTGGGCCAATGGCTTGGCCTGGGATGCCGCGCTCAATGCCTACAACTTCCCGGGCGCACGCGTGGACGGCACCGATGTCCGATACCACACGCGCGAGCTGCGCCTGGGCCTTGGCTACGGCAGCTTCGGCGCGGCGCTCTGGCATGGCCTGGACAGGTACTGGTTCGGCTTCTTCGGCACCGATGACGCCGGCAGGCGCACGGGCTCGCGCGGATCGACCTATCTGGAGCTCAACTGGAACCCCGTCATCGCCGATGGGCTGACCCTGAACCTGCATGCAGGGCGGCAGTGGATACGCTATCTGTCCGCGTTCGACTTCTCGGATTTCCGCGTGGGCCTGACCCAGGACCTCGGCGGCTTCGGGATGGCCGGCTGGTCGGCGGCGGCTGCCGCCGTGCACAACACGGGCGATCGCGGCCTGTGGACCTTCCGCGATGCTGACGGAAGTGCCAGGCGCGTTACCGGCACCACCTTGCTGCTCACGCTTTCGAAGACCTTCTGACCCCAAGGAGTCCGCCATGCCCCAGATGACATTCCCAGGCCGTATCCGAAAACCGATGGCTGCCGGCGCGGCACTGCTCGCGCTGTGCACCGGCGCCCTGGGCGCCGACGCCGAGGCCGGGCGTTCCAGGTACATGCTTTGCGCCTCCTGCCACGGCGGCGACGGCCGCTCCACCGTCATGCCCCAGTATCCCAAGATCGCGGGCCAGAACGCTGCCTATACGGTCAGTGCGCTCAAGGCCTACAAGGAGGGCCGGCGCGGCGGCACTTTTGCCGCGCTGATGGCCGAAACGGCCAAGAGCCTCTCGGAGGAAGACATGTCCAATCTGGCGGCCTACATCGCCACGCTGGACAGCAAGTGAAACCGGCAGATTGCGAGGTGATGCCATGTGCGAGGTCTATGTCCGTACCGATCCCATCAACTACGAATCGCGCAGCCATTCCGTGCGCATCCACGGCGTGATCACGACCGTGCGCCTGGAAAACGAGTTCTGGACCGTGCTCGGGGCCATGGCCCGCAGCGAGGGCAAGACCACGAACGAATTGATCGCCACTCTCTACGACGAGGTCACCAAGTTCCGGGGCGAGATCGACAACTTCGCCTCCTTCCTGAGGGTGAGCTGCATGCGCTACCAGGAACTCAGTGGCGGCGGCCGCGACGAGGGGCCGTTGCCGCGTCCCCAGCCTGCAGTCCCTGTGGCGCTGCCCGTTCGGGGAGTGATGTGACCATGGCGTGCTACGACACCGCTGCGGGCGCGGCGCACGGTCCCGCGCCCGAGACATCGGGCTTTGTGTTCAACCACACCATGCTGCGCGTGCGCGATCCACAGGTGGCGCTGGACTTTTACACCCGCGTTTTCGGCATGCGGCTGCTGCGCCGCGTCGATTTCGCCGAGATGCGCTTCAGCCTCTACTTCCTCGCCCATGCGGACGATGCCGATCCTCCGCCGCAGGACCGGGGCCGGCGTCTGGCCTGGACCTTCGGCCGTCCCGCCGTGCTGGAGCTGACGCACAACTGGGGCACCGAGAAGGAGGCAGGCTTCGCCTATCACAACGGCAATGCCGATCCCAAGGGCTTCGGGCACATCTGCTTCACGGTGCCCGACCTGGCCGCCGCCATGGCCTGGCTGGAGCGCAACGGCGTACCTTTCGTGAAGCGACCCGAGGAAGGCCGCATACGGGATGTGGCCTTCGTCCACGATCCCGACGGCTACTGGATCGAGGTCCTCGAGGCGCAGCGCATGGAGCGGCTGGGCGACGCGTGAGGAGGCTGCGGCACGTTAGGCGGCGCGCTCCAGCGCCTCGCGCGTGACCTCGGCCTGCTCCTGCAGCCACCGGCAGAAGGCCGCCACCTCGGGGCGTGGGGCGCTGCGCGGGCCCACGATCAGCCAGTAGGCCAGCGGCGATTCCAGCCGGTGGGCGGGCAGCACCTCGACCAGGTCGCCGGCCGCCAGCGCATCGGCCACCAGCGGCAGCCGCGCAATGGCCAGGCCCTGGCCGGCCAGGGCGGCCTGCACGATCTGGTGGGCGTAGTTGAAGTACAGCCAGCGCGGCGGCTGCAGCTGGTCACAGCCCTGCACGCCGAACCAGCGCTGCCAGCCCAGCCATTCCAGCTGGGGCATGCGGTGGGCGTCACCGGTCTCGATCAGCGTGTAGCGCGCCGCATCGGCCGGTGTCCTGAGCGGCGGGCCACCGGCCAGCAGGCGCGGGCTGGCCACCACGGCCAACTGCTCGCCGAACAGGCGCTGCGCCTGGGGCCAGCCGTCGCCCGCTCGGCCGTAGCGCAGGGCCAGGTCCACGTCGGTGGTGTCCAGGTCCATCACGGTGTCGCTGGTGTCGATGCGGATGTCGATATCGGGCCAGGCGCGCTGGAAGGACTCCAGGCGCGGGATCAGCCACATGGCGGCAAAGCTGGCCCAGGTGGTGATGGCCACGCTCTTGCGCCCCACGGTCTGGCGGATCTGCCGCACCGAGGCGTCGATCTGCTCCAGCGCGGGCGCCACCGAGCGCAGCAGCTGGGCGCCGGCCCCCGTCAGTTCCACGGCGCGCGTGTGGCGCAGGAACAGCGGCACGCCGACTTCATCTTCCAGCGACTGGATCTGGCGGCTCACGGCCGACTGCGTCAGCGACAGCTCGTCGGCTGCCGCGCGGAAATTCAGGTGCCGGGCCACGGCCAGGAAGGCACGCAGATGGCCGGCTCCGATGGCGCGTGTGCGAAGCAGGGGAACGGGTGCAGTGGTGGCATGGGGCATGGCGCCGCCAGCATACGTCAATCGTGTGACCGACCGCAGCCCTTGGCGGGCAGATAATCGGCGGCGTTGCCGGCACAGGTTCTGGCGTTTTGGAAGAATCACCTATGACAGCACCTCTGGATCTCGTCATCATGGCCGCGGGCAAGGGCACGCGCATGAAAAGCCGCCTTCCCAAAGTCCTGCAGCGCCTGGCGGGGCGCCCGTTGCTGGGCCATGTGCTCTCCACGGCGGCGCAGCTGGATGCGCGCTCGGCCGTGGTGGTCACGGGCCATGGCGCAGACCAGGTCGAGCCTGCCATGGCGGCGGCCTACCAGGGCGGCTCCATGGCGCTGAAGTTCGTGCGCCAGGAGCCGCAGCTGGGCACGGGCCACGCAGTGCAGCAGGCCGTGCCCGCGCTGGCAGGCGATGGCATGGTCATCGTGCTCTCGGGCGATGTGCCGCTGACGCAGGCCGACACGCTGCGCGCCCTGGTCGATGCGGCCGATGGCCAGCGGCTGGCCCTGCTGACCGTGCGCCTGCCCGATCCCACGGGCTACGGCCGCATCGTGCGAGGCGAGGATGGCACGGTGCGGCGCATCGTGGAACACAAGGACGCCAGCGAGGCCGAGCGCGCCATCGACGAAATCTACAGCGGCATCATGGCCGTGCCGGCCCGCCACCTGGCCGGCTGGCTGGCCCGCCTGACCAATGACAATGCCCAGGGCGAGTACTACCTGACCGACGTGGTCGCCATGGCCGTGGCCGACGGCGTGCCCGTGGTCGCGCACTGCATTGCCGACCCGGTGCAGGTGGCGGGCGTGAACAGCCCGCTGCAACTGGCCGAGCTGGAGCGCGCCCACCAGGGCGCCCAGGCCCGCGCGCTGCTGGAGCAGGGCGTGCGCCTGGCCGACCCCGCGCGCTTTGACCTGCGCGACGACCCGCGCACGGGCCGCTCGGCACGCCTGGCCTGCGGGCAGGATGTGGAGATCGACGTGGGCTGCATCTTCAGCGGCCATGTGGAGATTGGGGAAGGTGCGCGCATCGGCGCCTATTGCAGCATTGCCAACGCCACGATTGCGGCGGGCGCCGTCATTCATCCGTACACGCACGTCGATGGCGAGAAGGCCGGCGTCAGCGTGGGCGAGGGCGCCCTGGTCGGCCCGTTTGCGCGCCTGCGCCCCGGTGCGCAACTGGGCCGCGAAGTGCACATCGGCAACTTCGTCGAGGTCAAGAACTCCGTGCTGGCCGATGGCGCCAAGGCCAACCACCTGGCCTACCTGGGCGATGCCACGGTGGGCGAGCGCGTCAACTACGGCGCGGGCTCCATCACGGCCAACTACGACGGCGTGAACAAGCACCGCACGGTGATCGGGGCGGATGCGCACATCGGCAGCAACTGCGTGCTGGTGGCGCCCGTCACCATCGGTGCGGGCGGCACGGTGGGCGGCGGCTCCACCATCACCAAGAGCACCGAACCAGGCGTGCTCACGGTGTCCCGGGGCAGGCAGGTGAGCATCACCAGCTGGAAGCGCCCGGTCAAGCTGCCCACGCCCACGTCTTGAGACGCATGGGCCCGAGGGCCCGCATCGCCGGCGGGTCCCGGACGGGGCACGCCGATTTGCCGAATCTCCTGACCCTGTTCATGCCATGACGGAACCTTTCGCACCCCATCCGCCCCCCGACCCCGCCGCCGATCTGCAGGGCCCTCCCCGCACCTTGCAGGATGCGCTGGAGCGCCTGGCCCAGCGCGAGCAGGAGCTGCAGGCCCTGCGCGTTGCGCAGCAGGAATGGCTGCATGCGGTATCGCACGACCTGCGCGCGCCGCTGCGCCATGTGCTGTCCTTCGGCCCCCTGGTCGATGAGCTGCTGTCGCAGGCCGCGCCTTCGCCGCAGGAGCTGCAGGAGGCGCGCGGCTTCCTGCATACCATGGACCAGTCGGCGCGCCGCATGGGCGGCATGCTCGACGGCCTGCTGGCCCTGGCGCGCGCCGCACGCACGCCCATGCAGTGGCAGCCCGTCGCCTTGCAGGAGCTGCTGGAGCAGGCGCGCACGGCCGTGCTGGCGCAGCCGCGCTGGGCGGGCTGCGGCGCGGCGGCGCGGCTGCAATGGAGCCTCCCGCAGCAAAGTCCCGCCGTGCGTGCCGACGCGGCCCTGCTGCGCCAGGTGCTGGAGGCGCTGCTGGACAACGCCGTCAAGTTCACCCGGCCCGTGGACCAGCCGCGCATTGCCATCGATGTGGAGCGCCATGCCGACGGAGGCATCACGCTCAGCGTGACGGACAACGGCGTGGGGTTCGACCCCTCGCGTGCGGGAGCGCTGTTCGGCATCTTCCAGCGCATGCACCGCGAATCCGAGTTCCCCGGCCTGGGCACGGGCCTGGCCCTGGTGCGCGGCGTGATGCGCCGCCACGGCGGCGAAGCCACCATCCGCGCCACGCCTGCGGGCGGCTGCTGCGTCTGCCTGAACTGGCCCGGCGGCGAAGTGCGGCGCACGGATCGCGGGCTCTGAGCCTGCCTGCCGCTGGCGCCTGCCCTCAGATCAGCGTGTCGTCCGGCTCGGGCTGGTGCGCCTGGCGGGAGTCCCTGGTGCCCGGTCCCGTGTCGGAGCCTGTGTCCGGGCCTGTTACCGATCGGGCGGGCGCGTTGCCGGCCATCAGCGGCGCGGCGGGAATCACCTGGTCGCGCCCGGCATCCTTGGCGCTGTAGAGCGCGCTGTCCGCCGCATTGATCCAGTCCTTGACCGACAGAAAGCTCGGGTCCGCCGCCGCCACGCCAATGCTGGCGCTCACGCGCAGCTGGGGATGCTCGCGCACGCGCAGCTGGCTCAACTGGTTGCGTATGCGCAGCGCCACCGCATAGGCGTCGTCCAGCTGGGTGTGCATGCACAGCACGGCGAACTCGTCGCCGCCATAGCGGCCCGCCGCGTCGTGCGAACGCAGGCAATGCCGGATGGTCAGGCCGATGGCCTGCAGCACCTCGTCGCCCACCGTGTGGCCAAAGCTGTCGTTGATGCGCTTGAAGTGGTCTATGTCCACGATCAGCAGGCAGGCCGAGGCCTGCGTCTGCCGGTAGTCGCGCAGTGCGGTGCGGGCCTTTTGCCACCAGTAGTCCCGGCTGTACAGCGTGGTCAGCGGGTCGATGCGGCTGAGCACCTGCAGCTTCACGTTCTGGCGCGCCAGCTTGCGCACCAGCTGGCGCGTGGACCAGCTGGAGAACACGCTGTGCAGCAGCAGGGGCAGCATGCTCAACTGCACGGACAGGCTGGCCTCCCAGTCGGGCACGGGCCGCAGCAGCAGGGCCACAAGTGCCGCGGCCAGCAAGGTGGCCACCAGCGATTGCAGCCAGCCGTCGCGCGTGGCCGTGTGGTTGCGGTCGGCAATGCTGATGGCCAGCAGCGCAATGCTGGGCAATGCGCAGAAATGCATCACGGGAATCCAGCTGCCGATGATCAGCGCGTCTATCTGCAGATTGGCGTGTTCGGCACGGTGGCTGTCACGGCTGTGGCGGGCGTGGAGAAAGGCGATGTGCGGCCAGACCAGGGCGCTCACCAGCACAAAGCCCCAGACCGCCGTGCTGGCGCCCATCTCGGTCATGGCCGTGCCCACGACGAGGCCGCCCAATGCCATGCTGGAGACGCGCAAGGGGTAGGTTCGGCGATGGATGCGCTGGCGCAAGGACATGGCGGTGCGAGCCGAGTGCGCGCCGATTGCCTAGCGCGTCAGAAAGTGTTGTTGCATCAATTTGTATCATTGTCCCCGTGCGTGCGCAACGCCTTAAAGTTTAACGTTGCCCAAAGTTCGCGTTCGGGACACATTGCAGGCCTCTTGTCCTACGCAGCCCCGAAGCAGCGTAGCTTCCTGATGAGCACAAATACTCACAAAATCAAGCCTCCTGGCCTCATTCGGCGGCTGTTCCGGGATTTGTGGACGGCAGCGGCATGGCGGTCGAAAACTTGGCGCGCTTGACGCTGAAAAAACTCTTGACATTGCGCACGTTGGCGTCGCCCGTGAATAGCGCGCGGCTCAACTCCAGGTAGGCGGGCATGTCGGGCGCGGCCACCACGAGGATGAAATCAGGCCCGGCCGACACGCGCCAGCACTGCTGCACGGCGTCCAGCGCCACGGCGCGTCGCTCGAAGCTGTCCAGCGAATCACTGTCCTGGCGGTCCAGCGAGACTTCGACAATGGCCTGCAGCCCGTGGCCCAGGGCGGCGGCCAGGCGTTCCGGCTGGAGGATGGCCACCTGCCGCTCGATCAGCCCGGTTTCCTGCAACCGCCGCACGCGGCGCAGGCAGGTGGGCGGCGACAGCTGCAGCAGCGCGGCCAGGGCCTGGTTGCTGCGGCTGGCATCGACCTGCAGCAATTGCAGCAAGCGCAGATCGGTGGCGTCCAGTTCCATGGAATTTTGTGTCATTGAATTCTGTGAATTGAAATAATATTTCTTACGCCGTTTTTTATGAAATATTAGTTCAATAGATAAAGAAATTTGGCGAGAAATTTCTTTTCAACCTGCGTAGCATCCGTCGTCATCTCGAAACAAGGAGCTTGTCCATGTGTGGCATCGTCGCAGCGGTTTCCTTCCGCGATATCGTCCCCGTCCTCGTCCAGGGCCTGCAGCGCCTGGAATATCGCGGCTATGACTCCTGCGGCGTGGCCGTGCAGGCGCTGGACGCCCAGGGCGTGCACAGCCAGGGCCTGCAGCGCTCCCGTTCCACGGCGCGCGTGGCCGAACTCATGGCCCAGGTGCAGCAGGACAAGGTCATCGGCCACACCGGCATTGCCCACACCCGCTGGGCCACGCATGGCGAGCCGGCCGTGCGCAACGCCCATCCGCATTTCAGCCATGGCCCCGGCGTCTCGCCCGTGGCCGATGCCGACCAGCCGGCCCGCGTGGCCTTGGTGCACAACGGCATCATCGAAAACTACGAAGCCCTGCGCGCCGAGCTGCAGTCCAAGGGCTATGTCTTCGCCAGCCAGACCGATACCGAGGTCATCGCCCACCTGGTGGACAGCCTCTACGGCGGTGATCTGTTCGACGCCGTCCAGGCCGCCACGCAGCGGCTGCATGGCGCCTTCGCCATCGCCGTCATGCACAAGGACGAGCCGCAGCGCGTGGTCGGCTCGCGCGCCGGCTCGCCGCTGATCCTGGGCGTGGGCCAGGAAGGCGCCGAGCATTTCCTGGCCAGCGACGCCATGGCCCTGGCCGGCGTGACCGACCAGATCGTCTACCTGGAAGAGGGCGACATCGTGGACCTGCAGCCCGGCCGCTACTGGCTGGTGGGCAAGGGCGGCGAGCGCCTGGCGCCCGAGCAGCGCCCCGTGCGCACCGTGCACGCGCACAGCGGCGCGGCCGAGCTGGGTCCCTACCGCCACTACATGCAAAAGGAAATCTTCGAGCAGCCGCGCGCCATTGCCGACACGCTGGAAGGCGTGCAGGCCATCGTGCCCGAGCTGTTCGACGGCGCGGGCTCGGACGGCAAGTCCGGCACCTCGGCCTGGCGCGTGTTCAAGGAGATCGACCGCGTGCTCGTCCTGGCCTGCGGCACCAGCTACTACAGCGGCTGCACGGCCAAGTACTGGATCGAATCGCTGGCCGGCCTGCCCTGCAGCGTGGAAGTGGCCAGCGAATACCGCTACCGCACCAGCGTTCCCCACCCCAAGACCCTGGTCGTCACCATCAGCCAGTCGGGCGAGACCGCCGACACCCTGGCCGCGCTGCGCCATGCGCAGAGCCTGGGCATGAAGCACACGCTGACCGTCTGCAACGTGGCCACCAGCGCCATGGTGCGCGAATGCGAGCTGGCCTACATCACACGCGCCGGCGTGGAGATCGGCGTGGCCTCCACCAAGGCCTTCACCACCCAGCTGGCCGGCCTGTTCCTGCTGACCCTCGCCCTGGCGCAGTCGCAAGGGCGCCTGAGCGAGGAAAAGGAGCAGCAGTACCTGGCCGCCATGCGCCACCTGCCCGTGGCCCTGCAGTCCGTGCTGGCGCTGGAGCCCCAGATCATCAGCTGGTCCGAGGACTTCGCCAAGCGCGAGAACGCGCTCTTCCTGGGCCGCGGCATCCATTACCCGATTGCGCTGGAAGGCGCGCTCAAGCTCAAGGAAATCAGCTACATCCACGCCGAGGCCTATCCGGCAGGCGAGCTCAAGCACGGCCCGCTGGCCCTGGTGGACAGCGCCATGCCCGTGGTCACGGTCGCGCCCAATGACGAGCTGCTGGAAAAGCTCAAGAGCAACATGCAGGAAGTGCGCGCGCGCGGCGGCGTGCTCTACGTGCTGGCCGATGCCAAGACCAACATCGAAAGCAGCGAAGGCATGCACGTCATCCGCATGCCCGAGAACTACGGCGCCCTGAGCCCCATCCTGCACGTGGTCCCGCTGCAGCTGCTGGCCTACCACACGGCCTGCGCACGCGGCACCGACGTGGACAAGCCGCGCAACCTGGCCAAGAGCGTGACGGTGGAGTGAGGGGCGGGGCGTGGAGGCAGGGCGCAGGTCGTGACCTGCCCCGGTGCTTCGCTGCCCCTGTGCGAAATGTCCGTCGGACACCCGGCGGCTGGCCTACCTGCGGTGTCGCAACATGGGGCTGGGCACGCTCTGGCCGGTCCTACGGCTGAGCGACATGTCCGGTCCCACACTGGTTACCAGCGCAGTGCATGTCTGCGCTGCAGTCGGGCGCTTCGTTTGACGCGCCTCTTTGACCACCATGTGAAGGAGATACCCATGGCTCAGCAAAACGACCAGCAACAGCAGCAAAACAACCCGCAGCAGCAGAACCCGAACCAGCAAAACCCGGGACAGCAGCAGCAGGGCAACCCCCAGCACAAGCAACCTGGCCAGAACCAGCCAGGCCAGCAGCAGCCCAATCAGCCCCGCTGACAGGCTGGGCGGCGTTCCGTTTGACGTGAGGATGGAGCCATGAAACAGCTTCTTCCCCCGAGAGGCCCGCAGCATCCGGTCCCTGTTCCCATGCAGATGGGGCAACCCATCAGGGACAGTAACTACAGCCAGATGCAGTGCAAGGCGAACGCCCGCCAACAAGGGCAGCCTTTGCGCCAGCCACAGCAACGCTGATTGATCGCAGCCAGCGCTGGTGCAACGCTCCCTGGAACCGGCCGCCTTCGGGCGGCTTTTCCGTGTCGAGGGCCTGCTCCTGGCAGGGTCCGCCGGAGATCTCCCCGCAAAATGACGCCTTTCCAGCATCAACCCCCAAGGATTTCAACGATGACACTGCAGCGCCCCTGCTTCTTCCTGCCGACCCTGGTGCTGGCCCTGGGATTGTCGGGGTGTGCCGCGCCGCCTTCCAGCGGGCAGCTCGAGAAGGAGGAAGCGGAGCAGGCGAAGACGCTGTGGGTGATCAGCGAAGCCTTGAAGGCCAACATGGCCGTGGTGCTGGTGGCCGATCTGACGCCGCACAAGTCGCTGGCCGACGCCGATGGCATGTCGAAGTGGACTCCCAACGTGGTCTGGACCCATGAGGACAAGCCGGAGATCGTGTTCGGCCGCAAGTTCCAGAACAACGCGCTGCAGCGCGACCCCAAGACCACGTATCTGTTCAAGGCCTTCGAGGTCCATGTGCTGCCGCCCGGCAAGTACCTGATGACGGGCGGCGACGACTACTGGCTCAATGCCCAGCTTGACCAGCTCGGTGCCAAGGCCGGGGCCGCGGGCTCGGGCCGTGGCACCCTTGGCACGGCCGCGTTGTCGCCGGAAACCTATCGCCAGTTCTATACCGAGATGAACTGGAAGGAAGGCAGCACGCACTCGCAGAGCCGGATCGAGAAGTACTGCACCACGGTGCACCGCGCCTCGGGCAATTGCGTGGCCTGGGGCGAGCGCATGGTCACCGACAGCACGCCGGGCATGGCTGCGGGCTACTACCAGGACACGGATTCGCGCGATATTCCCGCGCTCAAGGTCCAGGTGCGGGTGCCACCGAAACAGGCGCTGGCCAGTTTCACGCTGGAGGGCGGCCAACTGGTGCTGAGCCAGCGTTCGCACCTGAAGACGCCCAGCTACCAGTTCCGCCAGGCCGGCTGCCGCAAGGTGGCGGCCGAGAAGGTGGAATGCCCGCTGGAGGACTTCACCGTCCACACACTGCCGCCGCCCATGGAATTCACGCGCAACTATCTGGCCACGCGTGCCAATCTCAACGCCGAGCAGGAAAAGCTGATGGCGCGGCTAGTGCCCATGCAGGTCACCACGCTGGGCCGGCAGGGCGCGGCCGATCCGATCTGGGGCACGCCGATCTCGCTGCGCAAGGGGCAATGAAGGCGCCGGCTCGTGCCCGCGAGTCTGTGAGGAAAGAGTCGTGCGCGTTGCAGCGTGCGAGCACACCATGAAATCGACCATCATCCAAAACGCCGCCACCTATGTGCTTGAGCATGGCCTGGCCGACGAGTCCATCCGCACCATCGCGCAGGGAATCGGCACCAGCCATCGCATGATCAACTACCACTTCGGTGGCTCCGAGGAGTTCTGGGAGGCATTGATCAACGAGATCCGCCGTGTGGAGATCGACCGCTCGCGGACCTATTTCGCGCAGGCGGGTGCGCCTGCCAGCCAGGAGGTGTCGCAGGCCTGGTCCCATTTCTCGACTCCGGAATACCAGAAGATATTCCGGCTCATTTTCGAGATCTATGTGAAGGTGCTGCGCTCGCCCCACGGACATGACGCCTTCGTGCATTCCTTCATCGACGAGTGGCTGCAACTGCTGACCGCCCACCTGACGCAGCACCATGCCATGGCTGCCGAAGAGGCCCTGCCTTATGCACGGCTGCGCCTGGCATGCATACGCGGCCTGATGCTGGACCTGCTGCTGACGCAGGAGGCGCAGAGCATTGCCCAGGCCGCGCAGCTGTTCGACCAGTTGATGGCGAACCAGCTCATGCGTCGATAGTCGCGAATGCCAGGCTCTTGGGCGTGGCGACCAGTACCTCCGGGGTGTCTGCGACCACGACGGTGTCATCGATGCGAAAGCCTCCGAGGCCGTGCACATACAGCCCCGGCTCCGACGAGTAGACCTCGCCCGCCAGCAGCGTCCGGTAGTTGAAGGCCATGTCCTCGGGATACTCGTGCAGCATCAGGCCCACGGCATGTCCGCTGCGATGGAACACGTAGTCCTCGAGGCCGGCCTTGTGGATCACGGCCAGCGCGGCCGCATCGATGTCGCAGACGCGGTTGCCGGGGCGGGCGGCGGCGACCCCGGCCTCGGTGGCCTCGCGCGCGGCCTCAAAGCAGCGTCGCTGCATCTCGCTGGGCGGGCCGACGAACCAAGTGCGCTCGTTCTCGACGTAGTAGCCGTTGAGCCGTGGCAGCACGAAGTTCACGATGGTGTCGCCCTTGGCGATGGTGGCACCGCAGTTGGCGCCATCGCCATGCGGCGAGGCCGATGCGGGGCCGCTCAGCGTCCAGCAGCGCAGCACGTCGAAGCTCTCCCCCGGAAAACGGCGTGCGGCCTCTTCGGCCATCAGGGCCGCCACCTGGAAATCCAGGACCTGGGTCTGCAGTCCCGGGCGGTACAGCTCCTTGTATCGCTGCTGGGTCCAGTCGGTCAGGTGGGCCAGAGCGCGCATGATGCTCAGTTCCTCATCGTTCTTGACCCAGCGCAGGGACCGCAGGGCTTGGTGCATGGCTGCCAGGCGAGTGCCGGGCAGCAGGGCCACGGCCTGCTGGAGAACGGCCGTCGCGCCGTCGGCCATCAGGTGTCCGCCCGCCAGTCCCAGCTGGCGCAGCACGCTGGCTAGCAGGGACGGCAGCTCGCTGGCCAGCGGCAGGCGGCGGGTGATGCGGGGATGCTCGGAATAGAAGCTGATCTGGTCCGGGCCGAGCCAGAGATCTCCCTTGTCCATGGCCAGCCGCGTGTGGTTGGTGGACAGCTCGTTGAAGACCACGTGCAGGTGGCCGTCGGCCGTCACCACGGCGAAGATGGGCCGCTCCCAGGGCAGTACATCCACCGCGAAATTGGTCGCGTACTGGATGAAGTCGGCCGAGGTGAACACGATGGCATCGGCCGCGTGCCCGCGCATCAGGGCCTGCATGGCCTGCTGGCGTTGCGAGAAGGTTTTTCGGGTCAGCTTGGGCATTACTGTTTGATTCCGAGTTCGTTGATCAGCGTGCTCCACCCCTTGGCGTCGCGCTCCATGTAGGCCTTGACATCGGACGGCCGCGAGACCACCGGGTCCAGCGACTGCGCCAGCATGCGCGCCTTCACATCCGGGGCCTGCAACGCCTGGTTGATGGCCTGGTTGAGCCTGGCCACGATCTGCGCGTCTGTACCCTTTTTCACCACGATCGAGTACCAGCCGGGGACGACGACTTCATAGCCCAGCTCCTTGTAGGTGGGCACATCCGGAAAGGCCTTGAGCCGCTGCTCTCCAGTGACCGCAATGGCAACGAGCTTGCCCGAGCGGATCATTTCCGAGATGCCGCCCGGCGGCGTGGTCATGAACGGCGTGTCCCCCGCGATCACGCTGGTCGTGCTGCCCGAGCCGTTGAAGGGCGCATGCTCCATCTGCAGCCCGACCTTGCGCCGGATCAGCTCGGTGGCCAGGTGGGTGGAGTTGCCTATGCCTGCGGAGGCATAGGTGTACTTGCCCGGATGCTTGCGTACCAGTTCCCTGAACTGCGCGAAATTGCTGACGCCCAGCCTGGGCGAGACGATGGAGACGAAGGGTGTGTCCGCAAAGACGGCCACGCCCTCGAAGTCACGGGCCGGGTCATATGACAGGTTGCCGTAAAGATAAGGGTTCCATGACAGGTTGGAGACACCGGCCATGAACAGGGTGTGGCCGTCAGCGGGTTGCGATAGCAGAAAGCCCGCTGCCAGGGAGCCGTTGGCCCCAGGCCTGTTCTCGACCACCACAGGCTGCTTCAACTGCCTGCCGAGCTGGTCCGCCAGAGTGCGGGCCAGCACGTCGTTGGCCGATCCGGCGGCCTGTGGAATCGCGAACCGGATGGGCTTGGCCGGCCAGGCGGGTTCGGCCCATGCTCCCTGGGCCGTGCCGCCCAGGAGCAGCACGGCCAGCAGGGCTTTCAGGTGTTTCTTGCACATTTCGTCCTCATGTACCAGTTGGTACATGGATTATGAAAGCATGCAGAAACGACGAGACCAAGGGGAAACACCAGGGCCTGACGCTGCCAATGCGGGAGCGCTGGCCTTCGTGGGGCCTAGCGGCGGCCCTTCGCGATGGGCATGGCCGCCGCATCTTCGTGCTGCGCCCACGGCATCCCGGACAGCACGCGCCGGGCATTGGCTGCGCAATCCATGTCCCGGGGCCGGGCTGCTATCTGCTCCATCAGTCCGACCAGTTGCGCCTTGCCTTGCGCCAGCCGTGCCTGCAGGGCTTCGATGTCCGCGATCTTGCGGCGCAGGGCGTCGAGCACGGTGCCATGCTCCCACTGCGAAAGATCGCCGGGCAGCAGCGCACGCAGCTCATCCAGGCTGAAGCCCGCGCGCTGCCCTGCGGTGATCAGCCGCAGTGCCACCACGGCATCGCCGCCGTAGCTGCGGTAGCCGTTGGCCTGGCGCTGTGCAGCCTTGAGCAGGCCGATGCGTTCGTAGAAGCGGATGCGCGAAGGCGCAAGCCCTGTCTGCTGCGCGAGTTCTCCAATTTTCATATCCGTCTCCGGTGCCGGTGGGAAGGCATGGTTGACATTGAACCTTGCTTCAAGGTTAACCTTTCTGCGCACAGACGAGGTGCGACTTCACAAAGGCGGACGGAATGCAGACGGTATTGGGTGCGAATGGCCAGATCGCCACGGAACTGGCAAGGGAGTTGCGGCGCGGCTACACCAGCGATGTGCGGCTGGTCAGCCGCAGCCCGCGCAAGGTCCATGAGAAGGATGAGGCGGTGTCCGCCAACCTGCTCGATGCGCGGCAGACGCGAGACGCGGTCCGGGGCAGCCGCGTCGTCTACTTCACGGCCGGCCTGCCGCCCGACAGCGCGCTGTGGGAGCGGCAATTCCCCACCATGCTCAAGAACGCCCTGGATGCATGCCGGGCGGAGGGCGCCAGCTTCGCCTATTTCGACAACACCTACATGTACCCGCAGGACGACCGGCTGCAGACCGAGGACACGCCCTTTGCGCCCGTGGGCCGCAAGGGCAGGGTGCGCGCGGCCATGGCGGGCATGGTGCTGGAGGAGATGGTGCGCGGCGCGATTCCGGTGCTCATCGCCCGTGCGCCCGAGTTCTATGGCCCGGGCAAGACGCAGAGTTTCACGAATGCCCTGGTCATCGACCGCATCAAGGCCGGCCTCGGGCCGCGCGTGCCTGTGCGCGACGACACGCGGCGCACGCTGATCTGGACACCCGATGCCAGCCGCGCGCTGGCCGCCCTGGGCAATGCGACCGATGCCTTCGGCCAGACCTGGCATCTGCCGTGCAGCGACGAGCGGCCCACCTACCGGGAGTTCATCGCCCTGGCCGGCACGGTGTTCGGGCGGGACACCGGCCATACCGTCATGGCTCCCTGGATGTTCAGGGCCGCCGGCATGTTCTCCCGGCCGGTGCGCGAGATCCTGGAACTGCTGCCGCGCTACGCGCAGGACAACCTCTTCGATTCCACCCGGTTCAAGCGACGGTTTCCCGGCTTCGAGGTGACTTCCTTCGCGCAGGGGCTGGAGGCGATCCGGCTCGAAGGCCGGCAGCCCTGAGGGAGCCGGTCCGCCTCAGTACTTGAACCTGGCGCTCACCATCAGCGTGCGCGGGCTGCCAAAGCTGATCAGCTGCGCGTTCGGCGTCGTGCCCTGGACGTAGTCCTTGTCCAGCAGGTTCTTGATGGCCAGGCTCAGGCCCCATGACTTGGCTTCATAGCCCAGGTTCAGGTCGAGCAGGGTGTACCTGGCCAGGTTGACGAAGGCGGTGCCGCGCTGCGCCGTGCGGGCGCCCTGCATGCGCAGGCCTGCGCCCATGTTCCAGCCGAGGCGGTCGGGGTTGAAGTAGTACTGCGTGAAGACGGAGCCCGCGTTCCTGGGCACATGGTTGATGCGCTTGCCGATTTCGCTGGCCGTCAGGCTTTGGGAGGTCCGGGCCGAGGGGATGTAGCTGTAGGCGGCCGAGACATTCCATTGCCGCGTCAGCGAGGCGACGACTTCCGCTTCGAAACCCTTGGTGGTCTGCTCGCCGGTCTGGACGGCGTAGCCCAGCGTGGCGTCGTTCTCGGTGACGTTCCTGCGCCGCAGGTCATACACCGCCAGATAGCCTTGCACGCGCCGGTCCAGGGCCTGGAATTTCACGCCCAGTTCGGTCTGCCTGCCTTCCTCGGGATTGAGCAGCGTGCCGTTGATGCCGGCATCCGTCACGGGCATGAAGGAGGTGGAGTAGCTGACGTAGGGTGCCAGGAACTCGCTGGCCTGGTACATCAGCGAGGCGCTGCCCGTGAAGGCGGTGTTGCTGTTGCTGACGGAGCCGCCGGCCAGCCTGTCCTGGATTTCCACGCGCGTCCAGTCATGGCGGCCGTTCAGGCCGACGATCCATTTCTCGTCGATCTTGATGGTGTTGCGCAGGTACAGGCCCACGTACTGGCTGTAGGTCAGGTTGTGCGAGGGCTTGCCCTGCTTGATGGAGGTGACGCCATAGACCGGGTTGTCGGCGTTGAAGGGGTTGATGTTGTCCACGCGCTGGTAGTAGTCGCTGCGCTCTCTCATCATGTCGATGCCGGCGGTCAGCTCGTAGTCCACGCGATCAAACTTGAAGTTGCGCTGCAGGTAGTTGTCCAGGGCGATGTTGACGTCCTGCTTGTCCTGGTAGTTGATCTGGCGCGCCACCAGGGGGAACCTGGCATTGGCCGCAGCAAAGACCGAGTTGCTCAGGCTGCTGCCCTTGGTGAGCGCGAAGTTCTGGCGGAACACCCATTCGTTGTCGAAGTAGTGCGCGTAGTTGGCGCCCAGGCGGTAGGAGTCCACCTCGTAGCTGCGGTCGGGTTCGCCGATGAAGACATTGCGCCCGTACTTCTCGTAGTTCTGAGGAATGCCCTGGTTGCGGATGTAGTTGCGGTGCTGGTAGCTGGCGATGACGGACAGCTCGTTCCTGCCGTCCAGGTCGAAGTTGTACGAGCCCGCCAGGTACTGGTTCTTGAAGTAGACATAGTCCGTGGGATCGTTCTGGTCGGATGCGCGGCCCACGATGCGGAAGGCGCCCTTGCGGCTGCCGTTGGGCGAGTAGTTCAGGTCGAAGTTCGCCTCCTTCAATCCGTAGCTGCCCACGCTGATGCCGGCGCGCGAGAACGACTCGGCCTGCGGGCGCTTGGTGGTCAGGTTGACCAGGCCGCCCGGCAGGGCCAGGCCGAAGCCCACCGAGGTGGGGCCCTTGACCACTTCGATGGAGCCGATGCCGAAGATGTCCTCGGAGCGCAGCACATTGGTGGAGGTCTGCGCCCGCAGGCCGTCCACATAGGTTTGCGCGCTGGAGATCTGGCCGCGGATGATGAAGTCATCCCAGCCGCGCCGGCCGTACGAGCCGGACGCCACGCCGGCCACGCTCTCCAGCGCCTCGGCCACGGACCGGACCTGTTTTTCCTCGATCTGCTGCTGGGTCACCACGCTGATGGACTGCGCGGTCTCGAACAGCGGCGCATCGGAACGCAGCACACCCGTGGTTTTCGTGGCGACGAAGTTGTCTTCGTTGTTCTGCTGCTTCTCGGCCCGGATCTGGATGGTTTCCAGTTGCGTGGACGGTGCGTCGGCGGCCTGGGAGAAGGCCATCGCGGGGATGGCGGCCAGGGCAAGGCACAGGCCGGAACGGGACATGCCGGCAATGGAGGGTAGGGTGTGGAAGGAGGAAGGCATGCGCAATGGCCAATCAATAGAAAGAGAAAAACGGCAGGCGGGCGCTCAGCGCACTTGCAGCGCCCAGTCCACGGCGGCGTCGAACAGCTTCAGGCCCGCCGGGGAGAGGTTGGGGAAGGTTTCGTTGTCCAGGAAGAACATCACGCGGCGCGCGGGGGCCAGCGACTCGTAGTCCATGGTGGCGCCCTTCTCGTAGCCGAAGATGGCGGCCTTGTCGGGATGGCCATGCAGGGTGGCGATGGTGGTGGCGCCCAGGCCGGGCTTGCCCCAGGCCATGGGGGCCTGCTTTTCGTAGACATCGACCACGCCGGCCGGCAGCCCGGCCGCCATGGGGTGGGGCGCATTGACCAGCCAGACGTAGCGGTCCTTTTCCACGCTGCCGAAATCGGTGCCCGCGCGCTTGCCGGTCATGGCCAGATCCTCGAGCAGGTCGTTCTCCCAGGTCAGCAGGGGCACGGGCACGTTGCGGTAGGCGCCCAGCAGGTCATGCGAGCGGATGGTGGACGAGAGGATGACCAGGTCCGCGTCCAGCGCGGCCTCCACGGGCGCGTACTGGCTGTGCAGGGTGACGGCGTAGCCGCGCGCGGCCAGGTGCTGCTGGATCTTCTGGTCCACGGGCAGGCTCTTGCCTTCCACGCGCACCACCAGCAGCACCTTCTTGGGCGCGGAGGGGGCGGCCAGGGCCTGTGCAGGCAGGTGGCCGGCCAGCAGGCCGGCGGCAGCCAGCAGCAGAGCCGAGCGGCGCGAAGTGGAGAGGGAGGATGTGGTTTCTTGGCGGTGCATGGAAAGTTCTTCCAGGAGGTTCATGGCGGTGATGCGTGATGCGCGGCATCGCATGCGGCTGCGGGCCGGGACAGACACAGAAACAGGAAAGGCCGGGGGCGGGACTGGCGCCCGCTCAGAACTCGACCGTGGCGCGCAGCAGCACCTGGCGCGCGTCGCCCATGGAGATGAAGTAGGTGTTGGCGCTCGACGGGTAGTAGGTACGGTCGAACAGGTTCTTCACGTTGAGCTGAAAGTGCGTCCTGTAGCCGTTGATCCGCGTGTCATACGTGGCAAAGGCATGGGCCACGGTGTAGCCCGGCAGCCAGAAGGAATTGGCCGAGTCGCCCGGGCGCTTGCCCACGTACTGCAGTCCGCCGCCCATGCGCAGCCGGCCTCCGCCTGCCGGCAGGTCGCCGAGCACCTGCCCGAAGTCGTACACGGCCGACAGCGAGGCCGTCTGCCGCGCCACGTTCCACAGCTGGTTGCCCTGGTAGAGCGGGTCCTGCGTGGTCTTGGCATCCACATAGGCAAAGGCCGCGATGGCGCTCCAGCGGCGGCCCAGCTCGCCGGCCACGTCCACCTCCAGCCCGCGCGATCGCGCCGCGCCCGAGGTGCGCCAGTCGGTCAGCTTGGTGGCGTCGTTGAACTGGGAGACCAGCACGTTCTTCTTGCGGATGTCGAACAGCGCCAGCGTGCCGGTGAGCTGCCCTGGCAGGTCCAGCTTGGCGCCGACTTCCCAGGACCGGGCCTCTTCGGGCGCCACGCCCGAGTCGATCACGGCGCCGCTGGCCAGCGGCGCGATGGTGGAGGTGGGCCTGAGCGACTGCGAGTAATTGCCGTAGAGCGACAGGCCGTTGGCCAGTCGGTAGACCAGGCCGGCGCGCGGCAGCCAGGCCGTGCCGTCGGCCTGGGTGTTGGCCTTGAACGGGCGGCCCCGGCCGGCGGTCTGGCGCCAGGTCTGGTAGCGCAGGCCGGTGGCCAGCACCCAGCGGTCGCCCAGGTGGATGGCGTCCTGCAGGAACAGAGACTGGTTGTGCAACTGGTCCCGCTGGTCGCTGTCGCTGGCCGAGACGGTGACGGATGGCTGCTCCAGCCCGTAGATGGGGTTGAGGTAGCTGAAGGTGGAGGCGGCGGCCTGGCGCAGCAGATCGGAGCGGTAGATCAGCCGGTACTCGGCATCGGCGCCGAACTGCAGGTCATGGCGCAGGCCGGCCAGCTGCACGCTGCCGTCCACATAGGCCGAGCCATAGCTGTCGGTGCTGAGCGCGCCGTGCGTGGCATCGTTGCTGCGCAGCAGGGTGCCGCGCGCGGTGTCCACGCCGTTCACGCGCAGCTGGTTGGCGTCGTAGATCTCGCGGTTGTAGCTCAGGTTCAGGTGGGTGGCCCAGCCGCTGCCCAGGCGGTGGTCCACGGAGAGCTGGGCCAGGTGGGTCTCGCCCGTCATCTGGTTGAAGGGCTCGTCCAGCCGGCGCGTGGCGGGAAGGTCCAGCGGGCGCCGGGTGACCGGGTCCAGCGCCGTGCCGCGATCGAAGGGGGTCAGGTACTTGCGGTACTCGTACCAGAGCACGGCCTGCGTGTCGTCGCCATACCAGGCCAGCGAGGGCGCCACCAGGGTCTCGCGGTGCTGGCCGAAGTTGCGCCAGTAGTCCTCGTCCACATGGTCGACGACCAGGCGGTAGGCCAGACCGCTCTCGCCGATGGGGCCCGTGGTGTCCAGCGTGGCGCCCGCGCCGTTGCGCCCGCCCGCATAGCCCGATCCCTGCAGCGACAGCGCGGTGTTCCGGCGCAGCTGCGGCTTCTTGCTGACCACGTTGATCACGCCGCCCGGGTCCATGAGGCCGTACAGCAGCGAGGACGGGCCCTTGATCACTTCCACGCTCTCGGCGGCGGCGTTCATGCCGCGCCCCTGCACCAGGGGCATGCCGTTGTGCATGACGGAGCCGTCGCGGTTGGCGCCGAAGCCGCGCTTCATGATGGTGTCCTGCGTGCTGGCCAGGGTGTTGCCCTGGGTGATGCCGCTGACGTTGGCCAGCGCCTCGTCCAGGTTGCGCGGGCGCTGGTCGCGGATCACCTGGGCCGGCACCACGTTGACCACCTGCGGGATCTCCAGCACGGGCGCCGTGGTGCGCAGGCTGGAGGCATCGGGCGTGGGCTGGTAGCGCTCGTCGGCATCGACCGGGGCAGGGGCCGCCCGGGCCACGACGCGCACGGCGGGCAGCTCGGTGGCGTCGGCCGCCGCAGCGCCAGCTGTGGCGGGCATGGCCATCTTGCGCACGATGAATTCGCCCGCGCCGCCTTCCACCGCCTCCAGCCCCGAGCCGGCCAGGATGGCGGCGAAGCCCGCGCCCACGGTATAGCTGCCGCGCAGCCCGCCCGACTGCCGCTGGCGCGTGCTGGCCGGGTCATAGGACAGGGCCACGCCTGCAGCCGCCGCAAACTGGCCCAGCACCGACGCCAGCGGGCCGGACTTGATCTGGTAGACCCTGGCGGCCTGGCGGCTTTCCGGCAGATGCTCGGCCGCATGGCTGGTGGCTGCCAGCGCCATCGCGGCAGCCAGCAGGCAGGTCAGCGCCGCGCGGGCGGGTGTCGGAGGGATGGGCGTTTGCATTCGGGTTTCCTGGCCATGGACAGCGGTGAGACAAGGGCTTTCATGAAGGGAGCCGAACGAGATCGCAAAAGATGAAAACTGGCCGCGAAGTTTTTTGTGCGGCATGGGGAAGCGGCTAGACCGGCGCCAGGGTCAGCCAGTAGCGCGACAGGCCGGCCGCGCGCACCGGGAAGGCGCGGGTGATGACGGCCAGCGCCCTGTCCGTGTCGGCCAGGGGGAACACGCCGGAGACGCGCAGGTCGGCCACGGCCGGGTCGCAGGCCAGGCGGCCGGGCCGGTAGCGTGCGAGTTCGCGCACCACGTCGTCCAGCCGCCAGCCGTCCACGATGAGGCTGCCGCCCACCCAGCTGGCCAGGGCCGGGTCGGCGGCCTGGGCGGGCAGCATGCCGTTGCGGCTGAAGCGGGCCTGCTGGCCGGCCTGCAGCCGCAGGCTGCGGCTGGCGTCCTGCAGGGGCTGGATTTCCACGGCATCCTGCAGCACGCTCACCACGGTGTCACCGCTCTCGCCTCCCTCGCTGCGCACGGTGAAGCGCGTGCCCAGCGCCAGGATGCGTCCCTGCGGCGTGTGCACCATGAACGGGCGGCCCTCCTTGGCGCCCGCGCTGGGGCCGGCCAGGGAATGGGCGGTCTGCACCAGGATCTCGCCCTCGCGCAGCACCAGCAGCCGGCGCGTGGGGTCCATGGACACGTCCACCGAGGTCCGCGTGTTCAGCGTCAGTTCGGACCCGTCGGCCAGCGTGACGGCGCGGCGCTCGCCCGTGCCGGTGCGGTAGTCGGCCAGCCAGGAGCGCACGCCGCCCTGCCCGCCGGCCAGCTGCCATGACAGGCCTGCCACGGCCCCGCTGCCCACCAGTGCGCCGATGCCGCGCAGCACCCGGCGGCGGCTGCGCCGGCTCGCCTGCAGCGTGGAGGCGGCCAGGTGGCCCGGCACGCGCTGCAGCATGGACTGCAGGGCGTCGAAATGCCGCCATGCGCGCTGGTGCTCGGGGTGGGCCTCATGCCAGCGCTGCCAGGCGGCACGGTCGGCGTCGGTGGCCTCGCCGGAGCACAGGCGCGCGTACCAGGCGATCGCTTCCTGGCGCACGCGCGCCTGGATCCGGGTGTGCGCCGCTGCATCGCTGGCCGAAGGGGAAGGATTCATGCGCCGTCTGCCACGATCAGGTAGCAGTGCTCCAGCGCCTTGAGCATGTAGTTGTTGACGGTGCGTACCGTCACCTGCAGCCGGGCGGCGATCTGCGCATAGGTCAGGCCTTCGAGCTGCGAGAGGATGAAGGCCTGGCGCACGGCGGGCTTCATGCCGTCGAGCATGGCGTCGATGGCCACCAGGGCTTCCAGCACGATGGCCCGCGCCTCGGGCGAGGGCGCCTGCGGCACGGGCAGGGCGGCCAGCGATTCCAGATAGGCCCGCTCCAGCGCCCGGCGCCGGTGGAAGTCCACCACCAGGCCGTGGGCGATGGTGGTCAGGTAGGCGCGGGGGTCCACCGGGTCCGCCCGCTCCTTGCGGCCGAGCAGGCGCACGAAGGTGTCGTGGGCCAGGTCGGCGGCATGGTGGGAGCAGCCCAGTTTTCTGCGCAGCCAATCGCGCAGCCATCGGTGATGGTCACGATAGAGCGACTGGACCTCGTTGTGCAGCGCGAATTCGCCGGATGACATGCTGACCCCCACAACCGCAAAGATGAATCCCCTGATATCAATGACTTAATGCGATTGGTTCTCATTTTAACAATGAGGTCTTCCGGGCTGCCGGGGTGGGTATTGGCAGGCCCCGGCCCGGGGGCCTGCATGCGGGTCACCAGGTGTGCGCGTAGCTGATCTTCAGCACCGTGCCGGCCGCTGGCAGGCGGCTGGTGTTGTTGTTGCTGCGCAGCAGCTGGCTGTAGAGCGGGAAGTACTGGCGGTTGAACAGGTTTTCCACGCCCAGGGACACGCGGTTCCTGGGGTCGATCTTCCACTGGCTTATCAGGTCCACCGTGGTGTAGCCCCGCGTGTCATAGCGGCCGAAGCCGGTCTTGCCGTCCAGGCGGTAGTCCTTGGCGGCATACGAGGTGGCCTGCAGGCGGTGGCTCCAGCGGGCGTCGGGCCGGTACTCCACATAGGCCGTCAGCTTGAGCGGCGGGATGCGAAAGCCCGTCATGTCCTGGTAGCCGCTGGCGGCCTGGGGCAGCTCGCGGCCCTTCATCCAGGTGAAGCTGCCGCCCGCGCTCCAGTGGTCGTCGTCGCTGAAGTAGTCCAGGCCGCCTTCGATGCCGTGGATCTTCTCGCGGGTGCGCAGCAGGGACAGGCCGTTGTTGAAGCTTTGCACGGCGCCCAGGTTGGAGCGCGACTGGAAGACGCTGAGATTGGCCATCACGTTGGAGAACTTGCCGCGCCAGCCCATTTCATAGGTGTTGGTCTTGACCGCCTGCAGGTTGGAGTTGCCCAGGTTGAAGGCCGGCGTGGCATTGCGCACCACCACGCCGATGTCCGGCAGCTCGAAGCCCTGGCTGTACGAGGCATAGAACTCCTGGCCCTTGATCGGCGTGAAGACCGCGCCCAGGTTGTAGGTCCAGGCGTTGTACTGGACGGTGCCGCCATTCACGGACTGGGGGTTGGGCACCCGCGATTGCGACAGCGGAGTGAAGTCGTTGAAGCTGGCCTGGGCGCGGTCGTAGCGGATGCCACCTTCGGCCGACCACTGGTCGCTGAACTGGTGCTGCAACTGGGCGAATGCGCCGATGCTGCGCGTGGTGACCGGCGGCATGTAGACCAGGCGGCCGGTCTTGTGGAAGACCAGGCCGCCGCTGGCGTCATAGGCCCGGGGATCGAAGATGTCGATGGGCATGTCGGTGCGCTCCTGGTGGAAGTCCGCACCCCAGATCAGCAGGCTTTTCTTGCTGGCGCCCAGCGGCGTCTTCAACGTCAGGCGCCCGCCGAAGACCTCGGAGTTCTGCATGGACTGATCGACATTGGCGCCCCGCACCGGCACGGCGCGGGCGTCGAAGGGCGCAAACCGCGTGAAGAAATCCCGGTAGTAGAGCTGGGCGGCCAGCGTGCTGCCCGCGATGTCACGGTTCTCGTAGTCCAGCCCCAGCATGGTGTTCCGGATCTGGTTCTGGTCGGCCAGCATCAGGCCCTTGATGGGACGGGCCGCCGCCGTTCCGGCCGGCAGCCGCGCCACCGACGGGTCGGAGGCATAGTCCGTATCCTGGGCCGCGTTGTAGTGGCTGGCGGTCAATTGCAGGCGCTGGTCGGCGTCGAGCCTGAAGCCGATCTTGGCCGAGGCGTTGTAGATGTTGGAATCGAACAGGTCGCCCTGGCTGGGTTCGGGCGCAATGCGGTTTCCCTTGGCGTCGAAGGCGCCGCCCATGTGCCTTGCGCCCAGGCTCACCGAGTAATCGACCACCTCGCCGCCGCCGGACAGGTAGTGCTGCACCTCGCCGCCCAGCCCCGCGCCGCGCAGGCGGGACAGGGGTGCCGAGCCGGTGACGATGGTCTCGGCCCGCGTCTCGCCCGAGGGCCGCTTGGTGCGAATGGAGACAATGCCGCCCGCCGCGCCGCTGCCGTAGATGGCGCTGCTGCCGCGCAGCACTTCGATCTGCTCGATGTCGGCCGGGTTGATGTTGGCCAGGTTCCTGGACGAGTCGCGGTTGGTGTTCAACGGAACGCCGTCCACCAGAACCAGCATGTTGCGGCCCCGCAGCGTCTGGCCGTAGTCGGTGATGGTGTGGCTGGAGTCCGCCATGCCCGGAACCACCTTGCTGAGCATGGTGGCCAGGCTGTCCGAGCCCTGGCGCAGCTGCTCGACCTCCTGGCCTTCCAGGATCGTGACCTGCCGCGAGGGCGCGACCAGGTTGTTCTGCGTGCGCGCGGTCACCGTGATGGCGGCAAGCTCCGTGGCCTGTGCTGCGACCTGGGATGCGGCCGGCGCTGCGGGCACGGCCGCTGCAGCGGACGGCGCCTGGCGGGCCGCCGCAGGCAGCTTCTCCAGCGCGTAGTTGCCCGCACCCACGCGGCGCGCTGTCCAACCCGACGTGTCCAGCAGCTGCGCAAAGCCGTCCTCCACGGAGAACGTGCCGGACAGGCCGCGTGTCTCCATGCCGCCGAGCTGCTGCAGGTCCATGCCCAGGTTCACGCCTGCCTGCGCGGCAAAGGTCATCAGCGCCGGGCCCAGCGGACCTGGCTGGATCTGGTAGCTCCTGGCCGCGGCGCTGGCTGCCGGCTCGGCCGCCTGGACTGGCAGCGCGTGCAGCAGCAGCGAGGTGCTGACGGCCAGGGCCGCCAAGGCGGTGGCGCGCAGGCTCGCGCGTGGTCGGGCGGTGGAAGAAGGGGAGTGCATGGTGTTCTGTCCTCTGGGCGGTCGATGAAAGTGCTTTTCACACCCCTTGACAGGCGAGAACGAAAAACCGGACAGGCCACGGCAGAAAAAATCCAAATCAGCGCCGCGCTACCGTCACCCAGTACCGGCTGCGCTCGTGCACGCGCACCGGCAGGGTCCGGGCCAGCAGGGCCAGGATGCGGTCGGTGTCATTCAGCTGGTAGGTGCCGGAGACGCGCAGGTCGGCGACATCGTCGTCGCAGCGCAGAATGCCTTCGCGGTAGCGCGACAGCTCGGCCAGGAAGTCCTGCAGCCGCAGGTTCTCGGCATAGAGCACGCCCAGCGTCCAGGCAGCGTCCTGCGCCGCCACCGGGCGGGTGGCGCTGGCGCCATGGCCATCGAATTGCAACTGCTCCCCCGCATGCACCACCACCGCCGTGGTGGAGGCTGCCGGCGTGACGCGCACCGCGCCTTCCAGCACGGCCAGCGCCGTGCCGCGGCCGAGCTTGCGCACGATGAAGCGCGTGCCCAGGGCCTGCATCTGGCCGTCGTCTGTCTGCACCATGAAAGGCTGGGAGGCATAGGGCGGGGCATGCGCGGTCTCGACCAGGATTTCCCCCGCGTGCTGGCGTATGCGCCGCGCCGTGCCATCCATGCGCACGCTGATGGCCGAGGCCGTGTTCAGCTGCACGCGGCTGCCATCGGCCAGCGTGACGGCGCGGCGCTCACCCCTGGCCGTGCGGTAGTCGGCCGTCCAGTCCTGCCAGGGCAGGTGGCGCCAGGCCAGCCAGCCCAGCGCGGGCGTGGCCAGGGCCAGCACCGCCGAACGCAGCAGCTGGCGCCGTGCGGCCGATGGCCGGGCGCGGTTGAGCGTGGCCATGCCGACGGCGGCAGGGACGGTGTTCAAGTGGCCCTTGAGCTGCTCGGCGCACTGCCAGACATGCTCATGCCGGCTGCTCTGGCTTCGCCAGCGTGCCAGCTCGGCCTGCTCGGCGGCGCTGAAGTCCGAGGCGTGCCTGCGGGCCAGCCAGCGGGCGGCCTCGTCCAGGATGCGCGCGTCTGCGGCCTGCATGCTCAGCGCTCCAGCATCGCCAGCAGACATTGCCGGAAACCCTGCGCCATGTAGCGCGTCACGGTGCGCACGCTCAGCTGCATGTGGGCGGCAATGTCCTCGTAGGACATGCCTTCGAGCTGGGACATGAGAAAGGCCGTGCGCACCTTGGCGGGCAGGGCGTCCAGCAGCGCGTCGAGCTCCTGCAGCGTCTCCAGCAGCATGGCCCGTGCTTCCACGGACAGCACGGTGGCCGGGGGCAGAAGGTGCAGGGATGCCAGGTAGGCCTGCTCCAGCGAGCGGCGCTCCAGGTGGTTGACCAGCAGCCGCCGGGCCACCGTCGTCAGGTAGGCGCGGGGCTCCTGGATGTCCTCGATGGCCTGTGTCCTGGCGCTGGCCCAGATGCGTGTGAACGTGTCCTGGGCCAGGTCGGCCGCATCGCAGCGGTTGTCCAGCCTGCGCTGCAGCCAGGCGACCAGCCAGTGGTTGTGCTGCGCGTACATGCTGCCCAGAGCCTGGCTGGCGCCACTGTCGGTGGATGGATGCACGTACCGGGCCTTTCGTCTTGTGCGTCAAAGAACTCCCGGTATTTTATCCAGTTGATATGAATTCTCATTTGCATTGACTGCGAGGCCCGTGCTGCGGTCCCTGGGATGCCGCATGGAATGATTCTCTATCCATTTCCGGCCTGGGTGTCCCATGTCCCACGCGTCCGCTGTGCCCGTGGACGAGTTGAACGAGCGCAACCTCTGCCATCCCCGGCGCAAGCCCTGGCCGTCAACTTCTGGGAGCGCGCCAGCCTCCCGCAAGCAGGCCGGCAAAAAGCAGGGACAGAAGCGTCAGAGACCAGTGGCCCAGAGCCGGAACGGCGGCAGGCGTGGCAGGGAGCAGGGGCACCGCGACCATGATCGGGTCGTCGATCCTGCCTGGTGTGGGATCGTTGTCCCCGGTGGTCTGGGCGGTGGAGTTTCCGTCATTGTCGGTGACCGAAAAAACAATGTCTGCGCCACTCACCTGCGCATCCCATTTCAGCCATTGGCCGTTGATCAGTTTGTAGAGCTGGGTGCCCGCGGGCACGTCCTTGGGCAGCGTGAGCGCGACACGAAGCGTCCCGCCGCTGGTACAGCCGCCAGCCTGGAAGGCGATCTGTCCATAGGGAAAGCCGAAGCCCGAGGGGAGGCCGGTCGGTGGGGGGGCACCCTTTGTCGGCATCCCTTCGAAGCCGCAATCCGCGCCGGACAGGTGCATGGCCAATTCTCCTTCGGGAAACAGCAGGGAGGCCGAGTCGAGCTGATAGCGGAACTGTGCCACTGCGCTTGCAGGACTGGTGCCCTCTGGGGTCGTCACCGAAACCGAAACGATACCCGATGAACCGGGCGGTGCGTTCGCCGTGATGCGGGTTGCGCTGTCCACGGTGAATCCCGCAGCCTCGGCGGTTCCGAATTTGACGGATGTTGCAGCGGTGAATCCGCTGCCGGAGATGAGCACCTGGGTGCCACCCGCAACCGGCCCGTGCTGCGTGGACAAGCCTGTGATGGACGGCACGCCTGCATAGCTGAACCGGGCTGTGCCCGTGATCGCCGAAGTGCCACCGGGAGTGGTCACCGTCAGGTCCACAGTCCCGGTGCCTGGGGGGGAGATAGCGGTGAGCTGCGTATCGCTGACCACCGAAACGCCAGTTGCGCTTTGATTGCCGAACTTCACCGTGCTGGCGGCGCTCAGGTGGGTTCCGGTCAGGGTGATCTGAGTGCCTCCCGCGCTGGGTCCTGTCGTCGGGGTGATCGATGCAGTTGTCGGTGCCTGGGCATAGGTGAAACGGTCCCCGGCGCTGGTGGCCGAGGTGCCACCGACGGTGGACACGGTGATGTCGACGGTGCCGGCTGCGCCGGGAGGAGCAATGGCTGTGATCTGCGTGTCGCTGTTGACCGTGTAATTGGCGGCAGTGCTGCCAAACTGCACAGCGCCGGAGGGCGTCGCTGACGTGAACCCCGAGCCGGTCAGGATGACCGGTGTGCCTCCGGCAGTAGGGCCGGCGATGGGATGGATGGCCGTGATGGCCGGAGCAGCCACATAAGTGAACCGGTCGGCAATGCTGCTGGCCGAGGTGCCACCGACGGTGGACACGGTGATGTCGACGGTGCCGGCTGCGCCGGGAGGAGCAGTGGCTGTGATCTGCGTGTCGCTGTTGACCGTGTAATTGGCGGCAGTGCTGCCAAACTGCACAGCGCCGGAGGGCGCCGCTGACGTGAACCCCGAGCCGGTCAGGATGACCGGTGTGCCTCCGGCAGTGGGGCCGGCGATGGGATGGATGGCCGTGATGGCCGGAGCAGCCACATAAGTGAACCGGTCGACAATGCTGCTGGCGGAGCTGCCACCGATGGTAGACACGGTGATGTCGACGGTGCCGGCTGCGCCAGGAGGAGCAATGGCTGTGATCTGCGTGTCGCTGTTGACCGTGTAAGTGGCGGCAGTGCTGCCGAACTGCACAGCGCCGGAGGGCGCCGCTGACGCGAACCCCGAGCCGGTCAGGATGACCGGTGTGCCTCCGGCAGTAGGGCCGGCGATGGGATGGATGGCCGTGATGGCCGGAGCAGCCACATAGGTGAAGTCGCCGTTGGTGTAGGCACCATTGGCCGTGGTTACGAGCTTGATGCCCACAGTTCCTGATGCGTGTGCAGGGGAAACCGCCGTGATTTGGGTGTCGCTATCCATCTGGAATTGCAATGCGTCCGTATCGCCGAATTTGATGCCTGCAGCGTCCAGAAGTCCTGTGCCATCGAGCCTGACCTGCGTGTTTCCAGTAGTCGGGCCGGATGAGGGCAGAATCCGTGTGATGGTCGGCAAGGCGATTGCATCTACCTTGACGGCAAATTGATAGCCGGGCGAATTGGAGGATGCTCCGGGAATGGATCTGAGGCCGATATAAACTCCGTATCCTGAACTGCCATCGCAATTGCAATCGAAAATGATGCGCATAGACTTGTTGGCGGATGCTTGATAGGAGCCAGTGAAGCTGTAGACATTGCCAACGGTTTCCTTGTGGTCGAGCTGTTGGCAGTTTTCTGAGGGGCTGCCGCACAGCTTTAGCAAGGGAGATGCAGCACCAAATGTATCGAAGATCCGAATGGATACATCGGTGATGACGACATTGGTTTCACCGGTTCTGAATTCCTGGTATCTTGGGTAGATTGCGCTCACCCATACATTTCCCGGACCTACATCGAGGGTCGAAAGCAATGTTCTGCTAGCCGCTGCATAAGCAGTTGATGCGGAAAGAAACATGGAAATAATAATCCATGAATTCAGCAGCCATCGGATAAATGGGATGGAATGGCGCCTGCGGCTATCTTCTATCATGGTAGTTTTGGATTTTTAATATATGAAAGATGTTGGCGAATGAGCGTGCTCGCCATGGGGGCTGCATCCGGGACACGGTAGCCCATTGGCATCTTGAGGCCGGTGGTCTCTGTGGATTTGACTGTCCGTTTGCCAGTCTCTTGACCGGCCATCCCGCGCTCAGGCCATGAGCCCGAGCAGCCAGTCGGCATATTCCGCCGATGTGGTCGTGGTGCCTGGTGGGGGATTGATGCGCACGGTGTGAGCTGCTTCGGCCATGGCGCGTACATCGCTGGGCGTGTGGCCGAAGGCGGCACGGAACGCGCGGCTGAAGTGCGCTTCGCTGGCAAAGCCCAGGCGTGTGGCCACATCCGCAATGCGCAGACGTCTGCAGGTCGGGTTGGACAGAGTGTGGAAGGCCCGTTGCAAACGGCGCTGCTGCACGTAGCGCATCACTCCGCCCAGTGGCTCGAAGAGGTGGTAGAGCCGGTGGCGCGAAATGCCGAAGCGTCGGCACAGTATCTCGGGGGTGAGCGGTGCGGCCAGGTTCTGGGCGATATGGCGCTGGATGCGCTCCAGCGTGGCGGCCTGCACTTCGTTGCGGGCCTCGGCCAAGGTGCGCTGGCTCGGACGCAGGCAGGCGGCCAGCATCTGGGTGGTGGCATGCACCACATCGTCGGCTTGCAACAGGGCGATGGTAGGCAGGCGCCTGTGCAGTGCGTCCAGGTGATCTGCCAGCAGTCCTGCGAAGATGCTGCCTGACGCCAGCACGGTTCCATGCAGGTCTGCACCATGGGTGCCGAAGGCTGCATCGCCCAGCCTGCGTGGCACGATCAGCGAGAGCACATGCGAGTGTTCAGCCAGGGTCTGCTGTGTGCGTGCCATGTCGAAGACGACCACATCGCCGGCGTTTACCTGTAGCTCGCTGCTGCCATCATGCTGGCCGACGAAGCTGCCGCTGCGGTACCACTGAACCAGATAATGGTCCAGACCGTCGCGGGCAGCGCGTGCCTTGTTGCGTGAGAAGCGTTGCGCGCCAAAGCGCAGGTCGCCCAGCAGCAACTGGCCCAGATGGGTGGCATGTACCGAGGCATGGAAACTGTCGCCAGATGCCGTGCGGTGTTCCACCGGAGCCACATCGAACAGCACGGAAATGCTGGCGCGCCAGGCCTCGAAGCGGTCTGCCGAGAGGGTCTGGCACGTGTCAAAGGTAGTGCTGGGCAGGGCGTTGGCCGCAGGCTGCATTGCGAAGTTTCGGCGCAGGAAAACACAAGGCCCGGCAGGACAATCTCGCACGGCGCGGGTCTTGCTGTCGCCGCCAGCCCGCAACTATACAAGAGCACCCGACCGGGAAGCTGGCGCATGAGAAGAGCCAGGCGCAACGTGGCGCGCTGCCGTGCAGCAGCGCAAAAAGCAGGGAGGCAGGTGCTCCCGCAATGCCGATTGGCTTCTCCCAGGAGGTGAAGGCCGGGCTGTCAGGCCAATTCCAATTGGCGGCTTTCCAGCAGTGCAGTCGACAGCCGTCTGTCCACCGTCGTCCCACATGACTGGCTCTCAAGGGAAAGCCCAGAGGGACATGGAGGCGTTTCTAGGGAGAGGTCGGCCATGCCGCTGCGATTGCTCCGCTGGGAGTGTCAACCAGCCCCCGCCAGCCCGTCGAAGGTCGTGCTCGTGACCCAGCCGATGATTTGCGCGTGCGTGTACTGGCCCGATTCCTTGAGCAGGGCCACCACCGGATCGCAGGCCCGCGCGAACAGCGTGTAGAGCACCAGCTCGGCCGGCAGCGCGGGCTGCAGCTGGCCGCTGGTCTGGGCCTCGGTGATCCAGATGCTCAGGCGGTTGCTCAGGGCGATCAGCCGGTCCATGTAGGCATCGTTGGATTGCAGGGAGGCGCTGAGGTTGGAGTTCTGCGCCGGCAGGGAGGGCATTTCGCCTTCCAGCTGGGTCTGCATGGCCCAGCACGTCACGGCCTTGAGCTGGTCCAGCGGGCGCACCGGCGTGCCGGCCTCGGCGGCCTGTGCCGCCGTGTCGCGCAGGCCGTCCACAAAGGCCAGGGCGCGGTCCAGCACGCCCACCATGGCGGCTCCCGCCAGTTCTTCCTTGGAGGTGAACAGCTTGTACAGGCTGGCCTTGGCCATGCCGGCCTCGGCCGCGACCTCGTCCACCGTCATGGCGTCGTAGCCCTTGGTGGCCAGCAGCCGGTTGACGGCGGCCACGATGGCCTGCTCGCGCACGCGCTGTATCTGTTCTTTGATGGAGGAGCGGCTTGTCATAGCGATATTTTAGACCTCGCAGGTCATATCTGATACCAAATAGTGCAAAGAGGGTATGTTTGGTTTATAGTTTGAACTCATCAGTTCACGGTTTGGTCTTTGTGGTCTAGTCGGGCTGTTCAACCAGGAAGGGCGCCTCCATGCATCGCATTGCTGTCATCGGTTCGGGAATCGCGGGGCTGGCCGCAGCGAGCCGCCTGGCCGCCGCGCCAGGCGGGCCTGCCGTGACCTTGCTGGAGGCGGGCGGCCACTTCGGGGGGCACGCCAACACGGTGGACCTGACGCTGGGCGGCGTGAGCCAGGGCGTGGACACCGGCTTTCTGGTCTTCAACCACCGCACCTATCCGCTGCTGACGCGCTTGTTCGACGAGCTGCAGGTGCCCACGGCTGCCGCCGAGATGTCGTTTTCCGTGCAGGTGCCCCAGGCCGATGGCCGCGCGGGCCTGGAATGGAGCGGCAGTTCGCTGGGCAGCGTGTTCGCGCAGCGGAGCAATCTGCTGCGCCCGCGCTTTCTCAAGATGCTGGCCGAGATCCTGCGCTTCAACCGCCTGGCCACGCGCATCGCCCAGGAAGGTGATGAAGCGCGGCTGCGCAGCGCCATCGGCGAATTTCTGGACGACCACGGCTTTGGCGCCGCCTTCCGCCAGGACTACCTGCTGCCCATGATGGGCTGCATCTGGTCCTGCCCTACCGACCAGATGCTGCGCTTTCCCGTGGCCACGCTGATCCGCTTTTGCCACAACCATGGGCTGATCCAGGTCACGGACCGGCCACAGTGGCACACGGTGCGCGGCGGCTCGCGCCAGTACGTGCGGCGCATGGTGGCCGCGCTGCTGAAGGACGGCCGCCACCAGGCGCGCCTGAATGCGCCCGTGCTGGGCCTGCGCCGCGCGGCGCATGGCGCGCTGCTGCAGACGGCGAACGGCACGGAGCCGTTCGACGCCGTGGTGCTGGCCTGCCACAGCGACCAGGCCCTGCGCCTGCTCGGCAGCGATGCCACGCCGCTCGAGCGCAGCGTGCTGGGCGCCATCCGCTACCAGCCCAACCAGGCCGTTCTGCACACCGATGCCAGCGTGCTGCCGCGCCGGCAGGCGGCCTGGGCCGCCTGGAACTACGAGCGCGCGGCCGACCCGGGGCGGGACCAGGCCGGCGTCTGCCTGCACTACCTGCTCAACCGCCTGCAACCCCTGCCGTGGCAGCAGCCCGTGATGGTTTCGCTGAACCCGGTGCGCCCGATCGATGAAGGCCAGGTCCATGCGCGCATCGAGTACAGCCACCCGGTGTTCGACCTGGCGGCCATCGAGGCCCAGGGCCGCGTGGCCGGTGTGCAGGGCCAGCGCCGGACCTGGTTCTGCGGCGCTTGGTGCGGCTACGGCTTTCACGAAGACGGCCTGCGCTCGGGCCTGGACGCGGCCGATGACCTGCTGCATGCCCTGCCGACCTTGCCCGTCCTGCCCGCCAGCGCGGCCTTCGAGGGGGTTGCATGACGGCCCGCCCCCTCATCGGCTTCGGACATGTCTGGCACCGCCGCCTGCGGCCTGTCGAACATGCCTTCCGCTATCCCGGCTACTTTCTGATGCTGCCGCTGCGCAGCCTGCGCACGCAGCCGGACGCCGCGCTGCGGCGCAACCGGCTGGGCTGGCTGAGCTTTCATGACAGCGACCACGGCGAGGGCGGCAGCGACGCCCTGGCCTGGTTCGAGCAGTTGCTGCACAGCGAAGGCATAGCCGACGCCGATGGCGAGGTCTGGCTGCATACCTTCCCGCGCGTGCTGGGCTACGTGTTCAAGCCCGTGAGCTTTTGGTATGCGCACCGCGCCGACGGCTCGCTGGCCGCCGTGCTGGCCGAGGTGAACAACACCTTTGGCGAGCGCCATGCCTACCTGCTGGCGGGGCCCGACCTGGACTGGGGCCGCGAGCAGGTGGCGCGCAAGCAGTTCCATGTCTCGCCGTTCTGCGAGGTGAGCGGCGAGTACCGCTTCCGATTCGAGCGCGGCGAAGGCCGCACCCTGGCGCGCGTGGACCTGCACGACGAGGACGGCCCGCTGCTGCAGACCAGCGTGGGTGGCGTGCTGCACCCGCTCGACGGCGCCACCGTGCGCCGCGCCTTCTTCGGCACTCCCCTGATGACGCTGGGGGTGGTCGCCCGCATCCACTGGCATGCGCTGCGCCTTTGGGCCAAGCGCGTGCCTTTCCATGGCAAACCCTCCGAGCCCAAGCGCTTCGTCACACGATGAACACTACCGCCGCCCCCCTGCTGAGCCCCTCCGCGGCCGCGCCGCGCCGCACGCCTGCACGGGCGCGCCGTGTGCTGAACCTGCTCGAACGCCTGCCCCACGGGCAGCTGGACCTGGAGCAGCCCGATGGCCGCCTGCTGCACCTGCCCCGCCCGCCGTCAGGGGCAGCCGATGCGCATTGCGTGCTGCACGACTGGCAGGCGCTGGAGCGCACGCTCAAGTCGGGCGACATCGGCCTGGCCGAAGGCTACATCGCCGGCGAGTGGGACAGCCCCGACCTGGCCGCCCTGCTGCGGCTGTGCATGGCCAACCGCGACCATGTGCAACGCCTGGTCTATGGCAGCTGGTGGGGCCGGCTGGGCTACCGCCTGCGCCATCTGCTGCAACGCAATACGCGGGCCGGCAGTGCCAGGAACATCCATGCCCATTACGACCTGGGCAATGATTTCTACCGCCTGTGGCTGGACCCGGGCATGAGCTACAGCGCGGCCTGGTTCCAGGGCCGCACGGGCGAAGCGCTGCGCAGCGCGGACCTCCAGGAAGCCCAGCAGGCCAAGCTCCGGCGCACGCTGGACGAAGTGCGGCTGCAGCCCGGCCAGCGCCTGCTGGAAATCGGCTGCGGCTGGGGCGGGCTGGCCGAGGCGGCGGCGCAGGAGTTCGGCGCCCGCGTCACGGGCGTGACCCTGTCGCGCGAGCAGCTGGTCTGGGGGCAGCAGCGCATGCAGCAGTCCGGCCTGGCCGACGCCGTGGAGCTGCGCTACCAGGACTACCGCGACCTGCCCGCGCGCCATGCGGGCGAGCCCTTCGATGCCATCGTCTCCATCGAGATGTTCGAGGCCGTGGGCCGCGAGTACTGGCGCGGCTACTTCCAGACGCTGCGCGACTGCCTCAAGCCCGGCGGCCTGGCCTGCATACAGACCATCACGCTGCGCGAGGATCTGTTCGCGCGCTATCTGCGCTCCACCGACTTCATCCAGCAGTACATCTTCCCGGGCGGCCTGCTGCCCAGCATCCCGGCCTTCGAGCAGGAGGCGCGGCGCGCCGGCCTGGTGGTGGAAGGCCGCATGGCCTTTGGCCGCGACTATGCGGAAACGCTCAGGCGCTGGCGCCAGTCCTTCGAGGAGCGCCTGGAGGCCGTGCGTGCCCAGGGCTTCGACGAACGCTTCGTACGCATCTGGACCTTCTACCTGGCCTACTGCGAGGCGGCCTTCGACACCGGCAACACCGATGTCGTCCAGTTCACGCTGCGCAAGCCCCTGCCATGACCGCCCCACAACCACGCGCACCCCGCCGACAGGCCCTGGCCTGGGGCGCCGCCTGCGTCCTTGCCCCTTCATTGATCACCATGTCCAACGCCCTGCACGCCATCACCCCGACTGCCGAACCTCCGGCCGAACTGCGCGGCGCCCTGCCGTCTGCGCGCCTGGTGGGCTCGGCCGTGCTGCGCTTTTTCGGCCTGCGCGTCTATGAGGCGCGCCTGTGGGCTGCGCCCGGACTGCTGCCCGAGGACTACGCCCGCCACCCGTTTGCGCTGGAGCTGGTCTACGACCGCAAGCTCGAAGGCGCGGCCATCGCCGAGCGCTCCATCGCCGAAATGCGCAGGGTCGGCAGCTTCACCGAAGAGCAGGCGCGCCAATGGCTGGACCTGATGAAGCAGGCCTTTCCCGATGTGGTGGCCAGGGACCGGCTGCTGGGCCTGAACGACGGCCAGGGCGATGTGCGCTTTTTCCACAACGGCCGGCAGACGGCGCAGCTGCGCGATGCCGACTATGCACGCCTGTTCTTCGGCATCTGGCTGGCGCCGCAGACCTCGGCGCCTGCCATGCGCGCCTCGCTGCTGGGCCAGGGCTGAACGCCAGCGGACCACGCCATGTCTTCCCTTCCCGCCCCTGCTCCTGCCCCCGTGCTGCCCTGGCGCACGGGGCTGGCCTATGGCGGGCTGGCCGCGCCGCTGGCCTTCGTGTCCCTGCCCCTGTATGTGAACCTGCCCTACCACTACGCCAGCGTGGCGGGAGCGCCGCTGGCCGGGCTGGGCGCCGTGCTGCTGGCCACGCGGGCTCTCGATGCCGTGGTCGATCCGGCCATTGGCCGCCAGGCCGACAGGCTGCTGCGCCAGGGTGTGCGGCCGGCCTGGCAGGCGGCTGCGCTGGGCAGCCTGCTGATGGCGCTGGGTTTCGGGGCGCTGTGGCATCCGCCGCGCGGCTCCGAGGCCGCCATGCTGGGCTGGCTGGCCTGCAGCCTGCTGGTGTGCACGCTGGCCTACAGCTTCGTCACCATCCTCCACCAGGCCTGGGGCACCCGCTGGGGCGGGCAGCCCGCCTGGCGTGCCCGTGTGACGGCCTGGCGCGAGGGCGCCACGCTGGCGGGCGTGCTGCTGGCCAGCGTGCTGCCGGCCGTGATGGGCCTTGACGCCACCAGCGCCGTGCTGGCGCTGGGCCTGGCGCTGGGACTGATGGGGTTGTACCGGCTCCGGGCGCCCGTGGCTCCTGTGTCCCCTGTGTTTCCTGTGCCCCGCATGCCGCAACCTGCGTCCCCGGCCTCTTCCACTTCTCCGTGGGCCGATGCCGGGTTTCGCCGGCTGCTGGCCATCTTCATGCTCAATGGCGTGGCCGCGGCCATTCCCGCCACCCTGCTGCCCTTCTTTGTGGCCGACAGGCTGCAGGCGCCGGCACTGCAGCCCCTGCTGCTGCTGTGCTTCTTTGGCGCGGCGGCCCTGGGCCTGCCGCTGTGGGTGAGGGCCGTCTCGCGCTGGGGCCTGGCGCCCAGCTGGCGTGCGGGCATGGTGGCCAGCGTGCTGGCCTTCGGCTTCACGCCCTGGCTGGGCGCGGGCGACGCCATGGCCTTTGCCGTGATCTGCCTGGCCAGCGGCCTGGCCCTGGGCGCGGACCTGGCCTTGCCGGGCGCACTGCTCACGGGCGTGATCCACGAGTCCGGCGAAGGCGGCCGGGGCGAGGGCCGCTACCTGGGCTGGTGGACCTGCGCCACCAAGCTCAACCTGGCTCTGGCCGCGGGCCTGGCCCTGCCCCTGCTGTCCGCCGCGGGCTACCGCAGCGGCGGCACCGACCCGGACGGGCTGCAGGCGCTGGCCTGGGCCTATGGCGGGCTGCCCTGCCTGCTCAAGCTGGCGGCGGCGCTGCTGCTTTGGCGCGCCGAGCGATTGCATTCTTCCTGGAGTCACACATGAGCCACATCACCCACTCCGCTTCGTTTTCGCCGCTGCGGCGCGTCTGCCTGGGGTCGGCATTGGCACTGTCCCTTGCGGGCTGTGCAGGGCCTTCGGTGCAGGATTACGCCAAGGAGCAGCCGACGCTGGACCTGCGCCAGTATTTCAACGGGCCGCTGACGGCGCATGGCATGTTCACAGACCGATCGGGCAAGGTGGTCAAGCGATTCACCGTGCGGATGACGGGCCGCTGGAATGGCGACGAGGGCTCCCTGGAAGAGCACTTCGTCTACAGCGACGGAACCACGCAGGAGCGGGTCTGGCATATCCGCCACCTGGGCGACGGCCGCTACAGCGGCCGGGCCGACGACGTGGTGGGCGAGGCCCAGGGCCAGGGCGCGGGCAATGCCTTCCGCTGGAGCTATGTGCTGGCCCTGCCCGTGAATGGGCGGGTCTGGAACGTCCACATGGATGACTGGATGTATCTCATGGACGGGCGCACCCTGCTCAACCGCACGGCCATGAGCAAGCTCGGCGTGCACCTGGGTGATGTGACGCTGTCCTTCGTCAAGGAGTGATGGCCATGCCGCTGTTCTCGCGCGGGCTGAACCCGCTGCTGGCTGACTGGAAGGGACGCTCGGCATGGGTGGTGGGCGCCTCCTCGGGCATAGGGCGTGCCACGGCCGAGGCGCTGCACCGGCAGGGCGCCCGCGTCATCGTCTCCGCCCGGCATGGCGGCGCACTGCAGGACTTCGTGCGCGGCCGAGAGGGCTGCCTGGCCCTGCCGCTGGACGTGACCGATGCCGCCGCCGTGGATGCGGCCGCCCAGGCCGTGCTGGCCCACGCGGGCGGGGCGCCCGACCTGATCCTCTACTGCGCAGGCCACTACCTGCCCCAGCGCGCCACCGAGTTCGACCTGGCCGAGATGCAGCACCACCTGGCGGTGAACTATGGCGGCGTGCTGCACCTGCTCGATGCCGCGCTGCCCATGCTGCTCAAGGCTGGCCGGGGCCATCTGGCCCTGGTCGGCTCGGTGGCCGGCTACCGGGGGCTGCCCATGTCCCTGGCCTACGGCCCCACCAAGGCGGCGCTCAACAACCTGGCGGAAAACCTCTATCTGGACCTGCATGGCCTGGGCCTGGGCGTGTCCATCATCAATCCCGGCTTTGTCGATACGCCGCTGACGGCGCAAAACAGCTTCAGCATGCCGGCCCTGATCGGTGCCGACGAGGCGGCCCGGCATATGCTGCAGGGCTGGGCGCAGGGGCGTTTCGAGATGAATTTTCCGCGCCGCTTCACGCGCTGGATGCGCCTGCTGCGCTGCCTGCCCGACGCCTGGTATTTCTCTGCGGTCCGCCGCTTCACCGGAGCATGAAACCCATGAGCAGCGGCATATCCGATCCGCGACTGGCCCGGCTGGCCCAGGCCTACGAGGCCCTGCGCCGCGACAACCTGCCGGCGCTGCTGTCGCTGTATGCCGAGCAGGCCCTGTTCAAGGACCCGTTCAACGAGGTGCGCGGCCACGCCGCCATCCAGCGCGTGTTTGCCCACATGTTCGAGCAACTGGACCGGCCCCGCTTCGCCGTCAGCCACGGCGCGGTGCAGGGGGACAGCGGCTTTTTGCTGTGGGAGCTGGGCTTTGTCCGGGCATCCGGCCAGCCCATGCACATCTGCGGCACCAGCTACCTGCAGTTCGATGGCGACGGGCTGGTGGCGACGCACCGGGATTTCTGGGACCCGGTGGAGGAAATCTTCGCCAAGGTCCCCGTGCTGGGCGCCGTGGCCAGGGCGCTGCAGCACAGGCTCAGGGCGCCGCAGTGAAGTGGACGCCTGGTCGATCTCATCCGGCTGCAGGCGCACCCAGGGCCGAAGCCGGTGCCCCCTGCGCCATGGCGCCCGGGAGGAGGGCGGGCAGCATGGGATCTGCCGGAGTCTGCGGCAGTGCAAGTGGCTGTGGCTGTGTCAGTAGCTGCGGCGCCCGGGCCTCGGCCCAGCCCTTGCGCAGCGCCCCGGCAAAGCCGTCGGCCACGCGCGAGTAGGCGCGCCCGCTCGTCATCACGCGCGGCCGCGCGGACCAGGCGATGCGGGCGCCGCTGGCCGCCAGGCGGTCCACCAGGTCCTGGTCCTCGCCGCAGCGGCGCGCCTCGAAGCCGCCGACATGGCGGTAGTGCCAGGCCGAGATGCCCAGGTTGGCGCCATGCACATGGCGGTGGCCGTCGCGGTCCATGTAGGTGGACTCGAAGTGGCGCTGGGCCGCGCCCGCGTGGGCGCCGTGGGCAGACCAGTCGGGCACTGCCACCGTGCCGCAGACCACGTCGGCCTGCAGCGCCAGCTGGTCGGCCAGCCAGCGCGGCGAGACCGTGGTGTCGGCATCCGTGAAGGCCAGCCAGCGGGCGCCCAGCAGCAGCAGGTATTCGGATCCCAGCGCGCGGGCCTTGCCCACGTTGCGCGCGGCAATCGGCAAGGGAATGGCGGGCCAGCGGCGCACGGCCGTCTCGGTGGCGTCCTGGCAACTGTCCAGCACGACGACGACGGCCACGGTCTCGCCCTGCAGGTCGGCGTGGGCCGCCGCGCAAAACACGCTGTCCAGGCAGCGGCCTATGAGGTCTTCCTCGTCATGGGCAGGGATGCACACGCCGATCATTCTTCGGTCCTTTCAGGGTTCTTCTGCCAGATGTCCAGCTGGAAATCCGGCTCGCAGTGGCTGAGCAGCAGGCGCAGCTGCGCATGGGCCGCCACGCTGTCATGCAGGGCCTGCGTGGTCTGCAGGCGGTCGTGCGCGTCATGCCGCCAGTGGCACATGAGCCAGTGGCCGCCGCCTTGCAGCGAGGCCAGGCACTGGCGGTTGAAATGCGCCAGCGCCGCATCGTCGAAGTAATAGGCCAGTTCCGAGACCACGATGAGATCGAAGCCGGCCTGCGGCACCTGTGGCACCTGTGGCACCTGCGGCCATTGCCAGGGCAGGGGCAGGGCCTGCAGGTCCAGGCGGGCGCGGTCCTGTGGCGCCATCCGCCCGCGGCACAGGTCCACGGCCCTGGCCGAGAAATCGACGGCGCACAGCCGCTCGCAGCGCTGCAGCAGCCGCTGCGTGGTTTCGCCATTGCCGCAGCCGGGTTCGAAGCCATGGGCATAGCGCTCGCGGGGCAGGGCGGCCAGCAGCAGGTCGCGTTTGCGCCGCTCGTACCAGCGCGATGCGACCTGCCAGGGGTCGGGGTCGGCCTGGTACATCTGCTCGAAATGTTGCCTGGCGCTGTTCATAGGAAGACCACTTCGAACGGGCGCAGCAGGCGCTGCGTGGCCCAGGGCGGCAGGATGGCGTCGCGGCCCGTGGACGGGTCGGGCAGCAGCTGGCTGTGAAAGCAGGACAGGGCCTGGCGCTTGAGCGCCAACTCCTGCGGCGCCAGTGCAATGGCGGCGGCGCGGTGCCAGGGCACGCGCGGGTCGCCGGGCTCGGCCCAGTGCCAGGCCCAGATGGGCAATTCGACAAGCCGGCAGCCCGTGCGCGCGGCCGCAGTGGCGCATGCCTGGCCGGCGGCCTCGTGGTCCGGGTGACCGTCTTCGCGCCAGGTGCACAGCAGCGCGTCCGAAGGCCGCAGCAAGGCCTGCAGCTGCTGCAGCAGCTGCGCTGTGTGGTCGGCGATATGGCCGTCGGGCAGGCCCAGGCGGACCACCTGCGCTGCAGGGGCGAGCAGGGCCAGCGCCTGGTGGCTCTCCTGCACGCGTGCGCAGGCCAGCCGCTGCGGGGGCCACAGCGTGGAGCCGGGGTGGCTGGCGCCTCCATCGGTCACGGAAATGACGAGGCAGGGCAGGCCCTGCTGCGCGCAGCGGCGCAGCAGGCTGGCGCAACCCAGGATTTCGTCATCGGGGTGCGGTGCCACGATGACGATGCGGCGGCGGCCCTGCAGCAGTTCGTCCAGCGCCAGCGGCGCCGGCTGACGCTGTGCGAACCAGGCCTGCCAGCGCGACTCGGGCGTGCCCTGGCCTTCGATGAGGCGGGGCTTCACAGCGTCCATGCGGAGGCTCCTGCAGCTTGTGCCGATGTGGGTGCCGGTGCCATCTCGGCCAGCAGGCGGCCCAGCGCCGCCTGGTCGCGCTCGGCATGGCTTTGGCGGATGAAAACGGGCAGGTCGGCCATCAGCCGGGCCAGGCTTTTGTTCTTGCACAGCGGTCCCGGGCCGACGGCGCGCGGCACGCGCCGCAGCACGTCTTCGGCCGCAGCTTCCACGGCCAGCCGGGCGCGGCTCACGGCCAGCAGGCAGGGGTCCGAGGGCCGGGCATCGATGTCTGCCGCAGCTTCGCGCAGCAGGCTGGTTGCGCTGCCCAGGGCCACGTCCAGCGCGCCCAGATGGGCCAGGCGATGCGGGTCCCCGCCCTGGGTGGCGGCCTGCAGCAGATGGCTGGCAATGCGGGCGGCGGCACCGTACCAGCAGGCGGCCACGCCCGCGCCGCCGTGGTGGAAGCCGGACCGGCTCAGGTACTGGCCCGGTGCCCCGACCAGCACGCCGGTGGCGCCGTCGAAGTGGACATCGGCGCTGGCGCTGGCGGCCATGCCCACGGCCTGCCAGTGGCTGTCGTCCCTGCGTATGCCGGGCTGGTCCATGGTGACGGCGATCAGGCAGCGCTGGCCGTCTGCCAGCCAGCCGCTGACCAGGGCGCGGTCCACGGCCCGTGCGCCGGAGCACCAGGGCTTGTGGCCGGACAGGCGGACCGCCGACCCCGCCTGCAGCGTCGCCCGTTCCGTGGCGTCGGGAGATGCCGCCGTGGCCTGCACGCGCTCGCCGGGTGGCTCGGCGCACCAGACGGCCCAGAGCAGTCCCTCGGTGGCCAGGTCGGCCTGCAGTTCTGACAGGATGGCCAGGGCATCGGTATGGCCTTCGTAGAGCTTGGCCAGGCCCAGGCTGTGGGCGGCAACTTCGGCCAGCGCCCTCCAGCGCTGCAGCGTATGGCCACGGCCCGGCAAGGGCAGGCGGTCGGCGCCCTGGGCCACCAGCAGGGCCAGCTGGTCCGAGGGTGAGAGCTCCTCATGGCCGTGCAAGGCACGGGCCAGCGTCTCGCTGTCCGTCCACGCCTGGGCGTGCTCGTTGTTCTGCTGGACCATCACCGCTCACCTTTCCTTGTGTGCCATGCGCAGCCCGGGAATGAAGGGGGCCGGGCCGGGCGTTGCCATCGTGCCGGCTTGCCGAAGCCGCCGCCGCAGGAGCAGGAGGCCATTACCTGTCGGAGACCGCCGATCGGCCGGCATCCAGGGCCAGGACGTCCGCCGGGCAGGCGGGCAGCACCAGGCCCAGCGGCGGACGTTCCTGCTTCATGGACGGCACGGGGATGCCGAAACCGGCGTCTCTTTCCTTGCTCCAATCCCTGTCACGGCGTTCCTGCGGCCTGGCCTCCTTCAACGCGGACAGAAAGGCCTTGCGCCACCAGTGCACGTCCTGCTCGCGTATGCGCTGCAGAAGCCGCTGGTGGCGCTGGCGCCGTTCGTGCAGCGGCATGTGCAGGGCCTGCTGCACCACGGCGGCCGTGCCATGCACGTCATAGGGATTGACCAGCAGCGCCTCTTGCAACTGTTCGGCCGCGCCCGCAAAGCGCGACAGCACCAGCACGCCCGGGTCGGCCGGGTCCTGGGCCGCCACGTATTCCTTGGCCACCAGGTTCATGCCGTCGCGCAGCGGCGTGACCAGGCCCACGGCCGCCGCACGGCACAGGCCGGGAATGCTGTCGCGCGGAAGCGTCTGGTGGATGTAGCGCACGGGCATCCAGTCCAGCTCGCCGTAGTCGCCGTTGATGGCGCCGCACAGCGATTCGATCTCGCGCCGTATGTCCGCATAGGCGTCCAGGCATTCGCGCGTGGGCGATCCGATCTGGATCAGCGTGGCGCTGCGCCGGTTGGCGGGATGGCGGGCCAGCAGTTCGCGGAAGGCGCGCAGGCGCTGGGGCAGGCCCTTGGAATAGTCGAGCCGGTCTATGCCCAGCAGCAGGCGGCGCTGGGCGTATTCGTGTTTCATGCGCTCGTACATGACGCGCGAGGCACCGGCCTGTGCAAGCGCCGCGAAGCCCTCCACATCGATGCCTATGGGAAAGTCGCGGCAGACCAGGCGCTGGCCATGGGCGCGGAATGCGCCGTCGCCCAGGGCCTGACCGCCCGCCTCCTCGCAGACATAGCGCTCGAAGTGCTGCGCGTCCTGGCGTGTCTGCAGGCCCACCAGGTCATAGGCGAACAGGCAGCGCATCAGCCACGCATGCTCGGGGATGGCCGCCAGCAGGGTCGGTGGCGGCAGCGGGATGTGCAGGAAAAAGCCGATGCGCTGGCGGCAGCCCAGGGCGCGCAGCTCGGCCGCCAGCGGGATCAGGTGGTAGTCATGCACCCAGAGAATGTCGTCCTCTGCCAGCAGGGGCAGCAGCCTGCGCGCGAGAAGCTGGTTCACGCGGCGGTAGCCGGCCGCAAGGCCGGTGTCGAAGTTCGCCAGGTCCAGCCGGCCATGGAAGACGGGCCACAGCACGCCATTGCTGTAGCCCGCGTAGTAGCTGTCATGGTCCGCACGGTCCAGGTCCACGGTGGCCAGCGTGACCTTGCCTGCCTGGGTCCGGTGCACATGCCCGGCAGGGGAGGCGGTGCTTTCATCGGTGACCGTGCCGCTCCAGCCGAACCACAGGCCGCCGGTCTGCCGCAACGCATCGCCCATGGCCACGGCCAGGCCGCCTGCGGCGGCCTTGCGCGGGTCGGCCACGCGGTTGGAGACCACCACCAGCCGGCTCATGGCAGGGCCTCCGCGCAGGTTGGCGCAGCCAGGTGCATGCATGCGGACTGCAGCCAGGCATGCACGGCCTGCGGACTGCCCAGCCGGTGGCGGGCCGTGCTTGCGCCTTCGCCCACCTTGATCGCCATGCCGCCATGCGCCTGCACCACGGCAAAGCCGCTCTCGTCCGTGACATCGTCACCGGCAAACACGGGGATGCGGCCGGCGAACGGCTCTTCGCGCAGAAAGGCCGCAATGGCACGGCCCTTGTCCACGCCCGCAGGCCTGACCTCCAGCACGCATTTGCCGTGCAGCAGCTCCAGCCCGGGCAGGTGCCGCAGTGCGCGGCTCAACGTGTCCAGGCACAGCGCCGCCAGTTCTGGCGTGCGCCGGTAGTGCAGCGCGACCGAGGAGCGCTTGGACTCCACCAGCAGGCTGGGGTGTGCAGCCGCCAAGGCATTGCACAGCTGCAGCACAGCCCCTGGAAGGGCCGATGGCTGCGGGTGCAGGCGGCCGCCTGCATCCCGCCGCTGCAGGCCGTGCTCGCAGGCGGCGGGCAGATGCAGCGGCGCCATAAAGTGATCCAGCACCTCGACCTGCCGGCCCGTGACGATGGCCAGCGCGCCGCCCAACAGACTCTGCAGCTTGGCCAGCATCGGGATCAGTGCAGGGTCTGGCCTGATGGTGTCCGGGGTCTCGGCCAGCGGCACAAGCGTGCCGTCGAAGTCGAGGAACAGGGCGGATCTGCGGGCGGGGAGTGGGGGTGTTTCCATGGAAAGACCACGGTACCCAGTGCCGGGTTCACCGCCCGTCAGCCGAAGGCTTGTACGCGGATCGGCCATGCGCCAGCACCGGGTCATCAGGATGGAGGCGGACTGCATGGTGCGTTCAGCGCTCGGCCTTGAGGGAGCCGCGGATGTTGGTCACCGCCAGGCAGGCCTGCAGCGTCACCAGCGCCCAGGCACCCGTGGACCATCCCCACAGCGCCCACAGCGCATTGCTGAGCATCAGAATCCAGAAGCCCACATTGCGCCGCTGCGCAGAACGTGAGCCCACCCACCATGCGCCAAGGATGGAGGCCAGGAAGGCAGGCCACTGAAGCCAGTCGGGAATGTCGGGCATGGGGTTTCTCTCTGAAGGAGGGCAGGCGCCTCAGTTGCCGGGCCGTGCCGGGTCGTCCTCGTCGATCGAGTGGCATTCCTTGCAGGCTCCGCTCTCGCGCGCGCGGGCGGCCAGGTTGACGTAGAAGGCCGCCACTTGCTGCAGCTGCTCCTCGTCTAGCCCCTCGATGCCGATCATGCGGTTACTGGCAATCTTGTTGGCTGCCAGCAGCTCGTTGAGCTTCAGGTGCAGGGCCACGCTGTCCTTGTTCTGGCTCTGCTGGATGAGGAACACCATCAGAAAGGTCACGATGGTCGTGCCCGTATTGATGACCAGTTGCCAGTTCTCCGAGAAGTGGAACATCGGGCCTGCCACGGCCCATACGGCCACACAGATCAGGGCCACGCAAAAGGCGATGGGCGTACCGGCCCAGCGCGTCACCTTGCTGGCGAAATGATCGAAGGCCGACAGCAGGCGCGAATGGTCCGCGTACGAAGCGCTGCTTGTTTCGGGCATGGAGCCCAGAGCATCGCCCGGGGTCCTGCGGCGTGGTGTTGAACTTGTGGTTTGCATGGATGGATTCGTTCGGAATGGGACTCGGTTCAAGGCTGCCTGCGCACCAGCTTCTTGCGCTGTTCGGCGTCCAGGCCCGGTGTCTGGCGCATGTCGGTATCCACCTGGCCGGAGGCGATGTCGTCATGGGCCTGGCGCATCACGGGGTCGGGCGCATCGCTGGTGGCGTCGGTGCTCTGGTCGCGCTCATGCGGCAGGCGCAGGCCCTGCTCGGGCTCGCCCGATTCGCCGGGCGCATGCGGCGCCTTGCCCACCTGGCCGGGCAGCTTGGTGCGGCCATCGCCCGATGGCTTGGGCTGCTTTTGTGCAGGCGGCTGGGCAGCGGGGGTGGTCTTGTCTTTCATGGCGTTGTCCTTTCATTCATGGGCGACCGCAGGGTGCGCCTTGACCATGCTCTCCCCGCTTGCGCAGGGCCGTCGTGGGACCACGCCGAAAGCGCAGGAACGACAAGATGCCCCTGCCGGAACATGGCCGGCAGGCACGCCGATTGCCCTGTGATGTCCCTGCCTGTCGCTCTGCGTATTGCCCTGTGCCGGGGTGCGAAAAATGGCCACAGGGGACTGGCGCGATGTCCGCAAGGGCAGGGCGCTGCGTTCCTACGGCACATGGCCGCAAGCGCGCACGCCGGACGGCCGCCGCGGCCATCAGCATAGGAATCACTTTCAACTGCCAAGGAGCACATTCCATGACGCAATCGAACCCCGCAAACCGTGACCCGCTGTCCGACGCACCCGGCGCGCACCCGGTGGGCACCGGCATAGGCGCAGCAGGCGGCGCCGTCACCGGCGCTGCATTCGGCGCAATGGGTGGCCCCATCGGCGCAGCCGTGGGCGGCGTGGCCGGTGCCGTGGTCGGCGGGCTGGCCGGCAAGGGTGCGGCCGAGGCCGTGAACCCCACGGTCGAAGACGCCTACTGGCGCGATGCCTACCAGAACGAGCCCTATTACGTGGCCGGCCGCAGCTACGAGGAATACCGCCCCGCCTACGAGCTGGGCTGGAGCGCCGCGGCCGCGCGCCGCGATGCCGATTTCGACGCCTTCGAGTCCGAGTGGGAGCGCGAATGGACCACGCGCCGTGGCGCCAGCCATCTGGACTGGGACCAGGCCCGGCCCGCAGCCCGCGCCGCCTGGGCGCGCGCAGGCAGCCGTGATGTCCGTGACGAGACGGGCACCATCGTCGCCCCGGCCTATACAGGCGATATCGACAACGGCGATGTGGTGGACGTGCTCAACGACCTGCTGGAATCCTGCCGCGACGGCGAGTACGGCTTTCGCACCTCCTCCGAGAACGCCGACTCGCCCGACCTCAAGGCCCTGTTCATGCGCCATTCCACCGAGTGCGGCGCTGCCGCGCGGGAGCTGGAAGCGGAAATCCGCAGGCTCGGCGGAGAGCCGGCATCGGGCGGCACGGTGGCCGGCGCGCTGCACCGGGGCTGGGTGTCCGTGAAGACGGCACTGACCTCGCAGGACGACAAGGCGGTGCTGGAGGAATGCGAGCGCGGCGAGGACTCCGCCGTTGCCCAGTACCGCAAGGCGCTCAAGCAACCGCTGCCACCGGCCGTGCGCGTGGTGGTGGAGCGCCAGGCACAGGGTGCCCAGCGCAACCACGATGAAGTGCGGGACCTGCGCGACCGTTACCGCAGCGCGGCCTGACCCTGCATCACGCGCACCGCGTGCATCGCGTGCACCACGCGGAGCACAGGATCAGGACCATCAGCCGCCCACGCCATAGGGTGCAAAGCGGCTGGCGTTCTCATCCACATGCAGCGCCTTTCCCACATAGGGAAAGGCGCGCTGCGTGCACTGGTCACGTTCGCAGACCTTGCAGCCCATGCCGATGGGCGTGGCCGATTCCGGGTCGCCCAGGTCCAGCCCCTTGGCATAGACCAGGCGCGCGGCATGGCGTATGTCGCAGCCCAGGCCGATGGAGAAGGTCTTGCGCGGCGAGCCATAGCCGCGCTGCCCGTGCGAGACCGAGCGTGCAATCCACAGATAGCGCCGTCCATCGGGCATGCTGGCGAGCTGGCGCAGGACCTGGTCGGGCTGGCCGAAGGCCTCGTACACCGTCCACAGCGGGCAGGTGCCGCCCGTGCGGCTGAAGTGGAAATGCGTGGCCGACTGGCGCTTGGAAATATTGCCCGCCCGGTCCACGCGCACGAAGAAGAATGGAACGCCCGGAGCGCCCGGCCGCTGCAGCGTGCTCAGGCGGTGGCAGACGGTTTCAAAGCCCACGCCAAAGCGCTGGCCCAGCAGGTCGATGTCATAGCGCAACTGCTCGGCCGCCTCCAGGAACAGGTCGTAGGGCAGCAGCAGCGCACCCGCAAAGTAGTTGGCCAGGCCCACGCGGGCCAGCTTGCATGACGCCGGATCGCCCTGGAAGGCGGCGGTGGCGATCAGCCGGTCCAGCGTGGCGCCCATCTCCAGCAAGGCCAGCTGCGTGCCCAGCTGGAAGGCCTGTTGCGCAGGCTCCAGCGCCGAGGACAGCCACAGCGAGCGCGTGGCCGGGTCGAAGCGGCGCTGGCTTTGCCGGGAGTCTTCCGAGCGATGCACCTGAACACCGTGGCGCTGCTGCAGCCGCCGAACCAGCCAGTCCGCCAGATGGCCCGGGTCCGCGCGCGCCTCGCCGGCCAGGGCCTGGGCCGCGCGGTCCACTTCATCGAAATAGTTCTGGTGCGCAAAGAAGAAATCGCGCACGGCCTCGAACGGCATGGTGCGCGCCACCGGCATGTCCGAGCGGTCATCGCCCAGCCTGAGCGACATGCTCTCGATGCGCTCCATGGCCTCGAGATGGCGGCGGTGCAGCGCCATCACCGCCCGGCCCAGGGCTGGCATCTGCGCGGCCACTTCCTGCAGCTCGGGCAGGGCGATGGATTCGGGCGCATCGGCCAGGGCTTCGCGCAGGCCGGCGACCAGGCGCGCTTCCTCGTCTTCCGAGAACTGCTGGATATCGACGCCCAGCGCGCGGTTGAGCTTGAGCAGCACCGACACCGTCAGCGGCCGCTGGTTCTGCTCCAGCTGGTTCAGGTAGCTGGGCGACAGGCCCAGCGCGTGGGCCAGCGCGATCTGGGACAGGCCGTGCTCCGCGCGCAGCTTGCGCAGCTTGACGCCCATGAATGTCTTCTTCATGCCTGTTTCCTCGGGTGGCTGTTATTCGCAGAATTCGCAAACTCGTGGGATTTGTTTCGCAAGAATTCGCCTTTTCAGCCCTATGGCTGAGCCGCTATTTTGCGTAGATTGCGAAGCATGACAACACCTGATGGAACCGCCGAGCTGCGCGAACTGGTATTGCCCGCGCTCGCCAACCACCACGGCACGCTGTTCGCAGGCCAGGGCCTGCAGCTCATGGCCAAGACCGCCTTTCTGGCAGCGCGCAGCCTGGCGCAGCGCGAGGTGGTGATGGCCGCCGTCACCGGCATCGACTTCCTGGCGCCCGTGCCCGTGGGCCATGAAATCGTGCTGCGCGGCTGGGTCAGCCGGGTGGGGCGCAGCTCCATGACGGTCTGCGTCACCGCATCGGCCCAGGCGCCGGGCATTGCCTGCGAGGACGTGCTCAAGGGCCTGTTCGAGATGGTGGCTGTCGACCACAACGGCCTTCCTGCCGCCATTGCCCATTCCTATCTGAACCAGGAGACCCTCCCATGAGTACCACGACCATCGACGCACCATCTGCGCCAACTTCGCCATCTGCGTCCGCATTCAAGCCCAAGAAATCCGTCGCGCTGTCGGGCGTGACCGCCGGCAACACCGCGCTGTGCACCGTGGGCCGCTCGGGCAACGACCTGCACTATCGCGGCTACGACATCCTGGACATTGCCGAGGTCTGCGAGTTCGAGGAAATCGCCCATCTGCTGGTGCATGGCAAGCTGCCCACGCGCCCGGAACTGCAGGCCTACAAGGCCAAATTGCAGGCGCTGCGCGGCCTGCCGGCCAGCGTCAGGCAGGCGCTGGAGCAGCTGCCAGCAGGCGCCCACCCCATGGATGTGATGCGCACCGGGGTCTCGGCCCTGGGCTGCGTGCTGCCCGAAAAGGACGACCACAACCTGGCGGGTGCCCGCGACATTGCCGACCGGCTCATGGCCAGCCTGGGTTCCATGCTGCTGTACTGGTACCACTGGAGCAATTCGGGCCGGCGCATCGAGGTGGAGACCGATGACGACTCCGTCGGCGGCCACTTCCTGCACCTGCTGCACGGCCACCGGCCGTCCGAAGGCTGGGTGCGCGCCATGCACACCTCGCTCAACCTGTATGCCGAGCATGAGTTCAACGCCTCCACCTTCACGGCGCGCGTGATCGCGGGCACGGGCAGCGACATGTATTCGTCCATTGCCGGCGCCATCGGCGCGCTGCGCGGCCCCAAGCATGGCGGCGCCAACGAGGTGGCCTTCGAGATCCAGAAGCGCTACGACACCCCCGACGAGGCCGAGGCCGACATCCGCCGCCGCGTCGATGCCAAGGAAGTGGTCATCGGCTTCGGCCACCCGGTCTACACCGTCAGCGACCCGCGCAATGTGGTCATCAAGGGGGTGGCCAAGCGCCTGTCCGACGAGGCCGGAACCACCCGCATGTACGACATTGCCGACCGCCTGGAATCGGTGATGTGGCAGGCCAAGAAGATGTTCCCCAACCTGGACTGGTTCAGCGCCGTCAGCTACCACATGATGGGCGTGCCCACGGCCATGTTCACGCCGCTGTTCGTGATCGCGCGCACCAGCGGCTGGGCGGCCCATGTGATCGAGCAGCGCCAGGACAACAAGATCATCCGCCCCAGCGCCAACTACACGGGGCCGGAGGACCGGAAGTTCGTGCCCATCGATGCGCGTGCCTGAGCCGCAGCTGTCCTGAACCTGGCGGGCGGGCTGCAGGCCCGCCCGCATTGCATCCGTCCCATGAACCACACCCACAAGAAACCCCTGCCCGGCACCACGCTGCACTACATCGACGCCCGCGCCGCCGTCGATGCCCTCTCGCCCGGCGCCTGGGACCGCCTGCCCTACACCGCCCGCGTCCACGCCGAGAAC
>JAITUC010000043.1 GCA_031286585.1 Delftia acidovorans
ATCTCGGACATCAGGTCGCTGACCCGGCGCACGTTGACCACGATCTCGTCCATGGTGCGACCGGCGCTCTCAACCTGCGCAGTACCGGCGCCGACATTGGCCACCGACGCATCGATCAGCTGCTTGATCTCCTTGGCGGCACTGGCCGAGCGCTGCGACAGTTCGCGGATCTCGGTAGCGACCACGGCGAAGCCACGCCCGTGTTCACCGGCACGCGCCGCTTCCACCGCCGCGTTCAACGCAAGGATGTTGGTCTGGAAAGCAATGCCGTCGATCACGCCGATGATCTCCCGCATGCGCCCGGCGCTGCTTTCAATGGTCTCCACCGACTCCACGGCGCGGCCCATGGCCACCACGCCTTCGTCGGCAGCGCCGCGCACGGCGCTGGCCTGGTGGTGGACCACGCCCACCACGTCGGCGTTGTGCTGCACCGCGCTGCTCAACTGCTCCACGCTGACCACGGTCTGGGCCAGATTGGTGGCCTGCAGCTCGGTGCGGTCGGACAGCGCCTGGTGCTCGTTCACCAATTGCTGCCCGGCCTGCGCCACCAGCGCCGCATTGCTGCGCACATCGGCCACCATGCCCGACAGCGAGGTGACCATGCCGCCCAGCAGCGCCTTGGGCGTCTGGACAGCGCCAGCGTCCTCCTGCGAGGCTGCCGTCTCCACGGCCACGCGCTGGCTCAGGTCGCCCTGGGCGATGCCCTGCATGGCCTGCTGCAGCAATTCGCGCTCGCCGGTCACCCGCGACCAGAGCCTGTGCATGCCGCCCAGCAGCAGCCCGGCCCACAGCAGCAAGCCCCCCCAAACCCAGGGCCCCATGCCCACCGAACCGGCGACCAGCGCCAGCGGCGGCCCGGCCAATGCCCACACGGCGCATACAAGGAAGCCGGCCCCGGGGCCGGATGTATGCTTACGATGCCTGTTTCCCACTTTTTCCATGCCAGCGCCTGCCTGCATAGCTGATTGCCTCTCTTGTCATTGGTATCTGGAATTCACCGTTCACGAGGCCCCGCCACACGAGATGGCATGGCCCCAGTCGAGACCATGCCAGAATAGGTAACAGAATGCAAAAAAGCCAGCGTGCAGACCCGCAGTCCCCTGTGACAACGGCATGCCGAAAGCGCATCAATCCATAATGCGAGCCCATGAATCCCCTGCTCTCCCGACTCCAGCCATACCCGTTTGAGCGTCTTCGCAAACTGTTCGCCGGGGTCCAGCCACCGGCGGGCGTGCGCCCCATCAGCCTTGGCATCGGAGAGCCCCGCCATGCCACGCCGGCGTTCATCGAACAGGCGCTGAGCGCCGACCTCGGCGGCCTGGCCAAGTACCCGGCCACGGCAGGCGAGCCCGCGCTGCGCGAGGCCTGCGCCCAATGGGCTCGCCAGCGCTATGGCATTGCCCTGGACGCCGCCACCCAGGTGCTGCCCGTCAACGGCTCGCGCGAGGCACTGTTTGCCTTCACCCAGGTGGTGGTGGATGCCAGTCAGGACGGCGCGCGCGTGATCTGCCCCAACCCGTTCTATCAAATCTACGAAGGCGCCACGCTGCTGGCGGGCGCCCAGCCGTACTACGCGCCCAGCGACGCAGCGCGCAACTTCGCGGTGGACTGGGACAGCGTGCCTGCCGACGTGTGGGAAAAGACCCAGCTGATCTTCGTGTGCTCGCCCGGCAATCCCACGGGCGCGGTGATGCCGCTGGCCGAATGGGAAAAGCTGTTTGCCCTGTCCGACCGCTACGGCTTCGTGATTGCCAGCGACGAGTGCTACAGCGAGATCTATTTCGACGGCACCGCCCCCCTGGGAGGCCTGGAAGCCGCACAGCGCCTGGGCCGCACGGATTACAGAAACCTGCTGATGTTCACCAGCCTGTCCAAGCGCAGCAATGTGCCTGGCCTGCGCAGCGGTTTCGTGGCGGGCGATGCGGCCCTGATCAAGGCCTTCCTGCTGTACCGCACCTACCACGGCGGCGCCATGAGCCCTGTGGTGCAGACGGCCAGCATGGCGGCCTGGGCCGACGAGGCCCATGTCGAGGAAAACCGCCGCCTGTACCGCGAGAAGTTCAACCAGGTCACGCCCGTGCTGGCGCGCGTGATGGATGTGCGCCTGCCCGATGCAAGCTTCTACCTCTGGGCCGGCATTCCCGAATCGCTGGGCCTGGACGACGCCGACTTTGCACGCGAGCTGTATGCCGCCACCGGCGTGACCGTGCTGCCTGGCAGCTACCTGGCGCGCGAGGCCCATGGCCGCAACCCCGGCGCCGGGCGCGTGCGCATGGCCCTGGTGGCCGAGACCGCAGAATGCCTGGAAGCCGCCCAGCGCATTGCACAGTTCATAGAATCGCGCCAGCGCTGAGACAGCCCTGCGCTCCCCTTTCCTCACAAACCCTTTGATCACCAAAGCCATATGACGCAACAGCTGCAATCCATCATCGACACCGCCTGGGACAACCGTGCCAGCCTCTCCCCCGCTGCCGCACCCAAGGAAGTGACCGAGGCCGTGGACCACGTGATCGAAGCCCTGAACAACGGCCAGCTGCGCGTGGCCACGCGCGAAGGCGTGGGCCAGTGGACCGTGCACCAGTGGATCAAGAAGGCCGTGCTGCTGTCCTTCCGCCTCAAGGACAACGTGCTGATGCAATCCGGCGACCTGAACTTCTTCGACAAGGTGCCCACCAAGTTCGCCGGCATGACCGAGGCCGAGATCGCCGCCACCGGCGTGCGCGTGGTGCCCCCGGCCGTGGCTCGCCGCGGCAGCTTCGTTGCCAAGGGCGCGATCCTGATGCCTTCCTACGTGAACATCGGCGCCTATGTGGACGAAGGCACCATGGTTGACACCTGGGCCACCGTGGGATCCTGCGCACAGGTCGGCAAGAACGTGCACCTGTCCGGCGGCGTGGGCCTGGGCGGCGTGCTGGAGCCGCTGCAGGCCAACCCGACCATCATCGAGGACAACTGCTTCATCGGCGCCCGTTCCGAGATCGTCGAAGGCGTGATCGTGGAAGAGAACTCCGTGATCTCCATGGGCGTGTACATCGGCCAGTCCACCCCCATCTATGACCGTGCAACCGGCGAGACCAGCTTTGGCCGCGTGCCTGCCGGCTCGGTGGTGGTATCGGGCAACCTGCCCAAGGACAACGGCCGCTACAGCATGTACGCCGCCATCATCGTCAAGAAGGTCGATGCCAAGACCCGCTCCACGACCAGCCTGAACGACCTGCTGCGCGATTGATCCGCATCCGCACTGCGCCAAAGGCGTGGTTGCGGCACCAAAACATCCCCTGTTCAGGGGATGGAGCAAGGCATACTCTCGAGGGCGTCCCCGGCCACCAGGCAGCGGACGCCCGTTTCACGTCACAAGAGCGTGCAGACGATCCAAGAACAGCGGCAGTACACGAATTTGGGGGAAAACATGGGCACGATGGAGAGGATTTTGCGCCTGATGGGCGAGAAGCAGGCGTCCGACGTCTACCTGGCGGTCAACGCGCCGGCGCTGATCAAGATCAACGGCGAATGCGTGCCCATCAACAACCAGCTGCTGCCGCCCGACGCACCGCGCAGCCTGCTGGCCGAGATCGTGCCGGCCGAGCGCCTGCAGGAGCTGGACGAAACGGGCGAGCTCAACATGGGCGTGCCGCTGCGCGGCGTGGGCCGTTTCCGCGTCAGCGCCATGCACCAGCGCGGCAGCTGCGCCGTGGTGATCCGCTTCATCGCCCAGCACATTCCGGCCATGGACACGCTGAACCTGCCGCCCGTGCTGGGCGAGCTGATCATGCAAAAGCGCGGCCTGCTGCTGGTCGTGGGCTCCACGGGCTCGGGCAAGAGCACGACGCTGGCCTCGATGATCGATGCGCGCAACGAAAAGCTCACGGGCCACATCCTCACCATCGAGGATCCCATCGAATACCAGTTCCGCAACAAGCGCTCCATCGTCAATCAGCGCGAAGTGGGCTCGGACACGGCCTCGCTGCAGATCGCGCTCAAGAACGCGCTGCGCCAGGCCCCCGACGTGATCCTGATCGGCGAGATCCGCGACCGCGAGACCATGTCCTCGGCCATGGGCTTTGCGCAGTCGGGCCACCTGTGCCTGGCCACGCTGCACGCCAACAACAGCTACCACGCGCTCAACCGCATCCTGTCCTTCTTCCCCGAGGAAATCCGTCCCACCATGCAGGGCGAGCTGTCGGCCGCGCTCAAGGGCGTGATCTCCCAGCGCCTGGTTCGCACCGTGGACGGCGGCCGCATGCCGGCCGTCGAGGTCATGCTCAACACCAAGCTGATCGCTGACCTCATCGAGCGCGGCAACTTCTCGGGCGTCAAGGAGGCCATGGAAAAATCCATGGCCGAAGGCTCGCAGACCTTTGAAGAGGCGCTGGCGCAGCTGGTCCGCTCCGGCCGCATCGACCGCGCCGAAGCCCTGGCCTTCGCCGATTCGCCCACCAACCTGATGTGGCGCCTGGAAAACGATGTGGTCAAGGCCAGCCATGCCGCGCCGTCCAGCCAGTTCGCCGAACTGGCCACGCCCGGCGAGGACGACATGCCCTCGTTCACGGAAATCATGCTGGAAGTCAAGCCGAACTGATCGGCCGGCCCCGCAGCGTTCACAATGTCGGAGCACGCTGGCGGCAGCCGGCCCTCCGACTTTTTGTTTTTTGATCCCACCCACCATGTCCCGCACCCTGCAACTGACCGAGCAGCTGATCAGCCTGCCCTCCGTCACCCCCGAAGACGCCGGCTGCCTTGAACTCCTGGCCGATGCCCTGCAGCCCATGGGCTTTGCCTGCGAGCGCATCGACAGCGGCCCCGACAGCTTTCGCGTGCGCAACCTCTGGGCCCGGCGCTCAGGGACAGGCGCTGACAGGCCCGTGCTGGTCTTTGCCGGCCATACCGACGTGGTGCCCACCGGCCCGCTGGAGCAGTGGAGCAGCCCGCCCTTCGTGCCCACGCACCGCGACGGCAAGCTGTACGGCCGCGGCGCCAGCGACATGAAGACCTCCATCGCCGCCTTCGTCGTGGCACTGGAGGAATTCCTGGCCGAGACACCGGCCCCCTCCTTCGACATTGCCCTGCTGCTGACCAGCGACGAGGAAGGCCCTTCGGTGGACGGCACCAAGGTCGTGGTCGAGCTGCTGCGCGAGCGCGGCGAGCGCCTGGACTGGTGCATCGTCGGCGAGCCCACCTCGGTGGAACGCACGGGCGACATGATCAAGAACGGCCGCCGGGGCACCATGAGCGGTCGCCTCACGGTCAAGGGCATCCAGGGCCACATCGCCTACCCGCAACTGGCGCGCAACCCCATCCACCAGGCCCTGCCGGCCCTGGCCGAGCTGGCAGCCACGCGCTGGGACGAGGGCAATGCGTTCTTCCCGCCCACCAGCTGGCAGATCAGCAACATGCATGGCGGCACGGGTGCATCCAACGTCATCCCCGGCCATGTGACCATCGACTTCAACTTCCGCTTCTGCACCGAATCCACGGCCGAGTCGCTGCAGCAGCGCGTGCAGGCCGTGCTGGACCGCCACGGACTCGAATACGAACTGGCCTGGACCATTGGCGGCCAGCCCTTCCTGACCACGCCGGGCACGCTGGTGAATGCCGTGCAGGCGGCCATCCGCGCCGAGACCGGCCTGGAGACCGAGCTGTCCACCACGGGCGGCACCAGCGACGGCCGCTTCATCGCCCAGATCTGCAGCCAGGTCGTGGAAGTGGGCCCGCCCAACGCCAGCATCCACAAGATCGACGAGCATATCGTGGTGGCCGACATCGAGCCCATCAAGAACATTTACCGCCGCACGCTACTGGAGCTGCAGCGCCAGCAGTCCGCCTGATCGCGACCAAGGAGCCGACGATGACATCCGCCCACACCACTGCCAATATTCCAGCCATCTCGGGCAGCACCATCGCCGACCTCGTCGCCTCGGGCGCCGCAGCACTCACGGCGGCCGGCGTGGCCTTTGGCCACGGCACGGCCACGGCCGAAGACGAAGCGGCCTGGCTCACGCTGTGGAAGCTGGGCCTGCCGCTGGACAGCGAACTGGCGCCCGGCGCGCCCGAATCCCTGGCTGGCCAGGCCGTCAGCGCCCAGCAGCAGGCCGAAGTGGCCGAGCTGTTTGCCGAGCGTATCCGCACCCGCAAGCCCGCCGCCTACCTCACGCGCGAGGCCTGGCTGCAGGGCGTGCCCTTCTACGTGGACGAGCGCGCCATCGTGCCGCGCAGCTTCATTGCCGAGCTGCTGGCCGACGGCAGCATCGACGGCTGGCTGTCCGACCGCACGCGCCGCGTGCTGGACCTGTGCACCGGCAACGGCAGCCTGGCCTGCCTGGCCGCCATGGCCTGGCCCGAGGTGGAGGTCACGGGCGCCGACATCTCGGCCGACGCGCTGGCCGTGGCGCGCATCAACGTGGACCGCCATGAACTCGCCGAGCGCGTGCAATTGCTGGAAAGCGATGGCCTGGCCGCCCTGCCCGGCCCCTGGGACCTGGTGCTGTGCAACCCGCCCTATGTGAATGCCGACAGCATGTCGCGCCTGCCGGCCGAATACCAGGCCGAGCCCGAACTGGCGCTGGCCGGCGGCAGCGATGGCATGGATTTCATCCGCCGGCTGCTGGAAGACCTGCCCTCGCGACTGGCCAAGGAAGGCGTGGTCGTGCTGGAAATAGGCAATGAAAAGGACTTCTTCGAAGCCGCCTTCCCCGACCTGCCCGTGTTCTGGCTGGACACCAGCTCGGGCGACGAGCAGGTGCTGCTGATCACCCAGGAGGCGCTGCGCGCCTGGACCGAAGGCGACATCGAAGCCCTGCGTCCGCAATACCGCCCCCTGGGCTGAGATGGACCTGCGGGCGCTGCGCTACTTCATCGCGGTGCTGGAGGCGGGCAGCCTCTCGCGCGCCGCGCACTCGCTGTACGTGGCCCAGCCCGCGCTCACGGCGCAGATCAAGAAGCTGGAAGGCGAGCTGGGCGCCCAGTTGCTGGAACGCAGCCACGCCGGCGTGACCCCCACGCCGGCCGGAGCCCAGCTGTACGAGGACGCACGCCGGCTGCTGTCCGATGCCGACGCCATGCGCGAACGCATACAGCGCCTGCCGCAGGGCCCCGAAGGCTCGGTCACCATCGCCCTGCCCTTTTTGCTGACCAGCCTGCTGGCCGGCCCCGTGATCGCCAGCCTGCGCAACAGCCACCCGCGCATCCGCATCTTTGTGCTCGACGACCTCAGCCTCATGGTGCAAAAGGCCATGCTGGACCGGCGCGCCGACCTGGCCATCCTCGTGGACACGGCCAGCCTGCACGACCTGCAGGTGCAGCCCATGGCCGAGGAATCCATCTACATCTGCGGCCAGGATGCCGATGGCAGCGTGGCTCCGCTGCTGCGCCCCGCGCCGGACGGCGGCCTGCCGCGCATGGACTTCGCCCACGCCTGCCAGTTGCCGCTGGTGCTGCAGTCGCGCCGCTTTTCCATCCGCCAGACAGTGGAGGCCGAGGCCGATGCGCGCGACCTGCGGCTGAACATCGTCCACGAACACGATTCCGCCCGCGTCATCCGCTCGCTCTACCACTGCGGAGCGGGCTTTACCTTCACGCCCGCCTGCTCGCTGAGCGAGGCGCCCATCTGGCTGCGGGCCGGCGCCCGGGCAGCGCCCGGCAGCATCCAGCCCGGCTGGATCGTGGCCCAGGTCACGGCGCCAGAGCTGCTGCGCCGCTACTTCCTGGCCGTGCAGGCCAACCGCAGCAGCGACCCGGCGCTGCAGGTAGTCCGGCAGGCGCTGATGGCACAGGCCCGGCATCTGATCACGGCCGGCATCTGGCAGGCACGCTGGCAGCAGGCATGACGGCATGACCGCAGGGGTCTGGGCATGGGTCATCAGCAAATACCGCAAGGGTTGACCTGGACATCAATTTTTCTGATGCGCCTGAATCACTAAACGGTATTTCCCCCCTCCAGGCCTCTTCTGGAACAGTGCATGGCATGCCGCGCAAAACGCGCGGCTTCAGCCAAGGAATGCCATGCACGAGACATCCCGGCCCACCGCAGGCCACCCCCATTCCCTTCCCATCCCCAATGTCGGCGAACTGGTTGCGCGCAGTTGCAGGGCCCATGGCTCGCAGCCGGCCGTGACCAGTGCCGCGCGCAGCATCAGCTATGCCGAGCTGGAGCAGCGCTCCAACCGGCTGGCCAATGCGCTGGCGGCACTGGGCCTGGCCCGTGGCGACCGCGTGGGCATCTACCTGCCCAACTGCGTGGAAATCGTGGAGATCGAGATCGCCTGCTACAAGGCCGGGCTCATCAAGGCCCCCTTCAACGCGCGGCTGTCGCCGCGCGAAGTGGGCGATATCGCGGCCAACAGCGATGCCACCGTCATCGTGACCACCGCAGCGCGCGCCGAGGCCTTCAAGCCGCACCTGCAGTCTGCCGACGTGCGCCTGCTGCTGCTGGACGGCCCCGCCGGCGAAAGCTACGAGGCCCTGCTCGCCCGCGCCAGCGACCGCTTCCAGCCCGTGGCCGTGCAGGAGCATGAGGTGGCCGTGCTGCACTACACCTCGGGTTCCTCCGGCGTGCTCAAGGCCGCCATGCAGACCTTCGGCAACCGCCTGGCCCAGCTGCGCAAGTTCCTGATGCGCGGCGAGGGCATGCAGGCAGGTCATGTGCTGGGCCTGGTGGGGCCGGTCACTCACGCCTCGGGCATGCAGATGGTGCCGGCGCTGTGCACGGGCGCCACCATCCACCTGTTCTCGGGCTTCGAGCCGGGCGCCTTCATGGCCGAGATGCAGGCGCGGCGCGTGACCCATACCTTCATGGTGCCCACCATGATCAACATGCTGCTGGCCGAGATCGGCGGCCGCTACCGCCCCCTGCCCGACCTGCTGCGCCTGGGCTACGGCGCAGCGCCCATGGCGCCCGCGCGCATCCTGCAGGCCATGGACGTGTTCGGCCCCATCCTGTCCCAGGGCTATGGTGCGGGAGAGACGACCTCGGGCGTCTGCGGTCTGACGGTGCAGGACCACCTGCAGGCACGCGCGTCGCGGCCCGAGCGGCTGGCATCCTGCGGCCGGCCCTTTCTGGAATCCCTGGTGGAGGTGGTGGACGACGAAGGCCGCCGCGTGCCCGAGGGTGAGATCGGCGAGATCGTGGTCAGCGGCGCCGATGTCTTCGCAGGCTACTGGCGCGCGCCCGAGCTGACGGCCGAGGTGCTCAAAAACGGCCGCTACCACACGGGCGACCTGGCCCGCATGGACGAGCAGGGCTTTGTCTACATCGTGGACCGCAAGAAGGACATGGTCATCAGCGGCGGCTTCAACGTCTATCCGTCCGAGGTGGAATCCGTGCTCTACGAGCATGCCTCGGTGGCCGATGCCTGCGTGTTCGCCATCCCCGACGACAAATGGGGCGAGGCCGTGGCCGCCCACATCGTGCTCAAGCCCGGCCTGGCCGGCGACAGCGCCGCGCTGGACAGCTTCTGCGCCGAGCGCCTGGGCGGCTTCAAGCGCCCGCGCCACATCGAATTCGTGCAGCAGCTGCCCAAGAACCCCAACGGCAAGGTCATGCGCCGCGCCGTGCAGGCGCCCTACTGGGCCAACCACGAGCGCAAGGTGAACTGAGATGAACGCCAAAGACACACTCCCCGCCGCCAACGCTGCCCTGCTGGAAATGCCTTTTGAAGGCTCCGAGCGCGCAGCCGGCCTGATCGACGCGCTCAACGCCTTCATCCACCGCGAACTGGCCGACCTCGCCCGCGCGCATGGCGTGGACCATGAAAACAGCGCCTCCACCGAGCTGCTGCGCCAGGTCTGGAAGCTCTCGCATGCGCGGGGCTTCTACGGCATGACCCTGCCCGAGGCCATGGGCGGCGCCGGCCTGTCCGTGCTCGACCAGGTGCTGGTCAAGGAGGCCATCTACGCCACGGGCTCGCCCTTCGCGCCCCATGTGCTGGGCGAACTCAGCGGCCCGCCGCGCATAGGCGCGCTTATCCGCAAGGCCACGCCGCTGCAGATGGAGCAGTTCATCCTGCCCGTGGCGCGCGCCGAGAAATCCATCTGCTTTGCGCTGACCGAGGCCGCAGCAGGCTCGGACGCCGGTGCGCTGGAGACGCGCGCCGTGCTGGAGGGCGATCACTATGTGCTGCACGGCCGCAAGCGCTTCATCTCGGGCTCGCCGTTTGCCGACTTCGCCGTGCTCATGGCCTCGACCGCGCCCGAGGGCAGCCCGCAGCGCGAGATCAGCGCCTTCTTCGTGGACCTGCATGCACCGGGCGTGCAGGTGGTCAGCGGCTACAAGACCATGGCCGGGCAGTCGAGCACGGGCGACATCGTGCTGGACGGCTGCCGCGTGCCTGCCGCCCAGCTGATCGGCGAGCCGGGCCGGGGCCTGGCCCTGGCGCTGGGCCGCATCACCGTCAACCGCCTGCTGCACTGCCCGGCCATGCTGGGCCTGGCCCAGGTGGCGCTGCGCGATGCACGCGACTATGCGCTGGGGCGCCAGCAATTCGGCCGCAGCATTGCCCAGTTCCAGTCCATACAGCACATGCTGGCCGACATGGCCACCGAATGGATGGCCGCGCGCGCGCTGATGGTGCAGACGGCCCGCGCCATCGACGCCGGCATCGATGCGCGCGCCCAGGCCTCGATGAGCAAGCTGTTCTGCTCGGAGTCGGCGTTCCGCATTGCCGACCGCGCCGTGCAGATCCATGGCGGCGAAGGCATCGTCCAGGGCCGGCGCGTGGAATTCCTGTTCCGCATGCTGCGCATGTACCGCGTGCTCACGGGCACCAGCGAGATACAGCGCAACACCATCGCCAAGGAACTGCTGGAGCGGGCCGGCACCTGAGGCTGGCCGGCATGAAAGCGAAAAGACAAGGAGACAACGCCATGCAAGACCTTACATCCCACACGCCGGACCGACGCCGATTCCTGCGCGCCGCGGGCGCCGCATCGCTTGCCGCAGGCCTGCCCTGGGCCGCCACAGCCGCGGCAGCCACCACGCACGACAGCGCCTGGCCCACGCGCCCCATCAAGTGGGTGGTGCCCTACCTGGCGGGCACCAGCCCCGACACAGCCGCGCGCATCGTGGCCGAGGCACTGTCGGCCCAGCTGGGCCAGCCCGTGGTGATCGACAACCGCGCCGGCGCGGGCGGCAACATCGGCGCACGCCAGGTGGCCAAGGCGCCGGCGGACGGCTACACCCTGCTGTACTCGGGCTCGCCCATGGCCGCCGCCATGCGCATGTACAAAAGCCCGGGCTACGACGTGTTCAAGGACTTCCGCCATGTGCTGGGCATGTCGCGCTCGGACATCCTGGTCGTCGTGCATGCCGACTCGGGCATGCGCACGCTGGACGACCTGGCCGCCCGCGCCAAGGCCAGGCCCGGCGCGCTGGACTATGCCTCGGGCGGCGTGGGCACGCCATCGCACCTGGGCGTGGAAATGCTGGCCTCCAGCATGGGCCTGCAGGTCAACCATGTGCCCTACAAGGGCGCGTCGGAGCTGGTCAATGCCGTGCTGGGCCAGCAGGTGGCCTTCGGCGCCCCGCTGTTTTCCGTGGCCTATCCCCAGGTATTGGCCGGCAAGCTGGTGCCGCTGGCCATTGCCGGGCCGCAGCGCAACGGCAAGCTGCCGCAGGTGCAGACCCTGGCCGAACTGGGCGTGCCCAATGTCAACCTCACGTCCTGGGGCGGCGTGTCCGTGCCGGCCGCCACGCCCGAGCCCATCGTCCAGCGGCTGCGCACGGCGCTGGAGGAGGTGCTCAGGCAGCCCAGGGTGATTGCCCTGCTGGAGCAGGAGGGCGGCAAGGTCGCCATCACCAGCGCCGAGGCCTATGCCAAGGGCTTCGAGCGCGAGATCCAGTTCACCCAGTCCATGATGCAGCGCGTGGGCATACAGCCCATCTAGGGGCTGATACTCGGGCTTTGCACCGTGGCCGGGCACGGGCATGGCGGGCGGGAATCCTGCCCTGGCGCAATCGCTGGGATAATCCTGCCCATTCATGATCAGCCTTCGCAACATTACCCTGCGCCGCGGCACCCGCGTGCTGCTGGACAGCACCTCCGTCTCCATCAACCCCGGTGAAAAAGTCGGCCTTGTCGGACGCAATGGCGCCGGCAAGTCCAGCCTGTTCGCCCTGCTCAACGGCAGCCTGGCCGAGGACGGTGGAGAGTTCTCCATCCCTTCGCAATGGCGCCTGGGCCAGGTCGCGCAGAACATGCCCGAGACCTCGGAGACCGCCACCCAGTTCGTGCTGGACGGCGACACGCGCCTGAGCGAGCTCAACGCCCAGCTGGCCGCCGCCGAGGCCAGCGAGGACGGCATGGCCATTGCCCATGCCCACGTGGACCTGGCCGACGCCGGCGCGCACGATGCCGTGCCGCGCGCCCAGGCCCTGATCCTGGGCCTGGGCTTCAAGGTCTCCGAGCTGGAGCACCCCGTCAACAGCTTCTCCGGCGGCTGGCGCATGCGCCTGCAGCTGGCGCGCGCGCTGATGTGCCCCTCCGACCTGCTGCTGCTGGACGAACCCACCAACCACTTGGACCTGGACGCCCTGGTCTGGCTGGAAGCCTGGCTCAAGCGCTACCCCGGCACCCTGGTCGTGATCAGCCATGACCGCGAATTCCTGGACGCCATCACCAACACCACGCTGCACATAGAAAACGCGCAGGTCACGCGCTATGGCGGCAACTACAGCAAGTTCGAGGAACTGCGCGCCCAGCAGATCCTGCTGCAGCAGGCCTCGTTCGAGCGCCAGCAGGACAAGATCGCCCACCTGCAGAAGTTCATCGACCGCTTCAAGGCCAAGGCCTCCAAGGCCAAGCAGGCGCAAAGCCGCGTCAAGCAGATCGAACGCATGGAAAAGGTCGCACCCATGCTGGCCAGCGCCGATTTCACCTTCGAGTTCAAGCCGCCGGCCAACCTGCCCAACCCCATGCTGGCCATCACGGACGCGTCCTTCGGCTATGTGGACGACGAAGGCCAGGCCACCACCATCCTGCGCGGCGTCAACCGCTCGGTGCTGGCAGGCCAGCGCATCGGCATCCTGGGCGCCAACGGCCAGGGCAAGTCCACCCTGGTCAAGACCATTGCGCGCGAGATGAAGGCCCTGGCCGGCACCGTGACCGAAGGCAAGGGCCTGAACATCGGCTACTTCGCCCAGCAGGAACTGGACGTGCTGCGCCCCGGCGAGAACCCGATGGAGCACATGATCCGCCTGGCGCGGGACACCGGCGCCACAGGCCCGCAGGCCCGCGAGCAGGACCTGCGCAGCTACCTGGGCACGTTCAACTTCAGCGGCGACATGGTCAAGCAGGCCGTGGGCAGCATGAGCGGCGGCGAAAAGGCGCGCCTGGTGCTGGCCATGATCGTCTGGCAGCGCCCCAACCTGCTGCTGCTGGACGAGCCCACCAACCACCTGGACCTGGCCACGCGGGAGGCCCTGGCCATGGCGATCAACGACTTCGACGGCACCGTCATGCTGGTCAGCCACGACCGCGCGCTGCTGCGCTCGGTCTGCGAAGACTTCTGGATGGTCGGGCGCGGCAAGGTCGGCCCCTTCGACGGCGACCTGGACGACTACCAGCGCTACCTGCTGGAAGAATCCCGCCGCCTGCGCGAAGAGGCCCGCAAGGCCGAACAGGTGGCCGCAGCCACAAGCAAGGCGGCAGCGCAGGCGGAGCCCGCAGCACCTGCAGTGGCGGCCCCCGTGGCTGCTGCGCTGGCCCCGGCCCCCGCTGCACCGCCCGCGCCGCCGGCCGCCAGTGCTGGAGACCAGCGCGAGCAACGGCGCCTGGCCGCCCTGGCCCGCCAGCAGATGGCCGAGAAGACCCGCCCGTTCAAGAAGGAGCTGGAACAGCTGGACAAGCGCCTGCCCCAGCTGCAGGCCGAGCGCACGCGGCTCGAAGGCCTGCTGAGCCAGCCCATCTCGCCCGCCGACATGGCCGAAACGGGCCGCAGCCTCAAGGCCTGCAACGACGAGATCGACAGCCTGGAAGAGCGCTGGCTGGAACTCAGCGAGCAGATCGAGCAGCTGTCTGCCGCGATAACCGACTGATTTTCCGACGGATTCCAGTCGTTCTCGACAATCAGGCGGTCCCATGGGACCGCCTGCCACAAGCGTCGTCCCGCGTGAAGACGGCGCTCCACCTCGGCTGCGCCGAAGTGCGCCCCTGAGGCCCGACCCTCCCCCAACGCTTCCCCCAACCCCGCAGCCAGCGGAGCGCATGGATTGTTTGATTCAGGGTTTCTCCTGAATGAAAGATTTCATTCCTAAAAAATAATGAATGAAAGAGACCATTCACTCTCATTCATTCATGGAACTCCACCCCCATCCCGCCGTACAGGAACTGCTGCGCGCCAGCGTCGATGGCTCGCCCGCCGTCGCCCGGGTCGGCCGCTGGATGGCCGCGCATCCGGTGCTGGCCGTCACGCTGAGCGCCGAAGAAGTGGCCAATGCCTGCGGCGGCTCCCTGGCCGCCGTCAACCGCTTCGCCAAGCACGCCGGCTACGAAGGCTTTGCCGATTTGCGCCTGCACCTGGGCCGCCAGCTGCAGCAGGCCCTGGAACCCGTGAACAAGCTGCGCGCGGCACATGGGCCGGAAGCCGCCACGGCAAGCGCTGCGGGCGCGGTGGGCGCCATGGGCTCGCAGGCTTTCGGGCACGTGCAGCGCAACCTGCAGGCGGCTGCGCAGGCCTGCGACCCCGGCCTGCTCGACCAACTGGCCCAGCGCATCTGCCGCGCCCGCCGTGTGCTTTTCATGGGGTTCGGCAGTTCCCACCATGTGGCGGCCTTTGGCGCCGACGTGCTGCAACCCTATCTGCAGCAGGTGGTGGAAGTGACCTCCGCAGGCGGCTCGGAACAGGCGGTACGGCGCATGACAGGGCTGACGGAGCAGGACGTGCTGATCGCCATTTCACTGCCGCGCTACTCGCGCGAAGCCGTCGCGCTGACGGCGCACGCACGCCAGCGGGGCGCCCTGACCATCGCCATCACCGACGAGCCCACGAGTCCGCTGGCCCGCGAGGCCGACTACACGCTGCTGGCGCCCGCCTCGCATCCCCTGCTGCCTTCATCGCCGATGGCGGCCATGGCCACGGTCGAGGCCCTGGCCACCCAGGTCATCCGCGCCACTCCCCAGGCCGTGCGCAGCCTGGTCGAACTGTCCGAGTCGGTGCTTCCCTACCTGACTCCGGACGCCGATACCGCTTCGCCGGCGGCAAGCAAGCCGCAACCCCAGGCCACCCCCCATCCCGCTGGAAAGGATTCACCATGAACACCCCTGCCCGTCTGCGCCTTGCGCTGGCATCGATGGCCGTCCTCCTCACACTCGCTGCCGCGCCGGCCCACGCTGGCAAGACGCTGGACGGCATCAAGCAGCGCGGCGCCGTGGCCTGCGGCGTGCACACGGGGCGCGCAGGCTTTGCGCTCGCCGACGGCAGCGGCAACTGGTCCGGGCTGGATGTGGATCTGTGCCGTGCCGTGGCTGCCGCCACCCTGGGCGACGCCAGCAAGGTCAAGTTCATTCCCACCAGCGGCCAGACACGCATCACGGCGCTGCAGTCCGGCGAGATCGATCTGCTGGCACGCAACACCACCTGGACCTTCACGCGCGACAACGGCCTCGGCCTGATGTGGGCGGGCATCAATTTCCACGACGGACAGGGCTTCATGGCCAGGAAGAAGCCCGGCCTGAACAGCGTCAAGCAGCTCTCTGGCGCCACGATCTGCGTGATCAGCGGTTCCACCACGGAAAAGACCCTGTCGGAGTACTTTCGCGCCCACAAGCTCAACTACAAGGCAGTGGTGTTCGACAATCCCGAAGCAGCCCTGCAGGCCTTCAGCAGCGGGCGCTGCCAGGCCTATACAGGCGACCTCGGCGCCCTGGCCGTGCTGCGCGGCAAGGAACTGGCCAGCCCCGGCGACTACGTGATCCTGCCCGAAGTCATCTCCAAGGAGCCGGCCGGCCCGGCCGTGCGCCGCGGTGACGACGAATGGTTCGCCATCGTGCGCTGGACACTCAACGCGATGATCGAGGCGGAGGAGCTGGGCATCACCCAGGCGAATGCCGACGAACTCAAGACCCGGTCCGACAGCATCCAGGTCAAGCGCTTCCTGGGCCAGAGCGACGACCTGGGCAAGCAACTGGGGCTGGACAAGGAATGGGCGCTGCGCATCGTCAAGGCCGTGGGCAACTATGGCGAGAGCTATGAACGCAACCTGGGCGCCGGGTCGGGCCTGAACGTGCCGCGCGGCAAGAACGCGCTGTCCACCAAGGGCGGCCTGATGATGTCGCCGCCGATGAACTGACGCGCCGAGGGCACTCTGCCATGAACGCCGTGAATGCCATCGACGCCGGGGTACGGCAGCCACCGGCCCCCACCCGGCCGCACTGGGGCCGGCTGGCCCTGCAGCTCGCCATCGGCTGGCTGCTGATCCTGCTGCTGGGCTGGCTGGCGCACAACGCCAGCCGCAACATGGCCGCGCGCGGCATTGCCGGGGGCTTCGGCTTCCTGGCGCAGACGGCCGGCTTTTCCATCTCCGAAGGGCTGCTGCCCTACGAGCCCGGCGACAGCTACCTGCGTGCGGTCGCGGCCGGGGTGGCCAACACGGTTCGCGCCGCCATGCCCGCGCTCATGCTGGCCACCGTACTGGGTCTGCTGCTGGGCGTGGCCGCCGTGGCAAGGCATCCGCTGCTGCGCGGCGCCGTGCGCCTCTATGTCGATGTGGCGCGAAACATCCCGCTGCTGGTGCAGGTTCTGCTGTGGTATTTCGCGCTGACCTCGCTGCTGCCCGATGTGGACCGCCCTCTGGCCATCGGCCCCCTGGGCTTTCTGAGCAAGGCGGGGCTGGCCCTGCCCGGCCCGGTGCACGACGGCGCGCAGGGCTGGCACTGGAGCTCTCCGCAGCCGGGCATGTTCGGCATCGATGGAGGACTGGCGCTGACGCCGGAATTCCTGGCCCTGGTGGGCGCCCTGGGCCTGTATGCCGCCGCCTACTGCGCGGAAATCGTGCGCGCCGGGCTGCAGGCCGTGCCGCGCGGGCAATGGAATGCCGCCTCGGCCCTGGGCATGCACCGCAGCCAGCAACTGCGCCTGGTCGTGCTGCCGCAGGCCCTGCGGGTGATCATTCCGCCCTATACCAACCTGGCGCTCAGCACCATCAAGAACTCCTCGCTGGCCGTGGCCATCGGCTATCCCGACGTGGTGATGGTCGCCAACACCGCCATGAGCCAGACCGGCCAGGCCATCGAATGCGTGACCATCATCGCGGTGGTCTACCTGGCCATCAACCTGCTGACCTCGCTGGCATTGAATGCCTTCAACCAGCGCAGTGCCTTCATCACACGCTAGCCGGGAAAGACCTGCCCATGAGTGCCGTACTCCAAGCCCCGGCCCTGCCGGTGGCCCCGCCCCGGGTTCCGCTGGCGCAGCGCCTGCGCGCCAGCCTGTTTCCGGACGCGCTCTCCGGGCTCATCACCGCCACGCTGCTGCTGGCCGCACTGTGGGCGGGCTGGAAGCTGCTGGTCTGGGCCGTGCTCGACGCCGAAACCGCCGCCGACCCCGACGCATGCCGCGCTGCAGCCGGCGCCTGCTGGGGCGTTGTGCGCGACAAGTACCGCCTGGTGTTCCTGGGGCGCTACCCCATGGCCGAACAGTGGCGCCCCGTCGCCGCCAGCCTGCTGCTGCTGGGCAGCGTGGGGCTGGCGGCACTGCCGCGCTTCTTCGGCCGCGCCGGCATGGCAATGCTGCTGGCCGGGTTGACCGGCTTTGGCGTGCTGATGGCGGGCGGCGTGGCCGGCCTGGCACCCGTGCCCAGCGATCTGTGGGGTGGCCTGCCGCTGACCTTGTTCCTTGCCGTGATCGCCTGCCTGGCCGGCGTTCCGCTGGGCATCGTGATGGCGCTGGGCCGGCGCTCCAGCCTGCCTTTGCTGCGCGTGCTCTGCACGGTGTTCATCGAAGCGGTGCGCGGCGTGCCGCTGATCACGCTGCTGTTCTTCGGGGCCTTCGTGCTGCCCATGCTGGTGCCCGCGCAATGGCGGGTGGACCCCATGATCCGCATCGCCGTATGCCTGGCGGCCTTCAGCGCCGCCTATCTGGCCGAGGTATTTCGCGGCGGCCTGCAGGCGGTTCCCCAAGGCCAGGTCATGGCGGCCCAGGCCATGGGCTTCACCAGGGTGCAGGTGCTGCGCCACGTGGTCCTGCCGCAGGCGCTGCGCGTGACCATTGCGCCCACGGTGAGCAACTTCATCGGCGCCGTGAAGGACACCTCCCTGGTGGCGATCGTGAACATCTACGACATCACCGGCTCCCTGAAGATGGCCATGAGCGACCCCCACTGGATTGCGTACTTCGTGGAGATGTACATGGTGGTTTGCGCCGTCTACCTGCTCATCGGCCTGGGCATCGCCCGCTATGGCCGCTTCCTGGAAGCGCGCTACGCACTCCAATGAACATGTCCCAGACCTCCCGAAAATTTTCCATTGCCGTGCACGGCGGCGCAGGCACCGTCATCCAGGGCCAGGCGGACGAGGCCCCCTATCACGCCGCGCTGGCCCAGGCGCTGGAGGCGGGCGCCGCCCTGCTGCGGCACGGCGCCAGCGCGCTGGACGCCGTCCAGGCCGCGTGCCAGTCCCTGGAAGACTGCCCGCTGTTCAATGCCGGGCGCGGTTCCGTCTACACGCGCGACGCGCGCCACGAGATGGACGCCGGCCTGATGGACGGCAGCAACCTGCGGGCTGGCGCCGTGGCCTCCGTCAGCCAGGTGCGCAATCCGATTGCGCTGGCGCGGCATGTTCTTGACGACGGCCAGTGCGTGCTCCTGGTCGGCGACGGGGCGCAGCGGTTTGCCGATGAGCGCGGGCTGGCGCGGATGGATGCACGCTACTTCGACTCTGCAGAGCGCCTGGCACAGCTGCGCCGGGTGCAGGCGCAATCCGGCCGGACCGCACTGCTGGACCACGACGCCAGCGGACTGGCCGCGCACCCTGCTCCGCTGAACGAGAACGGCAAGATGGGCACGGTCGGCGCCGTGGCGCGCGATGTGCATGGCAACCTGGCCGCCGCGGCATCCACCGGCGGGCTGACCAACAAGCGCCCCGGCCGCGTGGGCGACACGCCCGTGGTAGGCGCAGGTTTCTACGCCGACAACAGCACCTGCGCCGTGGCGGCCACAGGAACCGGCGAACATTTCCTGCGCGCAGCCATCGCGCACGACATCCATGCGCGCATGCGCTACCTGGGCCAAAGCCTGGAACTCGCAGCCCACGCCGCAGTGCGGGGCACGCTGACACACATAGGGGGCCAGGGCGGCGTGGTGGCCGTGGACAGCCAGGGACGGGTGCACTGCCCCTTCAACAGCGCCGGCATGTACCGCGGCTACATCGTGGACGACGCACCTGCCGTGACGCTGATTTTTGCCTGATGGACGTTTTCGCCCTGGGTTGAGCCGCGCCCACGGATTGCGGGCAACGAGGCGTAACAGCATCGGCCCTGACTCGCCATATCCGTAAGCCTCTGTCAGGAAACAGATTTTCCCTCAACGCGCCAGAAATCTGTCTTCAAACTGACAGATCACCGCCTCCAGGCTTGCAATTGCTTGCGTCCCGGGGGCAGTCCCTGAGTCAACCCGCAGCCACTTGCCCGCGTTGAACACGCAACAAAGGAGTGATTGCACATGACCGACATCTTTTCCCACACCGCCCTGCAGACCCGCTTTGCAGCCGCTGCGCTGGCCCAAGCTGTCTGGCCATGGGATGACCGTGACCGCAAGCGCGGCCCCCGCAACGCCTGAAAACCGGGTCGCAAAAAAGTTTCGACTTCCTTCGAAAATTTTTTGAAAAACCTGTCAACCAGCTGAATCCGGCCCGCGTTAAGAGAGCAATACAGGAGAAAGTTTCCATGCAAACGACTGCCATCATGTCCATCTGGCCCGAAGACGAACGCGATCGCAAGCGCTGAAGCGCTGGCTGGCGCACGCGGTGCCCCAGCCTCTGACACCACCGGTCTGGCGGTCTTCCGTGCAGACCCCATCTTCCACAAAACCCGCTTTGGCGGGTTTTGTCATTTCCGGATTTCCTGCAACAGGGGCTCTCAACGAAAAAAAGGACCCGAAGGCCCTTTCTCTGGGTGAAGCCCTGCAGGCTCAGTGCATGTGCAGGCCACCGTTGACCGAGAAATCGGCGCCAGTGGAGTAGCCGCCTTCTTCCGAGGCCAGCCAGGCGATGATCGAGGCGATCTCGCTGGGCTCGCCCAGGCGCTTGACGGGGATGGTGCCCACGATCTTCTCCAGCACGTCGGGACGGATGGCCTTGACCATGTCGGTGCCGATATAGCCGGGGCTCACGGTGTTCACGGTCACGCCCTTGGTGGCCAGTTCCTGGGCCAGCGCCATGGTGAAGCCGTGCATGCCCGCCTTGGCGGCCGAGTAATTGGTCTGCCCTGCCTGGCCCTTGGCGCCATTGACCGAGCTGATGTTGATGATGCGGCCCCAGCCATTTTCCACCATGTCGCCCACGACCTGCTTGGTCACGTTGAACATGGAGTTGAGGTTGGTCTCGATGACGGCCTGCCAGTCTTCCGGCGTCATCTTGACGAACATGCGGTCACGCGTGATGCCGGCGTTGTTGACCAGCACATCGATATTGCCGTGCTCGGCCTTGGTCTTGTTGAAGGCCTCGACGGTGGAAGCCCAGTCGCCCACATTGCCGACCGATGCATGGAAGGTGTAGCCCAGCGCCTTTTGTTCGTCCAGCCACTTCTGGAAGTCGCGCGACGGACCGCAACCTGCGATGACCTTGAAGCCTTCCTTGTGCAGACGCTGGCAGATAGCCGTTCCGATGCCTCCCATTCCCCCTGTGACATACGCTACTTTTTGAGCCATTCTTCTCTCCTGTCAATCAATGGTTGCTTCAGATCAATCTATCCACGACAACCGGGACATTGACTCCGGTTATCACCAGGGGTGCCTGAACCTCTGGGCCCGGCACCCCCGTATGGCTAGTATGCAGCGCGTGCGCTGCGCCTCTCTTCGGGCAGGCCCTAGGCAGGCCTAGGATCTACCCTGAAAGCTTGCTAACGTTTTCCCGGAGCCTTTCAGACGCGCTCCACCGCCATGGCCACGCCCATGCCGCCGCCGATGCACAGGCCGGCCAGGCCCTTCCTGGCGCCGCTGCGCTGCATCTCGTGCAGCAGGGTCACCAGGATGCGGGCGCCCGATGCGCCGATGGGGTGGCCGATGGCAATGGCACCGCCGTTGACGTTGACCTTGGCCGGGTCGATGCCCAGCTCCTGGTTCACCGCACAGGCCTGGGCCGCGAAGGCTTCGTTCAGCTCGAAGAGATCCACGTCCTGCGCGGTCCAGCCTGCACGCTCCAGCGCCTTGCGCGAGGCGAACACCGGGCCCAGGCCCATGGTGGCAGGGTCCAGGCCGCTGGTGGCGTAGGAGACGATGCGCGCCAGCGGCGTCAGGCCCAGGGCCTTGGCCTTGGAGGCGCTCATGACCACCACGGCGGCAGCGCCGTCGTTCAGGCCCGAGGCGTTGCCGGCAGTCACCGAGCCCGCCTTGTCGAAGGCCGGGCGCAGGCCGGCCAGGGCGTCGGCATTGGTCTTGCGGTTGATGTATTCATCGGCCGCGAACACCACGGGATCGCCCTTGCGCTGGGGAATGCTGACGGGAACGATTTCGTCCACGAACTTGCCTGCGTCCTGCGCGGCCGTGGCTTTTTGCTGGCTGGCCAGGGCCAGCTGGTCCTGCTGCTCGCGGCTGACGCCCTTTTCCTTGGCCACGTTCTCGGCGGTGATGCCCATGTGGTACTGGTTGTAGACGTCCCACAGGCCGTCCACGATCATGGTGTCGGCCATCTTCCACTCGCCCATGCGCTGGCCGTCGCGCGAACCCGGCAGCACGTGGGGCGACAGGCTCATGTTTTCCTGGCCGCCGGCCACGACGATCTCGCTGTCGCCCGTGGCCACGGCCTGGGCTGCCAGCATCACGGCCTTCAGGCCCGAGCCGCAGACGGCGTTGATGGTCAGGGCCGGGGTTTCCTTGGCAACGCCGGCCTTCATCATGGCCTGGCGTGCGGGGTTCTGGCCCGCGCCAGCGGCCAGCACCTGGCCCATGATGACTTCACCGACCTGGTCGGTGCCGACCTTGGCGCGGTTCAGTGCCTCGCGGATCACGATGGAGCCCAGTTCGGTGGCGGGGATCTTGGCAAGGGTGCCGCCAAACTTGCCAACGGCAGTACGGACAGCGGAAACGATGACGATGTCTTCCATGATGACGGACCTTTCTTTGGACTCTTGAAGGGATGCCTGGGCGCACATTGCCGCAATCGCGGCAGCGGCACCCTGCATTCAAGCCGCAGCGTTATTGCGCTGCAGCATCGAAACGATTGTGCCTCAGGCCTTGACCAGTACGTAGCGGCCCGGGGCCGGCTCGATGGCCGTGTATTCCCTGCCCTTGCCGTACTGCTTTGGCGCAGGCACGAGCTTGCCGCCGTGCTCGGCCAGCCAGGGGCTCCAGTCCGCCCACCAGCTGCCCGGGTACTCGTCGGCGCCGGCCTGCCACTCCTTGAGCGTGGGGGGCAACTGGCCATCCTCGCGCAGCCAGTAGCTGCGCTTTTTCTTGGCCGGAGGATTGATCACGCCCGCGATGTGGCCTGATGCGCCCATCACAAAACGCTTGTCGCCACCCAGCACCTGGGTGGACGCATAGGAGCCGCCCACGGGCACGATGTGGTCCTCGCGCGAGCCGTAGATATAGGCCGGCAGGCGCAGCTGGTGCATGTCGATGCGCTCGCCGCAGACGGTCAGCGCGCCGGGCTGGACCAGCTTGTTTTCCAGGTAGAGATTGCGCAGGTACCAGGCGTAGTAGGGGCCGGGCAGGTTGGTGGAGTCGCTGTTCCAGTACAGCAGGTCGAACGGCGGGGGCGTCTCACCCTTGAGGTAGTTGCCCACCACGTAGTTCCAGACCAGGTCGTTGGGCCGCAGGAAGCTGAAGGTGGACGCCAGGTCCTGGCCCTTCATGAGGCCGCCCTCACCCATCTGCATTTCCCGGAAGCGCACCACGGATTCGTCGATGAAGACATCGAGGATGCCGGTGTCGCTGAAGTCGATGAAGGTGGTCAGCAGCGTGACGCTGGCCACGGGGAACGGCACGCCAGCCGGCGCCGTGGCGCGGGCTGCGGATGTGCGGGCGGCGCTGCGGCTGCCAGCCGCGCGCTTGGCCGCAGCCGCCTTGGCCGCCGGCGCAGCAGCCGTGCCATGCTCGCGGTCATGGCGCGCCTGCAGCACCGCCAGCGCGGTGGACAGCATGGTGCCGCCCACGCAAAAGCCCAGCACATTGATCTGCTCGGCACCCGCGATCTCGCGCGCCACGCGGATGCCGGTGAGCACGCCGTCCTCGATGTAGTTGTCCCAGGTCTTGCGCGCCAGGCTGTCGTCGGGGTTGCGCCAGCTCATCACGAAGGTGCGATGGCCCTGGCTGACGGCATAGCGGATCAGCGAGTTGTCGGGCTGCAGGTCCAGGATGTAGAACTTGTTGATGCAGGGCGGCACCATGAGGAAAGGCCGCTCATGCACCTTGTCCGTCAGCGGCTTGTACTCGATGAGCTGGAACAGCTCGTTCTCGAACACCACGGCGCCTTCGGTGGTGGCAACGTTCTTGCCCACGGTGAACAGGCTCTCGTCGGTCATGGACACATGGCCCTGGCGCATGTCGGCCAGCAGGTTGGCCACGCCCTGGGCCAGGCTCTCGCCCTGGGTTTCGATGGCTTTCTTCTGGGCCTCGGCATTCAGGGCCAGGAAGTTGCTGGGCGCCATGGCCGCCAGCCATTGCTCGACGGCGAAACGCACGCGGTTGCGCGTCTTGTCATCGGCCTGCACGGCATCGGCCAGGCCCATGAGCATGCGGCTGTTGAGCAGATAGGTGGCGGCCGTGGCCGCCGTCAGCGGGTTGCCGGCCCACGATTCGGTGTTGAAGCGCTTGTCCTTGGCCAGCAGCGCCTGGGCGCCGCCCTGTTCGGCCATGGCCTTGGCGCCATCCAGGTACTGGCGCTGCAGCTCCAGCAGCTTCTCGGGGTCCAGCGACAGCGCGTTCTCGGGCAGGGCGCCGGGTTCGGGGGCGGCCGCTTTCCAGGCCTGGGCCATGTCGGGCATGCCTGGCATGCCCTGGATTCCCGGAAGGCCTGGCTGCCCCAACTGCTGCAGTGTCTGCAGCGTGCGGCTCCATTGCTCGTTCCAGAATTGCTGGACGGATTGGCCTGTCAGGCCAGCGAGTGGGTCAAAATTCATGCTGCATCCTTGTTCGTGGATGCCATGCAATAGCCTGGGGCTTGCGGGGCATCCGTTTTGATTGTGACCCAGGCGAGCCCCGCCTTGCCCGGCACAGACCTCCACGAAAACCCGTGCCCCGCTCGTTTTTTTGGTTCGACCATGTATCTCGTTGTTATCGCCTGGCTGTATGTCACTCTGATGATGGCAGTGGCCGAAGCCGCCAGCCCCACGGGCAGCATACTCGGCGCCGTGATCACGTTCGCACTCTATGGACTGCTTCCGCTGTCCATCGTGATCTACATCATGGGCACGCCCGCCCGCAAGCGAAAACGCCATGCACGCGAATTGGCCGAGCGCGAGGCCTGGCTGGCGCAGCAGCGGGCCTCGCAGAACGGCGCCGACACGCAGGCGCGCTCAGTCCTTCCAGATACAGGCAGCGAACCGGCCGCTGCTGCCCAGGCGGGCAGCATCGCGCCGGTGCGAAAAGAACCGTGAGTCGTTGAGCACCGTGCACCATGCGTCGCCGCCGTCATTGCCGTAGATGGCGGTGATGCCCAGCGCCGCCAGGCGCTGACGCGCGAGCCCGGCCAGGTTGGCCAAGTACTTGGGTGCGCCCCCGCCCTCTTGCGCCACGGCGGTGAAATGCGCCCCGGCCGCCGCGTCATGCGCGATGAAGGCCGCGCGCACCTCGGCTCCCACTTCAAAGGAACGCGGGCCGATGCAGGGCCCGAGCCAGGCCAGGGTCTGCTGCGCCGCCTGCCCTGGCGGTGTCTGGATCTGGCCTGCAAAGCGCTCGAACAGCGTCTCCAGCACCCCGCCCGCAAGCCCGCGCCAGCCTGCATGGGCCGCGCCCACCACGGCACCGCTGCGATGGGCCAGCAGCACGGGCAGGCAGTCCGCCACCATGATGGTGCAGACCACGCCCGAGGCACTGGTCACGCAGGCATCGAAGGCCTGGCCCTGTGCGCTGCCTGCATCCAGGGCCATGACATCCACGCCATGCACCTGCTGCAGGAACACCGCGCAGGCGCCCGGCGTGTGGGCACGCACGATCTCCTGCAGCCGCTGGCGGTTGGTGCGGACGGCCTGCGGGTCATCTCCCACATGGTCGCCCAGGTTCAGGCTGCCCCAGGGCGCCGTGCTGACGCCGCCTTCGCGCGAGGTGCACAGCGCGTGCACGCCGGGCGGTGCGGGCCATTCGGGCACCAGCCAGGATGCGGGAACGGTGCCGGGGCCGGGGACGGAGTCAGGCCGGGTCGCGCTCATTCCGCGTCGGGACAAGCCGAGGGATGGGCCTTCTGGAAGGCCGGCAGCGCCTCGCAGCGATCGACGATGGCCGCCAGGCGCGGCAGCCCGTCCAGGCTCACGTTGAAGCGGCGGCCGTTGAAGACCTGCGGCACCAGGCAGCAGTCGGCCAGCGTGGGCGTGTCGCCCCAGCAAAAAAGCGAGGGCGCCAGGCCCGCGGCCTCGCGCTCGGCGGCCAGCAGGTCCAGCTGGCGCTCGAAGGCCTCCAGGCCGGAGCGCACCCAATGCACGTACCAGCCGCTCTTGGCCTCGTCGGAGACACCCAGGTTGCGCACCAGGTACTTGAGCACGCGCAGGTTGTTGAGCGGATGGATCTCGCAGGCCACCATCTGGGCCAGCGCGCGCACATGGGCACGGCCCAGGGCGTCGCGCGGCAGCAGCGGTATTTCGGCATGGGTCTCATCGAGATATTCGATGATGGCCATGGATTGGGTCAGCCAGTGGCCGTCCTCGGTTTCCAGCGCCGGCACCAGTGCATCGCCGACATGCTGGGCATAGGCTGGCGCCCGGTGGTCGCCGCGCAGCAGGTGCACGGGTACGGAGTCATAGTCCAGGCCCTTGATCTGCAGCGCAATGCGCACGCGGTAGGAGGCCGACGAGCGGAAGTAGGTGTGGAGCTTCATAGACCGCAAAGCATACCGTGCGGGCCCGGGGTCTGTTCCCGCCCGTGCGGCGATCGCGTCGCACCGCTGCAGGGCCGCAGGCATGGCACACTTGCGGCGGCGCCCACGAGACAAGGCGCCAGAGGAACACCGACATGAGCTACGTTTTCAACCCGCCCGCCGTGGCCAGCGTACCCGTCCTGGGCCGCCCCGAGCGTTTCCCCGTGCACCGCATCTACTGCGTGGGCCGCAACTACGAAGAGCACGCCAAGGAGATGGGCTTCACCGGCCGCGAGCCGCCCTTCTTCTTCCTCAAGCCTGCCGACGCCATCGTGCCCGTCGAGGCCGGCGCCACGGGCACCATGCCCTACCCCACTCTGACGTCCAACCTGCACCACGAGATCGAGCTTGTCGTGGCCATCGGCAAGGCGGGCAAGAACATCAAGGCCGCCGACGCGCTGGACTACATCTGGGGCTACGCCGTGGGCCTGGACATGACGCGCCGCGACCTGCAAAACGACATGAAGAAGCAGGGCCGCCCCTGGTGCATCGGCAAGGCCTTCGAGCATGCCGCGCCCATCGGCCCCATCACCCCGGCAGCCGAGGCCGGCGACATCGCCAAGGCCACGATCTCGCTGCAGGTCAATGGCGCCGACCGCCAGCGCAGCGACATCGGCAAGCTGATCTGGAATATTGCCGAGACCATCGAGCACCTTTCGGCCGCCTGGGAACTGCAGCCCGGCGACCTGATCATGACGGGCACGCCCGAAGGCGTGGCCGCCGTGGTGCGCGGTGACCTGCTGGAAGGCCGCATCGATGGCCTGAGCCCCTTGAGCATCAAGATCGCCTGAGATCTCTGCCTTGCGACAGGCCGGCAAGGCAGCGGGGAGCGCGCTTTCCGGCCTGCCGGCCTTCGTTTTCCGAACCCACAGTCCGCCGCACGGAAAGCCCTCCGCGCGGCGGCGCTTTCACTTCCATGGTGTCGGCATGATTTTTCGCAGCCCCATCAAGTTCTGCCGAGCCTGCGGCACGGCCGTGGTCTACCGCATTCCCGACGATGGCGACACGCGCGAGCGCGCCGTGTGCCCGCACTGCCACACCATCCATTACGAGAATCCGCTGAACGTGGTCGGCACCATCCCCGTCACCGACGACGGCCGCGTGCTGCTGTGCAAGCGCAACATCGAGCCGCGCCGCGGCCTGTGGACCCTGCCCGCCGGCTTCATGGAACTGGCCGAGACCACGGCGCGCGGCGCCCAGCGCGAGACCGATGAGGAAGCCGGTGCCGACATCGAGATGGGGCCGCTGTTTTCCATCGTTGACGTGCCCAAGGTCAGCCAGGTCCACCTGTTCTACCGCGCCCGCCTGCGCAGCGAGCAGTTCTATCCAGGCCCCGAGACCATGGAGGCACGCCTCTTTGCCGAAGCCGAGATTCCCTGGGAGGAGCTGGCCTTCCGTACCGTGCGAGTGACGCTGGAGCGCTACTTCGAGGACCGTGCGGCGGGCCTGCTTGAGGCGCACCGCGTGCACTCCATCGACCTGAGCCTTTAGGCGCATCCACCGCCATGCGGCACCACCGTGCTGCACGGCAGTTCCGGGCGCACCCCGGTGATGCCAGGCCATGCCCTGGCGTGGCGCCGATGGGGCTGTGGGTGGAGGCCGGCATCCCCGTGTCACCTTGCAGACACATTTAGTCACAAGCTGGCCTCCTTCTTGCTCGTTGCATCAGGCTTTTCCCTGATCGGGGAAAGCGGGTTTCACCCAGCCTGAACCTGACTGCGGAGCGCTCCATGGCCACATCCCTGCCAACCGACCTGATTCTTCCCCACCTGCGGGAACTCAACCGCAATGCTGCCGACCTGCGCGAAATACGGCTCATGTGGCGGCTCATCGAAGCATCGGCCCGCATGCAATCCTCGCAGCAGGGGCAGGCCCTGGTGTCCATGCTCACCGACACGCGCCAGGGGCTGGAGCAGCTGGAGCAAGGCCTGCTGCAGTCGCAGCTGGCGCAGTCCGCGCAGGAGGCCATGGCCCAGCTGGGCATGCAGTCCGCCCATGCCATCGACCTGCTGGTGCGAAGCCTGTACGAACGCACGGCCGATGTCGGCTTTCTCGCCGCCGATACCGTGCTCTGCGAGGCCATGGCACGGCTTGACGATGGCGATGGCCTGCCCGACATGGCCGCCGGCGGCCTGCGCGCATGGCAGGCACCGCTGCAGGCCCACCTCCAGAGCTACCGGGCCAAGTACACGGTGTATGACGACATCCTGCTGCTGGACACGCAGGGCCAGGTCTGCGCGCGCGCCCAGGCGCAGGAAGGCCGCAAGCCGCCACCGCCCTGTGCCGAGGCCTGGTTCCAGCAGTCCCTGCAGCAGGCGGGCCATGTCAGCCATTTCGGCGCCAGCTGCGTGCTGCCTGGCGCAGACCGTCTGATCTACGCGCAGCGCCTGCTGCACCCACGCACCATGGCAGTGCTCGGCGTGCTGTGCCTGAGCTTCGACTTCGCGGCCGAGATGCAGGCCATCTTTGCCTCGGGCGGGCCACGTGCCCAGGTGGGGCTGCTGCTGGATGACGGCGGGCTGGTCATCGCCAGCAGCGACGCCCACTGGATCGCCCCCGGCAGCCGCGTGCCCATGCACCATGGTGACGCCGTGCAGCCGCTGATCCATGCAGGCCGCACCTACCTGGTGCGCACGGCGCGCGCCCTGCCCTACCAGGGCTATGCGGGGCCGCAGGGCTGGCAGACCCAGGTGATGGCACCGCTGGACCTGGCATTCGCCACGCAGCAAAGGCCGCAGGTCCTGCAGGCACTGGAGCCGGCCATTGCCGAGGGGCTGATGGCCCAGGCGCGCGGCTTTTGCCCGCCCCTGCACGCCATGGCCCGCGCGGCCGACGACATACGCCGCGTGGTCTGGAATGGCCAGGTGCTGGCGGCCAGCCAGGCACCGGAATCCCCGGTGCAGGGCACGGCCCGCCCGGACCCGCTGCAGGCCGTGCTGGAGCAGATGGGCGAGACCGGCGACCTGACCCATGCCGTGTTCACGCGCGCCATTCACGGCCTGCACGAGACCGCGCTGTCCACCCGGCTGCAGGAGCACAGCACCCTGAACCGGCTGCTGATGGACCTGCTGGAGCGCAATCTCTATGAACGTGCCAACGACTGCCGCTGGTGGGCCCTGACGCCAGGCCTGCAAAAGGTGCTGGAGGACAACAGCGGCTGCCTGGCCCTGTCGGTACAGGCCCACGACAGCGCGCAGCGGCTGCTGGAGCAGCTCAATGCGCTGTACACCGTCTATGCGCGCATTGCGCTGTACGACGCCCAGGGCCTGGTGCTGGCCTGCAGCCATGAGGACCAGGCCGGACTGCCCCTGGCTCCCGGCACGCGCGTGCAGGCATCGGCCCTGCAGGCCACCACGCTGCTGCGCGATGCCCAGGCCTACCACGTGCAGGAGATGGACGACGGGGGCCTGCCCGTCCATGTCTACCATGCCGCGCTGCGCGCGCCATCGATGGGGAGCGGACAGCCGCACGGATATGCGCAATATGCGCACGGCGGCGACCAGGGCCCCGTCATCGGGGGCATCGCCCTGCTTTTTCACACGCGGCGCGAGCTGCAGGCCATGCTGCAGGCCGCAGCGCCGGAGCAGGCAGCCACGGCACAGCAGGCCGCAGCCACCGATCCCGAAGACAGCGGCCTGCCACGCCTGCCGATGGAAGCCTTCTACGTGGCGCGTGATGGGCGCATCGTCGCCGCCAGCCATGGCGGGCGCCCGCTGGGCAGTTGCATCGCAGGCGTGGCCGGCCTAGCATCGCTGGCCGATGGCGAGGTGCGCAGCAGCATCGAGGAGATCGAAGGCCACTACTGCATCGTCGGCATGGCCGCCGGGCGCGGCTACCGCGAGTTCCGGCTGGACCAGGGTGCGGAAGGCGATGCCAAAGAAAGCGCAAGGGACAACACGCTGGCCGGCCTGGTCAGCCTGAGCCTGCAGCGGCTGGGCCCCGTGCATGCCGATGCGCGCAACCGCGCGCTGCGGCTGGCGTCGGCCACCCGCCTGGACGGAGCCCGGCCCGCTACGCATGGGCACGGGCACGGGCGCGCCGCGCATGGCAGCAGCGACGTGCCTGTGGAACTGGCCACCTTCTACGTGGGCGCCAGCCTGCTGGCCCTGCGCGCGGGCGATGTCTGCGAGGCCCTGCCCGCCAGCGCCATCTCGCCCGTGGCCGCGGGGCGGCTGCCGTTTTGCGTGGGCGCGCTGGCGCGGCGCAGCCAGGGCAGCGTCAGCGGCTATGTCTGGGTGTTCGACCTGGCCGCGCTGCTGCAGGGCCAGCCCGGCGTGGTCACCGAGCAGTCACAGGTCGTCGTGGTCCAGCATGGCGGCCTGCGCGTGGGCCTGCTGGTCAGCGCGCTGCAGGGCGTGCACCGGCTGCCAGCCAGTTTGCTTGTGGATTCACCCATGCTGAACGCGGCCGACACCGCGACGGCCCTGGTACGCAAGCTGGTGCATGCCGATTCGGGCCTGCCGCTGATCCAGTGCCTGGACCCCGCCGCGCTGATGCGCAGGCTGCAGCCTTCACGCGTTGCCGCGGCCAATGCCGATCGCAATGCGGCCAGCGTGGAAAGAGAGGCGGCGTAGCCCGGGGCTGCCGGGCATGCCAGGCGTGCCGGGTGTGCCGCGCCTGTCGCGCTTCAAAGGCCCCAGTGGCGCAGGCCCGGCAGCGCGGCCTGCGCTGCCTCGTAGCCTTCGTCGATGGCCTCGCGGGCGCGGTGGAAGTCCAGCAGGCCCAGGTGGGACAGGCGCGGCGCGATCACCAGCTCGGGCGGGTCGCCCGCCATGCGGCTGCGCGTGATGCGCATCTGCATGATGTTGACGCTGGTCATCACCACGTCCAGCAGCGAGGGCGGCCGGGGCGGGGGCTCGGTCTCGCGGCCTGCATCGTCGCGGTGGTGGCCGGGCATCCACCCCATCACGCCGCGCTGCAGCCTGCGCACCCAGGCCGTGCCGGCCACGGCGCTGGCCTGGCCCGCCAGGTCTTCGGGCGCCACGCCCTGCTCCACGGCGGGCGGGGCTTCCTCCAGCGGCGGCGCGGCAGCCATGGCGGCGGACGGAACCAGCGGCCGCATGTGGCGCCGCATGATGTCGGCATTGAGGTCGACCGCGATCACGATGTCCGCGCCCATGGCGCGCGCCAGCGAGGCGGGCACGGGGTTGACGATGCCGCCATCGACCAGCAGCCGCCCTTCGCGCTGCACGGGCGTGAACAGGCCGGGCAGCGCGATGGAGGCACGCACGGCATCGGCGATGGAGCCCTTGCGCAGCCAGACTTCGGCGCCCGAATGCAGGTCGGTGGCCACGGCGCCGAAGGGAATCTTCAGGTCCTCGATGGCCGAGTCCACGAAGTGCTCGCGCCAGAATGCGATCAGCTTCTCGCCCTTGAGCATGCCGCCCGTGATGTTGAAGTCCATGAAGCCGAACACCTTGCGCATGCCCAGGCCCAGCACCCATTCCTCGAAGCGCTGCATCTCGCCAGCCGCATAGGAGGCACCGACCAGGGCACCGATGGAAGAGCCGCAGATGATGTCGGGCCTCAGGCCCGCATCCTCCAGCGCGCGCAGCACGCCGAAATGCGCCCAGCCGCGCGCCGACCCGCTGCCCAGCGCCAGGCCGACCACGGGTTTGCGCGGACTCAGCGCCATCAGCCCTGCTCCGCCGGAGCTGCACCCGGGGCGTCGCCTGCCAGCAGGGCCAGCATGCCGGCCTCGTCCAGCACGGTCACGCCCAGTTCCTCGGCCTTGACCAGCTTGCTGCCGGCCTCGGCACCGGCCACCACATAGCTGGTCTTCTTGCTGACCGAGCCGGATACCTTGGCGCCTGCGGCCTCCAGCATCTCCTTGGCCTGGTCGCGGCCCAGCGTGGGCAGCGTGCCCGTGAGCACCACGGTCATGCCGGCCAGCGGCTGGGCGGTCTGCTCGCGGGCCGCGCCCTCTTCCCAGTGCACGCCGCAGGCACGCAGTTGCTCGACCACCTCGCGGTTGTGGGGTTGGGCGAAGAAGGTGTGGATGCTTTCGGCCACGATGGGCCCCACGTCGCGCACCTGCAGCAGTTGCTCGACACTGGCGTCCATGATGGCATCCAGCTGGCCGAAATGGCGGGCCAGGTCCTTGGCCGTGGACTCGCCCACCTGCCGGATGCCCAGCCCGAAGAGAAAGCGCGCCAGCGTGGTCTTCTTGGATTTTTCCAGCGCGTCCAGCACGTTCTGGGCCGACTTCTCGGCCATGCGGTCCAGCGATGCCAGGGCCACCAGGCCCAGGCGGTAGAGATCGGGCAGCGTGCGCACCACGTGGCCGTCCACCAGCTGGTCCACCAGCTTGTCGCCCAGGCCCTCGATGTCCATGGCACGCCGCGCGGCAAAGTGCAGGATGGCCTCCTTGCGCTGCGCCGGGCAGAACAGGCCGCCCGTGCAGCGGTGGTTGGCTTCGCCCTTGGGCCGCGCCACGGCGCTGCCGCAGATGGGGCATGCGGCGGGCATGCGGAAGTTGGGCACGTAGGCCGGCCGGTCGCCTGGCACGCGGCCCACGACCTCGGGGATCACGTCACCGGCGCGGCGCACGACCACGGTGTCGCCCGTGCGCACGCGTTTCTTGCGGATCTCGAACAGGTTGTGCAGCGTGGCATTGGTGACGATGACGCCGCCCACCGCCACGGGGGCCAGGCGCGCCACGGGCGTGAGCTTGCCCGTGCGGCCGACCTGGATGTCGATGCCTTCCATGCGCGTGGGCATTTCCTCGGCCGGGTACTTGTGGGCCACGGCCCAGCGCGGCTCGCGCGAGACAAAGCCCAGCTGGCGCTGCTGGGCCAGGCTGTTGACCTTGTAGACCACGCCGTCGATCTCGTAGGGCAGCGTGGCGCGCTCGGCGCCCATGCGCTGGTGGAAGGCCACCAGCTCGGCCGCGCCCTTGGCGATGCAGACCTGGGGCGCCACCGGAAAGCCCCAGTCGCGCAGCGTCTGCAGCATGGCGTAGTGGGTGACGAAGTCGGGGCCGCCCTGGGCAGCCGGCGTGATCTCGCCCAGGCCGTAGGCGAAGAAGGACAGCGGGCGCTGCGCCGCAATGCCCGAGTCCAGCTGGCGCACCGAGCCTGCCGCCGCATTGCGCGGATTGGCAAAGCTCTTGCCGCCGGCTGCCTGCTGGCGCTCGTTGAGCTTGACGAAGTCGGCGCGGCCCATGTAGACCTCGCCGCGCACCTCGACCACGGGCGGCACGCCCTTGCCTTCGGGCAGGGACAGCGGAATCTTGCGGATGGTGCGGATGTTGTGGGTCACGTCCTCGCCCACCTCCCCGTCGCCGCGCGTGGTGGCCTGCACGAGGCGGCCGTTCTCGTAGCGCAGGTTCATGGCCAGGCCGTCGAACTTGGGCTCGGCCACGTACTCCACGGGCGGTGCGCCCTCGGCCAGTTCCAGCTCCTTGCGGATGCGTGCGTCGAAGGCCTCGGCCCCTGTGGCCTCGTTGTCGGTCTCGGTGCGGATGCTGAGCATGGGCACGGCATGGCGCACGGGCATCAGGCCGTCGAGCACGGCGCCGATCACGCGCTGCGTGGGCGAGTCCGGCGTGACCAGTTCGGGATAGGCACCTTCCAGCGCCTGCAGTTGCTGGAAGACGCGGTCGTACTCGCCGTCGGGCACGGTGGGCGTGTCCAGCACGTAGTACTCATGCGCCCATTGGTTGAGCTGGGCGCGCAGCGCCTGCACCTTGGCCAGCACCTTGTCGGGTGCGCCTCCAGGCTCCGGCGCCGCAGGGGCCGCGCCGGAGAAAAGATCCAGATTGTCGTTCATGGGGTTGAGGCTCGGAGCCTGTTGTGCACCAGGGGCACCGCGCCGCGTCAGCTGAATAGTCGCCGCGCCAGCATGGAGCCCGCCGACAGCTCGCGGCTGTCGAGCTTGTCATAGAGATGTTCCAGATCATGCTGGATGGGGTCCAGCGCCATGGCCGGCAGCAGGTAGCCGTTCTGGTCGCAGAGCACGCCATCCATGGTCTGGCACAGGCGCTCGGCCACCTGGCGCAACTGCACGAAGGCCTGCTCGCCGCGCGGCACCTGGGGCACGTCCAGGCTCAGCAGGAACTCGCGCACCACCGAGGTGTCGAGGTCGTCGGCCATGGCCGCCTGCGGGTCGTAGTTGAGCACCAGCACCGGTGGCATGCCGGGCGTGGGCGAAGGCAGGGCCATGCGCCCGGGCATGGAGCCCGGCAGAAAGCCCTGGCGCGATGCGTTCTGCTGCACGTAGCCCGCGCTCCAGGAGGCCTGGCGTGCGCGCAGCATGAAGGTGAGCTGGGCGTCGTGCTCGCTGGCGAACTGGTCGAGCTCGCGCGCACGCGCCACTTCCTGCAGCATGTCGGGCACGTCGGGCGTGGCGCCCAGCGCGTCGGCAAAGCGCTGCACCTTGGCAACGAACTCGGAGAACTCGATCTCGTTGAGCGCACCCGTGCGGTTGGCCAGTTGCACGCCGGCCTGGAAACCCAGGTAGCGCTGGCCGGGCTGCAGCGGCTCCCACTGGTGGGTGGACTGGTTCATGCCCTCGATCGCAAAGGGCTTGTTGCCCGCGCGCCGCGTGGCGGGCTGGGCCTGCAGCGCCAGTTCGCCAGGCACGGCCTGGCCGACCTGCACGGGGGCAATGGCGTCGATCAGCGCATCCAGACCCGGGCGGCTGGCGGCCGCGCTGGTCAGGGCCGCGTCGTTGAGGGAAGGCTCGATGGACTGCGGTGCCGGCGGGGACGCAGCAGGCACGGACACAGATGCAGATGCCGGTGCGGGTGCCGATGCGCCGGCATCTTCGCCCGCCTGCAGGGCATGGGCGGCCTGCGCGGACTGCACTGCCTGGGCGGCCTTGGCCGCCAGCGCGGCCTGGGCCTGAGCCTGGCGCTGCTGCTCTTCGAGCTGGACCAGATGGGCCAGCTCGGCGTCGGTTTCGGCGAAGCGGTCGGCGGAGGCCGGGCCCTGGCCCGGCGCGGCGGTGCCGAAGTCGCCCAGCACGGGCTCGCGCAGGCTGTGCGTCAGGTCCGGGCCGTGGCCCACGGTGTCCATGCCGGGCTCATGGCGCGAGGGATCGCGCTGCGCTTCATCGACGGGGTCGGCGCGCTTGGGTGCATTGCGGCGCGCGGACCAGCTGTTGTAGGCAATGATCAGGGCCAGCACCACAAAGCCCAGAATGGCCAGACTGATTTGCAGGTTACTCATGGAATGAAGGAATGAAACGTCGTTCCAGCAAATGGGTTCGGAAGGTTGCGGACATGCTCAGGATAGCTCAGCCATGGACAGCGCGGACTCCATGTCCACGGCCACGATGCGGGACACGCCCTGCTCCTGCATGGTCACGCCGATGAGCTGCTGGGCCATTTCCATGGCGATCTTGTTGTGGCTGATGAACAGGAACTGCGTGCTCTTGCTCATGCTGGCCACCAGCTTGGCATAGCGCTCGGTGTTGGCGTCGTCCAGCGGCGCATCCACCTCGTCCAGCAGACAGAACGGGGCCGGGTTGAGCTGGAAGATGGCGAAGACCAGGGCAATTGCCGTCAGCGCCTTCTCGCCACCCGACAGCAGGTGAATCGTCTGGTTCTTCTTGCCGGGGGGCTGCGCGATCACCTGCACGCCCGAGTCGAGGATTTCATCGCCGGTGATGACCAGCTTGGCCTGGCCTCCGCCGAACAGCTCGGGGAACATGCGCCCGAAGTGCCCGTTCACGGTCTCGAAGGTGCCAGACAGCAGCTCGCGCGTCTCGGCGTCGATCTTGCGGATGGCATCTTCCAGCGTGTTCATGGCCTGGGTCAGGTCCTCGGTCTGCGCGTCCAGGAAGGTCTTGCGCTCGCGCGCCAGCTTCAGCTCGTCCAGCGCCGCCAGGTTCACCGCGCCCAGGGCCGCGATCTCGCGGTGCAGCCGGTCGATCTCGCCCTGCAGGCCGTGCATGCGCACATTGGCCTCGGCAATGGACTGGGCGACGGCGGCCAGGTCGGCGCCCGCCTCTTCCAGCAGGGTGGAGTACTGCTCCAGGCCCAGGCGCGCGGCCTGCTCCTTGAGCTGGAATTCGGTGATGCGCTGGCGCAGCGGGTCCAGCGCCTTTTCCAGTTGCTGGCGGCGTTCGTCGCTGGCGCGCAGCTTGTTGGTCAGGTCGTCATATTCGCTGCGGCGTGCGGCCACGGCCTGCTCGCGCTGCATCTTCAGGTCCAGCGCATCCTGCAGGCCGCCCTGGGCCGCGGCATCTGTCAGGCGCGTGAGCTCGTCCTGCGCGCGCTGCTGCTCGTCAGCCAGCGAGCGGGCCTGCTGGCTGGCGGTCTCTATGGTGCGGCTGAGTTCGCCCCGGCGCGCCTCCAGGCTGCGGCGCGAGAACGTGGCCTCCTGGGCCTGTCGTTCCAGAGTGCGCAGTTGCTCGCGCGATTCGTTCAGGCGCCGCTCGGCCTCCAGCACCTTGTCGCCGAGCTGGGCATGGCGCTCCTGGCTGTCGGCCAGTTGCATGTCCAGCTCTTCGAAGCGGGCCTCGGCCGCCACGCGGCGCTCCTCGATGTCGGACAGCTGGGCCTCGACCTCGGCCAGGTCGGCGCTGATCTGGGCATTGCGTGCACGGGCCTGCTCGGCCAGTTGCGACAGGCGCAGGGTTTCGACCTGCAGCTCGTGGGCACGGCTTTGCGATTCGCTGGCCTCGCGCCGGGCGCTGACCAGGCGCTGCGAGGCCTCGGCATAGGCGCTTTCGGCACGCACCAGGGCCGTGCGCGATTCGTCGGAGATCAGCGCCTGGGCACGCACTTCCTTTTCAAGGTGCTCGATTTCCTGGGCGCGTGCCAGGAGGCCGGATTGCTCCGAGTCCTGCGCATAAAAGCTCACGCTGTGGCTGCTGACGGCATGGCCCGTGGGCACGTAGACGGTTTCACCGGGCCGCAGTTCGCTGCGGCGCGACAGCGCCTCTTCCAGCGTGGGCGCCGTGTAGCAGTCCTGCAGCCAGTCCCCGAGCACGGCGCGCAGGCCGGCATCGTTCACGCGCAGCAGGTCCGACAGGTGCTGCCAGCGCCCGGCCGCCGGCGCGGGCGCGCCTTGCGGCGGGCTGAAGAAGGCCAGGCGTGCGGGCGGCGCATCGTGCCCGCCTGCGCCCAGGAAGCCGCGCACCATGTCGAGCCGGCCCACTTCCAGCGCGCCCAAGCGCTCGCGCAGCGCGGCCTCCAGCGCGTTTTCCCAGCCGGGCTCGATGGCAATGCGGCTCCACAGGCCCTGCATGCCGTCCAGGCCGTGCTTGGCCAGCCAGGGCTGGAGCTTGCCGTCTGTCTTGACCTTTTCCTGCAGGGCCTTGAGCGCTTCCAGCCTCGCCGACAGGTCCGCGTGGCGCGCGGCCTCGGCATTGACGGCCTGCTGGCGCGTGCGGCGGTCCTCGTCAAGCTGGGGCACGGAGTCCTGCAGCTCGTTGAGCACGGCATCGGCCATTTCAGCCAGTTCGCGCGCCTCTTCCAGCTGGGACTGCAGATTGTTCAGGCGGGCCTCGTCGGGCGTCTCCAGCGCGTTGCGGTCGGCGCGCAGGCGCTCGAAGCGGGTCTCGAACTGGCGGCGCTGCTCGTCCAGGCTGCGCTGCTCGGCAGCCAGCACCTGGATCTGCTGCTGCACCTGCACCACGCTGGCGCGCTGGTCGGCGTCGGCCTTCTGGGCATTGCGAAGGGCGTCCTCCAGGTCGGGCAGGCGCATGCCTTGCTCCTCGACCTGGGCGGCCAGCATCTCGGCCTGTTCCTCGGCATCCATGCCGGCGCCTTCGAGGTTCTCGATTTCGGCTTCGGCTTCCTCGCGGCGGCTGTTCCACAGCAGCACCTGCTCGGACAGCTGCTGCAGCCGCTGCTGCACGCGCTGGCGGCCTTCGAGCACGTAGCGGATCTCGGCCTCCAGCTTGCCGACCTCGGCCGTGGATTCGTAGAGCTTGGCCTGGGCCTGGTTGACCTGGTCGCTGGCGTCGTAGTGGGCCTGGCGCAGGGTTTCGAGTCCGCTTTCGTTGTTGCGGATGTCGGCCATGCGCTCTTCGAGCTCGTTGACGGCCTGCAGGCCCTCCACGCGCACGCGGTCCTGCTCGGCCTCGGACTCGGCGCGCTTGAGGAACCACAGCTGCTGCTGCTTGAGCGTGACCTGGGACTGCAGCGCGTTGTACTGGGCAGCCACCTCGGCCTGCTTTTCCAGCCGGTCGAGGTTGTTGTTGAGCTCGCGCAGGATGTCTTCCACGCGCGTGAGGTTCTCGGTGGTGGCCGAGAGCCGGTTCTCGGTCTCGCGCCGGCGCTCCTTGTACTTGGACACGCCTGCAGCCTCTTCGAGGAACAGACGCAGTTCCTCGGGCCGGGACTCGATGATGCGGCTGATCGTGCCCTGGCCGATGATGGCGTAGGCGCGCGGGCCCAGGCCCGTGCCCAGGAACACGTCCTGCACATCGCGGCGGCGCACGGCCTGGTTGTTGATGAAGTAGCTGCTGTTGCCCTCGCGCGTGAGCACGCGCTTGACGGCGATCTCGCCGAACTGGCCCCACTGGCCGCCCGCGCGGTGGTCACTGTTGTCGAACACCAGCTCCACGCTGGAGCGGCTGGCCGGCTTGCGGTGCGTGGTGCCGTTGAAGATCACGTCCTGCATGGATTCGCCGCGCAGCTCGCTGGCCTTGCTCTCGCCCAGCACCCAGCGCACCGCATCCATGATGTTGGACTTGCCGCAGCCGTTGGGGCCCACCACGCCCACCAGTTGCCCCGGCAGCATGAAGTTGGTGGGCTCGGCGAAGGACTTGAAGCCGGACAGCTTGATGGAATTCAGGCGCACGATGCAGGCAGATGGCGGTCCGCGGCGAACGGACGAATGAGGACGTGGGGGAACGACAGGGCAGCTCGGGATGATACCGCGCGCCACCCCTGCTCAAGAATGGAAAGCGGCCCGCGCGGGGCCGTGTCGAATGTCAAGAATGGTTTGGGGGGGCGTCCGGCACCCCGCTGCCATCCGTGCACTCCACCACTTCGGGCCGCTCTTGCGCCTCCTGCGGCAGGTTCGCCGGGCTCAGGGCCGGAGGGCGCGACACGATGGCCTGGCGCACCAGGGCCTCGAAGCTGCGCACGGGCACGGGCGGGCTGAGCAGGTAGCCCTGCCAGGCATGGCAGTGCTGGTCTTCGAGGAATTGACGCTGCGCCTCGGTCTCCACGCCTTCGGCGATGACCTGCAGACCCAGGCTGGTGCCCAGGGCGACGATGGTGCGCGCAATGGCCGCGTCGTTGGGATCGCTGAGCACGTCGCGCACGAAGCTGCGGTCGATCTTGAGCTGGTCCAGCGGCAGGCGCTTGAGATAGGCCAGCGAGGAGTAGCCGGTGCCGAAGTCGTCCAGCGAGAACCCCACGCCGTGGGCCTTGAGCGTGGTCATCTTCGCAGCCGTGTCGTCCACGTCGGCCAGCAGCAGGCTTTCGGTCAGTTCCAGCTTGAGCAGGCGCGGGTTGGCGCCGTGCTCCTTGAGCGCCTGCAGCACCTGCTCCACGAAGCGCGCCTGGTGGAACTGGCGCGGGCTGACGTTGACGGCCAGCACCAGGCAGGCCATGTCCGGTTCCACCGCCCATTGCGCCAGTTGCCGGCAGGCTTCGCCCAGCACCCATTCGCCCAGTTGCTGGATCAGGCCCGTTTCCTCGGCCAGCGAAACGAAGAGCGACGGCGGCACCAGCCCTTCGCGCGGGTGATTCCAGCGCAGCAGGCCTTCGGCGCCGACGATGCGCCCGTTCGCCACCTGCGGCTGGTAGTACAGGACGAATTGCGAGCGCACCAGGCCCTCGCGCATTTCCTGCTCCATGGCCGTGCGCGATCGGAGCACGGCCTGCAGTTGCGGATCGAAGAACTGCAGCGTGTTGCGCCCCATGCCCTTGGCCTGGTACATGGCCATCTCGGCACGGCGCAGCACCTCGTCGGCACTGAGTTCCTGCTCGCCGAACAGGCTGGCGCCTATGCTCAGCGTGATGTGGCAGGACTGGCCGCCCAGCTGCAGCGGCTGCAGCAGCAGCGAACGCATGCGCTGGACCTCGCCTTCGAGCTTGGAGGCGGCATGCATGGAGTCCTTGCCCAGATCCTCCAGCAGCACGACGAAGTCATCGCCGCTGTGGCGGGCCAGCGTGGCCTCGCGGCCCAGGGACTGTGCCAGTCGCTCGGCAATCATGCGCAGCAGCACGTCGCCCAGTTCCAGCCCCAGGCTGTCGTTGAAGGCCTTGAAATTGTCCACGTCCAGCAGCATGACGGCGCCGCAGCGCCCGCGCCGGCGGCTGGAGGCCAGCGCCTGCTGCAGCCGGTCCACCAGCAGGCGGCGGTTGGGCAGGCCGGTGAGCGCGTCGTAGAAGGCTAGGCGGCGAATTTCCTCTTCGGCGGTCTTGCGCTGGCTCTGGTCCTGCAGGATCAGCAGGCAGCCTTCGTCCAGCAGCATGCCGCCGATGGATACGGAGCGCGTGCAGCCGTCGCTGCCTATGAGCTGGTACTCCTCGGAGTTGAGGGTGCCGCAGCTGTCGGACTCGCCGCCATGGGGGCTTTGGGCAACGCGTGCCCGCGCCTGCGCGGCTTCGAAGCGGCGCTGCATGCGCTGGCGGCGGGCTTCATCCGGGCACATGTTGCGCCACCAGCCGTCGCCATCCATGCCGGCCGTGGCGCCATGGCCTGCCAGGCGCATGAATTCCTCGTTCCAGTAGGCGAAGCGGCCATCCTCCTGCAGCATGGCCAGGCCCAGCGGCAGGCGCTGGATGACCATGCGCAGGTGGCGCGATCCGTCGCGCTGCATTTGCTGCAGATGGCGGCGCGCGCTGATGTCCTGCACCAGGGCCATCAGCCGCAGCGATGGCCCGTGGCCCAATGCGGAGATGTGCAGTTCCACCCAGACCAGGCTGCCGTCGCTGCGCCGCAGCTGCCGCTCGATCTGCAGGGCGCCGCGCTGGCCCGCAGCCAGCTCCTGCAGCAGCAGCCGGTCGCCCTCCACCGTGTCGGCCGCCACCAGGGCCAGCAGGGGGCGCTGGCACAACTGCTGTGCCTCGTGGCCGGTGATGACGCAATACCTGCGGTTCACATGCAGGACATTGCCGCTGGCCGCGTCGATCTGCACCACGCCCACGGCGGCCTGCTCGAACAGTGCCTGAAAGCGGGCATCGCTCTCGCGCATGGTGCGGGAAGAGGCGCGCAACTGCGCCCAGCTGGACGGATGGCGCCGCCACCAGGCGGCCGCCAGCGAGGCCAGCAGGGCAGACACCAGCATGCCCAGCGCAAACAGCACCAGGGGCTGGGCACGCTCGGTCCAGGACAGGGCCGTGCTCACGGGAATGAAGTTCAGCCGCCACAGCCGGTCCTGGGCCTGCAGCGTCTGCTCCAGCACCACCTGGCCGGTATCGCCCAGGCCTGCCGCTTCCTGCCCGCGCTCGGGCCAGGCAGCGCCCAGATACAGCGGCAGCGGCGATACGCCGGCCGGCGGCAGGGGCGAGACCGGGCCTGCGTCATGCATGGCCAGCGCAAGCCGGCCCAGGAAGCCGCGCTCGTGCAGGTCCTGCACCAGGTCGTGCACACGTATGCTGACGTCGGCCGTTCCCAGGAACAGCGGATGCGCGGCCTTGCCGTCCGGAGACTGGTGGTCCGCAGGCGCAAAGACCGGCGCGCGCACCAGCACGGCGGTGGCATGCTCGCCGGGCTGCTTCATTGCAAATGGCGCCGAGACCACGGCGGCCGCGCTGTCCCGGCTGCGCATCATGCTGGCCATGAGGCTGGGGCGGTCGTGCATGTCCAGGCCGGCGATGGATTCGTTGCCCTCCAGCGGCCAGAGATAGTCGATGAAGAAATAGTGGGGATCGGGCCTGAACGAGGCCGCCGCATCCTGGCTGGCCGGACCGGGCTCCGTTGCGGCCCGCGTAAAGGTCAGCGCCTGCATGCCGGGCTGCATCTGTGTGCGCAGCGCCTGCGCAATGCGCGCGAAGGCCTGCTGACCCATCTCGGGAGAGGCGGCCAGCTGGTTGGCCACATGCTGGACCATGACGGCATAGGCATCCAGGCGCATCTCCAGCGCCTGGCGGGCAGACTGGGCCTGTTGGGTATGGCGCTGCAGGTCCATGCGCTCCAGCGCCCGCTGCTGCTGCAGGGCAAGCGCGGCACTCAGGCACATGCCCACCGCCATGACGGTTGCGGCTGGCCAGGCGGTCCGGATGGCTACAAGCGTGCGCTGGGCAAAAGCTGACATGGAGCGGCTAAGGCTGAAGAGGCAGTCACGGGGAATCGGTCCAGGAGCACGGAACCACTCATTGCCAGCCCCATGGCCGGCCACCCGAAAAGGCCGGGCAGGCCATGTGGAGCAGAGAGCGAGGATAAATGGATTTCGGCACCCGGCAGGCAAACCATGTGTAAGACGAATCCTACAAATACCTTTACTCTATCGTCGGGAGGCGCTCTTGCTGAAGACCTCCACGGGCAAACCCTAGACTGCGGACACTCCTCTTTCATTCCCGACCGAAGATGCTCCGCCGCTCGACGTGGCACCGGAGGTGCAAGGCATTGCACCTCCCGTCATCCATGAAATCAGAAGCAGCAGTTTTGAAACACCAATGAAACGGATGGCGCAACAGCAGGTGGCGCTGCAGCCCTTCAGCCTCTGGCAGCAGGCTGCGAGGCTTGCACGGGTTTCCCCTTGAGCTGGATGGCATGTTGCTTGCAACAAGCCTGGCGCACTGCCAACCATAACTCTGCAGGAGACATCAACCCATGAGCATCAACCGCCGCCGCTTTTGCGCCGCCCTGCCCGCCCCGCTGGCCGGCCTTGCGCTGCCGCACCAGGGCCTGGCCCAGGAGGCCTTTCCCAGCAAGTCGCTGAAGATCGTCTGCCCCTTCGCGCCCGGCGGCGGCTCGGACTTCATTGCACGCGTGGCCTCCAATGTGCTCAACGACAGGCTGGGCCAGCCCGTGGTGGTGGAGAACCGGCCGGGCGCCGGTGGCACGCTGGGCACCGAGTACGCGCTGCGCTCGGCGGCCGACGGCTACACGCTGCTGCTGGTGGCGGGCAGCTATACGGTCAACCCCTCGCTGTACAAGCTGCGCTTCGACCCCGTGGCCGACATGACACCCGTGATCCAGCTGTCCAAGGGCGCCTACGTGGTCTGCGTGAGCCCCCGCGTGCCCGCCAGAAACCTGCAGGAATTGCTGGCCTATGCCCGTGAGAACCCGGGTAAGCTGACCTTTGCCTCGGCCGGCAATGGCAGCCATCTTCACATCGTGACCGAGTACCTGTTCGGCATGGCCAGGGTCAAGGCCACGCATGTGCCCTATCGCGGCACGGGCCCGGCCGTGACCGACCTGCTGTCGGGCAACGTGGACATGCTGGTGGCCGGCACCGAGGCGCTGATGCAGCACGTCAAGAGCGGCAAGCTGCACGCCCTGGCCGTGACCACGGCCCAGCGCCTGCCCGCCTATCCCGAGATCCCGTCGGTGGCCGAAAGCGGCCTGCCGGACTATGACGTGGTGGCCTGGCACGGCCTGCTCGCGCCCAAGGGTCTGCCGCCCGCCGTGCTGTCGCGAATCAATGCGGCGCTGGACACCGGCCTCAAGTCGCCGGCACTGCTGGCCCAGCTGGAGCCCACGGGCGTGTCGCCGGCAGGCGGCACGCCGGCCCAATTCGGCGCCCTGATCCAGTCCGAGATTCCCCGCTACGCCAAGGTGGTGAAAGACAACGAAATCCGCGCGCAGTAATCCGCGCGCAGTAATCGGCTCACGTAGGCCCGAGAATCCATCGCCCCCATGACCTCCCGCTACAAGAAACCCCTGCCCGGCACCACGCTGCACTACATCGACGCCCGCGCCGCCGTCGATGCCCTCTCGCCCGGCGCCTGGGACCGCCTGCCCTACACCGCCCGCGTCCACGCCGAGAAC
>JAITUC010000050.1 GCA_031286585.1 Delftia acidovorans
TGCAGACCCAGCTGGCCTTCCAGCATCTGCTGTTCGAGACCACGCCCCTGCCCATGCTGGTCACCGACGCGGACCAGCGCGTGGCCCTGGTCAACAAGGCCTGGGAGGACTTCTTCGGCCGGGGCCGCTACGCCGTGCTCGGCCATGAGATCAAGGGCCTGCACTCGCGCGACGATGCCCTGCTGCAGATGCGCAGCAACCAGGTCGTGATGCGCTCGGGCCAGCGCATGGTGGTGGAGGCCCGGCTGCCCCACGTGGACGGCAGCTACCGCGACGTGCAGATCTCCAAGGCCGCCGTGAAGAACGCCCAGGGCCAGATCACCGGCGTGCTCAGCATTTTTGTGGACGTGAGCGAATTCCGCGCAGCCGAGCATGCCACCCGGGAAGCCCGCGATGCTGCCGAAGAGGCCTTCCGCGTGAAATCGGAATTCGTGGCCAACATGAGCCATGAGCTGCGCACGCCGCTGCAGTCCATCATGGGCTTTGCCGAGCTGGGCGGCCTGCGCTCGCGCGGCAATCCCGCCATGGCCGACATGTTCAACGACATCCACGAGGCGGGCATACGCATGCTGGCCCTGGTCAACGACCTGCTGGACGTGGCCAAGCTGGAAAGCGCCGTGGGCACCATCCACGTGGAGCGCACCGACCTCAGGAGCCTGATCCGGCCCGTGGTGCGCGAGCTGGAGCCGCAGCAGCAGCAAAAGCTGATCGACCTGCGGCTGGAGCTCGACGACACGCCGCTGATCGCCAAGGCCGACCCCGTGCGCTTCCAGCAGGTGGTGCGCAATGTACTGGCCAATGCCATCAAGTTCTCGCCCATCGGCGGGCGCATCGATGTGCAGGGACGCCTCGATGAGCAGGGCGATATCTGCATCGCCGTCTCCGACCAGGGGCCGGGCATTCCTGCGCAGGAACTGGACAAGATCTTCCAGCCCTTCGTGCAGTCCAGCAAAACCCGCAACGGCTCGGGCGGCACCGGCCTGGGCCTGGCCATCTGCCGCAAGATCATCGACGCCATGGACGGCACCATCGCCGCCAGCAACCGCCCCGAAGGCGGGTCGCTGTTCCGCATCAGCCTGCCCTGCCGCAGCACATCGGAGACGCGCCCGGCGGAGTTGCTGTAGCGGCGCAAGGGACGCCGGTGGCGCACCGGCGCCGTGACGCCCTCAATCATCGATGAAATCGAATGATTTCTCACAAATAATTCAATAGATCCACACAATGCATGGATTTACGCTTGTGTCCATCGCCGGCAGCCGCCGCCAGCCAAGACACCCGCCATTGCCATGCAAGACCGTTTCCTGATCGAGCGCATCGAGGCGCGGATCCTCGACATTCCCACCATCCGTCCGCACAAGCTGTCGTTCGGCTCCATCAGCCGGCAAAGCCCGGTGATCGTGCAGCTGTGGCTGCGCAACGGCGCCACGGGCTTCGGCGAGGCCGCCACCATCGGCGGCCCGTCGTGGAACGAGGAATCGCCCGAGAGCATCCACCACGCCATCACCAACCACCTGGCGCCCAGCCTGATCGGCCAGGACGGCGCGCGCTTCGAGGCCTGCCTCTCGCGCATGGACCTGGCCTGCAAGGGCAACGCCTTTGCCAAGAGCGCCGTCGAGATCGCGCTGATGGACGCCGTGGCCCGCAGCCTGCAGTTGCCGCTGTGGCAGTTGCTGGGCGGCAAGCAGCGCGACAGCCTGCCCCTGGCCTGGACGCTGGCCAGCGGCGACATCGAACGCGACCTGGCCGAGGCCCAGCTGCGCCTGGAGCAACGGCGCCACCGCATCTTCAAGATGAAGATCGGCGCGCGCACGCCCGAGGCCGACGTGGCCCATGTGAGCGAGATCGCGCGCGGCCTGCAGGGCCGCGCCACGCTGACCGTGGATGTGAACCAGGCCTGGGACGGCGCCACGGCGCGGCGCTTTCTGCCGCAATTGATCGATGCCGGCGTGACCCTGATCGAGCAGCCCGTGGCCGGCTGGAACGTGCCCGCGCTGCGCGAGCTGACCGCCACGCTGCAGGGCGCCCTGGTCATGGCCGACGAAAGCGTGTGCACGCCCTACGACGCCATGCGCCTGGCGCGCGAGCAGGCCAGCCACGTGTTCTCGCTCAAGGTGGCCAAGCATGGCGGCCTGCTGCGCACGCGCAAGGTGGCGGCCATTGCCCAGGCGGCCGATATCGGCTGGTACGGCGGCACCATGCTGGAGACCTCGATAGGCTCGGCCGCCTCGGCCCATGTCTTTGCCACCCTGGGCGGCCAGCACTACAACTGCGAGCTGTTCGGCCCGCAGCTGCTGGTGGACGACATCGTGGCCGAGCGCATGGCCATCCGCGACTTCGAGCTGCAGTTGCCCGACGGACCCGGCCTGGGCGTGGAGATCGACCTGCAGCAACTCGCACGCTTCGACCGCGCGCTGGCCGGCAGCCAGCCGCAGCACTTCGACATGGGGCAGGCCCGGACCGGGGCTGCCACCTGAATTCCTTTCATTCCTCCTGGAGACAAGCATGCTTTATCTGGTCCGCATGGACGTGAAGATCCCCCACGACCTGCCCGCCGACGTGGCAGCCGAGATCAAGGCTCGCGAGAAGGCCTATTCCCAGCAACTGCAGCACGACGGCCGCTGGCCCCACATCTGGCGCGTGGTGGGCGAGTACGCCAACTACAGCGTGTTCGACGTGGCCTCCAACGACGAGCTGCACGAGCTGCTGCAGGGCCTGCCGCTGTTCCCCTACATGGACATCCAGGTCACGCCGCTGGCCCGGCACCCCTCGGCCATCGCCTGAGCACAGCCCGCACCAGGACAAGATTTTTCGGAGACAACTGAAGTGAATGTGAAACGCCGTTTTCTGACCGCCGCAGCCGCAGGCCTGTGCCTGTCCGCCCTCGTGCCCGCCGCGCACGCGCAGGCCCCCGAGGCCAACTGGCCCAGCAAGCCCATCCGCTGGATCGTGCCCTTCCCGCCGGGCGGCGCCATGGACGCCATTGCACGCACCCTGGGCGAGAAGGCCGGCCGCACGCTGGGCCAGCCCTTCGTGATCGAGAACCGTCCCGGCGCGGGCGGCAACATCGGCGCCGACTTCGTGGCCAAGCAGCCCGGCGACGGCTACACGCTGATGATCACCTCCATCGGCATGGCCACCAACAAGCCGCTGTACCGCAAGCTCAGCTACGACCCGATCAAGGACTTCGCACCCGTGGGCGTGCTGGCCGTGGTGCCCAACATCCTGGTGACCAACTCCACGCAGCCCAACGTCAAGAGCGTGGCCGACGTGGTGGCCGCCGCCAAGGCCTCGCCCGGCAAGCTGACCTATGCCTCGGCCGGCAACGGCACCTCCATCCACCTGGCGGGCGAAGTGTTCAACTCGCTGGCCGGCGTGGACATCCTGCACATCCCCTACAAGGGATCGGGCCCGGCCGTGTCCGACCTGCTGGGCGGACAGGTCAACTACATGTTCGACTCCATCACCTCGGCGCGCCCGCACATCCAGTCGGGCAAGCTGCGCGCCCTGGCCGTGACCACGGCCAAGCGCTCGTCCAGCATGCCCGACGTGCCCACCATGGAAGAGGCCGGCATCAAGGGCTACGAGGTCTCGCCCTGGTTCGCCGTCTTCATGCCCGCCAGCACGCCGCCGGCCATCGTCAAGAAGCTCAACCAGGTCTTCGTGGCCGAGATGAAGCAGCCCGACGTGCTCGAACGCTTCAAGGCCATCGGCGCCGAAGTCGTGGGCTCCACGCCCGAGGAGGCGGCCAGGCACCTGCAGGCCGAGTCCGTGCGCTGGGCCAAGGTGATCACGGAGCGCAACATCAGCATGGACTGAGTGCCGCTCTTTCCCCAGGACATTCCATAAAACCACGAGGAGACAAACATGTCCGAACTGTCCCAGGACCAGCTGCTGAATCTGGTCAACAGCAAGCAGATCGCGCCCGGCAGCGACCGCGTGCGGGCGCTGACCCAGCGCATCGTCAGCGATCTGTTCCATACCATCGACGAGCTGGATGTCACGCCCGACGAGTTCTGGGCCGCCGTGGACTGGCTGGGCCGCCTGGGCAGCAGCGGCCAGCTGGGCCTGATCACGGCGGGCCTGGGCTTCGACCGGCTGCTGGACATCCGCAGCGACGAGGCCGATGCCCGTGCCGGCCGTGCGGGCGGTACGCCGCGCGCCATTGAAGGCCCGCTGTTCGTGGCCGGCGCACCGCTGTCGAAAGCCGAGGCTCGCCTGGATGAGGGCGAGCCCCAGGGCGAAGTCTTCGTGATGGAAGGACGGGTGCTGGACCTCGACGGCCGGCCCCTGCCCCATGCGCTCATCGACGTCTGGCATGCCAATGTCCAGGGCGGCTACTCGCACTTCTTCCCGGGAATGAAGCCCTACGAGCTGCGCCGCCGCATAGAAGCCGACGACCAGGGCCGCTACCGCTTTCGCAGCTATGTGCCGCCCGGCTATTCCATACCGCCGAACAGCCCCACATCGGAACTGTTCGATGCGCTGGGCCGCCATGGCCATCGCCCCGCCCACATCCACTTCCTCGTGGTCGCGCCCGGCATGCGCACGCTGACCACCCAGGTCAACCTGCCCGGCGATACCTACCTGGACGACGATTTCGCCTTCGCCACGCGCGACGGCCTGATCGTCGAGCTGGAGCGCGGCGTGGCGCCGCTGGGCTACGAGTCGCTGGGTGTGGATGCGCCCTTCGTGCGCACGCGCTTCGACTTCGTGCTGCAGCCTGCGATCAGCGAGGGCGAGTCCCTGCCACTGACGCGCATGGAGCGTGTCCGCGCCTGAGGCGCCGTCACCTCCGGGGCCTTCCGGCCTGCCATTTTTCGATTCTTCCGTTCCACAGCAGGCCGCCCCTTGGAGCGCGGCCTGCTTCACCGTACCCGCTTCCCACACCATGTCCCGCCTGCATCGCATCGCCGCAACCCTGCTGACCGCCACCGTGGCCCTCGTGCCCGCCCTGGGCCACGCCCAGGCCCCGGTGGCCTTTCCGTCCAAGCCCGTGAACATCGTCGTTCCCTACGCGGCCGGTGGCCCCGTGGACAATCTGGCGCGCGCGCTGGCCACGCGCCTGAACAAGGTCTGGTCGCAACCCGTGGTGGTGCTCAACCGAACAGGCGCCAACGAGATCATCGGGGCCGAGTACGTGGCCAAGAGCGCGCCCGACGGCTATACGCTGTTTGCAGCGACCGAAGCGTCGCTGACCATGAACCCGCACCTGTACAAGAAGCTGCCCTACAACCCGCAAAAGGACTTCGCCCCCATCTCCCGGATGATCAGCGTGCCCATGGTCTTCTTCGTGCCGCAGGCCTCCAAGGCCGGCACGCTGCAGGAGTTCATTGCCCAGGCACGCCAGGCAGGCAAGACCAAGCCGCTGACCTATGGCTCCTCGGGCGCGGGCGGCATCGTGCACCTGCCGCTGGCCATGTTCGCCAAGCAGGAAGGGCTGGAGATGGTGCATGTGCCCTACAAGGGCGCAGCACCGCTGATCCCCGAGGTCATCGCCGGCCAGATCGATGCGGCGGTGCTGGGGGTGTCGGTGATCGAGCAGCACATCAAGTCCGGCAAGCTCAAGGCCCTGGCCGTGTCCTCGGAGACACGCAGCATCGCCCTGCCGGACGTACCCACCTTCAAGGAAGCTGGCGTGCGCGACATCCAGGCCGTGTTCAACATCGGCCTGCTGGCGCCGGCCGCAACCCCCGCCCCCCTGGTGGAGAAGATCGCCGCCGATGTGCGCCGCGTGCTGCTGGAGCCGGAATTCCGCAAAACCCAGATCGACGCGTTCTCATACGTGGCTGTGGCCTCCACCCCCGCCGAATACCGAGACTTCCTGGCGCGCGACTACCAGGTGCAGGGCGAGCGCGTGCGCATCTCGGGCGCCTCGCTGGATTGAACCGGGCCCGATCCGTTCAGCTCTGGACTGCGGTGCGCTTGGCCACCACGTGCACCGCAGCCGCAGGCCTGCGACCCCAGTTCATCAGCGCCGTGCCGGCCACGGCCATGCCGCCGCCCAGCACGATGCTGGCATCGATGCTCTCGCCCAGCCACAGCGCCGACAGCGCCACGCCGATCACGGGCACCAGGGTGATGTAGCCCGAGGCCGCGCCCGCGCCCAGCGCCTTGACGCCGTCGAAGTACCAGGCATAGGCCAGGGCCGTGGCGCCGAAGGCCAGGAAGGCCAGCGCCCCCAAGGCAGGGCCGGTGCCGTGCACGGCGGCCTGCAGGCCGGCCGGCCCTTCCACCACCAGGCTGGCCGCCAGCAGCATGGCCGCGCCCATGGTCGAGGTCACGGCCGTGGCCGAGAGCGCATCGACGCCCGTGAGCAGCCAGCGGCCGATCAGGGTGTAGGTCACCCAGCAGGCCACGCAGCCCAGGATCAGCAGCTCGCCCGCGCCTACCGATCCCTCCAGCAGCGCCAGCGGCTGGCCATGCGAGATCACCACCACGGCGCCGCAGGCCGCCAGGGCCATGCCCAGCGCAATGGTGCGGTTGAGCCGCTCGCCGAACAGCCAGACCGCCAGCGCCAGCGTGAGCACGGGGTTGAGGGTGATCACCAGGGCCGCCTTGCCGGCCGGCACATGCTGCAGCCCCATCAGGAAGAAGGCCGCATAGCCGAACACGCCCGTGGCGCCAGCGGCCGCCATGCCCAGCCAGCGTTTGGCACTCCATTGGCGCAGGCCCGCCATGCCTCCTGCCCAGTACAGCCAGGGCAGCAGCACGGCGGCGGCCAGCAGGAAGCGCAGGCTGGCGGCTGCCAGCGGCGGCATGTTCTGTGCCACCACGCGGCCCGCGGGCCACGAGGCGCCCCACAGCAGGGCCATGCCGACAAGCCGCAGGTGCGGGCCAAAGAAGCGGTGAGAATTCATGGCGCGTACTATGTACTCATATCCATTCATAGACAAATGAGCGAATGCTCATGATCTGGACACCGTGCTCCCATGACTTTCACCCAGCTCGAAGTGTTTGCGGCGCTGGCCCGCGCCGGCAGTTTCTCGCGCGCGGCCGCGCTGCTGGGCATTACCCAGAGCGCCGTCAGCCATGCCCTGCGCGCGCTGGAGGGCGAGCTGCAGGTGCAGCTTGTGCGCCGCGAGGGGCCCCACTCCCCGCTGACCGACGCAGGCGCGCGGCTGCTACAGCGCGCCAACGACATCCTCCAGCAGAAGGAGGCCTTGCGTCAGGAGGCCGATGCCGAGCGCGGCATGGCGCGCGGCACGCTGCGCGTGGCCTCGTTCGGCGCCACCTCTTCGCTGCGGCTGCTGCCCCCGCTGATCACCGAATACCGGCGCCGCCAGCCCGCCGTGCTGGTGCAGATCGACGAGCAGAACGACGACACCGTGGTCAAGTGGCTGCTGGAGCGGCGCGTGGAGATCGGCTTCGTCGTGCTGCCTGATGAGCGCTTCGAGACCGTACCCCTGGTCGAGGATGAACTGATCGCGCTGCTGCCCGCCGCGCACCGGCTGGCCACCCAGCGCAGCATCCGCGCTGCCGACCTGCAGGGCGAGGCCTTCGTGCGCACCTCGGCCGGCTCGGGCGCGCAGATCGACCGCTTCCTGGCCGAGGCCGGCGCCCAGCCCGCCGCCATCTACCACTTCGAGCAGATGTCCTCCATGCAGGGCTTCGTGGCCCAGGGCCATGCCATCGCCATCGCCGCCCGGCTGGCCGTTCCCCAGGAGCCGCCCGAAGGCATGGTCTACCGCAGCCTCTCCCCCCGCCAGCGCCGCGTCACCGGCCTGGCCGTGCGCAGCATGGAGCGCCTGTCGCCAGCGGCGGCGGGCTTTGTGGAGCTGGCAAGGGAGATGGCGAGGAAGAAGCGGTTTGGCTAAGTCTGCGGCGAGGATGCCGGGGGCAGCGGATGCAGCGCCAGCGCCTCGCGCACGATGGGCTTGAGCGCCTGGGCCTCGTCGGGGCTGGCCAGCACGCGGGCCAGTTCGGCGCGCATGCGGGGTTCCCAGAATTTGCGGATGTGCTCGGCAATGCCGTGCAGGGCCTCGTCGCGCTCGGGCATGGCCTCGAAGAACTCGCCGATGCGGTTGGCCATGCGCACCAGGTTGGCGCTGTCCATCACTTGCCTCCTGCCATGGCGGGCTGCTGTGCCTGTGGAATCTGCGCGGCCTGCAGCAGGCCGATCTGCTCTTCGTGGACGCGCGCGAATTCGCGCTGCCAGTCGGACGGCTGGGCATGCTGGGAGACGGGCAGCACCTGCACGGCCGTGACCTTGTATTCGGGGCAGTTGGTGGCCCAGTCGGAGCTGTCGGTGGTGATGACGTTGGCGCCCGATTCGGGAAAGTGGAAGGTGGTGTAGACCACGCCGGGCTGTATGCGCTCGGTGACGGTGGCGCGCAGCACGGTCTCCCCCGCGCGGCTGGCGATGCCGACCCAGTCGCCGTCGCGTATGCCGCGGTCCTCGGCGTCATGCGGATGGATTTCCAGCCGGTCCTCGCTGTGCCAGTGACTGTTGTGCGTGCGCCGGGTCTGGGCGCCCACGTTGTACTGCGACAGGATGCGGCCCGTGGTCAGCAGCAGCGGAAAGCGCTGGGTGACCTTCTCGTCGCTGGCCACGTACTGGGTGATGATGAAGCGGCCCTTGCCGCGCACGAAGCGGTCCCTGTGCATGATGGAAGTGCCGGCCTCTTCGGTGCTGTCATTGCAGGGCCATTGCACGCTGCCCAGGCGGTCGATCTTGTCGTAGTTCACGCCCGCGAAGCTGGGCGTGAGCGCGGCGATCTCGGCCATGATCTCGCTCGGATGCGTGTAGTGCATGGGGTAGTCCAGCGCATTGGCCAGCAGCTGGGTGACTTCCCAGTCGGCATAGCCGGCCAGCGGCGCCATGACCTTGCGCACGCGCGAGATGCGGCGCTCGGCATTGGTGAAGGTGCCGTCCTTTTCCAGGAAGGAGGCGCCCGGCAGGAAGACGTGGGCGTACTTGGCGGTTTCGTTGAGAAAGATGTCCTGCACGACCACGCATTCCATGGCCGAGAGCGCGGCCGTCACATGCTGGGTGTTGGGGTCGGACTGCACGATGTCCTCGCCCTCGCAGTACAGGCCCATGAAGCTGCCGGCCAGGGCCGCCTCGAACATGTTGGGAATGCGCAGGCCGGGCTCGGGGCTGAGAGCGACGCCCCAGGCGCCCTCGAACTCGGCGCGCACCGTGCTGTCCGAGATGTGGCGGTAGCCGGGCAGCTCGTGCGGGAAGGAGCCCATGTCGCACGAGCCCTGCACATTGTTCTGGCCGCGCAGCGGGTTCACGCCCACGCCCTCGCGGCCCACGTTGCCCGTGGCCATGGCCAGGTTGGCAATGCCCATGACCATGGTCGAGCCCTGCGCATGCTCGGTCACGCCCAGGCCGTAGTAGATGGCCGCGTTGACGGGGGTGCCCGCCGCATGGTCCTCGGCACCCCGCGCATACAGGCGGGCGGCGCCGCGCACGAGTTCGGGAGCAACCCCGGTGACCTCGGCCATGGCCTCGGGCGAGTTCTCGGGCCGGGCCACGAATTCCTTCCACTGCGCGAAGGACTTGGCATCGCAGCGCTCGGCAATGTAGTCCTCGGCCAGCCAGCCTTCGGTGACGATGACATGGGCCAGCGAGGTGATCATGGCCACGTTGGTGCCGGGCCGCAGCTGCAGGTGGTAGTCGGCGCGGATGTGGGGCGACTTGACGAGCTCGATCTCGCGCGGGTCGATGACGATGAGCTTGGCACCCGCCCGCCGGCCGTCGCCGCGCAGGCGCTTTTTCATGCGCGAGCCGAACACCGGGTGCGCGGCCGTGGGATTGGCGCCGATGACCATGACCACGTCCGTGTGCTCGATGGACTTGAAGGTCTGCGTGCCGGCCGAGGTGCCATAGGTCTGGCCCAGCCCGTAGCCCGTGGGCGAGTGGCACACGCGCGCGCAGGTATCGACGTTGTTGTTGCCGAAGGCCGTGCGCACCAGCTTTTGCACCAGGTAGGCCTCTTCGTTGGTGCAGCGCGAGGAGGTGATGCCGCCAATCGAGTCCTTGCCATGCTTCGCCTGGATGCGGCGGAACTCGCTGGCCGTGTGGGCAATGGCCTCTTCCCAGCTGACCTCGCGCCAGGGGTCGGTGATCTTCGCGCGGACCATGGGTCGGGTGATGCGGTCCTTGTGCGTGGCATAGCCCCAGGCGAAGCGGCCCTTGACGCAGGCATGGCCCTCGTTGGCCTGGCCGTCCTTCCAGGGCACCATGCGCACGACCTGCTCGCCCTTCATCTCGGCCTTGAAGCCGCAGCCCACGCCGCAGTAGGCGCAGGTGGTGATGGCGCTGTGCCCGGCCTGGCCCAGCTCGGTCACGGTCTTTTCCTGCAGCGTGGCCGTGGGGCAGGCCTGCACGCAGGCGCCGCAGCTGACGCAGTCGCTGTCCATGAAGCTGCCGCCCTGCCCCGCCGTGACGCGCGACTCGAAGCCCCGGCCCGAGATGGTCAGCGCAAACGTGCCCTGCGTCTCCTCGCAGGCGCGCACGCAGCGGTTGCAGACGATGCACTTGCTGGGGTCGTAGCTGAAATACGGGTTGGACACATCGACCTCGGCCCGCATCTCGCCCTTGAAGTGGTTGGCGCCCTCGAAGCCGTAGCGCACCTCGCGCAGGCCGACGGTGCCGGCCATGTCCTGCAGCTCGCAGTCGCCGTTGGCGCTGCAGGTCAGGCAGTCCAGCGGATGGTCGGAGATGTACAGCTCCATCACGCCGCGGCGCAGCTCCTGCAGCTGCGGGCTTTGCGTGCGCACCTTCATGCCCGGCTCGGCCGGCGTGGTGCACGAGGCCGGAAAGCCCTTGCGCCCCTCGATCTGCACCAGGCACAGGCGGCAGGAGCCGAAGGGCTCCAGGCTGTCGGTGGCGCACAGCCTGGGCACCTGCACGCCGCCTTCCATGGCCGCGCGCATCAGCGAGGTGCCTTCGGGCACGGTGACCTCGCGGCCGTCGATCTGCAGGGTGATCAGCGCCTCGCGCCGGCTGGCGGGCGTGCCCCAGTCGGCTTGCTTCAAATGGTCGAGCATGGTGTTCTCCGTTCAGGCGGCAGTTGCAGCCGTGGTGGACTCGATGCCGAAGTCCTGGGGGTAGTGGTTCAGCGCCGAGCGCACCGGATACGGGGTCATCCCGCCCATGGCGCACATGGAGCCGTGCTGCATGGTGTCGCACAGGCTTTCCAGCAGGGCCACCTGGCTGGCATGGGCGGCAGGGTCGGTGCCAGCGCGCACGATGCGGTCGATGACCTCCACGCCGCGCGTGGAGCCGATGCGGCAGGGCGTGCACTTGCCGCAGGACTCGATGGCGCAGAACTCCATGGCGTAGCGTGCCAGTTGCGCCATGTCGGCCGTGTCGTCATGCACGACGATGCCGCCGTGCCCCACCACGTTGCCCTTGGCCGCATAGGCCTCGTAGTCCAGCGGCGCATCCCAGTCGGCCGGCGCCACATAGCTGCCCAGCGGGCCGCCCACCTGCACGGCCTTGATGGCGCGGCCGGTGGCCGTGCCGCCGCCAAAGTCCTCCACCAGTTCGCGCAGGCTCAGGCCGAAGGCCTTTTCCACCAGCCCTCCGCGCGCGATGTTGCCGGCCAGCTGGAAGGGCAGCGTGCCGCGCGAGCGGCCCATGCCGAAGCCCTGGTAGAAGGCCGCGCCGCGCGCCAGGATCAGCGGCACCGTGGCCAGCGTGATCACGTTGTTGATCACCGTGGGCCGGCCCCACAGCCCCTCGATGGCCGGCAGCGGCGGCTTGGCGCGCACAATGCCGCGCCGCCCCTCGATGCTCTCCAGCATGGCCGTTTCCTCGCCGCAGACATAGCTGCCCGCGCCCTTGCGCACCTCCAGGTGGAAGCTGCGCCCGCTGCCTGCCACATCGCTGCCCAGCCAGCCTGCGGCCTCGGCACGCGCAATGGCTTCGCGCAACGTGGCGATGGCGTGCGGATACTCGCTGCGCACATAGACCAGGCCCTGCGTCGCGCCCACGGCCAGGCCCGCGATGGCCATGCCTTCGATCAGGCAATACGGGTCGCCCTCCATCAGCAGCCGGTCGGCAAAGGTGCCGGAATCGCCCTCGTCGGCATTGCAGGCTATGTACTTTTGCGGCCCTGCTGCGGCCGCCACGGTCTTCCACTTGATGCCGGCCGGAAACGCCGCGCCGCCACGGCCGCGCAGGCCCGAATCCAGCACCTCCTGCACGATGGCGGCAGGCGCCAGGCCTGCCGCGCGCTCCAGCCCCTTCCAGCCGCCATGGGCCGCATAGTCGGCCAGGCTCAGCGGGTCGGTGACGCCCGCGCGCGCAAAGGTCAGGCGCTCCTGGCGCGCCAGGTAGGGAATGGCCTCGGTCAGTCCATGGCACAGCGCATGGCTGCGGCCCTGCAGCATTCCGGCATCGAGCAGGCCCGGCACCGCATCGGCCGTGACCGGACCGTAGGCCACGCGGCCTTCGGGCGTCTCGACCTCCACCAGCGTCTCCAGCCACAGCAGGCCGCGCGAGCCGTTGCGAACGATCTGCACCTGAAGGCCGCGCGCCGCGCACTCGCGCTGCAGGGCGCCGGCCACGGCGTCAGCGCCCACGGCCAGTGCGGCGGCATCGCGGGGCACATAGACGCGCACGCCGGGGCCTGCCCCCGCCCCTGCATGCGCAGGCTGCGCCACCGCCTCGCCGGCCTGCTCCGGCTGGCGGCATTGCGCGATGAGCGCATCCAGTCCGTTGACCGTGACATGCGCATGGGGCTGGCCATCGAGCATCACGGCAGGCGATGACGCGCACAGGCCCAGGCAATAGACCGGCTCCAGAGTGACGGCACCATCGGCACTGGTTCCATGGCCATGCAACGTGCAGCCCAGCGCCTGGCCTGCATGGGCCAGCAGCGCGTCGGCACCGCGCGACTGGCAGGCCTCGGCGCGGCAGACCTGCAGCACATGGCGGCCCGCTGGCGTGCTGCGGAAATGGGGGTAGTAGGAGATGACGCCATGCACCTCGGCACGCGAGAGGTTCAGCGCATCGGCCATGCGCGGCACGGCGGCTTCGGGGATATGGCCCAGCATGTCCTGCACGGCATGCAGCAACTCGATCAGTGGGCCGGGGCGCCGGGCATGGACGGCGATGGCATGCTCGACCGCCTCGCGCTCATGGGCGCCGAGTGCGCTGCCGGCAACAGCGGCATTGGCGACGGCGATGGGAATGATCTTCCCTTGTGTGGCTGGCATGGGTGTCCCTGCTGGCTGTCGTTGTGGGGAGCGGCGCGGTCCGGTCCGCTGGCGCTTTGTCTCTCGTGCCATTTCAAGGCCTGCCGGGCAGGCCGTCAAATTCAAACGGATGATTGCGCCATTCAATCGGCAAATGAGCCGCCAGGCAGTGCTGCGCCTGCCGTCCCGGGTCTGGCGGATGCCATAGCCGGCGCGGGTTTGCGCCAATTGGCAAATGCGCCCGGCTTGTCGCAAATCACACGGTGTTTGGTGTGAATTTTGATAAGCTCACGCGCACCATGAACCACCCGCCATCAGCCATGACGCCACAGGATGGCTATCATTTTTCAGACCAGATCGGCCACCTGCTGCGGCGTGTCTATCAGCGCCATACCGCGCTTTTCCAGCAATACATTCCCGACTCGCAGCTCACGGCCGCGCAATTCGTGGTGCTGTGCTCCGTGCGCGACAACAGCGGCAGCTCGCTGGCCGACATCGTCAAGGCCACCGTGATCGACCAGGCCACCATCCGCGGCGTGGTGGACCGGCTCAAGCAGCGCGAACTGGTGCAGGTGGACCATGACCGCATCGACCGCCGCAAGGTCGTCATCAACCTCACCGAGGCCGGCCAGGACCTGGTGCGCGACATGGAGCCCTTCGCCAAGCAGATCACCGAAAGCACCTACGGCAAGCTCAATCCGGCCGAGCGCCTGGCGCTGGATTTCCTGCTCAAGAAGATGCTGGAAGGTGGCGAGGCGGATTGAAGAGCCCCTGTTTTCATGAGGATGGCTGCCAGGCGATTTCAAAGGGCTTGGGCCCTCGCCGTCAAAGCCCCATCAACCCAGGCAGTGCCTTTGCGCACGACCTGTAGCAAAGAAAAAACAGATTCTCACGCCCATCTTCCGGATAGAGATACCCGGCGCCTGCTGCATTGATGCTCCACCCATAAACCACGCCATTGCGCCGCAGCTTCCCACTGAAGGCGCAAGGCAGAATGATCGATTCATAGTGAAAGGTGGAGAAGGAAACCTCGGTTGCCGTGGAGAAATAACGGATGACATCCTTGGGCCGCAGCGCAATTTTCTCGCAGCCCATGGTTTGCCCTTCTCCAATGGATCGCTGAATTCCACCGATCAGCGTCACAGAATTCTTCTGTCTTGATGCAGCACCAAAAGAGACGAACAGCATGAGAAACCCAAGAGCAAGAATGAGCACTCTGATTGATTTCATTTGCATCGGGCGGCTATTTTTCAAGAACATATGAATCAGGCTCCACTGAATATATAGCGCAGCAACTGGCTTCCTTCCGCAGGCTGCTTTCTTGCAATGGCACCGTGGGCGTAGACATCGCTCAGAATTCTCAAGCCATAGATACCCACCAGCAGGCGTACCAGCCATTGAGTCTGGTACAACTGCGCCTGTGTCGGCACTTCGTAGTCCTGGGTATGGCGCTGAAACATGCCTACCACCTCAATCCCAAGCGACTCTGCATTGACAGGATACCTCAAAGGATAGGGCTTTTGCTTTTCATGCTCCGAGACCTTCCTCACTCTTTGCCCGAATCCCATCCCCTTTTGATGCAGCAGGGCATTGATATTCTCAAAATCGGCAGTTTCGCAGTTGCTCTCGTTGAGGCAACGAACCTGCAGTATTCCCACATGCCAGCAAACTCTCTTCAGATTGGCTGTTTGATGGATTTTTCCATCTTTCCCAACGAGAAAATGCGCTCCCGTTTTCTGGCCGCCCTTGTAGCTGTTCAACACGCTGGCTGCCGTTGGTGAATTTGTCCTGTGAAGCACAATGGAATTCACCTTCAGCAAATCGCCATGCTGTATGGATGGAAATATTTTCACCTCGACATTTCTATCGACAAGAAGACCATTCTCAATCGCTGTCATGCATCCCTCCGAGTTTTCTGGCCCATGGCAAGGTCTCCAGCAACTCAAGCCGAATGACTGACAAGCATGGGATTTACGGAGCGGGCTTGGCAGTTCTGAAGTGCTTGCCGGCCTCGTTCCGGCTCATACCATAGAGGATGGAAACAGCCGAGTCTCTAGGAATGATCTGAATCTTGATTGGAATGTTTGCCATAAAAAAAGGTCTGCTTGCGCAGACCCTTTCCAGTCGAAGTTCTTTCTCGGCGTCAATCCAGCGCCCGATTGCGCGACTCCACATCCACGGCCCAGATCGACAGGGCACCGCCCACCAGCATGGCGGACAGCACGGCCAGGGCCAGGGTGAAGTGGGAGGCCATGATGGGCGCAATGATGGCCGGTGCGAACAGGCCGCCGAAGCGTGCCACGGCGCCGGCCATGCCCATGCCGCTGGCGCGCAGGTCGGTGGGGTAGACCTCGGGGGTGAAGGCATACAGCGCGCCCCAGGTGCCCAGCAGCGAGAAGCTCATCAGCAGGGTGGAGCCGATGACCACGAAGGGCGACGAGCCCAGGCTGTAGAACATGCAGCCCACGGCACTGAGCAGCAGGAAGCCGATCAGCGTGGGCTTGCGGCCCCAGCGCTCGACGCCATAGGCCGACAGTGCAAAGCCGGGCAGCTGCACCAGGGCAAGCACCACCAGGAAGACCTGGCCGCGCATGAAGGCGAAGCCCTCGCTGCTGAGCTTGACGGGCAGGTAGACGAAGACACCGTAGTAGGCGATGGAGATCAGCGCCCAGGCCAGGAACAGCGAGAGGCTGCGGCGGCGCAGGTCGCCGTTGAACAGCGCGAGGATGGATTTGCGCTCTTGCTTTTCAGGCTGCAGGGCGGGGATGTCCGCAGTGGCTCCGTTGACCCTGGCCACGCGCTGCAGCACCTTGCGCGCCTCTTCCGACTTGCCGTTGCGGTTGAGGAACATGGGCGACTCGGGGATGTAGAAGCGCAGCACCACGCCGATCAGCGCCGGCAGTCCGGTCACGAAGAAGATCACGCGCCATGCATCGTCACCCCAGGACACGGCCACCAGCGCCAGGATGGCCAGGAAGATGGTGCCCACGGCCCAGAACGATTCCAGCAGCACCAGCCAGCGGCCACGGCGGTCGCTGGGCAGGAACTCGGCCATCATGGTGTAGTCCACGGGCAGCGTGCCGCCCACGCCGATGCCGGTGATGAAGCGCAGCACCAGCAGCCAGGCGAACTCGGGCGCGAAGGCCGAGGCCACGCCGGCGAAGGCGTCGATCACCACGGCGATCATCAGCACCGGGCGGCGGCCGATGCGGTCGGCCAGGCGGCCGAAGACGAAGGCGCCGATCAGCATGCCGATGAAGAAGAAGGTGCCGGTCTGCAGCGCCTCGGGCACGGTCTTGCCGAAGGTCTTGGCAATGGACGGCGCGCTGAAGCCTATGGACAGCACCTGCATGGCATCGGCCAGCCAGACCAGCCCGAAGATGACGAACAGCCGATATTGGAACTTGCCGACACCCGCTGTCTGGATGCCTTTTTCCACCGAAATGTATGTAGATGACATGCAGGGACTCCTTTTCTAGCCATCGCAATTGTTGAATCTGTCTTTTCCAGGCACGGCCGTTCGGCTTTTTCCTGCCGTTTCCTGCCGTGCCTTCCACCCTTCACACATCCGGAGCGAACCACTCCCTCGGCGCCATCTCCATGGCCCGATGAAAAAATTCCGGATGTCGGTATCTGCATCCAGGCGATGGGCTCATTCCAGGCAGGCGGCCTGTCGATAGCGCCGTCCGTGGATGTCCATCACCTGTCCCCAGCATCAGATGTCCGGACCCAGGCCCTGGAGAGATTCCAGGGCACGGTGTCCATATCCGCGGCATCGCCCATGCCGCCGCCCATTGCTGCCCATTGCCGCCCTCAGTGCGCATGCGCCTGTGCCTGCATGCGCAGCCGGTTAATCGTCTTCGTGTCGTCTGGCCAAGCTTTTTCCTCCGGTGCAAATCGTTCGCGCAAATATCCGAGCAGGTCCGCGATCTGCCTGTCATCCAGGCTGTCCCTGAAGCCGGGCATGTAGCCCAGCGCATCGTCGGCCGGCGCCTGTATGCCGTTCAGGATCACCTGGACCAGGTTGTCGGGGCTTGCGGCATGCAGGTTGGTGTTCAGGCCCAGCAGCGGCTTGACGCCGAACAATGTGGGTCCGCTGCCCGCCTCATGGCAGACGGCGCAGGCGTTCTGGTAGATGCGCTCGCCGTTGGCGTGTCGCTCGAAGACCTTGGCAGTTGCGGCCTGAGCCTGGGCTCGGGTCTGCGCCAGGCCCTGCGCGGCAGCAGGTGCAGCGACCGGCGCGGGCGGGGCCTGCACGGGCACCGCCTGCCGTTCAGCCTGCGGGGCCTGGCCCGGCAGCTCCATCAGGTAGGTGGCCATGGCGCGCACATCGGCTTCCGGCAACTGGGCCAGGCCGTGGATGACGGGTGCCATGGGGCCGGCCGCCACGCCGTGGCGGGCCGAGAAGCCGGTGCGCAGGTACTGGTACAGCTCTTCGCGGCTCCAGGGCAGCTTGCCGCCCGCCAGTTGATTGAGCGCGGGCGCCGTCCAGCCTTCGGCCTCGCCGCCGCCCAGGTAGTGGATGCCGCGCTTTTCCGCACCCAGCGCATTGCGCGGCGAGTGGCAGGCCGCGCAATGGCCCGCGCCTTCGACCAGGTAGGCGCCCCGGTTCCATTCGGCACTGCGCGCGGGGTCGGCCTTGAAGGGCGTGGCATCGTGGAACAGCAGGTTCCAGCCGGCCATGGCCGGGCGCAGGTTGTAGGGGAAGGCCAGCTGCGTCTCGGGCGCCCTGGCCTTCACGGCGGGCTGGGACATCAGGTAGCCGTAGAGGGCCTGCAGGTCGCCATCGCTGAGTTTGGCGAAGGCCGTGTACGGGAAGGCCGGATACAGCTGGCGGCCATCCTGGTGGATGCCGTGGCGCATGGCGCGCTCGAAGGCCGCGTAGGACCAGCGGCCGATGCCGGTTTCGTTGTCGGGCGTGATGTTGGTGGAGTAGATGGTGCCGAACGGTGTCTCCAGCCCCAAGCCGCCCGCATTGGCCGCGCCGCCCGGGGCGGTATGGCAGACCACGCAGTCGCCCGCAGCCGCCACCAGGCGGCCGCGCTCCAGCGCCTGAGGCGAGTACAGGGAGACATCGGGCCCATCGGTCAGCGGCAGGGCCGGCTTGAACGGCCAGACCATGGCGGCCATGCCGGCCAGGCCTGCGGCGCCTGCAGCCAGCCAGCCCCAGCCACGGCCGGGCTTTGCAGCGTATGGCTTGCCCGCGCCCTCGCTGGCCAGCGCCAGGCGCAGCTGCTCCGGCTGGAAGGGCACTTCGCGCAGGCGCACGCCTGTCGCATGGTGGATGGCGTTGGCAATGGCGGCTGCTGCGGGCAGCGTGGCCACGCCGTCCAGCGCCAGATTGCCCTGGCGGATGATCGCGACATCGCCGGGCGCATGCTGCACCAGATCGGAGCCAGGCTTGGCGATCACATCGAAAGAAGCAGCGGAAGCCGTGGACGCCGCCCAGTCATCAAAGGCAGGCGCCGTGCCCAGCAGCCGGCGCGCATCGGCCAGCAGTTGCGGGTCCTGCTGGACGATCTCGGGCCGGGTGCTGGCGGCCTGCGCCGCCTGCAGGTTGCGGCTGTCATGGCCGGCCACGACGCGGGTCACTTCGATCTCGCCCGTTTGCGGATGCACGGCCACCTCGGCCACCCAGGCGCTCCAGGCATGAAGGTCGGCGCCCTGCGCATCCAGGGTCTTCAGTTGGGCGGTGGCAAAGCCCCGGCCCAGCAGGCGGCCGTCGGCGCCCTGTTGGGATGGTGCCTGCTGCGATGCCTGCGCACGCTCGGCCACCTGCCGGGCCAGATCGCGCGCCGGGCCTTCAGGCAGGTGCTGCAGCCGCCATTGCAGCGGATCACGGCCCTGGTCCAGCGCCTGTTGATGCCAGTGACTTTCGCGGGCAAAGACCTGGGCGGCATTCAGATCATCGACGCCGGCATGCCGCAGGCTGGCGGCCAGCCTGCGTTCATGCACTTCGCCGGCATCGAGCACGGTGGCCAGGGCCGCGGCGCGCGCCAGCTCGGGCTGGCTCAACAGGCGCGCCATGCTGGGGCGCACGGCCCAGGGCGTGTCGGACAGCAGCAGGTCCGGCTGCGGCGATGCGTTGCCCGACTGAGGCTGCACCACCGTATCGGCTTCAAGCCCTTGCGATGGCTGCGCGTCCACGCGCAGCACCAGCTCCCGGCTGTCTGCGGTGCCCGCAGCAGTCCAGGCCTCGCAGGCCACGCTGACGGGCCGGCCCACGGCCTGGGAGAGCAGGGCCGCATCGGCCGCTGCGTCCATGAGATCCAGCACATGCGGGGCGCCGGCCGCCGTGGCCGGCAGGCTGAACAGCCGCAGCGCGGACTCGGAGCACTGCAGCAGCGCGGCCAGTTCGCGGCCGATCATCTGCCGCACGTCGGCGCCGCAGGGCGGCAACCAGACGCTGGCATGGCCGTCCAGGCACCACACGGCTGCGCGTGCGGCACCCTCGCGGGACACGGGCGCCGCCATGCGCCAGACATAGCGGCCGGAATCGGACCTGTCGGCAGGACCGGGCGCGCCGGCGGCCCTGGCTTCCTGCCGGTCATCCCAGACAGGGGCCAGGCTGGCAGCGGCCTGCCGGGCATGGACAGGCGCCACGGCCACCACACCCAGAAAATGCCCGCGCTGCACCGCGGCCACCACGCCGGCCATGGCCTGGGCGTCCTGCAGCCGTGCATGCAGGGGCACGCTGCCCCGGTAGCGCAGACCGTCCCAGGCCGCGACGGGCGGGCGCAGCGCCAGGCCGTGCAGCAGGTCGGAAGGCAGGGCGGGGGTATTGCCGGCCGGGCTCATGGCTGGACCTCGCCCGCGCTGGAAGATGGAAAA
>JAITUC010000014.1 GCA_031286585.1 Delftia acidovorans
CAAGGAATCTGGCGGAGTGGACGGGACTCGAACCCGCGACCCCCGGCGTGACAGGCCGGTATTCTAACCAACTGAACTACCACTCCTGGCAGGCTGCTTTTGCGCTCTTGCGAGCCAAGTGCTGCAAACTTGGCGACCCTACGGGGATTCGAACCCCGGTACTCACCGTGAAAGGGTGATGTCCTAGGCCTCTAGACGATAGGGTCAATCCTAGAACTTGCGTAAAAACTCAAGTCTCAATTTTGGTGGAGGTAAACGGGATCGAACCGATGACCTCTTGCATGCCATGCAAGCGCTCTCCCAGCTGAGCTATACCCCCTTGCTGCAACGTTGCACTGCTTCGTTGCTGCGATTCAAAAATTGTAGCACAGCGTTTTTGGGCCCCCAACGGAATGCGTGACTTTTTTATGTCGTCACGCATTGCCGGGGGCCGTGCACGCCGTCAGACCAGGCTCTGCCCGTCGCGTATGCGGTGGATCTCGGCGATGTCCACCACCCAGACCAGGCCGTCGCCGACCTGGCCCGAATGGCAGGCCGTGGTGATGGCCTGGCGGATGGGCTCGACCATGGAAGCCTCGGCCAGCACGCAGACCATGACCTTGTCGGAGAAGTCGGTCAACTCCTCCTTCACGCTGCGCTTGTCGATGGCGGCCGGGGCCGTGAAGCCCTCGGCGCGGAACACCGTCACGCCGGGAAAGTTGGGAATGGCACGCAGCGCGTCGCGCAGGCGTTCCAGGCGGCTGGGGCGCACGATGGCCCGGATTTCCTTCATCGTCATGGATTCACCTCCTTGGATCAGGCTTCCAGCGGTTTTTCGTCAAACCACCGGTACAGGGTCGGCAACACCACCAGCGTGAGCAGGGTGGACGAGATCAGTCCGCCGATCACGACGATGGCCAGCGGGCGTTGCACCTCCGAGCCGGGGCCGGCGGCGAACAGGAAGGGCACCAGGCCCAGCAGGGCCACGGTGGCCGTCATCATCACGGGGCGGAAGCGCTGCACGCAGCCTTCGCGCACGGCATCGGCCACGTCCATGCCGTCTTCGCGCAGCTTGCGGATGCAGGTGACCAGCACCACGCCGTTGAGCACGGCAATGCCCCACAGCGCGATGAAGCCCACCGAGGCCGGCACGCTCACGTACTCACCCGTCACGAACAGGCCCAGCAGGCCCCCGATGGAGGCGAAGGGCAGCACCAGGATGATCAACCCGGCCAGCTTGACCGAGTTGAACAGCAGGAACAGCAGGAAGAAGATGGCCACGATGGTCAGCGGCACGATGACCTGCAGCGTGCCCATGGCACGCTCCATGTTCTCGAACTGGCCGCCGTACTTGAAGTAGTAGCCGTCGGGCAGTTGCACTTCCTTGTCGATGCGCTGCTGCACCTCGGTCACGAAGCCGCCCAGGTCGCGCCCTTCCACGTTGGCGCCCACGACCACGCGGCGCTTGCCGCCTTCGCGGCTGATCTGCGCCGGGCCGTCCACCAGTTCGATGCGGGCCACGCTGTTGAGCGGCACCTGCGCGCCGGTGCTGGTGGTCAGCAAGGTGGCGCCCACGGCCTGGGGCGAGCCACGGAAGGGCTCGGGGAAGCGCACGACCACGTTGTAGCGGCGCTCGCCCTCGTAGACCGTGGTGACGTCCTTGCCGCCGATGGCCGACTCGATCACGCCCTGCACGTCGGTGACGTTCAGGCCGTGGCGGGCGATGGCCTTGCGGTCGATCTCCACCGTGAGCGCCTGCTGGCCCGACAGCCGCTCGACACGGATGTCGGTGCTGCCCGGCACGCTCTTGAGGATGCGGGCCACCTGCTCGGAGACATCGCGCAGGTCGTCCAGCTCGTCGCCGAAAACCTTGATGGCCAGCTGCGAGCGCACGCCCGTGACCATTTCATCCACGCGCTCGGAGATCGGCTGGGACAGCACGATCTGCACGCCTGGAATCGAGGACAGGCGCTGGCGGATGTCCTCGTCGATCTCGTCCTGCGTGCGCTCGGACTTGGGGTCCAGCAGCACGATGGGGTCGGACTCGTTGGGGCCTGCGGGATCGGCCGGCGACTCGCCACGTCCCAGCTTGGAGACCACGCTGAGCACGCCGGGCACGTCGGCCACGGCCTTCATCGCCGCCATTTCCATGCGGATGGATTCGTCCAGCGAGATGCTGGGCACGCGGTTGATCTGCGGCGTCAGCGCGCCTTCCTTCATCGTCGGCATGAAGGACTTGCCCAGCAGCGGGAACAGCCCCAGCGAGCCCAGCAGCAGCGCCACGGCCACGGCCAGCGTGGCGCGGTTGCGCACGGTGGCCAGGTCCAGCAGGCGCAGGTAGTGGCGCTTGAGGAAGGCGATCAGGCGCGTATCGTGGTCCGCGCCGCCCTTGAGGAAGTACGAGCACAGCACGGGCGACAGGAACAGCGACACGGCCAGCGAGACCGCCAGCGAGATCGCGATGGTCAGCGCCAGCGGGCCGAACATCTTGCCTTCGATGCCCTGCAGCGTCATCAGCGGCAGGAACACCAGGATGATGATGGCAATGCCGAAGATGGTGGGCGTGGCCACCTCGGTGGTGGCCGAGAGCACGGTGCGCACGCGTGCGCCCATGCTGTCGCCGGCCTGGCCGAGCTTGTGGAAGACGTTCTCCACCACCACCACGGTGGCATCCACCATCAGGCCGATGGCGATCGCCAGCCCTCCCAGCGACATGAGGTTGGCCGAGATGCCCCAGCGGTTCATCATGATGAAGGTGGTCAGCGGCGTGATGATCAGCGTGGCCACCACGATCAGGCTGGAGCGCACGTCACCCAGGAAGATGAACAGCACCACGACCACGAGCAGGATGCCTTCGATCAGCACCTTGCCCACGGTCCAAAGCGCCGAGTCGACCAGGTCGGTACGGTCGTAGTAGGGAACGATCTGCAGGCCGCCGGGCAGCATGCCCTTGGCGTTGATCTCGTTCACGCGCTCCTTCACGCGGGTGACGACTTCCTTGGCATTGCCGCCGCGCATCATGAGCACGATGCCGGAGACGCCTTCGGTGTAGCCGCCCTTGATGATGGCGCCCTGGCGCACTTCCTGGCCGAGCTGGACCTCGGCCACATCGCGCACGAAGACGGGCACGCCGCCTTCCTGCTTGAGAACGATGTTGCCGATGTCCTCCAGCGACTGGATCAGGCCCACGGCGCGGATCAGGTACTGCTCGGTGACCTGGGGCAGGATGCCGCCGCTGGCGTTGGCGTTGTTGTCGGCAATGGCCTGGACCACATGGCGCACGGACAGGCCGTAGTGGCGCAGCCGGCCCGGATCGACCTCCACCTGGTACTGCTTGACATAGCCGCCCTGCGAGTTGATTTCGGCCACGCCGGGAATGGAGCGCAGCAGCGGGCGCGCCACCCAGTCCTGGATGGTGCGGCGCTCGGTCAGTTCCTCGGGCGTGAGGGCGCGCTTGCCGTCATCGGGATGGTCCAGCGTGTACTGGTAGACCTCGCCCAGGCCCGTGGACACCGGCCCCAGCACGGGGATGATGCCTTCGGGCATGCGCGGCGTGACCTCCATCAGCCGCTCGGTGACCAGCTGGCGCGCGAAGTACACGTCGGTGGCATCGGTGAAGACCAGGGTGATGATGGACAGGCCGCTCTTGTTGAGCGAGCGCATCTCCACCAGGCCCGGCATGCCGGTCATGGCGATTTCCAGCGGCACGGTCACGAAGCGCTCGATTTCCTCGGGCGAACGGCCTGGCGCCTCGGTGGCCACCTGGACCTGGACGTTGGTGACGTCCGGAAAGGCATCCACCGACAGATTCATGGCGGCGCGCAGGCCAAAGCCGCACAGCACCAGCGAGAGCACGATCACGATGAGCCGCTGGCTCAGTGCGGCCCGGATCATGGAAGCGATCATGGGCTTACTCCAGCTCTGCGCGCTTGCGCTCGTTGTTCAGGTGGAAGGCGCCCGTGGTGACGATGACCGTGCCATCGGCCACGCCCTTGACCACGGGGCGCATGCCGCCGCTGACGGTGCCCAGCTCCACGGGCGTGAGGCGGTAGTGGTTCTCGCCCTTCTGGACGAAGACATGGTCGCGGTCGTTCTCGCGCACCACGGCCTCGGCCGGCACGGCCAGCAGCTGGCGCACCTCGCCCTGGATGCGCATGGTGGCCAGCATCTGGGGCTTGAGGGCGCGCTCGGTGTTGTCCACCTGGGTGCGGATGGTGACGGTGCGGGTCTCGGGGGTGACGGTGTCGCCCACATGCACGATCTGGCCCGACAGCACGCGCTCGCCCAGGGCGGGCACGGCAATCTCCACGGCTTGGCCGGCACGCACGCCGCTGGCCATCTGCTCGGGGATGGCGCCCACCACCCAGACAGTGGCCAGATCGGCCACGGTGAACAGCGGATCGCCAGGCTGGGTCACCTGGCCCGAGCTGACCTTGCGCTCGATCACCACGCCGACCCCTGTGGACAGCACGGCCGCATGCGACTGCAGCGTGCCCTTGTCGCGCAGCTGGGCGATGGCGCTGTCGGGAATGCCGATCAGGCGCAGCTGGTCGCCGGCAGCGCGCTGCTCGGCGCGGGCAATCGACAGCTCGGACTCGCGGCGCTGCAGTTCGGCCGAGCCGATGACGTCGGCCGCAATCAGCTGCCGCGCGCGCTCCACGCCGCGCTCGGCCAGCGTGGCCGCCGCGTGGGCGCGCAGGTAGGCCAGCTGGGCCGTGGTCAGCTCGGGGCTGGCCACGCGGGCCAGCACCTGGCCTGCGCGCACGCGGTCGCCCACTTCGACCAGCACTTCGGTGACACGGCCCGTGGCCGCCGCGCCGATGCGCGTCACATGGCGCTCATTGGCCTCGATGCGGCCGGATACCTCCTGCAGGAGGGCGATCTGTGCCTGGGCCACAGGCTTGACGGCGAAGTTGGGCGCCATTTCGGCAGTGACGCGGACCTCCATCGGGTCCTGCTCCTGGGCGGCCGCCGCCGCAGGCGCCGCGTTGGCGGCGGCCTCTTCGTTCTTGCCGCAGGCGCTCAACGCCAGGCTTGCGGCCAGCAGGCCGGCCAGGGCCAGCGAATTCACCAAGGTGCTGCGGCCTGCGCGGGCGGCGATGGGTTGCGGATGCATATTCAAGGACATGTTCGTTTCTGATTTCGGAGGTGAGGCAGGGACGGCGCGCTTCACAGCGCGGACGGATCGGCGTAGCGGCCCGCGAGGTATTCGAGCTGTATGCGCGCGGCCTGCAACTGGTAGCGCGCATCGAGCAGGTCGGCGCGGATGGAGCGCAGCACGCGCTGCGCATCCAGCACATCGAGAATGCCGCGCTCGCCGAAGCGGTAGGCGGCCTCTGCCACGCGCAGGGCCGACTCGGCCTCGCGCACCGAGCCCTGGCTCAGCGCCTGGGTGCGCAGCCGCGCCATCTCCAGCTCCTTCCAGGCCTGCAGCGTCTGCTGGCGCAGCTCGATCTGCCGGCCTTCCAGCTGCAGGCGTGCGCGTTCCAGCTCGGAGGCCGCCTCGTCGATGGGACCGCGGTGCTGGTCCAGCAAGGGGATCTGGATGCTCACGCCCACCGTGTTGAGCCGCACATCGGGCTCGCGCGTCTGGCCATAGCGCAGCTCCACGCCCGGCCAGCGCGAGGCCTTGGCGCCATCGAGCCGAGCCTGGGCGCGCTCGACCTCGGCCTTGAGCTGGCGCAGTTCGGGATGCTCCATGGGATCGATCTCGCCCATGTCCTCGATGCGCAGCGGGTCCTCCAGCGACACATCCAGCCCGAAGCGCACGGGCAACTGGCCTGCGGCCAGGCGGCCCAGCGACAGCTGCGCCTGCTCGGCACGCAGCCTTGCGGTCTGCTCCTGCTGGCGTGCCTGGATGATTTCGGCATCGGCCTTGATGATTTCGTAGCGGGCGGCCTCGCCGCTGTCCACGCGGACACGCACGCGCTCATGGGCCTGCTCCAGCAGGCGCACGGCCTCCTTGGCTGCCTCGACCTCGGCCTCGCGCAGCACCATTTCGTAGGCACGCAGCCGCACCTGGGCCACCAGCGCATTGCGCGTGGTCGCCACGAAGTGCACCGAGCCCTGCTCTCCCGCCCTGGCGGCCTCGACGCGCGCGCCGCGCACGGCGGGGTTCTCGATGGGCAACGCCACGGCCCAGCCCTGCACCGTGCCGGCTGCCGCGCCCGGCACGCGGGCGCTGTTGCGGCCCTGGTTCCACTCCAGCTTGGGATTGGGCAGCGCCGAAGCGCTGACCACGCCTGCGCGCGCCGTGGTGCGCGATTGCTCGACGGCGCGCAGATCGGGGTTGTGGTCCAGCACGGCGCGAACGACTTCGTTCAGGCTCAGCTGGGGCAGGCGCTGTGCGCTGGCGGAAGCCGGGGTGGCCGGCGCTGCGGCAGCCGGTGCTGCGGCAGCCGACGCTGCGGCAGCCGGTGCTGCGGCAGCCTGGGCCTTGGGCACGGCCTGTGCCGAGGCACCGGCACTCCAGCCCACCAGCAGGCTGCAGATCGCGCCTTGCAAGGCCTTGCGCGAAAAGGATGGAAAACGAGCGGGGGCCATTCCCGCCAATACCGTTGGATTCACCATGGCATGCATCTGCCGCGAAACGACAGTCGAGGGGTTGAGTAAGAGATGGGCCCTCCCCTGCGGACGACGCGGGAACGGGCATGGCCGGGCCGTGCGCAGTCAGCGCGCGGACGACGGCATGGCATGCGCGCCGCCAAGGCGCGCACGAGCAGTGATCAGGCAGTGGGATGCGTCAGCCGACCAGGAGCGCAGGGCATGCCTGCGCCGCAAGATGCGGTCAGCCGAGCAGGGAAGGTCTTGGGGGGCGCAGCAGCTGCCCCGGAGCGGGAGACAGGTGTGCCTGGGGATGGGACAGGGGCGGAGCCCACAGCGACACCACCTGCACGGAGATGGGCTCGGGCGGCCAGTACATTTCGGCGGAGCGGTCTTCACCACAGGCCAGCAAGGCCAGCAACTGGCGGGAGTTGCCGCTGTGGGCCGTCAGCTCGGCGAACTCGGTTTCGTCGTCTTCCTCGACCTCCGCGAGTTCTTCGAGGAATTCCTCATCGATGGTCACGATGGGGTGATGCGCAAGCAAGCCGTCGCTTTCCAGTCCATCGGACGATGCCGACGCCGCCACCTGTCCACAGAAGATGGACAACAGCATCAGCAAGGAAAACACGAACGATGGCGCAAGGCGCATGGAGCGAGGCAGACGGGTCGGTAAAAGATATATGCCCCGTGAACGGGACACCATCTATTGTTACGAATGTTGAGGCAAAGTTCCGGGTTTGCCCTTAAAAAATCTGTGGCAAAACCCGCTTTTTCGCACATGCCTGGCCGGCACACCGCGATGCGCCCATGCAGCCGCCGCCATGCAGCGCGCGGCAGAAACGAAAAAGCCACCTTGCGGTGGCTTCTTGTCTGCGCAGGCCAGGGGCTTGCACAAGGAATCTGGCGGAGTGGACGGGACTCGAACCCGCGACCCCCGGCGTGACAGGCCGGTATTCTAACCAACTGAACTACCACTCCTGGCAGGCTGCTTTTGCGCTCTTGCGAGCCAAG
>JAITUC010000018.1 GCA_031286585.1 Delftia acidovorans
CGACGGCTTCTCCATCGGCTCCAACGACCTGACCCAGCTGACCCTGGGCCTGGACCGCGACTCCGGCCTGGAGCTGCTGGCCGCCGACTTTGACGAGCGCGATCCCGCCGTCAAGAAGATGCTGGAGCGTGCCATCGGCGCCTGCCTGGCGCAGAACAAGTATGTGGGTATCTGCGGCCAAGGCCCTTCGGACCACCCCGACTTTGCACAGTGGCTGTCCGACCAGGGCATTGCCTCCATCTCGCTGAACCCCGACAGCGTGGTTGCCACCTGGCAACGCCTGGCAGGTTGATGCACCAACCGGCGCAGCATGCAGCAAGAACCATATTCTTCGCATGAGGCGCCCGTGGCGGAGGGGGGAGTCTTTCCCCCCGATCTGCACGACACCCACCACCTCTGGCTGAAAGCAGTGCTGCTGACAGTCTGGGTGGTGGTGTCATTTGGGGCCTGCTTTTTTGCGCGCGATCTGCAGGCCTGGGGGCAAGGCTGGCCCCTGGCTTACTGGATGGCCGCCCAAGGGGCAGTCCTGATGTTCATGCTGCTGGTTGTCATTTACTGTGTCGCCATGGATCAGTTTGAACGCAATGACAGTGCGCGCTGCCGCAATGTCCAGGCTGGGCAGCATGGCCGGCCCGAGTAACTCCCCCAGCAGCAGCGCCCTCTCTCCCACCTCACCACGCTACCTCTGGCGTCTGCACCGCATGCTGGCCCTGTATGTGCTGGGCGTGCTGGCGTTTTTGGCCATCATGGTCTGGGCCGAGCAGCAAGGCCTGTCGCGCCACTGGATTGGCCCCATCTTCCTGTTTTTGACGGTGATGATGTATGCGGCCATAGGCGTGTACGCACGCACCAGCAACCCCGAGGACTATTACGTGGCAGGGCGGCGCATTCCGCCCATGTACAACGGCATGGCGGCCGCGGCAGACTGGATGAGTGCGGCTTCCTTCATCAGCCTGTCCGGTGCGCTGTATCTGCAGGGCTTTGGCGGCTCGCCCGGTCAGCCCGGGGGGCTGGCCTATCTGCTGGGCTGGACCGGTGGGTTCTGCCTGGTGGCCATGCTGATTGCGCCCTATCTGCGCGCCATGAAGCTCTACACCGTGCCGGACTTTTTCCAGGTGCGTTTTGGCGGGCGCTGGCCCCGCATCATTGCCGCGCTGGCCACGGTGATCTGCTCCTTCACCTATGTGGTGGCACAGATCTACGGAGTGGGGCTGATTGCCTCGCGCCTCACGGGCGTGCAGTTCGAGATCGGTGTCATGCTGGGCCTGGGCGGCGTGCTGGTGTGCTCGTTTCTGGGCGGCATGCGGGCCATCACCTGGACGCAGGTGGCGCAGTATGTGCTGATCCTGCTGGCCTTTTTGATCCCAGTGTCCTGGCTGGCCTACAAGCAGCTGGGCAATCCCGTGGCAGCCATGGCCTATGGTGGGCAGCTGAGCAAGATCGCCAGTCTGGAAGAGGGCTTGCTGGACTCTGTGGCCGAGCGCGAGGTGCGCGATGCCTACCGCCTGCGGGCCGAGCGCATACAGCAAAAGCTCGATACCTTGCCCCAGTCTCTGGAGCTGGAGCGCATGGCCCTGGCCGAGCGCATACGTAGCCTGCGCGCCGAAGGCGGGGACGTGGGCCTGCTGGTGGCGGCCAGCCGGGAATATGCCGATCTGCCGCGTGATGCCGATGCGGCCCGGCTGCGCTGGAAGCAGGAGATGGCCGAGAGCCTGGAGCGCGCCAAGCCCCTGGGCGGGCTGCCGCGCCACAGCCAGCCTTTTGCGGGCGACCCGAATGGCACGCCGGCCCAGCAGGCCGAATACCAGGATGCGCGCCTGAACTTTCTGGCGCTGATGTTCTGCCTGATGGTGGGCACGGCCGGGCTGCCGCATTTGCTCACACGCTACTACACCGCGCCCTCGGTTTCGGGGGCGCGCACCTCGGTGGCCTGGACGCTGTTTTTCATCGGCCTGCTGTACCTGACGGCGCCGGCGCTGGCGGCCCTGGTCAAGTACGAGGTGCTGAACAATCTGGTAGGCGTGCGCTTTGACGAGTTGCCCAACTGGATGGGGCAGTGGGCCAGGGTGGACCCCGCGCTGCTGTCGGTGGAGGACATGAATGGCGACGGCAGGCTGCAGTTTGGCGAGATCCGCCTGGGGGCCGATTTGATTGTGCTGGCCATGCCCGAGATTGCCGGTCTGCCCTTTGTGGTCTCCGGCCTGGTGGCTGCCGGTGGCCTTGCTGCCGCGCTGTCCACGGCCGATGGATTGCTGCTGGCCATCAGCAACGCCTTGGTGCGGGATATGTATTTCCACGCCCGGCCCGGCAAAGTCACGCCGGAGCAGCGCGTGATTCTGTCCAAGTTCGCGCTGCTGGCCGTGGCGCTGGCGGCCGCCTTTGTGGCTGGCCGGCGCTCTTCGGACATTCTGCCCATGGTCACGGCCTCGTTCTCGCTGGCAGCCTCAGGCTTTGTGCCGGTGATGGTGCTGGGTATTTTCTGGCGCGGCATCAGCCGTCAGGGGGCATTGGCCGGCATGCTGGGCGGGCTGGCGGTGACGCTGTACTACATGCTCTCGCATGCCAGCCTGGTCAAGGTCTGGTTGCCACCTGTGCTGCTGGCCGATGGGCTGTGGTTTGGCATTCAGCCGGTGTCGGCGGCGGTGTTTGGGGTGCCGGCCGGCCTGTTACTGGCCTGGAGCGTCAGCCTCTTCACCCGTCCGCGTGGCGCTTAGTCTTGGGGTGGGCGTCTTGTTTTGAGGCGCCCATACAGCGCTTCATGCTTTGTTGCTGGCCCTTGCCGTATCTCGATACTGTCTGCGGGCCAGCGTCGCGCCTGAAGCGCTGTCTGGGCGTTGTGGGGGAAGCTTTAACGCCTGAGGTGCTGCCCTGGCCCGCTCCGGCAGACCTCGGGGTCATTGTGCAGAAATGAAAAAAGGCGCCCTGGGGCGCCTTGATTCGGGGGCTGGAGCTTAAACGGCCAGCAGTTCCACGTCGAACTTCAGCGTGGCGTTGGGGGGGATCACGCCGCCGGCGCCGCGGGCGCCATAGCCCAGTTCGGCGGGGATGATCAGGGTGCGCTGGCCGCCCACCTTCATGCCTTGCACGCCTTCGTCCCAGCCACGGATCACCATGCCGGCGCCCAGGGGGAAGACGAAGGGGTCGTTGCGGTCCTTGCTGGAGTCGAACTTGGCGCCTTGCACGCCGTCCTGGTAGAGCCAGCCGGTGTAGTGCACGGTCACGTTCTTGCCGCGGGCGGCTTCGGTGCCTTCACCCACAACGGTGTCTTCATATTGCAGGCCGGAGGCGGTGGTGGTCAGGGCCATGGATAGTCCTCAAAGTCATCAACAAAACAATCAGGCCTGCGGGCATGCCCGGGGCCTGACGGTGAATCGGTCCGCACCAGAAGCGGGCGGCCGATGGGAAAGCGGGCTGAAGCTTACTTCTTGGCGCGTGCGGCCGCCCAGCGGGTGGCAAAAGCCTGTACGTCGCTGAGGCGTTTGAGCAGGTCGTGGCCCTGAGCGGTGACGGTATAGCCGTCGCTGCCATGTTCCAGCAGGCCGCACTCGCGCAGCTCCTTGATGCGGGTGTTCAGCGTGTTGGGGGTGATGCCGCCCACGCTGTCCTGCAGCAATCGGAAAGTCTGGGGGTGCCCGTCGCGCAGCGCCCACAGCACACGCAGTGCGTAGCGGCACTCCAGCTTTTCAAAAAGCTGGTTGATGGCGGCGTTTTCCTTGGAGCTCATGGACGCTTCTCCTTGCGCATGTTGTTGATGAGTGAAAGCACCCAGCAGGGCACTCTGTCAGGTCGAGACCAATATAGCGTGGATCGCATTCTGCTACAAGTTTGGTAGCTCGAGAGGTAGAGCATTCATGCAAACACTTCATAAAACAGGTAAACAAGCTGCAAGTGTTGCGGGTGGGCCACGCTGCACAAGGCATTGCCTGGGGCGCTTTGCGCACAGGGGCGCGCTTTTGGGGATGCGGCGGCTTCCTAAAAGCTGGGGCCAGGCCGCTGGGCGCGATGTGGGCACTTTCTACAATTGACGCAAAGCGCCAGGTGCGTAACCCATACGCGCTGCGGCTTCCGGTGTGGCGTGGCGAATGCCGGGCCTGGCGTGCTTGTGTATTGACTGCCTTTGCCCATGACTGCTGCCCCAACCCCATCTTCTTCGCCCACCGTTCCCTCCCTGCCCTTGCAAGGCATTCGTGTGGTGGAGTTCTCCCATATGGTGATGGGGCCATCCTGCGGCATGGTGCTGGCAGATCTGGGGGCCGAGGTCATCAAGGTGGAGCCGGTGGAGGGCGACCGCACACGCCATCTGCTGGGGGCCGGGGCGGGCTTTTTCCCCATGTTCAACCGCAACAAGAAAAGCATCGCCATTGACCTGCGCAGCGGTCAGGGCCTGCAGGCAGCGATTCGCCTGGCGGCCTCGGCCGATGTGGTGCTGCAGAACTTCAAGCCCGGTGTGATGCAGAAATACGGGCTGGATTACGCCACATTGCAGCAGCTGAACCCGGGCCTGGTGTATGTGAACCACACCGGTTTTCTGCCCGGCCCCTACGAGCGCCGCACCGCCCTGGACGAGGTGGTGCAGATGATGGGTGGCCGGGCCTATATGACGGGCCGCCCGGGTGACCCCCTGCGTGCCGGCACCAGCGTGAACGACATCATGGGCGGCATGTTTGGCGCCATCGGTGCCATGGCGGCATTGATGCAGCGCGCCCAGACCGGCAAGGGCCAGGAGATTGATGCGGCCCTGTTCGAGAACAATGTGTTCCTGGTGGGCCAGCACATGATGCAGTACGCCGTCACCGGCCAGGCGGCAGCACCGATGCCGGAGCGCATCTCGTCCTGGGCCATGTATGACGTGTTCACGGCCCGCGATGGAGAGCAGATTTTTCTGGCCGCCGTCAGCGACGCGCAATGGCGCACTTTTTGCGACGCCATGGGCTATGACGATTTGAAGCACGACCCCCAGCTGCAAACCAATAACGACCGCGTGCGCGCCCGCGCCACCATGATACCGCTGCTGCGCCAGCGCCTGGCCCAGCACAAGGCGGCCGAGCTGGCGGCGATTTTTGAGCAGCACCAGTTGCCGTTTGCCCCCATCTCCCGGCCGGAGCAGCTGTTTGACGATCCGCACCTGAATGCCACCGGCGGCTTGGCCGAGGTGGTGCTGCCCGATGGCGAGCGCGCCGGCCAGACCGCACGCACCGCGCTGCTGCCGCTGCGCATGGATGGCCAGCGCCTGACCGTGCGCCACAACCCGCCCACGGTGGGCCAGCACACGGCCGAGCTGCTGCAGGGCCTGGGCTATGCAGAGACCGAGATTGCAGGGCTGATCGCTGACGGCGCCATTGCCTGAGATCGTGAACACGCTCTAAAGCGTGGGGCAACGGCTTGCCCGCGCGACAATCGCACCATGCAAGCAACACCCCATCCGGAGCTGAGTGAGACCAGCCAGGCTGCGATCGACGCCTTTATCGAGGCCTTGTGGCTGGAAGATGGTCTGGCCGACAACAGCCTGCAGGCCTATCGGCGCGATCTGACGCAGTACCTGCGCTGGCTGCAGCAGGCGCATGCCGGCGTGGAACTGGACGCCACACAGGAGCCGCATCTGCAGGGCTATCTGGCCCACCGCATGGAGCAGCGCAGCAAGGCCACCTCGGCCAACCGCAGCCTGAGCGTGCTGCGCCGTTATTTCCAGTGGGCGCTGCGCGAGGGCCGCATCCACCAGGACCCCGTGGTACGCCTGCAGCCGGCCAAAAAGCCGCCGCGCGTGCCGCACACGCTGACGGCCGAGCAGGTGGTGCGCCTGTTGCAAGCCCCCGACTTGGGCAACCCCCTGGGCCTGCGCGACCGCGCCATGCTGGAGCTGATGTATGCCAGCGGCCTGCGTGTGAGCGAGCTGGTGGAGCTGCCGCTGTTCCAGATCGATTTGCGTGCCGGCGTGCTGCGGGTCATGGGCAAGGGCAGCAAGGAGCGGCTGGTGCCTTTTGGCCAGGAGGCCCAGCACTGGCTGGAGCAGTATCTGCAACAGGCGCGCGCCGAGCTGCTGGCCGGCCAGCACAGCGATGCGCTGTTTGTCACCCGGCGCGGCAGCGGCATGACGCGGGTGATGTTCTGGACCCTGGTGAAAAAATACGCCGCCATTGCCGGCATCACGGCGCCGCTGTCGCCACACACGCTGCGCCATGCCTTTGCCACGCACTTGCTCAATCACGGCGCCGATTTGCGCGTGGTGCAGATGCTGCTGGGCCATGCCGACATCTCCACCACCACCATCTACACCCATGTGGCGCGCGAGCGGCTCAAGGCGTTGCACGCTTTGCACCATCCGCGTGGTTGATTGTGCGTGGATGGTTCGCCGGTCTGGGTGGTTCTGCCGTTGAAATCGTCGAAGTGGCAAAGCCTGTCCCGGGGATATGTGCTTTGCAGAACAATCACCGCCGTGTTCGATGTGTTTCTGCGGAGTTTTCGATGACTGATTTCCTGCGCCGGCATGTGCTGGTGACTTCCATGCTGGCGGCGGCGGTCGCTGCTGCGGCCTTGCCGATGTCCGCATCGGCCGCCGATGCCGCCTGGCCCAGCCGGCCCATCCGCGTGGTGGTTTCCTATCCGGCCGGTGGCGTCAGCGACGTGGTGGCGCGCGCCCTGGGCGAGAAGCTGGCCGCCCGCCTGGGCCAGCCCGTGGTGGTGGACAACAAGGCCGGCGCGGGTGGCGCCATCGGCCTGGACCTGGTGGCCAAAGCGGCACCTGATGGCTATACGCTGGGCTTTTCCTCCATCAGCCCGCTGACGCTGAGCCCGCACCTGGGCAAGCCGCTGTTCGATCCGCAGCGCGATCTCGTGCCCGTGTCCAGCGTGATGTATTCGCCCGTGCTGCTGCTGGGCACGGCCCGCTCCACGGCGACCGATTTCAAGGCACTGATGGCGCAGGCCAAGGCCCAGCCCGGCGAAGTCCGCTGGGCCACGGCCGGCCTGGCTTCGCTGGGCCACATCATGCTCGAGCAGATCATGTATGCCTCGCAGGCCAGGATCACGCACATTCCCTACAAGGGCGGCGGCCAGCAGCTCAATGACGGCCTGAGCGCCCAGTTCGAGGTGCTCTCCACCAACGCCGGGCCGGCCGTGCTGCAGCATATCAAGGCGGGCAAGTTCAAGGCCCTGGCCGTGGGCGCGCCCCAGCGCCTGGAATCGCTGCCCGGCGTGCCCACGCTGGCCGAGCTGGGCTACAAGAGCGCCAACATGACCTCGGTGTTCGGCATCTTCGCACCCGCAGGCACGCCCGCGCCCGTGCTGCAAAGGCTCAATGCCGAGATCAACCAGGTGCTGACCCAGCCCGACATGCGCGCCAAGCTGGAGGCCACCGACAACGTGGCCACGGGCGGCAAGGCCGAGGATTTCGCGCGCCAGATCGAGGCCGAGTCCCAGTCCAACGCGCGCATCATCCGCGCCGCAGGCATCCAGCTGAACTGACCGCCGTAGCGCCGGGCGCTCATGCGAAAAGGGCTTGCAGCCGTGATGGCTGCGAGCCCTTTGTTCTGGCGCCTTGCGTGCGCTGCGCGCCCAGGCAGTTCAGACCGTGGGGTCGTCCGCCGTGAGGTTGTCGGCCCAGGCCAGGGCCTGCAGATGCGCCCAGTTGACCTGGTGGTTGGACAGCTGCAAGGCGTTGGCGGCGCGCGCAAAGCCTTCGTCGTCGCCGCTTTCGCAGGCGCGCGTCAGCTCCAGGAAGGGCGCGAACACGCCTTTGTTGTGCACCAGCGCATCGATCACGGGCTGGGGCAGGGCGATGGATTCCAGCGCCTTCTCCATGGGCTGGCCCAGCATCACGTCCAGCAGCGAGAACACGCCCACCACGAAGGCGTTGTCGCATTCCTCGGGCGAGAGCAGCTCGGCCGTCAGCAGCTCCATCAGGCGCCCGCGCACCACGGCGGTCTGGCCCACGGCCGGCGGCGTGCCGCCTGCGCGCGAGGTGGTCAGCAGCAGCGCGGCCCAGCGGAACAGCTTCTTGAGGCCCAGGATCATCACCGCATGGCGGAACGAGGTGATCTCGCACGACAGGCCGAATCCCGAGGAGTTGATGAAGCGCAGCAGGTTGAAGGACAGCGTGGGGTCCTTCTTGAGCAGGGCTTCGATCTCGTCCGTGCTCGCCTGCTGGCGCACCAGGTTGATCAACTGGATGATGGTGGCCTGCGTGGGGCGGATGGTGCGCGCCTGCACCAGCTGGGGCTGGGCGAACCAGAAGCCCTGGAACAGCCGCACGCCCAGGTCGCGCATGCGTTCGAACTGCTCGGCCGTCTCCACCTTCTCGGCCACGATCTGGGCGTTGGTATGGGCGCGAGCGAAGTTCACCAGGGTCTCGGCATCGGCCAGCGCAAAGGTCTGCATGTCCAGCTTGATGAATGCGGCCGCGGGCAGCCAGCTGGCATAGGCGCGGCGCAACAGGTGCTGGTTGAAGGCCAGGCGGAAACCGCGCTGGCGCAGCGCCTGGAAGGTGGGCAGGCGCTCTTCGATGTCGGCCGCCGTGGCGTTCTCGCCCAGCGTGGTCACTTCCAGCACCACCTTGTCGGGGTGGATCAGTTCCAGGTGGCCGCCGGCCAGGCTGTCATGCGTGCAGTTGATGAAGACCGTCTTCTTGCCCACCAGCGCCTCGGCGCCCGCATACGACAGCGCGTTGAACAGCAGGGCAGCATCGGAGGCCGCCGTGTGCGCATGCTGGGCTGTGGAACGGTCAAAGAGTTCATAGCCGAAGACATCGCGCGCCTCGTTGACGATGGCCTGGCGCGCAATGACGGCCACCTGCCCATCCTCCACCCCTGCTGGCAGGGGGGGCGGCGGAGCGGAGGAGTTGTCGTTGGTAGTCATTTAGAAGCTGAGGAAGATGAAGGAGCGGCGGCGTTGGGTTGCGTCCAATAGCTTAAGGCTATTGGGTGCTGTCTGCCAGTTGATCGGTCCAGGCCAGGGCCTGCAGATGGGCCCAGTTGATCTGCTGGCTGCTCAGGCGCAGTGCGCCTGCGCTGCGGTTGAAGGCGTCGTCGTCGCTGGCTTCGCAGGCCTGGGCCAGGATCAGCAGTTCGCCCAGCACGCCTTCATGGCGCAGCACAGCGGCGGAGACGGCATCTGGCACGGGGATCAGGCTCATGGCCACATCCTGGGGCAGGTCCAGCATGCTGCCCAGCAGCGAAAAAATACCGACGACGAAAGCCTGGTCGGCGTCTTCCTCGGTCAGCGATTCCTGGGCCAGCAGCTCCATCAGCCGCCCGCGGATCACGGCGGTCTGGCCGATGGCCGGCGGCGGCCCGCCATTGCGCGATGCGGTCAGCAGCATGGCCGCCCAGCGGAACAGCTTCTTGAGGCCCATGAGCATCACGGCCTGGCGGAAGGAGGTGATCTCGCGTTGCACGCCAAAACCCACGGAATTGATCAGGCGCATCAGGTTGAAGGCCAAGCCCGCATCCTTCTTGAGCACATCCTCGATGGCATCCGTGCTGGCCTGCTGGCGCACCAGATTCAGCAGTTGGACGATGCTTTGCTGCGAGGGCGACAGCAGCTTGGTGCGCACCACCGTGGGCCGTGCAAACCAGAAGCCCTGGAACAGCTGGATGCCCAGGCGGCCGACCTGCTCATGCTGCTGGGCGCTTTCCACCTTCTCGGCGATCAGTTCGGCGCGCGTGTGGCGGCCGGCGAAGTTGACCAGCACGGCCAGTTGATCGGGGGCCAGCACGGACAGGTCGAACTTGATGTAGTCGGCCAGGGGCAGCCAGGCCGCATAGGCGGACTCCAGCACCGTGTGATTGAAGGCCAGGTTGAAACCGCGCGCGCGCAGATTGCTGAGGATGGGCAGGCGGGCCTGCACCTCCTGCTGCGCGGCCAGGCCCAGCGGCGGAATCTCCAGCACGACCTTGTCGGGATTGAGCAGCTCCAGGTGCCCGCCGGCCAGGCTTTCATGCGTGCAGTTGACGAACATCAACTTGGTGCCGACCAGATCCTCTTCGCCGGCATGCGACAGGGCCGTGAACACCAGGGACACGTCCGAGGCCGCCGTATGGTCCGGGTAGGCGCGCGAACGGTTGAAAAGCTCGTAGCCGATGATCTGCTGCACCCCGTTGACGATGGCCTGGCGCGCAATCATTCCCCGGTCTGCGGACGCGGGGCTGGCCGCAGGGGCATCGTTGAAGAGATGGACAGGCAATTCGGTCATGGAGTGTTCGGTCGAGGAGGCACGGGAAGCAGCAGATCCGATTGTAGGAATGTTCTGAATAAATATGGCCGACAGGCAGTGTCTGCTAGGACAAGTCCGATTGCGGAGTCGGGCTTGTCCTAGTTTGCCATCCTAGTTTGTAAACCATTGTGTGGCCATGCGGACGGGACGGGTCTGTACGCATGGCTGCGGCAGTCCTTCTTCAGACCTGCTGCAGCCAGGCCAGCTCGGTATCGGTGAAGCCTGCGGCGCGGCGCGCGCGCTCGTTGAAGGGCGGGCGCAGGCGCGGCGCCTCGTAGCGCTGCGTCAGATGCTGGTAGTGCGCCTCGGGCTCCAGGCCTTCCCGTTCGCACAGCCAGCGGTACCAGTGGTTGCCTATGGCCACGTGGCCCACTTCCTCGCGCAGGATGATGTCGAGGATGTCCACGGCCGCCAGCGCATCGGGCGCGCGCGTGTTGCGCAGCTTGTTCTGGATCTGGGGCGTGGCGTCCAGGCCCCGTGCCTCCAGCGTGCGTGGCACCAGGGCCATGCGGGCCACCACGTCATGCGCGGTCTTCTCGCACATGGTCCACAGGCCCTGGTGGGCCGGGAAGTCGCCGTAGTCGTGGCCCAGGTGCGTGCGCAGGTGCTCGCGCAGCAGGCGAAAGTGCTTGGCTTCCTCGGCGGCCACCTGCAGCCAGTCCAGGTAGTACTGCTGCGGCATGCCGTCAAAGCGCCAGACGGCATCCAGCGCCAGATTGATGGCGTTGAACTCGATGTGGGCAATGGCGTGGATCAGCACGGCCCGGCCTTCGGGCGTGGCCGGCGAGCGCCTTGCAACGGCGGTGTGATGGCGCAGCTCGGGCCGCAGCGGGCGGCCGGGCAGGTCCGGTGCGGGATCGGGCAGGGCCGGGGCCTGCGCCGCTATTGAATAAAGCGCCTGCCGTGCATACATGTCCAGCGCGGCGGCGGCCTTTTCTTCAGGGTCCGGGAGGCACAAAACCTCAAGGGCGCGGTGACGTAACTCCATCCCTACAATTCTAGGTTTCCTGCCATCACCAATAATTGACGGAGACAAAGACCCATGGCGATTTATGAACTGGATGGAGTGGCCCCTGAAGTGGCGGCATCGGCCTGGGTGGCCGACAGCGCCGAGGTGATGGGCAATGTGCAGCTGGCCGAAGACGCCAGCATCTGGTTCGGCGCCGTGCTGCGCGGCGACTGCGAGAGCATCTCCATCGGCGAGGGAAGCAATATCCAGGACGCCAGCGTGCTGCATGCCGACCTGGGCAAGCCGCTGGTCGTGGGCCGCCACGTGACCGTGGGCCACCAGGTCATGCTGCATGGCTGCACCATCGGCGACGAGTCGCTGATCGGCATCGGTGCCGTGGTGCTCAACGGCGCGAAGATCGGCAGGAACTGCCTGGTCGGCGCGGGTGCCCTCATCACCGAAGGCAAGGAGTTTCCCGATGGTTCGATGATCATCGGCAGCCCGGCCAAGGCCGTGCGCCAATTGACGCCCGAGCAGATCGAAGGCTTGCGCCGCAGCGCCCAACACTATGTCGACAATGCGCGCCGGTTCAAGACCGGGTTGCGCAAGCTGGGCTGAGCGAGGCCCGGCACTTTTTTACGGAATCCATCAGCGTGTCTGAACTGCATAAATTCATCTTCGAAGGCCTGCCCGTGCGCGGCTCCATCGTCCGCCTCACCGACGCCTGGCAGGAAATCCTGCAACGCCGCGCGGACAACGGCGAGACCGGCGCCTACCCCGCCGCCGTGCGCGAACTGCTGGGGGAAATGGCGGCTGCCGGCGTGCTCATGCAGTCCAACATCAAGTTCAACGGCGCCCTGGTCTTCCAGGTCATGGGCGACGGCCCGGTCAAGCTGGCCGTGGCCGAGGTGCAGTCCGATTTCGGCCTGCGTGCCACCGCCACCCTGATCGGGGAGGCTCCCGAAGGCGCCACGATGGAGCAGCTGCTCAATGTGAACGGTGGTGGCCGCTGCGCCATCACGCTGGATCCCAAGGGACGCCAGCCGGGCCAGCAGCCCTACCAAGGCGTGGTGCCTCTGCAGGATGCGCAAGGCCGCAGGTTCTCCAAGGTGTCCGATGCGCTGCAGCACTACATGCTGCAGTCCGAGCAGTTGGACACCGTGCTGGTGCTGGCCGCCAATGACCAGCTGGCTGCCGGCCTGCTGATCCAGCGCATGCCGGTCAAGGGCGAGGCCAACCTGGCCTCCGCCACCGAAAGCGAGCAAGCCGGGCAGGACGCCATCGGCCTGAACGAGGACTACAACCGCATCGCCACGCTGGCCGCCAGCCTGACGCGCGACGAACTGCTCACGCTGGATGTGGAAACCATCCTGCGGCGCCTGTTCTGGGAAGAGAAGCTGATGCGCTTCGTCCCCCAGCAGGACGAAGAGCGCCCGCGCTTTGCCTGCACCTGCAGCCGTGAGCGCGTGGGCGCCATGCTGGTCTCGCTGGGCATTGAAGAGGTGGACAGCATCCTGGAGGAGCGCGGCAATATCGAGGTGGGCTGCGACTTCTGCGGCAAGCAGTACGAGTTCGATCCCATCGATGCCGCCCAGCTGTTCACCGAGGCCGGCAAGCAGCCGCCGACCTCGACGAACGTCCAGTAAATACGCTCGAAGTCAGTCTCGCCCGCTGCGCAGCGCGTCGAACAATCGCCGCTCGCAGTCCGGGTCGCTGCACTGCTCGCAGCCATAGGGGCGAGGGCGGGCGCCGCGTTGCACGGGGCTTGCAGGCAGCCAGGACCAGTCCATCTGAGGTGCCTTGAGCCTGAGCGACTCGGCCAGCTGCTGCCATTGCCGGGCGGTATTGCCGTAGAGCACCACGTAGTCGCGCGACTGGCTTTGCAATTGGTCGCGCCAATGCTGGAGCTGTGCGGCAGGGCCCTTGTCCACCCCTTCGTGCTCGGTGACGGAGGCTCTCCAATCCAGTCCCAGCAGGTAGACGGCCCCATGTTCCGGCAGAGACTGCCCCGTCTCTGCCGCCAGGCATTGCCAGTCAGCAGGAGAGGTTCCGTGGTGCCGCCAGGCCTGGCGCAGTGCATGGGCCATCGAAAGCGCGAGCGCGGGCGGTGATCCCAGAAGAATCACCGGAGGCGGGGGCAAGCGGTCTGTGTCCAAATACCTGTCTCGGCTTGCGCGCAGGCCCGGGTGAAGGGCGCGGGCGCCTTGTTGCAAAAGCACAAGGCCGGCATGACGCCGGCCCTGATGCAGAAAATCCCAACCCTCAGCGCCGCACGATCTGCACGAAGATCTCGTTGGGCTTGACCATGCCCAGTTCGCTGCGGGCCTTTTCCTCGACCATGGCCAGGCCGTCCTTGAGGTCGTTGACTTCGGAGGCCAGGCGGTCGTTCTCGGCCTTTTCCAGGGCATTGGCCACGTTCTGGTCGTGGATCTGCTGCTGCAGTTCCTTGACATAGGCCACGCTGCCATGGCCCAGCCACAACTGCGCGTGCACGGCAGCGAGCAGGGCGAGCAGGACAAGGGGGACGACGCGGTTGACCATGGGAGCAGAGATGTCGCTGAAAGGAAAAAGGCTTGCAGGCCGGATGGCTTGCAAGCCTAACGCTTTTTAGCGCAGGTTGTAGAAAGCCTCGCGGCCGGGGTAGTGGGCGATGTCACCCAGGTCTTCCTCGATGCGCAGCAGCTGGTTGTACTTGGCGATGCGGTCCGAACGGCTCAGCGAGCCGGTCTTGATCTGGCCCGCATTGGTGCCCACGGAGATGTCGGCAATCGTCGAATCCTCGGTTTCACCCGAGCGGTGCGAGATCACGGCCGTGTAGCCTGCGCGCTTGGCCATTTCGATGGCGGCGAAGGTTTCGGTCAGCGTGCCGATCTGGTTGATCTTGATCAGGATGGAGTTGGCGATCTTCTTGTCGATGCCTTCCTTCAGGATCTTGGTGTTGGTGACGAACAGGTCGTCGCCCACCAGCTGGACCTTGGCGGCCAGGCGGTCGGTCAGGATCTTCCAGCCATCCCAGTCGCCTTCGGCCATGCCGTCCTCGATGGAGATGATGGGGTACTTGTCGCACCAGCCGGCCAGCATGTCGGTCCACTGGGTGGCGGTCAGCGTCAGGTTGCCTTCACCGGCCAGCACGTACATGCCGTCCTTGTAGAACTCGCTGGCGGCGCAGTCCAGGCCCAGGGCGATCTGTTCGCCGGCCTTGTAGCCTGCGTTTTCGATGGCCTGCAGGATCAGCTGGATGGCGGCTTCGTGGTTTTCCACGGAAGGCGCGAAACCGCCTTCGTCGCCCACGGCCGTGCTCATGCCCTTGTCGTGGATGATCTTCTTGAGCGCGTGGAAGACTTCGGCGCCCCAGCGCACGGCTTCGCGGAACGAAGGCGCGCCCACGGGGATGATCATGAATTCCTGCAGGTCCAGGCTGTTGTTGGCGTGCGCGCCACCGTTGATGACGTTCATCATCGGCACGGGCAACTGCATGCCGCCCATGCCGCCCAGGTAGCGGTACAGCGGCAGGCCGGCCTCTTCGGCGGCGGCTCGCGCCACGGCCATGGAGACGGCCAGCATGGCGTTGGCGCCCAGGCGGCCCTTGTTGTCGGTGCCGTCCAGGTCGATCAGGGTCTTGTCCAGGAAGGCCTGCTCGGAGGCGTCCAGGCCCAGAACGGCTTCGGAGATTTCGGTGTTGATGTGCTCGACGGCCTTGAGCACGCCCTTGCCCAGGTAGCGGCTCTTGTCGCCGTCACGCAGCTCGATGGCTTCACGCGAGCCGGTGGACGCGCCGGACGGCACGGCCGCGCGGCCCATCACGCCCGATTCCAGCAGCACGTCGCATTCGACGGTGGGGTTGCCGCGGCTGTCCAGCACTTCGCGGCCTACGATGTCAACGATTGCACTCAATTTTTCACCTCTTGTCAGAGAGTTGGAGAATACGATTAATAAAGCTGACCGTTTCGGGTCAGTTCTGTAGTTTTCAAGATTGTCTTGCCAGTGCCGTCATCCATCTTGATGAGGATTCCTTTGTAGATCCAGTCACGGTGTGTTCCATAATTGAATCTGCAGGCAGTGACCGATCTGGATCCAATCGCTACTGCATCTTTCCCTTCAAAAACTACCTCTATTTCAGTGTTGATGTCCTTGCTCATAGGGGTGGAGTTGCTGAGGGAGAATGTGGTGCTATTGCCTGCGATGGAGTATTTCAGGGATTCGCCTTGCTTTAGCTTGAATTTTTTATCTGTCCACGCGGGGGTGTAGATTATTTTTTCAAATGATTTTAATTGCGCTGCAGCAAATTCTGATTCTTTTCCATGAGTCGTAAACTCTTTTTCTGTTATTGGGCTTAAGTAGCTTGTCTGGAGTGAGCCGCCAAAGCCCATTGGCAGATATTCGGTAGGAATTCTCATCTCCTCATATGCGAGAAGATCTGATTTTCCATTGAATGTGGCATTAGTGCTTGCAATGCTGATTGAGAGAGATCTTCCTGATGGGCTTGATCTCGTGTCCTCGTATTCTTGCTTGATTGCGTTCCCAGGGGAATACGTTGCGATGTCAAAACAGCTTTCCGCAGATACTGCTTCATGAGGTCCATCACTGCCGCCGCCGCAAGAGGCAAGGATGAAGGCAATGCTCGTCGATAAAAAAATTTTTTTGGTTTGTTTCATGGTGTCCTCCTCCGCATCATGACGGTTTGATCCGGTCAGACGCCTTCCACGCAGACCATGCGCATGATGGATGCGCCTTCGCGTGCCTCGCGGGCACGCAGGTACTCGGGCGTGTCGTAGAAGGCCCGGGCGGCCTCGAAGCTGGGGAACTTGAGGATCACGGTGCGGCCGGGGTTCCAGTCCCCCTCCAGCACTTCGACCTTGCCGCCGCGCACGCAGACTTCGGCGCCATGCACGCGCATGGCCTCGGTGCTCCACTTGCGGTATTCCTCGTACTGCTCGGGTTGGGTGACGGTGACGGACGCGATGATGTAGCCGCTGGCCATGGGTCAGACTCCAAAGTCGTTTTCGAGGAAGCCGTTGCGCTTGGTCACGTCGTCGAGCGCGACCAGAGTTTCGAGCAGGGCCTTCATGTGCTTGAGCGGCACGGCGTTGGGGCCGTCGCTGAGGGCGCAGGGGGGATTGGGATGGGTTTCCATGAACAGGCCCGCCACGCCGACGGCCACGGCCGCGCGCGAGAGCACGGGGACCATCTCGCGCATGCCGCCGCTGCTGGTGCCGTTGCCGCCGGGCAACTGCACGCTGTGCGTGGCGTCGAAGACGACGGGCGCGCCGGTCTCGCGCATGATGGACAGGCTGCGCATGTCCGAGACCAGGTTGTTGTAGCCGAAGCTGGCGCCGCGCTCGCAGGCCATGAAGCTGTCCTCCGGCAGGCCGGCTTCCTTGGCGGCGGCGCGGGCCTTGTCGATGACATTCTTCATGTCATGTGGGGCCAGGAACTGGCCCTTCTTGATGTTCACCGGCCGGCCCGACTGGGCCACGGCGCGGATGAAGTCGGTCTGGCGGCACAGGAAGGCCGGCGTCTGCAGCACGTCCACGACCTGGGACACGACCGGGATTTCGGACTCGGTGTGCACGTCGGTCAGGATGGGGACCTGCAGGTCCTTCTTCACCTTGGCGAGGATTTCCAGGCCCTTGTCCATGCCCGGGCCGCGAAAGCTGGCGCCCGAGCTGCGGTTGGCCTTGTCGTAGCTGCTCTTGAAGATGAAGTGGATGCCCAGGGCCGCCGTGATTTCCTTGAGGTGCCCCGCCACGTCCATCTGCAGCTGTTCGGACTCGACGACGCAGGGGCCTGCAATGAGAAAGAAGCGCCGGTCGAGGCCGACATCGAAGCCGCAGAGTTTCATGGTGGGGTTTCCTTGGGAAATGGTGGGCGGCGGTGCGGGATCAGGACTTGCGCGGCGCCTTCTGGCGTTCGATCGCGGCCTTCACGAAGGCATTGAACAGCGGGTGGCCGCTCCACGGCGTGGACTTGAACTCGGGGTGGAACTGCACGCCGATGTACCAGGGGTGGACTTCCTTGGGCAGCTCGACGATCTCGGTCAGCTGCTCGCGCTGCGTCAGCGCCGAGATCACCAGGCCCGCTTCGCGCAACTGGTCCAGATACTGGACGTTGGCTTCATAGCGGTGGCGGTGGCGCTCGGTGACCACATCACCGTAGATGCTGTGGGCCAGCGTGCCGGCCTGCACGTCGGAGGACTGCGCGCCCAGGCGCATGGTGCCGCCCAGGTCGGAGTTCTCGTCGCGGGTCTTGACCGTGCCGTCGGCATCCTTCCACTCGGTGATCAGGGCGATCACGGGGTTGGCGGTTTTGGGATCGAACTCGGTGGAGTTGGCGCCTTCGAGGCCGGCCACGTGGCGGGCGTATTCGATGGTGGCCACCTGCATGCCCAGGCAGATGCCCAGGTAGGGCACCTTGTTCTCGCGGGCGAAGCGGGCCGTGGAGATCTTGCCTTCCACGCCGCGCGAGCCGAAGCCGCCGGGCACGAGGATGGCGTCGTACTGCGAGAGCTTGTCGCGCGCATTGGCGTCGCTGATGGTCTCGGAATCGACGTGGGTGATCTTCACTGCCACATGGCTTTGCATGCCGGCGTGCTTGAGCGCCTCGTTGACGGACTTGTAGGCGTCCGACAGCTCGACGTACTTGCCGACCATGGCGATCTTGACCTCGCCCTGCGGGTGCTCGGTCTCGTGGACCAGGTCGTCCCAGCGCTTGAGGTTGGTGGGCGGCGTGTTCAGGCGCAGCTTGTCGCAGATCAGGCCGTCCAGGCCCTGCTCGTGCAGCATGCGGGGCACCTTGTAGATGGTGTCCACGTCCCACATGGAGATCACGCCCCACTCGGGAACGTTGGTGAACAGCGAGATCTTTTCCTTCTCCTCTTCCGGCACCTGGTGCTGGGCGCGGCACAGCAGGGCGTCGGGCTGGATGCCGATCTCGCGCAGCTTCTGCACGGTGTGCTGCGTGGGCTTGGTCTTGAGTTCCCCGGCCGTGGCGATCCAGGGCAGGTAGGTCAGGTGCACGAAGGCCGTGTTGTTGGGCCCCTGCTTGAGGGCCAGCTGGCGCACGGCTTCGAGGAAGGGCAGGGACTCGATATCGCCCACCGTGCCGCCGACTTCGCAGATGGCGACATCGACCGCGTCAGGCGTGCCCAGGCCGGCGCCGCGCTTGATGTACTCCTGGATTTCGTTGGTCACGTGCGGGATCACCTGCACGGTCTTGCCCAGGTAGTCGCCGCGGCGCTCTTTTTCCAGAACGCTCTGGTAGATGCGGCCGGTGGTGAAGTTGTTGGACTGCTTCATGCGCGTTTCGATGAAACGCTCGTAGTGGCCAAGGTCCAGATCGGTCTCGGCGCCATCATCGGTCACGAACACTTCACCGTGCTGGAAGGGCGACATGGTGCCCGGGTCCACGTTGATGTAGGGATCCAGCTTGATGAGGGTGACTTTGAGGCCGCGCGATTCGAGGATCGCAGCAAGGGAGGCTGAGGCGATTCCCTTGCCCAGGGAAGACACCACACCGCCTGTGACGAAGACAAATTTGGTCATGTCTTTTATTGGTGGTGGTAAAGCAGGATTATAGATGCGCCGCCGAATTCGCCGCGCCACGCGGGGCTGCTCGCATGCTCCGGCTCTGCTAAATTGCGCGCCATGACTGAAGTGTTCGCAGGTAAACATCTGGTGCTCGGCCTCTCCGGAGGCGTGGCTTGTTACAAATCTGCCCAGCTGGTGCGCCTGCTGGTGCAGGCCGGGGCCACCGTGCAGGTGGTGATGACCGAGGCGGCCGAGCAGTTCATCACGCCGGTGACCATGCAGGCGCTGTCGGGCCGTCCGGTCTATGGGTCGCAGTGGGACGCGCGCGAGCCCAACAACATGCCCCACATCAACCTCAGTCGCGAGGCCGACGCGATGCTGATCGCGCCCTGCAGCGCCGACTTCATCGCACGCCTGGTGCAGGGCCGCTCCGATGAGCTGCTGAGCCTGATGTGCCTGGCGCGCCCCATGGACCGCGTGCCCCTGTTGCTGGCGCCCGCCATGAACCGCGAGATGTGGGCGCACCCGGCCACGCAGCGCAACCTGGCGCAGGTGGGGGCCGACGGCGCGCTGGTGCTGGGCGTGGGAACCGGCGACCAGGCCTGTGGCGAGGTGGGTGACGGCCGCATGCTGGAGCCCGAGGAAATCATGGAGGAGCTGGCCGCCTTCTTCACGCCCAAGCTGCTGCAGGGCCGCCAGGTGCTGGTCACGGCGGGTCCGACCTTCGAGGCCATCGACCCCGTGCGCGGCATCACCAACCATTCCAGCGGAAAGATGGGCTTTGCCATTGCGCGCGCCGCGCGTGAGGCGGGCGCCCAGGTGACCCTGGTGGCCGGACCCGTGCACCTGCGCACGCCGCGCGGCGTGCAGCGCATCGACGTGCAATCGGCGCAGCAGATGTTTGACGCCGTGCACCAGCAATTGCCGCAAGCCGGTGTGTTCATCGCCACGGCGGCCGTGGCCGACTGGCGCCCGGCCAGTGCTGCCGGCCAGAAGATCAAGAAAGACGGCTCGGGCCAGATGCCCACGCTGGCCTTCGTGGAGAACCCCGACATCCTGGCGGCTGCCGCGCAGTCCGAGCCTGCGCGCAGCGGGCGGCTTTATTGCGTGGGCTTCGCCGCCGAAAGCCATGACCTGCTGCAGCACGCCAGCGCCAAGCGCCTGCGCAAGCAGGTGCCGCTGCTGGTGGGCAACATCGGCCCCGCGACCTTTGGCCGTGATGACAATGCCCTGCTGCTGATCGACGAGGCAGGCACCAAGGAACTGCCGCACGCCTCCAAGTCCCTGCTGGCACGCCAGCTGGTGGCCGAGATCGCCCGGCGCCTGCCGCCCGTCCGTTGACACCACCGAAGGCCCGCATGTCACAGAACACCTACGAAGGCCCCAGCCACGGCGACTATGTGCGCTATGTGGACGATCTGCTGCGCGCCAGTCCCCTGTACCGCTCGGCGGCGCAGGGCTGGATGGCGCAGGGGCGCAGCGATTTCACCGATGCGGTGGCCACGCCGGGCGCGCAGTCCCAGTCCGTGGTCGAGCGCGTGCGCGAGCAGGTGCAGGCCGCGGCCGGGAGGGCGCGCATCGCCGCGCAGCAGGCTTCGGTGCCCGCCTTGCCGGGGCGCCAGCCGTCTGCAGGCGACAGGAGCGGCGACAGGAACGGCGATAGAAATGGTGGCAGGGCCGATCGCGGCCGGCAGGCCGCGCGGGCACAGCAGGCCCAGGCATCCTCCGCCGCCAAGGCCGTCAAGAAGACGGTCTTCAAGATAGGTCCGGGTCAGTTGCTGGGCATCGTGATCGGCCTGATCCTGGCCGTGGTGATTCCGGGCATCGGCCCCTTCATCCTGCTGCTCACCATCATCAATGCCATCGTCAAAGGCTTTCGCAGCGGGCTCAAGTCGTCCGGGTGACGGCGCGGGGCACAATGCGCGCTTTGCTTTTCAAGAGAGCCTGCCGTGAGGCGCTCCCCAGATTGTTTCCATGAACGTTGATATCAAGATCCTTGACGCGCGCCTGCGCGAGAACATGCCCGCCTACGCCACGCCGGGGAGCGCGGGCCTGGACCTGCGCGCCTGCATCGATGCGCCGCTGACGCTGGAGCCCGGCCAATGGCAACTGGTGCCCACGGGCATGGCCATGTACCTCAAGGACCCCGGCTACGCGGCCATGATCCTGCCGCGCTCGGGCATGGGCCACAAGCACGGCATCGTGCTGGGCAACCTGGTCGGGCTGATCGACAGCGACTACCAGGGCCAGCTCATGGTCAGCGCCTGGAACCGCTCGGCCACGGCCTTCACGCTGCAGCCCATGGACCGTCTGGCCCAGCTGATCATCGTGCCCGTGGTGCAGCCCAGCTTCAATGTGGTCGAGGAGTTCGAATCGGCTTCCGAGCGCGGCGCGGGCGGCTACGGCTCTACCGGCAAGCAATAAGGCGTTCAGCCAGAAATCGCCCGCAGCGCCGCTGCCAGGGCATTGCTCCAGGGAGGAATCCGCATGGCCAGGCCATCCCGGCGCACGCGCCACCGCCCATCCGCGTCATGGACGCGCGTGATGCTGACGCAGGAAGACCGCATGCGCCGCCGCCTGCAGCAGCGCCACTGGCTGCGCCTGCATGCGGCACTGACGGGAGGGTTGAGCCTGGCCGGCATGTCGCTGTTGAGCCTGGGCCTGCTGCACGCGGGCCTGCACAGCATGGCGCTGCGCTATGGCGTGGCCCTGGCCTGCGGCTATCTGCTGTACCTGCTGCTGCTGCGCCTGTGGGCCGAATGCATGCTGCGCCGCGACTGGGAGGTGTCCGATGTTCCCGATGTGACGCCCGGCGGCAGCGGTTCTTCACCGGCCCGCACGCCGGAGGCTGGCGGATTCGACAGCGGGCAGGGCGGCTCGTATGGCGGCGGTGGCTCCAGCGGCAGCTGGGATGACGGCGGCGCGCTGTCCGAGGCTGCGTCCTCCGCATCGAATGGCTTTGATCTGCCGGGCATCGATGGGCTGGACGACGGCGCCATCGTCCTGGTCCCGGTGCTGCTGGTGTTTGCGGCGCTGCTGGTCGCGGTCACGGGGGCAGGCTCGCTGCTGTGGCTGGTCTTTGGGGCCGACCTGTTCCTGGCCGTGGCGGTGGAAGTGGCCTTTGCGCTGCTGATGGCGCGAACGCTCTATGTGGTGGAGCGCGAAGGCTGGCTGCTGGCCGCGCTGCGCCTGAGCTGGAAGCCGGTGCTGGGCGCACTGGTGGCCGCCGTGGCGCTTGGCGCGCTGGCCGACTGGCTGTTTCCCCAGGCAGACACCCTGGTGCAGGTGCTGCGCGCGCTGAGAGGGCATTGAAAGGACCCTGGGAGGGCACAGAGCCGCTGCTGCGCGGCTGCGGCCGTCACGCCTGTCTTTTTGCCCCCGGCAGGCGCAGCTGCATGCGCAGGCCGCCCATCGGCGAGCGGCTGGCCGCGATGCTGCCGCCATAGGTCTGCACCAGGTCACGCACGATATCCAGGCCCAGGCCTGCGCCGGGCCTGCGTTCGTCCAGGCGCTCGCCGCGCTCGAAGATGCGGCCAAGGTCGGCGTCTTCGATGCCGGGGCCGTCATCGTCCACCGTCAGCAGCAAGGGGCCGCCGGCCTGATCGTGCTCCAGGCCCTGCACTTCCAGGCTCACGGCCTGGGCTGCCCATTTGCCGGCGTTGTCCAGCAGGTTGCCCAGGATTTCCATCAGGTCCTGGCCATCGCCCAGAAAGTCCCAAGCCTGCGCATCGCCCTTCAGCGCGAAGCGGATGCCGCGGCCGGCGTGCAGCCGTTCCATGGTGCGCACCAGCGAGGCCAGCGGCGGCTCCAGCGGCGTGCGCAGGCCCGTGGCCTGGCGGGCCGCAGCGCGGGCGCGTGCAAGATGGTGGTCCACCTGGCGGCTGGCGCTGGCCACCTGCTCGCGCACCAGTTCGGCCAGTGCCCCGCCTTCCTGCGCGGCGGCATTGCCGAGGATGGACAGCGGCGTGTTCACCGCATGGGCCAGGTTGCCGGCTTGCGTGCGCGCACGCTGCACCATGTCGGCATTCACATCCAGCACATGGTTGAACTCCTGAACCAGGGGGCGCAGTTCCTGCGGAAAACGTCCTTGGAGGCGCGGCGTTGCCCCCTTGCGCACGTCGGACAGGCCTTTTCGCAGCAACTGCAGCGGCCGCAGCGCCAGGCGCAGTTGCAGCACCACGGCCAGCACCAGCCCGACCGCCAGCGTGCCCAGTGCGGCGATCAGCATGGTGGTGAAGCGCTGCATGGGTTCGGCCAGCAGGGCGCTGTCGGCCGCAACGATCAGGCGCAGCGGCGGCGCGTCGGCTTCAGGCAATTGCAGGGGGCGTGCCACGGCCACGAGCCGGTGGCCCTGGCCATCGGGCAGCATGCCGGTGTTCAGCGCCGTGTCCCCGTGGTGATCATCCGGGCGGCCGGCATCGGCGCGGAACTGGTGCCAGTCCAGCGTCTGGTCCCACAGCGAACGAGAGCGCAGCAAGCCGGCCTTTTCGGGCAGGCCCGCCCCATCGCTCACCTGGTCGATCTGCCAGTACAGGCCTGACAGCGGCTGCGCCAGGCGCGGGTCGCCCACGGCCAGTCCGACCTCGATGCGTCCGCCGGGCAGGCTGTTGACCGCTGCGCTGAGCTGGTCGAGCTGCAGCACCAGCTGCGCCTGCAGCTGTTGCGCTATGTGGTCGCGGAACAGGCCGCGCAGCCCCCAGCCTGCCAGCAGCACGGCCGCCAGCACCCAGGCCAGCGTGCCGGCCAGCAGGCGCAGGCGCAGCGAATCGCCGAGCCGGGACACCGGTCTTTCCTGGGGCGCGTTCATGCAGCGGGCATGCCTTCCACCAGCCGGTAGCCCAGTCCGCGCACGGTCTCTATGCTGCCGGCCGGCAGCTTCTTGCGCAGGCGTCCCACGAAGACCTCGATGGTGTTGGAATCGCGGTCACTGTCCTGCGGGTAGATGTGCTCGGACAGTTCGGTGCGCGAGATCACCTGCCCCACGCGCTGCATCAGCAGGGCCAGGACCTTGAACTCATGGCTGGTGAGCGTGAGCGGCTGACCTGCGACGCTCACGCGGGCATGGCGCGAGTCCAGCACGATGGGGCCGCATTGCCACTGGGCGCTGGCATGCGGGCTGAGCCGGCGCAGCAGGGCGCGCAGTCGGGCCATCAGCTCTTCCATGTGGAAGGGCTTGGCCAGATAGTCGTCGGCGCCGGCATCCATGCCGGCCACCTTCTCATGCCAGGCGCCGCGCGCCGTGAGGATCATCACCGGCATGACCCGGCCCTGCGCGCGCCAGGCGCGCAGCACGGTGAGCCCGTCGCGCACGGGCAGGCCCAGGTCCAGCACGGCGGCGTCGAATTCCTCGACCTCGCCCAGGTACTGGGCCGTTGCGCCGTCCGCGGCCGTCTCCACCGTATGGCCTGCCTGCTGCAAGGCCTGCACCAGTTGCCCGCAGAGCGTGGGCTCGTCTTCCACCACGAGGATTCGCATCTGTGCCTAGTCCTTGCGCTTGAAGCTCAGCACCTTGCCATCGCGTGCATCGATCTTGAGCTTGGCCACGCGGCCGCCCGATTGCAGCAGCCGGATCTCGTAGATGAAGCGGCCGTCGTCATGCTCGAACTCGACCTTGATGACCTGGCCCTGGTAGTCGCGCTCGACCTGGTCGAGCACGGTGCGCAGCGGCAGCACGCGGCCTTGCTGCAGGGCCTGGCGGGCGAGTTCATGGTCGCTGTCGCCGGCATCCGAGGGCGTGGTCCAGGAGGCCAGGGCCGCCGCCATCAGCAGCAGTGCGGCCAGCAGCATCCAGGACCTGCGAGGAATGGAGAAGGATGGAGTGGGCATGGAAAACTTTATAGCCCAGCGTGGATGAACCTCGGATGAACGGCTGCTTCAGCTTGCGTTCATGGCCTGCATCGAACAATGGCTGCACGCCGTCGCAATCCAGTGGAAACGAAGGCGCTGCAGCCGGCAGATGCGGCCTTTTCAAATGCATCGCCAGCCCAATCGCCGACCTTCACATGCCAAGGAGAACCTCATGCCTTCCATCCGACAACTGATTTCCCGCGCTGCACGCCATGGCCTGACGGGCCTGGGCATTGTTCTGATCGCCACTGCCGGGCTGGTCGCCCAGGTGCAGGCCCAGGCCGCCGCCACGGGAGGGCCTTCCGTGACCGTACAGGCCGGCGAGGCCGTGGCCACCACGGTGGCCTCCGTGCGCGGCGCCTTCCAGGGGCCGGGGCTGAGCATCCGCGAAATCTTCGAGCGCATGCAGGGCCTGGGCTACCGCGAACTGCGCGAGATCGAGTGGGAGGACGGCCTCTACCAGGTCAAGGGCCAGACCGGCGACGGGCGCCCTGTGAAGCTCTACGTCGATGGCAACAATGGCAACGTGCTCAGCATCCGCGCACGCGATTGAGGCCGGGCGGGCAGGCTGATTTTTGTCAGCAAGTGTTCTGTCCGGTCGGCAGGCGTGCGACCTGGAGCGTTGAAGCGGTATGCAGCCGCCGGCCGGTCCGGTGGCTGCCCTTGATCGATCCACGGACAGTACACAGGAGATTTCCATGCCTTCCATCCATCGCTTGAGCGCCCTGGGCGCCGGCTGCATCGCCGCGCTGATGCTCAGCGCCTGCGCAGGCTATCCCCAGCAGGGCGGATACCCGAGTGGCGGCTACCCTGCCGGTGGCTATCCGGCTGGCGGCTATCCAGCCGGGGGCTATCCGACCAGCGGCTACCCCGGCGGCGGCTACCCCGGCGGCGGCTATCCCAGCGGCGGGCAGCCCGGCACGGCCTACCCGGGCGGCGGTGGCTATGTGCAGCAGGGCCGCGTGACCAATGTGCAACTGGTGCAGATCCAGCAGCCCAGCGGCATTGGCGGCTCGGGCATAGGCGCCGGGGCCGTGGTGGGCGGCGTGGTCGGCGGCGTGCTGGGCCGCCAGGTGGGCAAGGGCAGTGGGCGCGACATCGCCACCATTGCGGGCGTGGTGGGCGGTGCCATGGCGGGCAATGCCATCGAGAAGAACACCGGCCCTGGCGATCTGCGCGATGTCTATCGCGTCACCGTGCAACTGAACGACGGCAGCACGCGCGTGTTCGACTACCAGAACAATCCGCAGCTGCGCATAGGCGAGAGCGTGCGCGTGGACAACAACCAGCTGATTCGCTGAGAGAGAGGCTCGCTCCATGCAAAAGGGCTCCCCGCAGGGAGCCCTTTGCCATTTCAGCGCGGTAATTTCAGTGCAGCGTGTCGTTGCCCGGTGCCATGGGCTGGATGCGGAAGAAGCCGGTGCCGGCCGAGCCGCGGCCGATTTCTTCCTCGGTGGCCTCGCGCACGCCTTCGATCTTCAGGTGCAGGCGCAGCGCAATGCCGGCCAGCGGGTGGTTGCCGTCCAGCACCACATGCTCGGGATAGATTTCCGTGACGGTGTAGAGCAGGTCGGGCTGCACGGCGCTGCAGCCCTTGGGCAGGGCGCTGGCCTCGAAGCTCATGCCTTCCTCCAGCTCGGCTGGGAACAGGGCGCGCGGCTCCAGGAAGATCAGGCTTTCGTTGTAGTCGCCAAAGGCTTCCTCGGGCTCCAGGTGCAGGTCCAGGGTCTTGCCCTGGCCGTGGCCCTGCAGGGCTTCCTCGATGCGCTTGAGCAGATCGTCGCCGCCGACCAGGAATTCCACGGGCTCATCGAGCACGTCCAGTTCTTCGCCCAGGGTGTCCTTGAGGGTCCAGGTCAGAGCGACCACGCATTGTTCTGTGATTTCCATGGTGTGCAGCTTGTGCGGCCCATGCCGCAGTGGGAAAAAAGGAAGACCACCGCGCGCGCCCTTGTTTGACGAAGGCGTGCCGGCGGCCGCGTTGGCGCGATTTTCCCACGGCTGCCCGGCTGCTGCGCAGGCCGGGCGGCGAGTCCTGCCGATCAGAACGGATAGTGGCGGGGAACGGTCTGCATGGTGATCCACCGCGTTTCGGTGAAGGCGTCGATGCCTGCCTGGCCGCCGAAGTGGCCGTAGCCCGAGTTTTTCACGCCGCCAAAGGGCATCTGTGCCTCGTCATGCACGGTGGGGCCGTTGACGTGGCAGATGCCGGCCTCGATGCGGGCCGCCACGCGCCAGCCGCGTGCGGTGTCGCGGGTGTAGACGGACGAGGACAGGCCGAACTCGTTGTCATTGGCCATGGCGATGGCCTGCTCCTCGCCGCGCACGCGCACGATGGCCTTGACGGGGGCGAAGGTTTCCTCGCGGAAGATGTCCATCTCGGGCGTGACGCCGTCGATCAGTGTGGCCGCCATCAGGGTGTTGGTGGCCTTGCCGCCGCACAGCAGCCTGGCGCCCTTGGCCAGCGCGTCGTCGATCAGGCGGTTGGCACGCTCCACGGTGGCCATGTCCACCACCGAGCCCAGCACCACGGGGCCGTTGCGCGGATCGCCCAGCGGCAGCGAGGTGGCGCGGGCCACCAGCTTGTCCAGGAAATCACCGGCGACTGACTCGTCCACGATGATGCGTTCGGTGGACATGCAGATCTGGCCCGAGTTGGCGAAGGCACCGAAGGTGCAGCCGGCCACGGCAGCGTCGATGTCGGCATCGTCCAGCACCACGAAGGGCGCCTTGCCGCCCAGCTCCAGGATGGCAGGCTTGAGGTACTTGGCGCAGGTCTGGCCGAGGATGCGGCCCACGCGCGTGGAGCCGGTGAAGTTCACGCGGCGCACGGCCGGGTGGGCCACCATGGCTTCGACCACGGCACCGGCATCTTCGGGCGCATTGGTCACGAAGTTGACCACGCCGGGCGGCAGGCCGCCTTCCTGCAGGGCCTCGATGATCAGGCCGTGCGTGGCGGGGCACAGCTCCGAGCCCTTGAGCACCACCGTATTGCCGCAGGCCAGCGGCGTGGCAATGGCGCGCACGCCCAGGATCACGGGCGCGTTCCAGGGGGCAATGCCCAGCACCACGCCAGCGGGCTGGCGCACGGCCATGGCCAGGCTGCCGGGCACGTCAGAGGGAATGATCTGGCCGTTGATCTGGGTGGTCAGCGAGGCGGCCTCCAGGAACATGTTGGCAGCCAGGTGCACGTTGAAGCCGGCCCAGATGCCGGAGGCGCCCGTCTCGGCGGCCATGGCGGCGGCAAACGCCTCGGTCTTGGCCTCCAGGGCCTGCGATGCCTTCATCAGCATCTGGCGGCGTTCGGTCGGACCCAGCGCGGCCCAGGCGGGGAAGGCCTTTTGCGCGGCCTCGACGGCGCGCACCGCATCCTGGGGCGTGGCGGCCGGGGCGCGCGTGGCCACCGATCCGTCCAGCGGATTGCGGCGCTCGAAGGTGGCGCCATTGCCGGCCTGTGCGGCCTGGCCTGCGATGAGCATGGTTTGTTCGATCATGACTGTCTCCTGGGTATGCGGTTGTGGCGTTGGCATGTGCGTTGGCGCTGCCGGGCGTGCCGGTCATCGTAGAAGCAGGTGCTGGCGCAGGCAGCCCGCTGCGCGCACAAAGCGCATGACGGATCGTGCACAGGCTCCGGGGTTTACCCTTGTCCTGGCTGTCCGCGGGGAAAGCCATGGGGTGCGACGGGCCCGCACTTTCCCATAATCACGTCCATGGCCGCACACAGAATCCTTCACCCGTGCGGCGAGCAGGAGAGACCGCACATGACCGATGCCATGGTGTTGAGCACCGACGGACTGCCGCCCGGCGAGACGGCGTCGGCCTGGCACGCCTGGATGTCGCGCCTGTTTGCGGGCCTGGATACCGATGTCTATGGCGATCGCCTGTTCGAAGGCCATGTGCGCGTGGCCAATGCCGGCGATGTGGTGCTGACCCGGCTGGAGGCGGGCCGCCACCGCGTCATGCGCAGCATGCAGGGCCTGCGCGCCCACGAGTCTCCCTACCTGAAGATCGTCGCGCCCTGGGAGGGCGTGGCCAGCGTACGCCAGCACAACCGCGAGGCCAGCGTGCGCAAGGGCAGCTGGGTGATCTATGACACGGCGCAGGAGTACGAGGTCACCAACCCCGAATGGTCCGAACACCTCATCGTGATGCTGCCGCGCCAGGCCATCGTGGACCGGGGTATCCGGCTGGAAGGGCTGATGGGGCGCAACGTGGGGGGCAGCTCGGGCATCGCCCGCATCGCGCTGGAGACCATGCGCAGCACTTACCAGGAGTTGCCTGGCATGGCGCCGCATCTGGCGCGCCGCGCGGGTGAGCTGTTGGTGGACATGGTCCATCTGTCGCTGCAGGAGCTGGCCGGGCAGGGCACGGCAGGCACGCAGCAGCTGGCGCTGCAGGACCGCATCCGCGCCCATGTGGCGGCCCATCTGCGCGACCCGGGCCTGTCGGTGGAGTCCGTGGCCGCCGCACTCAACTGCAGCAAGCGCCACCTGCACAACGCCTTCGCGGACGGCCAGACCAGCCTGGGCGCCTTCATACAGCACAGCCGCCTGGAGCTGTGCATGCGCGAGTTGCTGCAGCCAGCCCAGGCGCAGCGCACCATCACCGAGGTCGCCATGGATTGCGGCTTTGGCAGCAGCGCGCATTTCAGCCGCGCCTTCAAGGCCTATACGGGTCTGTCGCCCTCGGATTTCAGGGCCATGCGCAAGCCGGCCGGCTGACTGCCACGAAGCCATTGCGGTGCCGCTTGCGCTGGCGCCAGGACAGGGCAATGCCCGCATAGGACAATGCCGCCCTGTCTCTTCGCTCACTTCGGACCATTTCATGGACACCAACACACCGCTTGCCCTGCTGGGCGGGCTTACCGCTTCCCAATTCATGCGCCGCCACTGGCACAAGAAGCCCTTGCTGGTGCGCCAGGCAATCCCGGGCTTCAAGCCCCTGATTCCTCGCGCCAGGCTGCTGGCCATGGCAGGCGAGGACGGTGTGGAGTCGCGCCTGATCCAGCAGCAGGACGGTGGCCACTGGAAGCTCAGCCACGGCCCGCTGTCGCGCCGCAGCCTGCCCTCGCTGCAAAAGCCCGGATGGACCGTGCTCGTGCAGGGCGTGGACCTGCACGACGACGGCGTGCACCAGCTGATGCAGCAGTTCCGCTTCGTGCCCGAGGCGCGGCTGGACGATCTGATGATCAGCTTCGCCACCGACCAGGGCGGCGTCGGCCCGCATTTCGACAGCTACGACGTTTTCCTGCTGCAGGTGCATGGCCGCCGGCGCTGGCGCATCGGCCGCCAGAAGGACCTGTCGCTGCAGCCCGATGTGCCGCTGAAGGTGCTCTCGAATTTCGAGCCCGAGGAGGAATTCGTGCTCGAGCCCGGCGACATGCTCTACCTGCCGCCCAAGTGGGCCCATGACGGCATCGCCGAGGGGGAGTGCATGACCTACTCCATCGGCTTTCGCTCGCCCGCGCGCGACGAACTGGCCCGCGAGCTGCTGCTGCGCATGTCCGATGAGCCCGATGAACCCGAAGCGCCCGTGGTCTACCGCGATCCCGACCAGCCCGCCGTCGAGGCCCCGGGCGAGATTCCGTCGAGCCTGCACGACTTCGCGCGCAAGGCGCTGGAGCGCGCGCTGGCCGAGCCGCTGGCGCTGGAGCGCGCGCTGGGCGAGTACATGACCGAGCCCAAGGCCAATGTCTGGTTCGAGCATGGAGAGGAACACGGCATGTTCGAGAGCGTGGTCCTCGACCGCCGCACGCGCATGATGTATGACGCCAAGCACATCTTCATCAACGGCGAAAGCTATCTGGCCGGTGGCCGCGATGCCACCCTGATGCGCAAGCTGGCCGACACGCGCGCCCTGTCGCGCGCCGACTTGGCCAAGGCCAGCGATGACGCGCTGGAGCTGCTGTCGTCCTGGTTTGACGCCGGCTGGGTGCGGGGCGGGCCGCTGTCCTGAACCGGGTAGACGCTGTGGCGCAGTCATGCTAAGTTCGGGCATTCACCGTTGACAGCGTTCTGCTGATTCAAGGCGGACCTCGATAGATTTGTAAAGAATTGTCTTGGGTTCGTCAGTAAATTGACAGCAACCTGGTTTTGTTACACAGTGGACGCCAAGGCAGCTTCCTGCTGCCCCATTCGGACTTGGCAAGAGGATTTGTGCGGAATTGTTCAGGGGTTGTCAGTTTCAGTCAGCCTTGAGAAAACCTCCCTATAATCCGCTCCAAGTCGAATGAATGTGTTTGACGTGGCCTGGCCGCCGCGTACCGGTTGCCCGCATCCGGTGGCGCAAGTGGCGGGGCCCCTCCTGTGTACTGTCTTCTTACCTACTCTCTAGGAAACTGTGATGAAGAACTCTCTGATCCTGGCTACCGTGATCGCTGCTGCAGCTCTGGCCGCTTGCGGCAAGAAGGAAGAGGCTCCGGCCCCCGCTCCCGCACCCGCCGTTGAAGCTCCCGCACCTGCAGCTCCCGCTCCCGCAGAAGCTCCTGCTGCTCCCGCCGCCGACGCAGCAGCACCTGCCGCTGACGCAGCCGCTCCTACTGCTGTTGCTCCCGATGGTGCCGCTGCAGAAGCCGCCAAGGCTGCTGCCGACGCTGCCGCCAAGGAAGCCACCAAGCAGTAATTCGGCCCTCGCCGATGGCAGAGGTTTCGGCCTCTGCCGTGAAAGAACCGCATCCTTCGGGTTGCGGTTTTTTTTCGTCTTCGCTTTGCTTTGGTTCAGTAAAAAAGCCACCGGCAGGTGACTGCGCGGTGGCTGCAAGCAAGGGCGGACGCTGCCGCCCCAAGGCCTGAAAAGAGGCTCGCTTACTTCATGTCGTCGGTGATGACGCGCACGATGCGCTGGGCATTGGCCGATGTCTCGGGCTGGCCCTGGGTGTTGAGCACGGTGACGGTGGACTTGTCGCCTTCGCTGCGCACCTGGATTTGGTACTTGACCGGCGGGGCCGCGTCGGGCGAGCGGCTGAACAGCTTGCCGAAGAAGCCCTTGGGCTCGACCTTGGCGTCAGGCGCGACATAGCGCACGAAGTAGATGCCGCGGCTGCGGTCACGGTCCTCGACGGTGAAGCCCGTGCGGTCCAGGGCCACGCCGACACGGCGCCATGCGCGGTCAAAGCCTTCGTCGATCTGCAGCACGGGCTGCCCGTTGGCGGTTTCCATGCGCACGCTGCCGGTGGCGGCTGCCGTGGTGGTGTTGGCCTTGGCAACGGCGTCGGCCTGTTCCTGGCTCACGCCGAGCTTGACCATCAGTCGGCGCAGGAATTCGGTTTCCAGTTCCGGATCGGAGGGGCGCGGCTGCCAGATGGTCTGGTCCTTCTGGGCGCTGGTGTAGACCTCCTGCATGCCGCGGTGCGTGATATAGACCTCGGTGGAGCCGTCGGCCGAGCGCTCCAGGCGTGTGCGGAAGCGGTCGCGCTCGCTGGTGGAGTACAGGCCGTCGAAGACCTTGCCCAGCGTCTTGCGGATCACGTCCTGCGGGATCTTGGCGCGGTTCTCGGCCCAGTCGGTCTCGATGATGCCGAGCTGGCGGTCTTCGGTCGTGAAGATGAAGCCGTTTTCCAGCCAGAAGTCACGCACGGGCTCCCACAACTGGTCGGCCGGGCGCTTGATGACCAGCCAGCGCTGCTCGCCGTTGCGCTCGATGCGCACGTCGCCCAGGGCGGCGGTGGCGGTGCGGCCTTCGGCAGGCTTTTGCGCCTTGGAGTTGGCTTCCATGGCTGCGGCGGAGACCACGCCGCCGGGCACGGCATAGCGCGAGTCCGTGGACAGCTGGGTCAGATCCGGGGGGACTTCCAGGGTGGGCGCCTGCTGCTTGCCGGCGCTCTTGTAGTCGATCTTGCTCTCTTGGAACGTGGTCGTGCAGGCTGTCAGGCCGATGGCCAGGCTCAGCAGGCTCAGACGTGCAATGGGCTGTTTCACGCGAATATCCTTGGTGCGTTCGGTCGGTGGGGCAGGGCGCCTCACAGCAGGCCAGCGGAGCTCAGGGCGGCTTCCACGGTGGCTTCCAGGTTCTTGCTCAGGGGGGTCATCGGCAGGCGCATGGCCGGGCCGCACAGGCCCAGGCGGGCAGCGGCCCACTTGACGGGAATGGGGTTGGCCTCGACGAAGAGGTTCTTGTGCACTGGCATCAGGCGCAGCTGGATGTCCATGGCGGTGCGCACGTCGCCGGCAAGGGCCGCCTTGCACAGATCGCTCATCAGGCGCGGCGCCACGTTGGCCGTGACGCTGATGTTGCCATGGCCACCGCAAAGCATCAGGGCCACCGCGGTCGGGTCATCGCCGGAGTAAACGCCGAAGTGCTCGGGCACTTCGCGGATCAGCCATTGGGCGCGCTCGATGTTGCCCGTGGCTTCCTTGATGCCGATGATGGCGGGGATCTGCGCCAGGCGCAGCACGGTGTCGTGCTGCATGTCGGCCACGGAACGGCCGGGCACGTTGTAGAGCACCACCGGCAGGTCGCCCACCGCTTCGGCAATCGCCTTGAAGTGCTGGTACTGGCCTTCCTGCGTGGGCTTGTTGTAGTAGGGCACGACCTGCAGCTGGCTGTCGGCACCGACCTTCTTGGCGTAGCGGGCCAGCTCGATGGCTTCGTGCGTGCTGTTGGCGCCGCAGCCGGCCATCACGGGCACGCGGCCTGCGGCCTGCTCGACGGACACGCGGATGATTTCGCAGTGCTCCTCCACGTTGACGGTGGGGGATTCACCTGTCGTTCCCACCACGCCGATGCAGTCCGTGCCTTCGGCCACATGCCAATCGATGAGTTTTCGCAGCGCCGGGTAGTCAACACTACCGTCCTCGTGCATGGGCGTGATGAGGGCAACGATGCTGCCAGTGAGAGCGACGGAGGAGGATGTCATGTCCGCAAGAAAAAACGGGAAAGGATCATTCTAACGAGTGTCGGAGGCAGGCCCAAGGCGGGCGCCTGTAGGGATTCAGGCGATTGCGGAGCCTGATGCCTTCTGATGCGCCAGCATGGCCACGGGTTCCCGGCCTGTTGCGTCGGGGCGCAGCGCCGCAATGCGCTGGACCATGCGATCGGGCTCGCCCAGTTGGCCGTGCTCGTAGGCCACGATGTGCCAGCCCGCGCAGGCCTGCAGCAGCTCGCCGGGCGCCAGCAGGAAATCGGGGCGGGAAGGCTTGCCGAAAGCCTCGTTGCCCTGGGCAAAGGTTTCGTACAGCAGCACGCCGCCGGGCGCCACGCTGTCCAGCAGCGCAGGCCACAGCGGGCGCCACAGATAGTGGGTCACGACCACGGCGCCGAACTGCCGGCCGGGCAGGGGCCAGGGGCCGTTTTCGATGTCGGCGCACAGCAGCTCGCCCACGCCCTGCAGGCCGGCCAGGGCCTGGGCGTCGCGGTCCACGCCGGTGACCGCGTGGCCACGCGCGTGGAACCAGCGCATATGCCGGCCGGGGCCGCAGGCCACGTCAAGCACGGAGGCCTGCGGCGCCAGAAGGTGCGACCAGCGTTGGATCCAGGGCGAGGGCGGCGTGGCTGCGTGCATGTGCAATTTTGGAAATAAAGTGAAAGCGGCCGACATTGTGCCGCCGGGCCTTCGCCGCTGCCGCTTCCCAATGTCAGAAGCAGGCCCAGATCTGGTCTGCCATGCCCAGCATGAACTGGGGCTGCAGATAGAGCATGAAGACCAGGCCCAGCGCCAGCAGCACGGTGGCCCACAGCGCCAGCCTGCGCAGGATTTGCGGGCGGGGTTTGGCGGAGGTCGTCATGTCTGTCATGCCGCGGCCTGGGCTGCGCGCAACCGTGCCACCGGGGCTTCGCGTATGGGCAGGTTCAGCAGGCCGGCGGCCACGCCCAGGCCGATGGCCAGGTACCAGACCACCTGGTAGCTGCCCGTGTGGTCATACAGATAGCCGCCCAGCCAGACGCCCAGGAAACTGCCCACCTGGTGGCTGAAGAACACCATGCCGCTCAACATGGACAGATGCTGCACGCCGAAGATCTGGGCCACGGTGGCATTGGTCAGCGGCACGGTGGACAGCCACAGCAGGCCCATGGCGGCAGAGAAGATGTAGACCGACCAGGGCGTCAGCGGCGCCAGCAGGAAGAGCACGATCACCACCGAGCGCGTGAAGTAGATGGTGGACAGCAGGTAGCGCTTGGGCAGGCGCTGGCCCAGGTTGCCGGCCACGTAGGTGCCGACGATGTTGAACAGCCCCACCAGCGCCAGCGAGATGCTGGCCACCTGCGGCGCCAGGCCGTAGTCCTTGAGGTAGCTGGGCATGTGCACGCCGATGAACATCACCTGGAAGCCGCAGACGAAATAGCCCGCGGTCAGCAGCACGAAGCTGGGCGTGCGCAGCGCTTCGGCCACGGCCTGGCCCGCGCTCTGGTCGCGCACGGGACGGGCGTTGCCGGCCTGGAAGCCCGGCTCGCGCAGGCCGAAGGCCAGCGGAATGATCATCAGCGCGCACATCGACAGGATCAGCAGGGCGTTGGACCAGCCGAAGTTCGCGATCAGGCTGCCTTCCACGGGCACCATGAAGAACTGGCCGAAGGAGCCCGCCGCCGCCGTCACGCCCATGGCCCAGCTGCGTCGCGCCACGGGAATCTGGCGGCCCAGCACCCCGTAGATCACCGCATAGGTGGTGCCTGCCTGGGCTGCGCCGATCACCACGCCGGCCGTCAGGGCGAACCAGGTCGTCGTGGGCGCCATGGCCATGCCGGCCAGGCCCAGCGCATACAGCAGCGCGCCGACGAGCAGCACGCGGAAGGCGCCGAAGCGGTCGGCCAGCATGCCGCCGAAGATGCCGAGCACGCCCCAGGACAGGTTCTGGATGGCGATGGCCAGCGCGAAGGACTCGCGTGTCCAGCCCATCTCCTGGGTGATGGGCTGAAGCCACAGGCCGAAGCCGTGGCGGATTCCCATGGACAGCGTCACGACTGCGCCCCCGCACAGCAGTATCTGCACCATGGACATGGGTTGGTTGTTTTTGTGCATGCGGCAAACTTTAGCGAAACTCCGGGTTTTGCGCTGTGCCGCTTGGGTCGCCCATGCGCCGGCGCTGCCCTTGGTGGCAGCGGCTTTTTCGGGACAGTCACGGTCAATGACTGTGAATGCATCCAGCACTGAGCCGGGCCGCGCACTACAATCCGCCCCCATGGCAGTCAAACCATCTCCCACTTCCGCCAGCGAATACTCCGAAGGCTCGATACGCGTGCTCAAGGGCCTTGAGCCCGTCAAGCAGCGTCCCGGCATGTACACCCGCACCGACAACCCCCTGCACGTGCTGCAGGAGGTGATCGACAACGCGGCCGACGAGGCGCTGGCCGGCTTCGGCAAGAAAATCCGCTTCACCCTGCATTCCGACGGCTCCTACAGCGTCGAAGACGACGGCCGGGGCATCCCCTTCGGCATGCATCCCGAGGAAAAGGCGCCCGTGGTGGAGCTGGTCTTCACGCGGCTGCATGCGGGCGGCAAGTTCGACAAGGGCAAGGGCGGCGCCTACAGCTTCTCGGGCGGCCTGCACGGCGTGGGCGTCTCGGTCACGAATGCGCTGGCCACGCGCCTGGAGGCCTGCATCCACCGCGAGGGCAAGGTGGCCACCATCGCCTTCTCGGGCGGCGACGTGGTCGAGTCCCTGCAATCGCGGCCGCTGGCCGCGGGCGAACGCAAGCAGGGCACGACCGTGCGCGTGTGGCCCGATGCCCGCTATTTCGAATCGCCCCAGCTGCCCATGGGGGAGCTGATGCACCTGCTGCGCAGCAAGGCCGTGCTCATGCCCGGCGTGTCGGTGACCCTGGTCAACGAGAAGACGCGCGACACCCAGACCTGGCAGTTCAAGGGCGGCCTGCGCGACTACCTGCAGCAAAGCCTGCATGGCGAGGCCGTCATCCCCCTGTTCGAGGGCGAGGGCTTTGCCGACCGCCACCACGACAGCTTTGCCGAAGGCGAGGGCGCCGCCTGGTGCGTCGCCTTTACCGAGGACGGCGCACCGCTGCGCGAAAGCTATGTCAACCTGATCCCGACCACCGCCGGCGGCACGCACGAAAGCGGCCTGCGCGACGGCCTGTTCCAGGCGGTCAAGGCCTTCATCGAGATGCACTCGCTGCTGCCCAAGGGCGTCAAGCTCATGCCGGACGACGTCTTTGCGCGCGCCAGCTACGTGCTCAACGCCAAGGTGCTGGACCCGCAGTTCCAGGGCCAGATCAAGGAGCGCCTGAATTCGCGCGATGCCGTGCGCCTGGTCAGCGGCTATGTGCGCCCCGCGCTGGAGCTGTGGCTCAACGAGCATGTGGAATGGGGCCGCAAGCTGGCCGAGATCGCCATCAAGGCTGCACAGACCCGCCAGAAGGCGGGGCAGAAGGTCGAAAAGCGCAAGGGCTCGGGCGTGGCCGTGCTGCCGGGCAAGCTCACCGATTGCGAAAGCCGCGACCTGAGCCTGAACGAGGTCTTCCTGGTGGAGGGCGACTCGGCCGGCGGCAGCGCCAAGATGGGCCGCGACAAGGAAACCCAGGCCGTGCTGCCCCTGCGCGGCAAGGTGCTCAACACCTGGGAGGTGGACCGCGACCGGCTGTTCGCCAACAACGAAATCCATGACATCTCGGTGGCCATCGGCGTGGACCCGCACGGCCCCAATGACACGCCCGACCTGTCGGGCCTGCGCTACGGCAAGGTCTGCATTCTTTCGGATGCCGACGTGGACGGCTCGCACATCCAGGTGCTGCTGCTGACGCTGTTCTTCCGCCATTTCCCCAAGCTCATCGAGGCCGGCCACATCCATGTGGCGCTGCCGCCGCTGTTCCGTGTGGACGTGCCAGCGCGCGGCAAGAAGCCTGCGGCCAAGATGTACGCGCTGGACGAGGGCGAACTGACCGCCATCCTCGACAAATCGGCCAAGGACGGCGTGCCGCGCGAGAAATGCCAGATCAGCCGCTTCAAGGGCCTGGGCGAGATGAACGCCGAGCAGCTGTGGGAAACCACGCTCAACCCCGACACGCGCCGCCTGCTGCCCGTGCAGTTCATGAACCTGGACTTCGCGGCGGCCGAGCAGGTCGTCACCAAGCTCATGGGCAAGGGCGAGGCCGCAGCGCGCCGCGAGCTCATGGAGCTCCACGGCGACGCCATTGAAGTCGACATCTGACCCATGCCTGTGCTCCGCGCCGCCCTGAAGCACCGCCCGCACCCGGCGCGCGGCGCCGGGGTGCGCGCGCTGGCGGCGCTGGGCCTGGCCCTGTCGCTGTGGGGGCTGGCGCGGCCGGCGCATGCCGATCTCTGGGCCTTCGTGGACGAGCGCGGCATCACGCACTTCGCTGCCGAGGCGCTGGACGAGCGCTACAGGCTGTACTTTCGCGGCTCGGTCTATGACAGCGCCGAGCAGGGGCTCAAGCCCCCGATGGTGCAGGCCGAGGCCGCTGCCGACGCTGACGGCAGCGGCGATGCCGGCCGCAGGCTGCAGGCGCATACGCGGCTGCAAAGCTTCTTCGACATCTCGCCGCGCTACAAGAGCGTGCGCGGCCATCTGCGCAAGGCGGCGGACCACACGGGCGTGGACTACGACCTGCTCAAGGCCGTGATCGCCGTCGAGTCGGGCTTCGACGCGCAGGCCATCTCGCCCAAGGGGGCGGTCGGCCTGATGCAGTTGATGCCGGCCACGGCCCAGCGCTTCGGCGTGGAGGCCAGCCGCCAGCGCAGCGTGCAGCAGCAACTGGCCGATCCGGCCGTCAACGTGCCGGCCGGCGCGCGCTACCTCAACCATCTGATGGGTCTGTTCCCCGGCCGGCTGGACCTGGTGCTGGCCGCCTACAACGCAGGCGAGGGCGCCGTGCGGCGCGCGGGCCAGGCCATCCCTCCCTTCCAGGAAACCCGCAATTACGTGAAGGCCGTGCTCGGCATCTACGAGCAGCTGCAGGGCGGGCGCGAGCGCGCTGGCCCCGCAGCGCCTGCAGCAGCGGCGTTGCCGGGCACCACGCCCCGGGTGCGCATGACGCTGCCCACAGGACTGCCCACGCCGCAATGAGCGGCATTCATTGCATTTTTTGAGATCACGAATTTCTTCATGAGCGACCAAACCTCTCTGGATCTGGCACAACAGGCGGCCGGCGATGCACTGGACCTGGGCCAGTACGCGCAACGGGCCTATCTCGAATACGCGCTGTCCGTGGTCAAGGGCCGGGCACTGCCCGATGTGACCGACGGCCTCAAGCCCGTGCAGCGGCGCATTCTGTACGCCATGGACCGCATGGGCCTGAGCTACAGCGGCCCCAACCACAACACGGCGGCCAAGCCCGTCAAGAGCGCACGCGTGGTCGGCGATGTGCTGGGCCGCTTTCACCCGCACGGCGACCAGTCGGCCTACGACGCGCTGGTGCGCATGGCCCAGGACTTCAACCAGCGCTATCCGCTGGTCGATGGCCAGGGCAACTTCGGCAGCCGCGACGGCGACGGCGCAGCCGCCATGCGCTACACCGAGGCGCGCCTGTCCAAGATCACGGGCCTGCTGCTTGACGAGATCGACATGGGCACGGTGGACTTCGTGCCCAACTACGACGGCAGCACGCAGGAGCCGCAGCAACTGCCCGCGCGCCTGCCGTTCGCCCTGCTCAATGGCGCCAGCGGCATTGCCGTGGGTCTGGCCACGGAAATCCCCAGCCACAACCTGCGCGAGGTGGCCGACGCCTGCGTGGCCCTGATCAAGCGGCCCCAGCTCAGCGACGAGGAACTGTTCCAGATCATCCCCGGCCCCGACTATCCGGGGGGCGGCCAGATCATCAGCAGCGCCTCCGACATCCAGGACGCCTATCGCACGGGCCGTGGCAGCCTCAAGCTGCGCGCGCGCTGGAAGATCGAGGAGCTGGCGCGCGGCCAGTGGCAGATCGTGGTGACCGAGCTGCCGCCCGGCGTCTCGGCGCAGAAGGTGCTTGAAGAGATCGAGGACATCACCAACCCCAAGGTCAAGACCGGCAAGAAGGCCCTGAGCCAGGAACAGACCCAGCTCAAGGCCAGCATGCTGGCCGTGCTCGACGGCGTGCGCGACGAATCCAGCAAGGATGCGCCCGTGCGCCTGGTCTTCGAGCCCAAGACCGGCAAGGTGCCGCAGCAGGAACTGGTCACGGCGCTGCTGGCGCATACCAGCCTGGAGTCGTCCAGCTCCATCAACCTGACCATGATCGGCCTCGATGGCCGCCCGGTGCAGAAAAGCCTGCGCCTGATGCTGCAAGAGTGGGTGGCCTTCCGCCAGACCACGGTCACGCGGCGCAGCCAGCACCGGCTGGCCAAGGTGCTGGACCGCATCCACATCCTTGAAGGCCGCCAGGCCGTGCTGCTGAACATCGACAAGGTCATCGCCATCATCCGGGCCAGCGACGAGCCCCGGCAGGCGCTGATCGATGCCTTCGCGCTGTCCGAGCGCCAGGCCGATGACATCCTGGAAATCCGCCTGCGCCAGCTGGCGCGGCTGGAAGCCATCAAGATCGAGCAGGAACTCAAGGAGCTGCGCACCGAACAGGGCAAGCTCGAAGACATCCTGGGCAGCGAAAGCGCCATGCGCCGCCTGATCTGCAAGGAGATCGAGGCCGATGCCAAGCAGTTCGCCGATGCGCGCCGCACGCTGATCCAGGAGGAAAAGAAGGTGGTCGCCGAAGTCAAGGTGGTCGATGAGCCCACCACGGTCATCATCTCGGACAAGGGCTGGGTGCGCACGCGCCAGGGCCATGGCGTCGATGCGGGCACGTTGAGCTTCAAGGCCGGCGACAGCCTGCACGGCACCTTCGAGTGCCGCACCGTGGACCAGTTGCTGGCCTTTGGCAGCAACGGCCGCATCTATTCGGTTCCGGTGGCGCAGCTGCCCGGCGGGCGCGGCGATGGACAGCCCGTGACCACGCTCATCGAGTTGGAAGCCGGCACCCAGATCCTGTACTACTTCGCGGGTGCCGAGGGCACGGCGCTGCTGCTGTCGGGGTCGGGCGGCTACGGCTTCGTGGCCATGGTGGGCGACATGGTCTCGCGCCAGAAGGCGGGCAAGGCCTTCGTCACGCTGGCCGACGGCGAGACGCTGTGCGCCCCCTCCACGGCCTATGGCGTGCCCATGGGCGCACGCGCCGAACCGCAGGAAGGCGAGCAGGGCGCTGGCCTGCTGCTGCCGGCCACGCATGTGATCTGCGCCTCCACGGGTGGACGCATTCTCACCTTCGAGATCGCCAGCCTCAAGCACATGGCCAAGGGCGGGCGCGGCCTCATGCTGCTCGACCTGGAGGACAAGGACACCCTGGCCGGTGCCGCCGCCTACACGCGCAGCATCCGCATCGATGGCGTGGGCCGTGGCGGCAAGGAGCGCAGCGAGACGCTGGAGATCCGCAGCCTGAACAACGCACGCGGCACGCGCGGGCGCAAGGGCAAGTCGGCTGACCTGGGCTTCAAGCCGCACAGCGTGACACGGGTGGAGTGAGTCCGGGACCGGAATCCCCACGGCCGCAAAGGTGGCGAAGTGGGGTTTTCTCTGGGTTTTTCCGGAATCCCGGGGCCATTGCAAGCCTCAACATGGAGTCTTCCAGAAATATGAGGGGGACTGAAGATGGTGAGACTTCGCATGGCGCACAAGCTATGGATTGCCGTGGCCGCCATCGTGCTGGCGCTGATGGCGGTCGTGGGGGTATCGGGCTACCGTTCGGCCCAGGTGCAGACGCAGTCCGAGGCGGTGGCCAAGGAAATGGAGGCGCGGGTCCAGGCCGCCGTGCGCTGGATGGGCCTGACCGAGACCAATGCGGCGCGCACCCAGGCCGTGGTGGTCAGCAGCGATGCCGCCGTCGAGGCCGAGTTCAAGGACGTGATCCCCGCCACCTCGGCGCAGATCACCGAGGTGCAGAAGTCGCTGGAGTCCATGCGTTTGTCCGATGCCGACAAGGCGCAGATGGCCAGGATTGCGGCTGCCCGCAAGACCATGACCGACCTGCGTGGCCAGGCGCGCCAGCTCAAGGCCCAGGGCCAGCAGGACCGGGCCGTGGCCCTGGTCCGAGAGTCCTACAACCCCGCCGTGGCGGCCTATCTTCAGTCGCTGCGCGACTTCGTGCAGATGCAGGAGCAGGCTGCGCGGGACAGCCAGCAGGAGATGGCGTCCTCACGCAGGCTCACCGTGGCCTTTGCCGCCGTGGCCGTGGGGATCTTGCTGCTGTGCATCGTCATTGGCGCGCATTTCCTGATCGCCAGCATCCGCAGGCCTCTGGCCCAGGCCAGTGCACTGGCCGAACGCATTGCCGCAGGTGACCTGAGCACCGGCACGCAGGGGCAGGCGCAGCGCTCCGATGAATTCGGGGACCTGCTGCGTTCGCTGCAGGCCATGAGCGAATCGCTGTCGGGCATGGTGCAGCAGGTGCGCCAGAGCACGGACAGCATCGCCATCGCCAGCGCCGAGATCGCCACCGGCAACCACGACCTGTCCGTGCGCACCGAGCAGGCCTCCAGCAACCTGCAAGAGACGGCGGCCGCCATGGAGCAGTTCACCAGCACGCTGCAGCAAAGCGCCAGCAGTGCGCAGCAGGCCAGCAGCCTGGCGGCGGGCGCATCGCAGGTGGCGCAGCGCGGCGGCGAGGTCGTGGCCCGGGTGGTCGAGACCATGAGGGGCATCAACGACAGCAGCCGCCAGATTGCCGACATCGTGGGCGTCATCGACTCCATTGCGTTCCAGACCAACATCCTGGCGCTGAATGCCGCCGTGGAAGCGGCCCGCGCGGGAGAGCAGGGCCGGGGCTTTGCCGTGGTGGCGAGCGAGGTGCGCACGCTGGCACAGCGCAGCGCGGCGGCTGCCAAGGAAATCCGCCAGCTCATCGGCGCCTCGGTGCAGCGGGTGGAGGACGGCGCCCGCCTGGTGGGCGACGCGGGCACCGCCATGGACGGCATCGTGCAGTCCGTGCAGCGCGTGGCCGACACCATTGGCGAAATCACGGCGGCCTCTTCGGAGCAGAGCGCGGGCGTGGCCCAGGTCAACCAGGCCGTGGGGCAACTGGACCAGATGACCCAGCAGAACGCGGCCCTGGTCGAGCAAAGCGCGGCCGCAGCGCAAAGCCTGCGGGAGCAGGCCGAGCAGCTGTCGCACACGGTGGCGGTGTTCAAGGTGGGGCACCTGGCCGCGCATCCGGCGGCACATCGGGCGCCACAGCCGGCGCCGCACGCTGCGGTGCAAATGCCCAGGCGCACTGCGGCGGCCTCTGTTCCTGCGGCCGCTGCTGCACCTGCCCGCTCGGTTGCCGCCAAGCCTGCAGCCGCCGGGGCGGCGGCGCCCAAGCTGGCCTCGGCGCCGCGGCCGGCCGCACCGGCAGCCGAGGATGGCCAATGGGAGAGTTTCTAGCCGCCTGCGAGCACTGGTGTGCCGTGCGGCGGCGTGCGGATCAGGCCAGTTCGGCGATCAGCTCGATTTCCACGCAGGAGCCCAGCGGGATCTGGGCCACGCCGAAGGCGCTGCGCGCGTGGGTGCCGGCATCGCCGAAGACCTGGCCCAGCAGCTCGCTGCAGCCGTTGGCCACCAGGTGCTGCTCGGTGTAGTCGCCCGTGGAGTTGACCAGGCACATCAGCTTGACGATGCGGCGCACGCGGCCCAGGTCGCCGCCGGCGGCATGCTGCAGCGTGCCCATCAGGTCGATGGCGATGGCGCGCGCGGCCTGCTGGCCGTCGGCGGTCTGCAGATCACGGCCCAGCTGGCCGGCCCAGACCTTGCCGTCCTTGCGCGCGATATGTCCGCTCAGGAACACCAGATTGCCCGTCTGCACATAGGGCACGTAGGCCGCCGCCGGGATGGCAGGCGACGGCAGTTCGATGTTCAGGGCCTTCAGTTGTTCGTAAACGCTCATCGTTGATTCCTTCGAGACAAGAAAAATCCGGCGCCAGTGCCGGGGTGGCGGACAGTGTGACACAGCCCCTGTGCACCCTGGCACGTCAGGGCCTGGGCGTGCGCCAGTCTGATTGTTGTCTGAATCTGAGGCGGTGCATGGTGGCTGCGCGGCATCCGCTCCTAGCATGTGTGGATGCACCCTGCGACACCTGCGCAAACCCTCTCCTCGTCTTCCTGGACGTCCCCGCTGCTCGGCTGCGTGGCCGGTGCGGCCTGGCAGGTCACGCAGCCACGCCTGTGGCCGCTGTGGATGTATCTGCTCCTGGCGGGCATGGGGCTGGCAGGCCTGGCCTGGCGGGCATGGGCAGGCCGGCGCGGCCGTGGTGCGCACCGCCTGTGGGCCGCTGTCTGCGCCGCCCTGCTGGTGGGCGGGTTGACGGGCTGGCGTGCCCAGGACTTTGCGGGCCGGGCGCTGTCGCCGGAGCTGGAGGGGCGTGACCTGCGCATCGTCGGCGTCGTGGCATCGCTTCCCCAGAACATGGCCCAGGGCATGCGCTGGCGCATGGAGGTGGAGCAGGCTCGGATCGTCGGCAGCGAAGAGGTCTTGGCGCCGTTTCCTGCACTGATCGAACTGTCCTGGTACGTCCCCCGGGGCCGGCAGTCCAGGGGTGTTGCCATGCTGCCCGACCTGCGTCCCGGCCAGCGCTGGGCGCTGACCGTGCGGCTCAAGCGCCCGCATGGCGCGCGCAATCCCCACGGTTTCGACTATGAGCTGTGGCAGTGGGAGCAGGGCGTGCAGGCCACGGGCTATGTGCGTGAACAGCCTGCGGCGAGTCTGCTGGCTGACACCGGCACCTATGCCCTGCAGCGCTGGCGCCAGCAGATGCGCGATGCCATCGTGGGCCGCGCAGCCGCGCTTGCGGCATCCCTGCAGCGCATCGGCCTGGACCCTGCCCATTCGCCGCGCATGCTGGGCGTGGTGGCGGCCCTTGCCATGGGCGATCAGCAGGCCATTGCGCGTGATGACTGGGCGCTGTTCCGGCACACCGGCGTGGCCCATCTGATGAGCATTTCCGGCCTCCACATCACCTTGTTCGCCTGGCTTGCTGCACTGGTGGTGGGGCGGCTGTGGCGCTGCAGCGCACGGGCCTGCCTGTGGTGCCCGGCGCCGCAGGCGGCCCTGCTGGCCGGCGTGCTGCTGGCGGGCGGCTATGCGCTGTTCAGCGGCTGGGGGCTGCCTGCGCAGCGCACCGTCTGCATGCTGGCCAGCGTGGCTGCGTTGCGCGGCATCGGGCTGCGCTGGCCCTGGCCCGCCGTGTGGTGCCTGGCGCTGGCCGTGGTCGTGGCGCTGGACCCCTGGGCCCTGTGGCAGGCCGGCTTCTGGCTGAGCTTTGTGGCCGTGGGCGTGCTGCTGGCCACCGATGCGCGCATGCAGGGCGCGCAGCGGCCTTCGCTGCCTGCCCGTGCGCTGGCCTTGTGGGGCGAGCAGTGGCGCATCTCGCTGGCGCTGGCGCCGCTGGGCCTGATGCTGTTCGGCCAGCTGTCGCTGTCGGGGCTGCTGGCCAATCTGGCGGCCATTCCCTGGGTGACCTTCGTGGTCACGCCGCTGGCCCTGCTGGGGGCCTTGTGGCCGCCCTTGTGGACAGGCGCTGCGCTGGCGCTGTCCCCGCTGCTGGAGTTGCTGCAATGGCTCGACCAGTGGACCTGGGCCGTGGTGCAACTGCCGCAGCCGCCGCCGTGGGCGGGGCTGGCTGCGCTGTGCGGTGGCCTGGCCCTGGTGGCTCCGGTGCCTGCCGGATGGCGCTGCTGGGGCCTGGCCATGTGCCTGCCGGCCCTGTGGTGGCCGTCGCCATCACCGGCGCATGGAGAGTTCGAACTGATGGCCGTGGACATAGGCCAGGGCAATGCCGTGCTGGTGCGCACGGCGCGGCACAGCCTGCTGTATGACACGGGGCCGCAGTACGGCCTGGACAGCAACGCAGGCGATCGGGTGCTGGTGCCGCTCCTGCAGGCGCTGGGCCTGCGCCTGGACGCGCTGTGGCTCAGCCACCGCGACAATGACCACACGGGCGGTGCATTGGCCGTGCAGGCCGCGCAGCCGCAGGCCGAGGTCTGGGGTTCGGACTCCGTGATCCTGGACCCCGCGCTGGCCGGCCTGGGCACCGTGCGCCGCTGCCAGGCCGGCCAGCATTGGGAATGGGACGGCGTGCGCTTCGAGGTCCTGCACCCGCCCGCCGGCGACCTGCTGCCGCCAGCGCATGCCCTGGCCCATGCCAATGCGGGCAGCTGCGTGCTGTTGCTGCGCTCGGCCTCCGGCGTGCAGGCCTTGCTGGCTGGAGATATCGAGGCCGCGCAGGAGAGGGCACTGGCACAGGCAGGCGCGCTCACGCCCGTGCAATGGCTGCTGGCGCCGCATCACGGCAGTCGCACCTCGTCAAGCACCGCCCTGGTGCAGGCGCTGGCACCGCGCTGGGCCATGGTGCAGGCAGGCTATCGCAGCCGTTATGGCCACCCCGTCCCCGAGGTGGTGCGGCGCTATGAGGCAAACGGCGCCAGCGTGGTGCAGTCGGCCCGCTGCGGCGCGGCGCACTGGCGCTCTTCGGACCCCATGCACCTGGCCTGCGAGCGGGAAAGGGCGCGCCGCTATTGGGATGTGCACGTCACGCAGGGGCAGGGCGGATAGGGCCATGCACCGATCGCGGAACAGGACGCATATGCTGGATACCGCTTGTCCGGATTGAGGTTACCTATCGCTACACTGGTGCGATACGAGGGCTGGCCCGCAGCTTGCTAGACCCCGTACACATGCAGCGACAGGAGGTGACGAATGCATCCATTTGACGAGATGTACACGATGACGCCGTTCGACGGCAGCGATGTGCGCCTGCACTACAAGGACTACGCGCAATGGCTTGCGCGCCAGTCCGAACAGACGCTGCGAGCGCGCAGCGCCGAGGCCGAGATCATCTTCCGGCGCGTCGGCATCACGTTCGCCGTCTACGGCGACAAGGACGAAAGCGGCGCCGGCAACGAGCGCCTCATCCCCTTCGACCTGATACCGCGTGTCATTCCCGCACATGAGTGGTCGCGAATGCAGGCGGGCCTGGTGCAGCGCGTCACGGCGCTCAACCGCTTCCTGCACGATGTCTATCACGACCAGGAGATCCTGCGCGCCGGCCTGGTGCCGCGCGAGCTGGTGCTGAACAACAGCCAGTACCGGCCCGAGATGCGGGGCCTGGCGGTGCAGGGCGGCATCTACGCCCACATTGCCGGCATCGACATCGTGCGCGCTGCCGATGCCCGGGGCGAGGGCGTGTACTACGTGCTGGAGGACAACCTGCGCGTGCCCTCGGGCGTGTCGTACATGCTTGAGAACCGGCGCATGATGATGCGGCTGTTCCCGGATCTGTTCTCGCGCCATCCCGTGGAGCCCGTGGCCCACTATCCCGACATGCTGCTGGAGACGCTGCGCGCCAGCGCGCCGGCCGGCACGCCCGAGCCCACGGTGGTGGTGCTGACGCCCGGCATGCACAACAGCGCCTATTTCGAGCATGCCTTCCTGGCCCAGCAAATGGGCGTGGAGCTGGTCGAGGGGCAGGACCTGGTGGTGGACAAGGACGTGGTCTACATGCGCACCACGCGCGGCCCGCAGCGCGTGGACGTGATCTATAGGCGCGTGGACGATGATTTCCTCGACCCCGAAGTCTTCCGCCCCACCTCCACGCTGGGCTGCCCCGGCCTCATGCGCGCCTACCGCGCCGGCAACGTGAGCATCTGCAATGCAGCAGGCACGGGTGTGGCCGACGACAAGTCGGTCTACCCCTATGTGCCGGAGATGATCCGCTTCTACCTGGGCGAGGAGCCCATCCTGCAGAACGTGCCGACCTGGCTGTGCCGCAAGCCCGATGACCTGCGCTACGTGCTCGACCACCTGGACGAGCTGGTGGTCAAGGAAGTCCACGGCGCCGGTGGCTACGGGATGCTGATCGGGCCTGCCGCCTCGCGCGCCGAGATCGAGGATTTCCGCCGCGCGCTCATCGCCAATCCCGGCGGCTATATCGCGCAGCCCACGCTGGCGCTGTCCACCTGCCCCACCCTGGTGGAGCAGGGCATCGCGCCAAGGCACATCGATCTGCGGCCCTTCGTGCTCAGCGGCAACCAGGTGCGCATGGTGGCCGGCGGCCTCACGCGCGTGGCGCTCAAGGAGGGCTCGCTGGTGGTCAATTCATCACAGGGCGGCGGCACCAAGGACACCTGGGTGCTGGGGGCCGGTGAGTCAAACGAGGGAGGACATTGAATGCTCAGCCGTACTGCCGATCATCTGTACTGGATGTCCCGCTACACGGAGCGTGCGGAGAACACCGCCCGCATGCTCAACGTCTCCTATGACACCTCCATGCTGCCCCAGGCGCCGCAGGCGGCGCGCAAGGCCTGGCAGGGCGTGCTGTCCATCAGCGAGCTGATCCCCGCCTACGCCTCCCGCCACGGCGAGGTGCAGCGCGAGGCCGTGCTGCACTTCATGGTGCGCGACGAGAGCAACTCCTCGTCCATCGCCTCCTGCCTGCGCGCTGCGCGGGAGAACGCTCGCGCCGTGCGCGGCGCCCTGACCACCGAGGCCTGGGAGACCCAGAACCAGACCTGGCTGGAGCTCAAGCGCCTGCTGGCCGAGGGCGACTGGGAGCGCGATCCGGGCCAGTTCTTCGAATGGGTCAAGCACCGCTCGCACCTGTCGCGCGGCGTGACGCTGGGCACCATGCTGCAGGACGAGGCCTTCCACTTCCTGCGCCTGGGCACCTTCATCGAACGCGCCGACAACACGGCACGCCTGCTGGACGTGAAGTTCCACGCCATCGAGCGCGACTACCACGGCAGCGCACGCAACGGCGCGTCGGGCAAGGCGGCCACGCCGTTCGATTTCTACCACTGGAGCGCGCTGCTGCGCAGCGTCTCGGCCTTCGAGGTCTACCGCAAGGTCTACCGCGACGTGATCACGCCCGAGCGCGTGGCCGAGCTGCTGATGCTGCGCAGCGACATGCCGCGCTCGCTGCTGGCCAGCATGCTGGAGGTGGTGGCCAACCTCGAAAGCGTGGCCAACGGCCAGTCGCGCGAGACCCAGCGCAAGGCGGGCCGCCTGCTGGCCGACCTGCGCTATGCGCGCATCGACGAAATCCTGGCCACGGGCCTGCACGCCTATCTCACGCAGTTCCTGGACCGCGTGCACGACCTGGGCCAGGGCATCAGCCGGGACTTTCTGGTTCCGGCCTGAGTCCGCTGGCCGCCATACAGCGCAAAGCCGCCCTCGGGCGGCTTTGTTCATGGGTCCATTGGGCGTGCCGAATTCAGGCCTGTGCGCTGCCCAGGTCCAGCACAACGCCCTCGGCGCCGCCGATGGGCAGCACGTCGCAGTTGTCGCCAGGGCCGCCACGGTCGATCACGATGAAGCGCGCCGGCGCATTCAACGCGATCAGCGAGTGGTGCCAGACGCCGCGCCGGTAGTTCACGCCCTGGCGTCCGTTGGTGATGAAGGCGCGCAGGTCGGCGGTTGCCACCTGCTCGCCCAGGGGGGCCACCACCACGATGAAGGGCTGCGCATCCAGCGGCATGAAGGCCTGGCTGCCCAGGGGGTGGCGCTCCATGCTGGTCAGCCGCAGGGGCAGCGCATAGGGCCGGGCATGGAACAGGTTGATCAGCCCATGGCCTTCGCTGCCGCCCGTGTCCACGCGGGCGAGGGCGTGGTAGCGCTCGGTCATGCCGTCGTTGATCAGCAGCGGCGTGTGGCCTGTGCTGTCCAGGACGTCGCCAAACTCGGCAAAGGCCTCGGCGGTCAGCGGCTGGGTGCGCAGGCAAAGGCTGGCGGGGCGGGTCTCTGACAAGGTTTTCACGAAGTTTGGCCTCTTGTTTTCGTACTGGTAATACCAGTTTGCGGGCGGAACGGATTTTTGTCAAACCTCGGAGGAAATAGCTTTGCCTCAGTGGAATTGGGGTAAGTGCGAGTGCACTTGCCAAGGAGCCGGGAGTAACGTTCGCTTCGTAATTTAAGACCGGTAATACCAGTTAGTCGCAATTCCTCAACCAAGGACTCCCTGATGTCATCTCTTCCCGCATCTGCCGAGGCTGCCGGCGCGGCGCCGGCGCTGACCAGCGAAACGCCGGCCGAGGCCGCCGTCTACCGCAAGGTGGCCTGGCGCCTGCTGCCCTTCATCATGGCCTGCTATGTGGCGGCCTACCTGGACCGGGTGAACGTGGGCTTCGCCAAGCTGCACATGCTGGCCGACCTGCAGTTCAGCGAGGCCATGTACGGCCTGGGTGCGGGGCTGTTCTTCATCGGCTACTTCTTCTTCGAGGTGCCCAGCAACATGCTGATGCACCGCATAGGCGCCAAGGCCACCATCTCGCGGATCATGATCATGTGGAGCCTGATCTCGGCGGCCATGATGTTCGTGAGCACGCCCACGCAGTTCTACGTGCTGCGCTTTCTGCTGGGCGCGGCCGAGGCGGGCTTCTACCCCGGCATGATCCTGTACATGACCTACTGGTTTCCGTCGTACCGGCGTGCCCGCATGGTGGCGCTGTTTATGTGCGCGATTCCGGTCTCGGGCATCCTGGGCGGCCCGCTGTCGGGCGGCATCATGGACCTGATGCAGGGCGTGGCGGGGCTGCGCGGCTGGCAATGGCTGTTCCTGCTCGAGGCCATCCCCTCGATGATCCTGGGCCTGGCCGTGCTCTGGTACCTGGACAACGGCATCCGCGCCGCACGCTGGTTGACCGAGGCGGAAAAGACCCTGCTGGAGCGCAACATCGCCCGCGAGAACGCCAGCAAGAGCGATGGCCATGTGACGCTGCGCGCGCTGTTCTCCGACCCGCGCATCATCAAGATGGCCCTGATCTGCTTTTGCACCGTCATGGGCCAGTACGGGCTCACGTTCTGGCTGCCCAGCCTGATCCGCCAGTCGGGCGTGGAGGGGGCCTTCCACATCGGCCTGCTGACGGCCGTGCCGTTCTCGGTGGCCGTGGTATCCATGAACCTGGTCAGCCGCAGTTCGGACCGCATGCGCGAGCGCCGCTGGCACCTGATCGTGCCGTTCTGCGTGGGCGCAGCGGGCCTGGTGCTGTCGGCCATCTTCAGCGGCAACGTGTATCTGTCGCTGGCCGCCCTGGCGCTGGCCGCGGGCGGCAGCCTGGCGACCTCGCCGCTGTTCTGGAGCCTGCCCACGGCCATCCTGTCCAGCGCGGGTGCGGCAGCCGGCATTGCGCTCATCAACTCCTTTGCCAACCTGGCGGGCTTCATCAGTCCCTACATGATCGGCCTCATCAAGGATGCGACACAGAGCACCAGTGCCGCCATGTTCGTGCTGGCCGGCGTGCTGCTGTTCGGCGCCTTCCTGACCTACACGGTGCCGGCCAAGCTGGTCAACAAGTAGAGGCGCCAACGCCGCACGACCACACGACCATGCAGCAGCGGTGCGCAGTCGCTAAGATCAGCGCACCTGCCGCCCCCGACCCCGAGACCCGCCAACGCATGGAACCCCGCACCGCTTCCAGTCCTTCCGCCAGCACCGCCGTTGCCGGCAATGCCGCCCGCGTGATCCGCGGGTGGATCGAGGGCGGCGTATATCCGGTGGGCGCGCTGCTGCCGTCGCAGCGCGACCTGTCGGAGCAGCTGGGCATCAGCCGGACCTCGCTGCGCGAGGCGCTGTCCACGCTGCAGGGACTGGGCCTGGTCGTGGCGCGGCCCGGCAAGGGCATGTACGTGACCGAGGCCGCCGACGCCCCGGCCTCCGCCGCAGAGGCCTGGCGGTTTGCCGACTCGCATGCGCTCACCGATGTCTATCAGCTGCGCTATGCGCTGGAGGGCTTTGTCGCACGCCTGGCCGCCCTGGTGGTGCAGCCCGAAGACGTGGCGGCGCTGCAGGCCAACCTGCAGGCCATGCAGCAGAGCATCGAGTTGGCCGATTTCGTGCAGGCCACGCGCCTGGATTTCGAGTTTCACCTGCAGATCGCCACCATCTCTGGCAACCATGCGATTGCCGACGTGCTGCGCGGCAGCGGCGAGGTCATGCAGGAAAGCCAGCGCCTGCCGTACTACAAGCGCGGCGCGCGCCATGCGACCGCCGAGGAGCATGCCGCCATCATCGAGGCCCTGTCCCGGGGCCGGCCCGAACTGGCCCAGCAGGCCATGGCCACGCACATCGTGCAGGCTGCCCAGCGCGCGGGCGTGCACTTTCCCACCGGCCTGTAGGCGCGCCAGCACGAGCCCGATCGGCCGGGTTTTTGGCCTTACCATCATCGGCGCGACGCATTTTTCCCCTCTCTACAGACCGCCACGGATGCCGATCCATGACAAGCCAAGGAAATGAACTCTGCATACTGGCAGACGCCCTCGCGGCGCAGCGTGAAGGACTCTTGCAGACTTGGCGCAAGGCCGTCCGGCGGGACCCGGCACTGACCGCCGGCGAGGCGCTTCCCCGCACCCAGTTGAACGATCACATTCCGGCCGTGCTGGCCGCGTTCGAGCAGCAATTGCGCACCCTTGGCGGCGCCCCGGCGGGCGCTGCCGAGCCGCCGGGCAATGGCGAGCAGGCCGCCGCCCACGGCCTGCACCGCTGGCAGCAGGGCTATGACCTGCATGAAGTCGTGCGCGAACTGGGCCTGCTCAACGAAGTCATGGTGGCGCAGCTGGAGGCCTATGCCGAGGAGCATCCCGATGCGCATGGCGCCATGCCCGTTGCGCGCAAGGCCTGGGCCGCCACCTACACGCGCGACGTTCAGGACAGCAGCACCCAGTATTTCCGCCTGCAGCAGCAGGAGGCCGAGGGCCATGTCCGGGACCTGGAAGCGGCGCTGCATGACCTGAGCGCGCTGGACCTGCAGCGCTCGCAACTGTGGGAGCAGGTCGCGCATGACCTGCGCAGCAACGTTGGCGTGGTGGCCAATGTGACGCATGGCCTGGGCATGCAGCATGCGCCGGCGCAGTCGCGCGAGAAACTCCTGCGCATGCTGGACCGCAACGTCCAGTCGCTGCGCCATCTGCTGGATGACGTGACGGAGCTGGCCAAGCTGCACGCCGGGCGCGAGCATCGCCAGCTGACCTCCTTTGACGCAGCCGAGGTGATCACCCATCTGTGCGAAGGGCTGCAGGCCCTGGCCAACGATCGCGGCCTGTACCTGCACCTGCAGGGGCCGGGGACGATGCCGGTGGAAGGCGATGCCTTGAAACTGCGCCGCATCGCGCAGAACCTGATACTCAATGCGCTCAAGTACACCCAGGAGGGTGGTGTCACGGTGAAGTGGGCTCTGGGCGATGGGGAGGACCAGCGCCGCTGGATGCTCTCCATCGGGGACACGGGCCCTGGCATGGCGCCTGCGGCGCCTTTGGTTGCCGCCCTCAAGCAGGCCACGGACATGGATCCTGCGGGCCACCTGGGGTCGGCGGCATCCGGGGAGGTCCGCGCCGGGGGCGTGCCGCAGCAAGGCGTTGCGGCGGCCAGCTACCGCAGCGGCGCAGGCGAGGGGATAGGCCTGTCCATCGTCAAGCGGCTGGCGGAATTGCTGGACGCCACGATCGAGGTGCAGTCGGCCGCGCAGACCGGCACGACCTTTCTTCTTCTGTTTCCGCTGCGGTACGCCGACGAGTGAGCGCCAGCCGGCCCCGGCAGTGAAAATGGCCCCCACGCTACCCTTGCTGCGCAAGGTTCGCTGCCCCCCAAGGGGGCGTTTTCATCTTGGGGCGGCCCGGCGATAAAAAAAACGGGCACACAGGCCCGTCGTTTCAAGTGCCGGGCTGCGGCACAGGCCGCGCCCGGGTGCGCGTGTCAGGACTCTTCGCCCATCTGCGACTGCAGGTAGTTCTGGATGCCGACCTTCTCGATCAGGTCCAGCTGGGTCTCCAGGTAGTCGATGTGCTCTTCGGTGTCGTCCAGGATCTTTTGCAGCAGATCGCGTGAGACGTAGTCGCGCACGCTTTCGCAGTGGGCAATGCCGTCCTTGAGGGTCTTTTGCGCGCCTTGCTCGCTGCTCAGGTCGCAGGCCAGCGCCTCGGGCACGTCCTCGCCGATCTGCAGCTTGCCCAGGTCCTGCAGGTTGGGCAGGCCGTCGAGCACGAAGATGCGGTCCATGAGCCAGTCGGCGTGCTTCATCTCGCCGATGGACTCCTCGTACTCCTTCTTGGCCAGCCTGTCGAAGCCCCAGTGCTTGTACATGCGGTAGTGCAGGAAGTACTGGTTGATGGCCGTCAGCTCGTTCTTGAGTTGGGCTTGCAGCCAGGTGATGACTTGTGCGTCGCCTTGCATGGGGACTCCTTCGTTGTGCGTGGGGCGACCGCGCCGGGTGCTGATCGCTATAGGTGTGGATTGTCTAGGGTTTCTGCGTCAGATCAAGCAAACCCCTGTTGCCGCGCATTGGCTGCTTATGAGGCGCGTTCTCGTTTCCGGCCCTGCAGGCCGACGCGGCTGCAGGGTTGCTGCATTGCCTTGTCATATTTCGGCCCAAAATAGGCTCTTCAGGCCATTCGCGGGCTGGCCCGAGTCCGCAGGCCTGGAGACAAGGATGTCTTTATAGTTTTTGGCAATCAAATGAATGCAATCAATTCATTGGATCAATTGAATGCCTGGGCCTAGACTTCGTCCTGTGTTCACTCACCAACCACAAAGGAAACAGCAATGTCCGTGATCAACACCCAAATCAAGCCCTTCAAGACGCAGGCCTTCAAGAACGGCAAGTTCATCGAAGTGACCGAAAAGGACGTCCTGGGCAAGTGGGCCGTGTTCTTCTTCTACCCCGCTGACTTCACCTTCGTGTGCCCCACCGAACTGGGCGACGTGGCCGACCACTACGACGAACTGCAAAAGCTGGGCGTGGAAGTCTTCTCCGTCTCTACCGACACCCACTTCGTGCACAAGGCATGGCACGACACGTCGGACACCATCCGCAAGATCAAGTACACGATGCTGGGCGACCCCACCTGGGAAATCAGCAACAACTTCGAAGTCCTGCGTCCCGGCCAGGGCCTGGCTGACCGCGGCACCTTCATCGTCGATCCCGATGGCGTGATCCAGGCCGTGGAAATCACCGCCGAAGGCATCGGCCGCAATGCCGCCGATCTGCTGCGCAAGGTCAAGGCTGCCCAGTACGTCCGCAACCACCCCGGTGAAGTCTGCCCCGCCAAGTGGGAAGAAGGCGACAAGACCCTGGCTCCCTCGCTCGACCTGGTCGGCAAGATCTAAGCGGTACGCCGCTTCCTGTTCACAGTTGAACTGTTGAAGACGCCCGGGTGCCTGGCGCCCGGGCTTTTTTTTCCGAAAATTCGTATTTCCCTAGGAGTCCGACATGCTTGACAACAACCTGAAAGCCCAATTGCAGGCCTACCTGGAGCGCCTGCAGCGTCCGGTGGAGCTGGTGGCTTCGCTGGATGACAGCCAGGGTGCGCGCGAGCTGAAGGAACTGCTGCTGGAAATCCGCGAGCTGAGCGACAAGATCACCGTCGTCGAGCACAACGACGCCGAGGTGCGCAAGCCCTCGTTCCTCATCACCAACCCCGGCGTGGACAGCGGCGTGCGTTTCGCAGGCGTCCCCCTGGGCCATGAATTCACCTCGCTGGTGCTGGCCCTGCTGCAGGTCGGCGGCCATCCGTCCAAGGAATCGGCCGAGCTGCTGGAGCAGGTGCGCAACATCGACGTGCCGCTGCACTTCGAGACCTATTACTCGCTGTCCTGCCACAACTGTCCCGACGTGGTGCAGGCGCTGAACCTGATGTCCGTGCTCAACCCCAAGATCAGCCATACCGCCATCGACGGCGGGCTGTTCCAGAAGGAAGTCGAGCAGCGTGAAGTCATGGGCGTGCCCACCGTCTTTGTGAACGGCGAGCGCTTCGGCCAGGGCCGCATGGAGCTGGCCGAGATCGTGGCCAAGGTCGATACCGGCGCCGCTTCGCGTGAAGCGGCCAAGATCTCCGCCAAGGACGCCTTCGACGTGCTGATCGTCGGCGGCGGCCCGGCCGGCGCGGCGGCTGCCATCTATGCGGCGCGCAAGGGCATCCGCACCGGCATCGCCGCCGAGCGCTTCGGTGGCCAGGTGCTGGACACCGTGGACATCGAGAACTTCATCTCGGTCGCCAAGACCGAAGGCCCGCAACTGGCCGCCGCCATGGAGCGCCATGTGCGCGACTACGAGGTGGACATCATGAACCTGCAGACGGCGTCCAAACTGATCCCGGCTGCCACGGAAGGCGGGCTGATTGAGGTGCAGACCGCCTCGGGCGCCAGCCTCAAGGCCAAGACCGTCATCCTTTCGACCGGCGCGCGCTGGCGCAACATGAACGTCCCGGGCGAGGACAAGTACCGCACCAAGGGCGTGACCTACTGCCCGCACTGCGACGGCCCCTTGTTCAAGGGCAAGAATGTGGCCGTCATCGGCGGCGGCAATTCGGGCGTGGAAGCGGCCATCGACCTGGCCGGCATCGTGCGCAGCGTGACGCTGCTGGAGTTCGCCAGCGAGCTCAAGGCCGACGCCGTGCTGCAAAAGAAGCTGCGCAGCCTGCCCAACGTCACGGTCATCCTCAACGCCCAGACCACCGAGGTCAACGGCGATGGCAAGAAGGTCACCGGCCTGACCTACAAGGACCGCACGACGGAAGAGGTCAAGACCGTGGCGCTGGAAGGCATCTTCGTGCAGATCGGCCTGCTGCCCAACACCGACTGGCTCAAGGGCACGGTGGAGCTGACTCGCTTCGGCGAGATCGTGATCGATGCCAAGGGCCACACCAGCGTGCCCGGCGTGTTCGGCGCAGGCGACTGCACCAACGTGCCGTACAAGCAGATCATCATTGCTGCCGGTGCCGGCTCCACGGCTGCGCTGTCGGCCTTCGACCACCTGATCCGCCACTGAGCTGAACAGGCGTGAGAAAGGGCCCGGATGCCTCGGCATCCGGGCCTTTTTTCATTCCGGCGCTGTCATGCGCGTGCCTTGCCGGCGCAGGTGGCACACAGATGGTTGTCCAGCAGCCCGGTGTGCCAGCGGGGATTGCGCCAGGGCCTATGCGCCAGATCAAATCAATGAATGAGAACTATTCGCATATAATTTTTCTTCATCCAGCCAGCACATGACGCGCCAACGGCTGGCGGGCCAACCGCCAGCCGCTGCAACCAGAAGCCAGCTCTCGCACATCCATGTTGATCAGAGAGGGAGGGTTTCTGGAATGGCTGACATCTTCGCAATGCAATCGCGCGCCCGGCTGGCGCGCCGTCCCCTGGCCGCCGCCTGTGCGCTGCTGTGCGGCTCCATCGCAATGGCCCAGCAGCCGGGTCAGGCCGCCGCAGAGACCGACACGCAGTTGTTGGCGCAGGCCGGAGCTGGTGCAAGAGCGGGTACACCGGCCCTCAAGGAGATGGTGATCAGCGCCTCGCGCGAGGTGCAGGACCCTGACACCCTGCCCATGAGCATCGACGTGATCGACGCCGGCCGCATGGAGCGCGAGCAGGCCAGCGACATCCGCGAGATGGTCAACCTGCTGCCCAATGTCGAGGTGCCGCGTGCCCCGGCCCGCTTTTCGCTGGCGACCTCGTCGGCCGGGCGTGACCAGAACAGCGGCTTCAACATCCGTGGCCTGGATGGCAACCGCGTGCTCATGCTGGTCGATGGCGTGCGCCTGCCGCGCAGCTACAGCTTCAGCGCCAACAGCTTCGGCCGTGACTACCTGGACCTGGGCCTGGTGCAGCGCGTGGAAATCCTGCGCGGCTCCACGCCCGCGCTGTATGGATCGGACGGCATGGGCGGCCTGGTCAACTTCGTGACCGTGCAGCCAGACGATCTGCTGGGCAAGGACAAGCGCATCGCCGGCCGCGTGGCTGCCGGCTATGACGGCTCGGACAACGGCCGCAAGCTGGGCGCCACCGCGGCGGGCCGTGCCAGCCCCGAATGGGCCTGGCTGCTGTCGGCGGGCCTGGGCCGCTCCCGTGCGCTGGAGAACATGGGCACGAACAACGTGACGGGCGCGGCGCGCACCACCCCCAACCCCGAGAAAGACCGCAGCGAATCGCTGATGGGCCGCCTGGTCTTCACGCCCAGCGCCGTGCAAAAGCATGTCTTCACCTTCGAGAACGTGGACAAGCGTGCCGACTACGCCCTGCTGTCCGCGCGCTCGGCCACCGTGGCCAACTCGGACTCGCGCACCGACATGAAGCGCTGGCGGGCCAGCTGGCAGGGCCAGTGGCAGCAGCTGGGCACGGCGCTGGCCGATGAGCTGCAGCTGATGGCCAGCTACCAGAAGTCCGACGCGCGCGAATTCGTCACCGAGACGCGCATCGGCCTGCCCTACCGCGAGCGCGACGTGACCTATGACGAGGACGCGATCCAGCTGCACGCCCAGGCCAGCCGCCTGCTGCGCTGGAGTTCCTCGGCCAGCGGCAAGTTCACCTACGGGCTGGACTACCTCCGCAACAAGGTGGTCAACGAACAAAACGGCATCACGCCGCCCGTGGGCGAGAGCTTCCCGCTCAAGCGCTTCCCCGACACCACCGAAAGCGCCGCCGCCTTGTTCGCCCAGGCCGAGCTGCACAACGGCCCCTGGAGCGTGACCCCGGGCCTGCGCGCCGAGCACTACAGCATCAAGCCCCGGCAGAACGGCTTTCTGCCCACCGTGGTCAGCAACTCCGACTCTGCGCTCTCGCCCAAGCTGGGCGTGCTGCTGCAGGCCAGCCCGGTCTGGTCCGTCTATGGCAACTACGCGGCAGGTTTCCGGGCGCCCAATGCCGGCCAGAGCAACGCCTTCTTCGAGAACCCGGTCGCCTTCTACAAGAGCATCCCCAATCCCGACCTGCGGCCTGAAAAGAGCCAGACTTTCGAGCTGGGCCTGCGCGGGCGCATGGACAGGCTGCGCCTGGACGCCGCCGTGTTCACGGGGCGCTACAAGGACTTCATCGTCGACCAGCAACTGGTCGCGGGCCAGCCCGGCAACGCGGCCAACCCCGCCATCTACCAGTCCATCAACGTGGGCCGCGCCCGCATCAGCGGTTTCGAACTCAAGGCCGACTACGACTGGGGCCGCTGGGCCGGCGGCGGCTGGCAGACGCGCCTGGCCTACGGCTATACCGACGGCAAGGACACTCAGTCCGACAAGCCGCTGGACACCATCTCGCCCCAGCAGCTGGTGCTGGGCGTGCGCTATGAGCATGCGGCCGTGGACTTGCAGTTCAACGTCTCGCACTGGAGCGGCAAGAAGGCCGGCGACGTGTCCAACGGCAGCGCCGCCTGGCTCAGCCCCTCGGCCACCGTGGCCGACCTGAGCGCCCAGTGGCGCATACGCCCCGACCTGCGCCTGAACGCCGGCATCTACAACCTGACCGACAAGAAGTACTGGCGCTGGGCCGATGTGCGCGGCCTGGCGGCCAACACGGCGATTGCCGATGCCTACAGCCAGCCCGGCCGCCATGTGCGGGTGTCGATGGTCAAGGATTTCTGAAGCATGCGCCTGTGGCGCGGGCGCATGCATGTGCAACGCTGCCAACCGAAACGCAAGGAGAACCCCATGCATCCATCCAAGAGTGAGAGCCTTGCCCAGGACGAGGAATACCTGCTGCCCGAGAACGAGGCCGCGCTGGCCGCCACGCTGGCCCTGATGACCGGCTTTGGCCACGGTTGCCGCGACACCCATAGGCCGGCCATGGCCGCCCGGGTGGCCGAGCAGCTCGAAAACCTGGCCTGCGCGGGCGGCCTGTCCCATGACATGCGCGCCCTGCTGGGGCGGCTGCAGCAACGCTGGCAGGCGGTGGCCGATGCGGGCGCACCGTTGCGCTCGCACCGCGCCGTGTCCGATGCCGGAGTCGCCCTGCCTGGAGTCCATGCAGCCCAGCCGGTGCCCCATGCGCTCTGGCACGCACCGCTGGACACCCTGCAATGAGCAGCGCCGTCCACGATGCCGAGGAGGGCGGGCGCCTGATTCCCGTCGATGCCCCTGCAGTCCGCCAGCGCTTTGCCCTGGCGCGCCAGGGTGGCCTGCGCGCCAAGGAGGCCGCCGATTCCCTGGGCCTGCCGGAAGGCGCCGCCATTGCCGCGCATGCGGGCCAGCATGAGGGCAACCCCCAGGCCGTGCCGCTGCGTGCCGAATGGCTGGCCATCCTGAAGGGCTTGCAGGACTGCGGCCCGGTGATGGCGCTGACGCGCAACGCGTCCACGGTCCACGAAAAGACCGGGGTCTACCAGAAGCTTTCGGCCAACGGCGGCGTGGGCCTTGCCCTGGGCCGCGACATCGACCTGCGAATGTTCTTTGCCCAATGGCATGCCGGCTATGCCGTGACCGAGCAGCCTGCCCAGGCCGGCAGGCCAGCCATGCGCAGCCTCCAGTTCTTCGATGCGCAGGGCCGGGCCGTGCACAAGGTCCATGCGCGCGAGTCCACCGACCTGCAGGCATGGGAGGCGCTGGTGCAGCGTTTCGCCGAGCCCAGCGCCGGCTACCTGTTTCGCCATGCCCGCCCGCGTGCGCTGCCTCGGTCCGACGAGGCCATCGACGTGCCCGGCCTGGGCGCTGCATGGGCCGCCATGCAGGACACGCATGAATTCTTCGATCTGCTGCGCCGGTTTGGCGCCGAGCGCCAGCAGGCCTTCCGCCTGGTGCCCGGCCACTGCGCGCGGCTGGCACCCGAATCCGTGGCGCAGCTGCTGAGCGATGCGGCCGTGGACGGCCTGCCCATCATGGTCTTCGTGGACAGCGGCGGCTGCATACAGATCCACACTGGCCCCGTGCACAACATCCAGTCCATGGACACGCCCGGCGGCGCACAGTGGATCAATGTCATGGACCCGGATTTCAACCTGCATCTGCGCTGCGACCTGATCGCCAGCGTCTGGGCCGTGCAAAAGCCCACGGCCGACGGCGTGGTCACCTCGGTCGAGGCCTTCGATTCCCAGGGCGATCTGATGGCCATGTTCTTTGGCGAGCGCAAGCCGGGCCGGGCCGAGCTGCCGGGCTGGCGCGAACTGGTGGCGGGCCTGCCCCGCCTGCAGTCGCAGGCACATGTGATTGCCTGAACGCTGGCGCTGGCCGGCTCGGCAGACAGCCACCCTTGCACAGGCCCGGCCCGCGTCAGAGATGCACGGTGGCGGCCACCAGCTTGCCCACCAGGGGACGCACCACCATCACGCAGACAAAGGCCACGGGCATGGCCAGCACATAGGCCTGTATCACACGCCGCAGGTAGTCGGCGCCCAGCCCGCTGTTGGCGCCGACGATGGCGCAGCACATCAGAAACGCCATGATTCCCGACATGTACAAGGCAAAGACGATGGGTGCGAAGCGGCGGTGCAGCTTGCGGCTGCGGGGGGCTGCAGGGGCAATGGAGGCAGATGCAGAGGTAGGAGGCATGGAAACGGATCCGGTCAGGCCGCTTGTCGATTCGGCGCGGCAAGTGCAGGACTGTAGGCAAGGCCAGTGCTGCCGTGTAGAGGGACTCAGCTTGGTGCACTCGTAAGCTATATTGATGAATCCATTTTTCCATCCATAGTTTTTGTGCCTAATCTGCGTTCCATCGAGACCTTCGTCAAAGCCCTGGAAGGCGGCTCCATTGCTTCGGCTGCGCGCCAGCTGGGCATTTCTCCGGCGGCGGCCAGCCAGAACATCGCCCGGCTGGAGCGCGAGCTGGGCACGCGGCTGATCACGCGCACCACGCGATCCATGGCGTTGACCGAGGCGGGCGAGCGCTATCTGGCGCGCGTGGCCCCCGTGCTGCAGGAGCTGGAAAAAGCGCAGTCCGACCTGTCCCAGCTGCACGGCGAGTTGCAGGGCCGGCTGCGCATCGCCTGCATGGCAGCCTTTGGCCGCCATGTGCTGGCGCCGCTGCTGCCGGCCTTTGCCGCGCAGCATCCCCGGCTGGAGCTGGAGTTGCTGGTGGTGGACCGGCAGGTGGATGTGCTCAAGGAAGACGTGGACATCAGCGTGCGTTACCGCGATGTGCTGGAGCCCGGCATGGCCGTGCGCCAGCTGGCGGCCGTGCCGCGCGTGCTGTGCGCCTCGCCGGCCTACCTGCAGGCCCACGGCAGGCCGCGGACCGCGCAGGACCTGCTCGGCCATGCCTGCCTGCTGTACCGGCGCGAGGCCGATGGCCGCTTCATGCGCTGGCCGTTTTCACGCGATGGCAAGCGCGTGGACCCGCAGCTGCGCGTGACCGCCATCGCCAGCGACGTGGATGCCCTGACCGAAATGGCCGTGGCCGGGGGCGGAATTGTCTGGATCGGCAGCTTCATCGCCCACCGCTACATGCGCGAGGGGCTGCTGCAGCCGCTGGCTCTGGGCCCGGCGCGAAAGGGGCAGCTGCATTTCGATGACACCACGCTGGATTTCTTCGCGTGCTTTCGTGATCGCCAGTACGTGCCGACCAAGGTGCGCGCACTGGTGGACTACCTGGTCGAGACACTGCCGCAGCAGCCCATGCTGCGCTGGAACGTCCCGGCCTGAGCAGGGCAGCCCTGGGGAGACTAGTGCCCCAGGTGCTGGGGCAGCACTTCCTGCAGGATGGTGGTGGCGATTTCCTCGATGGACTTGGTCGTGCTCGACAGCCACTGGATGCCGCTGCGGCGCATCATGGACTCGGCCTCGGCCACCTCGTAGCGGCAGTTGGCGAGGCTGGCGTACTTGGAGTCGGGCCGGCGCTCGTTGCGGATGCTGGACAGGCGCTGCGGGTCGATGGTCAGGCCGAACAGCTTCTTGCGGTACGGCACCAGGGCGGGCGGCAGCTGCTTGCGCTCGAAATCCTCGGGGATCAGCGGGTAGTTGGCCACCTTGAGGCCGAACTGCATGGCCAGGTAGAGGCTGGTGGGGGTCTTGCCGCTGCGCGAGACCCCGACCAGGATCACGTCGGCGCCCGTCAGGTCCTGGTGGGTCTGGCCGTCGTCATGGGCCAGCGTGTAGTTGATGGCCTCCATGCGCTCCAGGTATTCCTTGCTTTCGCTGATGTCGGCGAAGCGGCCCACGCGGTGCAGCGATTTCTGGCCCAGCTCCAGCTCCAGCGGCCGCACGAAGGTGCCGAACATGTCGAACACCTTGCCCTTGCACTGGGACTCGATCAGGTCGAGCATGTCCTGGTTGACCAGGGTGGTGAAGACGATGGGCTTGTGGCTTTCCGACTCGGCCACATGGTTGATCTGGCGCACGGCCTGATGGACCTTGTCCATGGTGTCCACGAAGGGGATGCGGACCAGGCGCGACTTGGTGTCGAACTGGGCCATGATGGCCGTGCCGAAGGTCTCGGCTGTAATGCCAGTGCCATCGGAGATGACGAAGATGGTGTGGGTGTGCATGGTGGTCGGACTCTGGACAGGGGGCTGCCGTCGGTTCACGGCAAACGCCTACAATGGCGCCCATTATTCCCAATTTCCCATCCATGCTCGCTGCCGGCCTCCAACCAGAACAGCAAAGCCTCGCGCACGCCTGCGTGGATGGATCGACCGTGCCCGGCTTTGGCAGCCGGGGCGGCGCGCTACGGTTTTCAACTTCTGGAGCTTTCCCATGTCTCAACTGTTCGAGGCCACCGCCCTCGTCGTTCCGTTTGAACAACTGAGGATGACCGATGTCGAGTCCGTAGGCGGCAAGAACGCCTCGCTCGGCGAAATGATCTCGCAGCTGCCGCAAGGCGTGCGCGTTCCCACGGGCTTTGCCACCACGGCACACGCCTTCCGCCAGTTCCTGGCCCATGACGGCCTGGCCGACAAGATCAGCGCCAAGCTGGCCGCCCTGGACGTGGAAGATGTCCGCGCCCTCGCCCAGGTGGGTGCCGAAATCCGTGCCCTGGTCGAGAACCAGCCCTTCCCGGCCGATCTGGAGCAGTCCATCCGCGAGGAATTCGCACGCCTGCAGGGCGGCAACGAGGCGGCCTCGTTCGCCGTGCGCTCCTCGGCCACGGCCGAAGACCTGCCCGACGCCTCGTTCGCCGGCCAGCAGGAAACCTTCCTGAACGTGGTGGGCATCGAGTCGGTGCTGCACAAGATGAAGGAAGTCTTCGCTTCGCTGTACAACGACCGCGCCATCTCCTACCGCGTGCACAAGGGCTTTGCCCACGACGTGGTGGCCCTGTCCGCCGGCGTGCAGCGCATGGTGCGCTCCGACCTGGGCGCGGCCGGCGTGATGTTCACCATCGACACCGAATCGGGTTTCGAGGAAGTGGTCTTCATCACCTCCAGCTACGGCCTGGGCGAGACCGTGGTGCAGGGCGCCGTCAATCCCGACGAGTTCTATGTGCACAAGCCCATGCTCAAGGCCGGCAAGAAGGCCCTGATCCGCCGCAACCTGGGCTCCAAGCTGATCCAGATGGTCTTTGCCTCGCCCGAGGAAAAGGCCGCCAGCGGCAAGCTGGTCAAGACCACCGACGTGGCCCATGAGCTGCGCAACCGCTACTCGCTGTCCGACGAGGACGTGCAGCAGCTGGCCCACTACGCCCTGGTCATCGAGCAGCACTATGGCCGCCCCATGGACATCGAGTGGGGCAAGGACGGCACGGACGGCCATCTCTACATCCTGCAGGCCCGCCCCGAGACCGTGAAGAGCCAGGCCAAGGGCCAAGCCGAGCAGCGCTATGCCCTCAAGGGCACGGGCAATGTGCTGGCCGAAGGCCGCGCCATTGGCCAGAAGATCGGCACGGGTCCGGTGCGCCTGGTCAATGACATCGCCAACATGGACCAGGTCCAGCCCGGCGACGTGCTGGTGACCGACATGACCGATCCCAACTGGGAGCCGGTGATGAAGCGTGCCTCGGCCATCGTCACCAACCGTGGCGGACGTACCTGCCACGCGGCCATCATCGCGCGCGAGCTGGGCATTCCGGCCGTGGTCGGCTGCGGCAACGCCACCGACCTGCTCAAGGACGGCACCCTGGTCACCGTCAGCTGCGCCGAAGGCGATACCGGCAAGATCTACGACGGCCTGATCGAGACCGAGGTCACCGAGGTGCAGCGTGGCGAGATGCCCGCCATCAAGACCAAGATCATGATGAACGTGGGCAACCCCCAGCTGGCCTTCGACTTCGCCCAGCTGCCCAACGAGGGCGTGGGCCTGGCCCGCCTGGAGTTCATCATCAACAACAACATCGGCGTGCACCCCAAGGCCATCCTGGACTACCCCGCCGTCGATGCCGACCTCAAGAAGGCCGTCGAGTCCGTGGCCCGCGGCCATGCCTCGCCGCGCGCCTTCTACGTGGACAAGGTCGCCGAAGGCGTGGCCACGATTGCCGCCGCCTTCTGGCCCAAGCCCGTGATCGTGCGCATGTCGGACTTCAAGTCCAACGAGTACCGCAAGCTCATCGGCGGCAGCCGCTACGAGCCCGAGGAAGAGAACCCCATGCTGGGCTTCCGTGGCGCCGCGCGCTACATTTCCGAGGACTTCGGCGAAGCCTTCCGCATGGAGTGCGAGGCACTGCGCCGCGTGCGCGAGGACATGGGCCTGACCAACGTGCAGATCATGATTCCCTTCGTGCGCACGCTCAAGCAGGCCGAGCGCGTCACCCAGCTGCTGGCGGCCAACGGCCTCCAGCGCGGCGACAACGGACTCAAGCTGATCATGATGTGCGAGGTGCCCTCCAACGCCATCCTGGCCGACGAGTTCCTCGAGTTCTTCGACGGCTTCTCCATCGGCTCCAACGACCTGACCCAGCTGACCCTGGGCCTGGACCGTGACTCGGGCATCGTCGCGCACCTGTTCGACGAACGTAACCCGGCGGTGAAGAAGCTGCTGTCCAATGCGATCCAGGCGTGCAACCGTGCCGGCAAGTACATCGGCATCTGCGGCCAGGGCCCGTCGGACCACCCGGACCTCGCCAAGTGGCTGATGGAGCAGGGCATCGAGAGCGTCTCGCTGAACCCCGACTCGGTCCTGGACACTTGGTTCTTCCTCGCCGAAGGCCAGTCCTGACGGTTCCTTCACCATCCTGAAGGGGGCGGGTGATTTCACCCGCCCTTTTTTATGCAAGCGATTCCATGCAAAGCAGCAGTCAACTCTTTCCCGTCGCGCTGATCAGCGCGGAACTGCGCGGCGACCTCACCGAAGACGTCTACCGCCTCAAGCCCAACAACAGCCCGGACTCCAGCGTCGAGCTGGCGGTCACCCGTCTCGGTCGTCCCAGCGGGCGCCGCGGCGTGCCAGTGATCCTGTTGCATGGCAGCTTCTCCAACCGACGCTTCTGGTTCTCGCCCAAGGGCATCGGCCTGGGTGCGCACCTGGCGCGCGCCGGCTTCGATGTCTGGATTGCCGAGATGCGCGGCCACGGCCTGTCGCCGCGCAACGAGGGCTACGATCGCAATCGCGTGGCCGACTATGCGCGCTTCGATCTTCCCGCCATCGCCAACTTCGTCGTCGAACAGAGCGGCCAGGCGCCGCACTGGATCGGTCATTCCCTGGGCGGTGTGACCCTCGCAGCGGCTTTGGGCGGTGGTTACCTGGACGCAGGGCAGGCCGCCAGTGCCGCGCTCTGCGGTAGCCAGATCAGCCGCACCTACTGGCCGTTGAAGCTGCCGCCGGTGACCTGGGGCGGCCGTTTCCTGCTCAAGCGCATGGGCGGCCTGTCCGGTTTGCGCCTCAAGCGTGGCCCGGAGGACGAGCCGCTGGGCCTGGCCCTGGAGGCCTTGCACTGGTATAGCCTGTTCGGCCGCTTCGGCGAGAAGGACAACGACTGGTGGGGCGGAATGCAGAAGGTCAGCGTGCCGGTGCTGGCCATCGGTTCCGATGGCGATATCCAGGACCCGGCCTGGGCCTGCCGCAAACTGTTGGAGCAATTCGGCTCCGACACCCGGGAGTTCCTGCACCTGGGGCGGCGCCATGGTTTCTCCGAGGATTTCGGCCACGTCGAGATGCTGATCAGCAAGGGCGCCCAGCGCGAGGTCTGGCCGTTACTGCAATACTGGCTGGCACACTTAGCGTTGCCCCAGGAGCAGGGCGCTCTGGCGCAGGCTTGAGCTTGGCGTGGCAGGGAGTAGACTGTGACGCCATTGCGGCTTTCAGTCACATCCAGGCCTGAAACCCTGCCGGATTTCATCAAGAGGAGCTTCTCCATGCATTACGTCACCCCCGATCTGTGCGATGCCTACCCGGAGTTGGTTCAGGTCGTCGAGCCGATGTTCAGCAACTTCGGCGGGCGGGATTCCTTCGGTGGCGAAATCGTCACCATCAAGTGCTTCGAGGACAACTCGCTGGTGAAGGAGCAGGTCGAGAAGGACGGCAAGGGCAAGGTGCTGGTGGTGGATGGCGGTGGTTCGCTGCGCCGCGCGCTGCTGGGTGACATGCTGGCCGAGAAGGCCGCCAAGAGCGGTTGGGAAGGCATCGTGGTGTACGGCTGTATCCGCGACGTCGACGTGATCGCGCAGACCGACCTGGGCGTGCAGGCGCTGGCCAGCCACCCGATGAAGACCGACAAGCGCGGCATCGGCGACCTGAACGTGGCCGTGACCTTCGGTGGTATCACCTTCCGCCCGGGCGAGTTCGTCTATGCCGACAACAACGGCATCATCGTTTCGCCTAAAGCGTTGAAAATGCCGGAATAATTCGAACCTTCCAGCTGGAGTTCGGGTCAATGCCGGAAGCGAAAGCTTCCGGCATTTTTCATGGGGCCTCGCGATAGCGACCTTGAGCGAAGGAATAGGGCATGCAGCAGTACGAGAGCGGCACGGAACGCGGACTGATCGACGGCTTCGTGCTGGACGGCCACGGCGGTGGCCGGCGGATCACCCGCAGCGAGTTGCCGCTGCTGGATCTCAAGCCCGAGGAAAGCCTCTGGGTGCACTGGGATCGCGGCGTGCCCGAAGCCCAGTCCTGGCTGCGCGAGTCCAGCGGGCTGAATGAGTTTGCCTGCGATCTGCTGCTGGAAGAGGCGACCCGTCCGCGCCTCGTGGATCTCGGCGGTGAACGACTGCTGCTGTTTCTGCGCGGGGTCAACCTGAACCCCGGTGCGGTGCCGGAGGATATGGTTTCGCTGCGGGTTTACGCCGAATCGCAGCGGGTGATTTCCCTGCGTCTGCGCCCGCTCAAGGCTGTGGCCGACCTGCGCGCCGACCTGGATGCCGGAACCGGTCCGAAGACGGCTTCGGAAGTGGTGCTGTACCTCGCCCACTACCTCACCGATCGTGTCGACACCCTGATTGGCGGCCTTGCCGACCAGCTCGACGCCATGGAAGAGGCCATCGAGGAGGACGAGCGCAGCATCCCCGACCAGCACCAGTTGCGAGCGCTGCGCCGCCGCGCGGCGGGGTTGCGCCGCTACCTGGCGCCGCAGCGGGAGATCTACTCGCAGATGGTCCGGTTCAAGGCCGCCTGGACGGTCGCCGACGATGCCGACTACTGGAACGAGTTGTACAACCGACTGACCCGCAACCTGGAGGAGCTGGAACTGGTGCGTGAACGCATCAGCCTGATCCAGGAGGCCGAACATCGTCGAATTACCGAGCGGATGAACCGCACCATGTACCTGCTTGGTATTATTACCGGCTTTTTCCTGCCCATGAGCTTCGTGACCGGGCTCCTGGGCATCAACGTCGGCGGCATTCCCGGCTCCAGCGCACCCTACGGCTTCGCCGTGGCCTGCGTGGCAATCATCGGGATAGCGACCTTCCAGTGGTGGGTTTTCCGCCGCCTGCGTTGGCTCTAGGTGTGACTTATGAGGTGGTGGGGGCGTCAAGCACCTCACACAGGCGAGGTGCGCATGCACGACCCATTTGAAGAATCCTTGCGTGATCTGCTGCGAATGCCCCCGGAACAGCCGGGCGACGATTCGCGTCTGGATCGCGTGCTCAAGACCGCCAACCGCCAGGTCGGCGCCGGCGATCTGTTCAGCCTGATGGGGCACTGGTTCCAGGCTCTGTCCATTGGCGTAAGTCGTGGCGCCGCGCACCTTGCACCTGTCTCGCGCCACGCGCAGAATTCCGCCCCTTCCGCTGACAAGGCCGACTGAACATGCAATTCGACATCTGGACGCAAAGCCTGCTCACCGCCATGAACACCCTGTGGGGCAAGCTGGCCGGGTTCATCCCGAACCTGCTCGCCGCATTGGTGATCGTGCTGCTGGGCTTCGTCGTCGCCAAACTGCTCGATGCGCTGATCTCCAAGCTGCTGGCCAAGCTCGGCCTCGACCGCCTGATGGCGGGTACCGGCCTGACCAAGCTGCTGGCCCGCGCCGGCATCCAGGTGCCGGTCTCGACCCTGATCGGCAAGATCATCTACTGGTTCGTGCTGCTGGTATTCCTCGTCTCCGCGGCGGAATCCCTCGGACTGCAGCGCGTCTCGGCAACCCTGGACATGCTCGCGCTGTACCTGCCCAAGGTGTTCGGTGCGGCGCTGGTACTGATCGTCGGCATCCTGCTCGCCCAGCTGGCCAACAGCCTGGTGCGCGGCGCGGCCGATGGTGTCGGCCTGGAATACGCCAACGGCCTGGGCCGCGTTGCCCAGTGGCTGGTCATCATCATCAGCATCTCGGTGGCCATCGGCCAGCTCGAGGTGAAGACCGACCTGCTGAATTACATCATCGCCATCGTGCTGATCACCATCGGTCTGGCTGCCGCGCTGGCGCTGGGCCTGGGCAGCCGCGAAGTGGCGGGGCAGATCATCGCCGGTATTTACGTGCGGGAGCTGTATCAGGTCGGACAACAGGTGAAAGTGGCTGATGTCGAAGGCATCATCGAGGAAATTGGTACCATCAAGACTATCCTGCTGACAGACGAGGGTGAGCTGGTGTCGATCGCCAACCGCATCCTGCTCGATCAGCGTGTAACCAGTCGCTGAAG
>JAITUC010000038.1 GCA_031286585.1 Delftia acidovorans
TACATTGAAGGTACCGCCACCGACGGTCCCCAACCCACAGATTCCCACTTTCACCGGTTTCACGCTGAAACTCCCCATGATTACAGCATCGGGGCGCCTGAGACGCCGATGCCCGCAACAAGGCGGGCATGGGAGCAGGCACCATGTAAGAACAGGCGGACTGCCTGTTCCCTAGTCAAAAGGAACCGAACATTACGAAGCGGTTCCGCATTAGTCAATCGGCGTGCAAGCCGCGGCTTACTTGGCTTCCAGGGCCAGCTTGGCGATCTGGCCGGCCGGCTGGTAGCCCGGCAGCATGGTGCCGTCGGCGAGGATGATCGCCGGGGTGCCCTGCACACCGACCATCTGGCCCAGGGCAAACTGCGAGTCCACCGGGTTATCGCACTTGGCGGCCTTCACTTCCTTCTCGTGGAACATGTCGCTCATGGCCGACTGGCGGTCCTTGGAGCACCACACGGCCTGCAGCTGGGCATCGCCCGGCGAGTTCGGGCCCTGGCGCGGGAAGGCCAGGTAGCGCACCTCGATACCTTGCTTCTGCAGCTCAGGCACTTCGGCGTGGAGCTTCTGGCAGTACGGGCAGGTGGTGTCGGTGAAGACGGTGATGTGCGCCTTGGTCTCGCCCTTGGCCGGGAACACCACCATGTCCTTGGCGGCGATGGCGTTGATGGTCTTCGCCACGCCGGCGCTCTCGGCCTTCTCGGTCAGGTTGGTCGGCTTGCCATCCTTCACCTGGTAGATGTTGCCCTGCACGACGAACTGGCCGTCGGCGCTGGCGTAGAGCACGCGGCCGCCCTTGAGCTGCACCTGATAGATGCCTTCCAGGGGGCCCTTGGAGATGTTCTCGATAGGCAGGTCAGGCTGCAGGGACTGCAGGGTGGTGCGGATCGCCTGGTCCGGTTCGGCGGCCAGAACGAGGGTGCTGGCGAGGCCAAGGGCCGCGGCAGCCAGAAGTCGGGACAAACGCATGGAAAACTCCTGATGTCAGTCGACGAAGACTATCACACCGGGCCGGCGAGGCCGAGCCAAAGGCTGTAGCGGGAAGCTTCGGCAGTTCCTCTGTAGGAGCGAGCTTGCTCGCGAACGAATTTCGCCGGCGGTTTCGAGGCCGTGCGGTTCGCTGAATCGCAAAGATCGAACAAGGTGTAGACATCCCTGCCGAGACGACCTGCCCAGGTTCAGCCCCGGCCCGGCCCGGCCATCCATGGCCGGTCGTTCGCGGGGCAACGCATGCGTTGCAAGAGCCCCGCTCACCCACGGGGATGATGCTGGGCATGCAGGTCCTGCAGCCGCGCACGGGCGATATGGGTGTATATCTGCGTCGTGGAGAGATCGCTGTGGCCCAGCAGCATCTGCACCACGCGCAGGTCTGCGCCATGGTTGAGCAGGTGGGTGGCGAAGGCATGGCGCAGCGTATGTGGCGACAGCGGCGCGGTGACGCCCGCAACCTGCGCGCAGCGCTTGACGATGACCCAGAACATCACGCGGCTCATGGCCGCTCCGCGCTGGGTCACGAAGACCGCGTCGCTGCGCTGTCCTCCCAGGATGGCGCCACGCGCCGTGGCCAGGTAGCGCTCCAGCCACCAGTGCGCCTCCTGGCCGAAGGGCACCAGCCTTTCCTTTTGCCCCTTGCCCGTCACGCGCAGCACGCCCGAGCGCAGATCGATGCCATGCAAGGGCAGATCCACCAGCTCGCTCACGCGCAGGCCGCTGGCATACATCAGCTCCAGCATGGCGCGGTCACGCAGGCCCAGCGGCGTATCGACATCGGGCGCCCTGAGCAGTGCCTCCACCTGCGCCTGCGTCAGCGTATGCGGCACGCGCGGCGGCTGCCGGGCCGCCAGCATGCGTGCCGTGGGATCGGCGGCAATGCGCTGCTCGCGCAGCGCCCAGTGGTAGTAGCGGCGCAGCACCGTCAGCCGCCGGTTGGAAGAACTGGCCTTGGTCTGCTCCACCCGCACCGCGAAATAGCCCTGCAGCTCCAGCTCGCCCGCCGCGTCCAGCGCCAGCGGCGGCTGCTGGTGCGCCAGCCACCGCCCCCAGGCCGTCAGGTCCCGGCGATAGGCCGCCAGCGTATTGCGCGACAGGCCGTCCTCCAGCAGCAAGGCATCCATGAACAGGTCCAGCGCATCCAGGCTGGCCGGCAGCGGCGCCGGCCAGGATGCTGGGTCGGCGGCAGATTCGGCTTCGGCAGCCGATGGGGACACGATGGAAGCAGCAGGCACTTGGGACATCCCATCAAGCCTACAACGAAAAAACCCGAGGTCCGCAAGGAGCCTCGGGTTCTGAGCCAACCGCTCAAGGCGGTGCTTACTCCAGCGTGAGTTTTTGCTGAACGACCACCTTCTTGTACGTCTCGTACTCGTCCTTGATCTGCTTGGCGAACTCTTCAGGCGAGTTGCCGATGACCAGGGAGCCCGTGTCCTCGATGCGCTTGCGCACGGCGGGGTCCTGCAGCACCTTGCGCACGGCGGCGTTGATCTTGTCCACCACGTCCTTGGGCATGTTCTTGGGACCCAGGATGCCGTAGTAGGCCATGCGGTTCACCGGCTCCAGGCCCACTTCCTTGAAGGTGGGCACATTGGGCAGCACGGCCAGGCGCTGGGGCGCGGCCACCACGATGGGCACCAGGCGGTTGTCCTTGATGAACGGCAGGGCCGAGGGCAGGTTGTCCAGCACCATGGGCACCTGGCCCGCCACCACGTCGTTGAGCGCCGGGCCCGCACCGCGGTAGGGGATGTGGGTGACGAAGGTGTTGGTCAGGCTCTTGTACAGCTCCATCAGCATGTGCTGGATGCCGCCCGTGCCCGAGGAGGCATAGGAGTACTTGCCCTGGGACTTCTTGAGTTCGGCCTCGAAGCTCTTGTAGTCCTTGGCGGGGAACTTGGGATTCACCGCGATCACGTTGGGCGTGGCCGCCACGTTGATGATGGGCGTGAAGTCCGTCAGCGTGTTGTACGAGATCTTGGGATTGATCGCGGGGTTGGTCGCCGTGGTCGAGACCGTGGCGATGCCCAGGCTGTAGCCATCGGGCTGCGAGCGCGCGGTTTCCATGGCGCCGATGACGCCGCCGCCACCGCCGCGGTTGTCCACCACCACGGGCTGGCCCAGTTCCTTGGTCAGCGGTTCGGCGATCACGCGGGCGATGATGTCGGTCGTGCCACCGGGGGCGAAGGGCACCACCAGCTTGATCGGCTTGGTGGGATAGGCCTGGGCCAGGGCTCCGGTGCTTGCGAGGACCAGGGTCAGGCCCATCCAGCTGCGACGATTCATACAAGATCTCCTTTTGGGGGTCGTGTTGACGAAGAAGGTTTCATGGACATCCGCAAGGCCGTGCCTGCGGATGGATGGTCTGCGAAATGAAGGCTCGCAAACGCTGCCACGGAACAGCCATGGTGGGGCCTTGAGCCCGCTGCGCGCTTGATGGTCGTCAGGACCTGCGCTTTCGCATCGGCTGTGTGGACCCCAGCGATGCTAAGGCCCGGGGCCCGGTTGTCACAGTTTGTCGCAGCGCTGATTTCCCGGTGTTTACCCGTAGGCCATCCGCCCCTGCCGCCGCCCCCTCCGTTCGACTGCGGGGTTGCGCTTATGCTCTGCCCCCGTGAACTACGCCGCGCTGCTCTTCCCCGATTTCTCGCTCATCGTGCTCGGCTACGTGCTGTGCCGCTTCACACAGCTCAACCGCACGGTCTGGCAGGCGGTGGAAGCGCTGGTGTACTACCTGCTGTTTCCGGTGCTACTGTTCCACTCCATCGTCAAAAGCCCGGTGGACTGGGGCGCCACGTCGCATTTGCTGGCCGCTGGCGTGTGCGCAGCCCTGGTCGGCATTGCCCTGGCCTACAGCCTGCCCTGGTGGCCCGGCCTGCGCGGCCGGCTCGACACGCGCGAGCATGCGGGCGCCGTGCAGGTGGCCTTTCGCTTCAACTCCTTCATCGGCCTGGCCCTGGCCAGCCGGCTGGCCGGCCCCGAGGGCCTGCTGTTCATCTCGGTGCTGATCGGCGTGAGCGTGCCGCTGTGCAATATCGCGGCCATCTGGCCCATGGCGCGCGGCAGCAACCAGCATTTCCTGGGGCAACTGGTGCGCAATCCGCTGATCGTGGGCACGCTGTCGGGCCTGGTGTTCAGCGCACTGGGGCTGAAGCTGCCCGCGCTGATCGAGCCCTCCATCTCGCGCATAGGCGCGGCTTCCATCGCCCTGGGCCTGATGTCGGCCGGCGCCGGCATGCAGTTCGGCGCGCTGGCCGCCGGCAAGCTGCTGGCCGTGTGCCTGCTGGCCGTGCGGCACCTGGTGCAGCCGCTGATCGCCTATGCCATGGTGCGGGCGTTTGGCCTGAGCGGCGCCCAGGCCCTGATCCTGATGGCCTTCTCCGCCCTGCCCACCGCATCATCGTGCTATGTGCTGGCCGCACGCATGGGCTACAACGGCTCGTATGTGGCGGGGCTGGTCACGCTGTCCACGCTGCTGGGCGTGCTCAGCCTGCCGTTTGCGCTGAGCCTGCTGCAGCTGTAACCGGCGGCGCCGCTACAGCACGGCGCGCATATCGTCCACGAAGGCAGCCGTGATGTCGTCCTGGCGGGTGCGCTTCTTCGCCACCATGGTGATGTCCACGTCGTAGCTGAAGGTGGACACGTCCAGCGCATGGAGCAGGCCGGCAGCGACGTAGGGGGCCGCATAGTGCTCGGGCAGATAGCCCAGGTGGGCCCCCGACAGGATGAGAATGGCGGCGGCCTCCATGTTGTCGGCCTCCGAGGTGACATTGCGCGGGCGCCCCGTCAGCGGCGCCTGCGGCAGCGGATAGGTGCGCCAGGTCCAATCGGCCTCGCCCGCCTCCTGTGCACCGATGCGGCCTGCGCGTGCGGCAAAGGGATGGGAGGCACTGCAATAGGCCACCTGTCTTTCGCTGAACAGCAGCGTGTATTCCAGCGCTGGCGCGCGGTGCAGGAAATAGCCCACCGCGACCTGGAGCTCGTCGCGCAGCAGCATCTCCTCCAGCTCGCGCGGACCGCGCAGCAGCACCGACAGGCGCACAGCCTCGTCGCGCTGGCGAAAGCGCTGTATGGCCCGTCCCATCAGCGCGTTGTATTCCATGGGCGCATTGCCGATCAGGCCGATGGCCAGGCTGCCGACCAGTTGCCGGTGCATGTTGCGCGCCTGCGCACTGAAGCCTTCCAGTCCCTGCAGGGCCGCACGAGCCATATCCACGAAGCGCCGGCCCTTGGCCGTCAGGCGAAAGCCGCCGCGCCCCCGCTCGCACAAACTGAAACCCAGCCGCGTCTCCAGCGTGGACAGCTGACTGCTGAGCGTGGACTGGCCTACGCCGAGGCTGGCCTGCGCCGCCGACACGCCGCCCGCGTCAACGATGGCCAGAAACACGCGCAGCAGCCGCAGGTCCAGATCTGAAACGGTATGGAGCATGGGGTTTTCACTCGGCAAAGATCGATTTTCATCAATGTTTGTAGATGGAACTTGAAATGGATGCAAGCCGGGCTGCTGTCTAGCATTCACGACTGTTGCAGCACACCTGGATTGACCGGAGAAGGACTGCGTCACAGAACAAGAGGGGCGGACCAGGAGATTCACTTCCATGGAGACCGCTGTTTCAAGAGGCTCTGCCAACAGGGCCGCAACAAAAGGGAGACAAACCATGCTGCTCGACATCTCGGTCGTGGTGATCTACGCGGCGGCCATGCTGCTGCTGGGCTGGTACGGCATGCGCCGCGCCAAGACGCAGGAGGACTTTCTCGTGGCCGGCCGCAACCTCGGGCCGGGCCTGTACATGGGCACCATGGCCGCCACGGTGATAGGCGGCGCGAGCACCGTGGGCACGGTACGGCTGGGCTATGTGTACGGCATCTCCGGATTCTGGCTTTGCGCGGCGCTGGGCGCGGGCCTGCTGGTACTCAACCTGTTCCTGGCCAAGCCCCTGCTCAGGCTGCGCATCTGCACCGTGACCCAGGTGCTGGAGCGGCGCTACAGCGCCCGCACCCAGCAGGCCAGCGCCCTGGTGATGCTGGCCTACGCACTGATGCTGGCGGCCACTTCGGTGATCGCCATAGGCACCGTGATGCAGGTGCTGTTCGATCTGCCGCTGTGGCTCTCCATCCTGGTGGGCGGAGGCATCGTGGTCATCTACTCGGCCGTGGGCGGCATGTGGTCGCTGACGCTGACGGACATCGTGCAGTTCGTGATCAAGACAGCGGGCCTGATGCTGATCCTGCTGCCCATCTGCCTGTACCGCGTGGGCGGCTGGGACCAGCTGGTTGCACGGCTGCCTGCGTCCAGCTTCGATGTCACCCACATCGGCTGGGACACCATTGCCACCTACTTCGTCATCTATTTCTTCGGAATCATGATCGGCCAGGACGTGTGGCAACGCGTATTCACGGCCCGCAGCGAGCGGGTGGCCGCCGTGGCGGGCAGCCTTGCCGGCCTGTACTGCGTGGTCTACGGGCTGGTGGGCGCCCTGGTGGGCATGGCAGCGCGCGTGCTGCTGCCGGACCTGGACAACCCCAACAACGCCTTTGCCGCCATCGTGCAGGCCAGCCTGCCCGACGGCATCCGCGGCCTCGTCATCGCTGCCGCACTGGCGGCCATGATGTCCACGGCCAGCGCCGCCATGCTGGCCGGCTCCACCGTGCTGGCCGAGGACCTCGTGCCCCTGCTGCGGCGCGGCCGGCCGCTGGTCGATGTGCGCTGGCACCGGCTGCTGACGCTGCTGGTGGGGTTGGCCGTGCTCGGCATCGCGCTGGTGGTGGACGATGTGCTCAATGCCCTGACCACGGCCTACAACCTGCTCGTGGGCGGCATGCTGGTGCCGCTGATCGGCGCCATCTACTGGCGCCGGTCCACCACGGCGGGCGCCATCGCCAGCATGCTGCTGGGCTGCACCACGGCCGTCGCCTTCATGGTCAGGGACGGTCTGGCCGCCAACACGCCCATCTATGCCAGCCTGGCCGTGAGCACGGCCAGCTTCATCCTCATCAGCCTGGCGCAGCGCACGCAGCAGCGTTCGCTGTCGGGCATCCAATCCTGACCCCGGCACTGAATCGGAGACGACATGACGCTTTTCACACCAGACAGGCTGCAGGCGCTGCGCGCACGCTTCGGCGGCGCCAACGAGTCCGTGATCCACGACCCGCATTTCCGCGCCGTGGCCGCCCACATCATCGACGCCAGCGGCACGCGCAACGCCCCCTACGCAGGCATGCCCACGCTGCTGGACGCGCCCATGCGTCCCATGGACTGGGGCCACCCGGACTTCGGCGACCTCCAGGCCGCGCTGGTCGGCGTGCCCATGGACCTGGGCATCAGCAACCGCAGCGGCTGCCGCTTCGGCCCCCGGGCCCTGCGGTCCATCGAACGCGTGGGCCCCTACAACCATGTGCTTCGATCCGCACCCACACGCGAGCTGCGCGTGGCGGACATCGGCGACGTGCCGCTGTCCAGCCGCTACAGCCTGGAGCAGTCGCACCGCGACATAGAGTCGACCTTCGCGAAGATCCATGCGGCCGGCGTGATTCCGCTGGCCGCTGGTGGAGACCATTCCATCACCCTGCCCATATTGCGCGCACTGGGCCGCGAGCGGCCCCTGGCCCTGGTGCATTTCGACGCCCACTGCGACACTGGCGGGCCGTTCGACGGCAGCCGCTTCCACCACGGCGGCCCGTTTCGTCAGGCCGTGCTGGACGGCGTGCTCGACCCCACGCGGACCGTTCAGATCGGCATACGCGGCGCAGCCGAATATCTCTGGGAGTTTTCCTATGAGTCGGGCATGACCGTGATCCACGCCGAGGAGCTTCCCGCGCTGGGCGTGGACGGCGTCATTGCCCGCGCACGCGAGGTGGTGGGCGATGCGCCCGTCTACGTCTCCTTCGACATCGACTGCCTGGACCCGGCCTTTGCGCCCGGCACGGGCACGCCCGAGGTCGGTGGACTCACCGTGCGCGAGGCGCAGGCCATGGTGCGCGGCCTGGCCGGCATCCACATCGTGGGAGGCGACGTGGTCGAGGTGTCACCAGCCTACGACGCCACCACCAACACCGCCCATGCGGGCGCGCAGATGATGTTCGAAATCCTGGGCCTGATCTGCGCACGCCACGCCGGGTGCGGCACCGCAAAGCCTGCCTAGGCGCCCTCCCCGCACTCCGCATCCCGCAGGAGCCCCAGCGGCGTGCTGCCGTAGCGTGCCCTGAACCGCCGGGAAAAATGCGCGGGTGAGTTGAAACCGCAGTGCTGCGAGATCTCCGCGATGCCCAGCGTTCCCGGCTCCGTCCCGCGCAGCAGCGCATGGGCACGCTCCAGGCGATAGGCCATGAGTTCGGCGCTGAGGCTGGTGCCTTCGCGCGACAGCTGGGATTGCAGCGAGCGCACGGACAGCCCCAGCCTGGACGCCACGCGTTCCGGCCCCAGCGCCGGGTCCGGGTACTGGCGGGCGATGAGCTGGCGCACCCTGCGCAACAGCACGTGCATGGGCGCGCCGGGTCGGGCCATCGCCATGTCGGCGCCGGCCTGCAGCACGGTCTTCACGGTGTTGATGACCAGGTCGGACAGCCTGGCGGATTCGGTCTCGGGCAAGGGGTCCTGCCACGCGGCCAGCAATTGCATCTGCTGGACCAGCAGCTGAAGCGATGCACAGTCGGGCAGGCTGCGTGCCAGCAGTGGCGGAGCCAGGCTGCCACGCGAATCGATCAGTGCCAGCGGCACGGCCAGCACCACCAGGTCCACGGCCTCTTTCTGCCAGATGCGGTAGCCGCGCCGCTCGTCGAGCAGGAACAGCTGGCCGGGCTGCGCCAGCAGCCCGCTGCCCGCAACCGCCATGCCCGGTTCCTCCGATGACGCGGATGCATCCGGTACACCCGGTACACCCGGTGCGTCCGGCACATCAGGTGCATCCAGTGCGAATACCTGGGCTCCACCCTGGGCGTAGAGCATGCACAGCAGGCAGGGCGGGCCTGCGCTCTGGCCATCGGCATGCAGGCGTTCCATGCCATGTTCGGCCGCCATCTGGATGCGGTTGAGCACCACCGCGCCCACGCCGCGCGACGTCAGCACGGCCTCGAAGCGCTCGGGCTGCGCGACCAAAGGCGTATGCGGCATCTGCGCCTCGCGGCTGGCATCGCTCCAGAACTGCGCTCGCAAAGGCGGCGCGATATGCACCGTGGACCAGCGGTTGTATGTCATGCATTCCTCGCCCTGCGCTCCCCGCACAGCCTTTTTTTGTGATGGCTGCACGGGGAGTCGTCCGCACCCGGATGCCCTGGCCACGCAAGAGGCGGCAGGTCCACGCGGCAGCATGAACCCAGGATTTTCGGGATTGCGGCCCGATCAGGCCATTGGACGATTCTGAAAATTCACCGGGGTGCATTCCTAGGCCTGTGCGCCGCACCAGCCCGGATCAGCGCGCGATGGCAGGCAGCCGCTCGCTCCACAGCGTGGACTGGTTGCGGCCGTTGCGCTTGGAGTAGTACAGCGCTGCGTCGGCACGCTCCAGGCAACCCTGGGCCGAGGCATCGCTGCGCTGCAGCTCGTATACGCCCAGGCTGATGGTGATGTGCAGGTCGCCGGCCAGGCCCGCATCGATGGCGCGCGCGGCAATGGTTTCGCGCAGGCTTTCGGCGCGGCGCAGGCCCACCTCGGCATCGGTGTCGGACAGCAGCACGGCAAATTCCTCGCCGCCCAGCCGGCCCACCATGTCTTCCTTGCGCATTTCCTGCGCCACCGAGGCCAGCAGCTCCTTGAGCACGATGTCGCCCACCGCGTGGCCGTAGCCGTCGTTCACCTGCTTGAAGTGGTCTATGTCCAGCATGATCAGCGTGGAATGGGCCACCAGTCCGCTGCGCAGATGGTCCAGTTCCATCGCCAGCCGCTCCATGAAGGCGCGGCGGTTGGGAATGCCGGTCAGCGCGTCGGTCAGCGCCAGGGTCTCCAGCTGGGATTCGCGCTGCTGCCGCTCCGTCGCATCGTGGAAGACCCAGCAGTGGCCGATGGAGCGATCACCGTCGCGCAGCTGCATGCCCTCGATCTCCACATAGTGGTCATCGGGCAGCGCATGCAGGGAACGGCCCGCCACGGGCCCCGCGCTGAGCACGCCCGCCACCGAAGGCGGCAGCAGCTGGATCAGCGCCGGCATGCCCAGCCCCACCAGGGCGGCAGGCGCCATGTCCAGCCGCAGCGCGGCCGCCAGCATGCGGTTGGCGGCCAGCACCTGGCGGCCCTGGGCATCGGTGACCAGAATGCCTGCGGGAAAGCGGTCGATGATGGCCTCCAGCCGGTGCTGGGTCTCGGCCAGTGCGGTCTCGGCGCGCCGGCGCGCGTCGGTATCGATCATGGTCCAGATGACACGGCCGTCGTCCTCGTCGGGGTCCAGCAGCGAGCCCTGCATGTCGAACCAGTGGCCCGAGCCCGAAGGCATGCGCAGAATCCATTCCGTGCGCACCGTGCCGCGTGCGTTGAGCTGCCCGTAGAGCTGGCCGAAGCGCTCGAAGCTCTCGTCGCTGACGTGCAGGGCGCGAAAGTTCACGCCGCCGGGCAGCCGGTCTGTCTCGATCCCGAAGGTCTGCACCGCGCGCTCGTTGGCATAGAGGATTTCGCGCTGGGGACCGGCCATGACGATCAGGGCGCTGCCCCGGTCCAGCAGGGCCTTGATGAGCCGGGACTGCTCCACGCGCTGCTGTATGTCGGTGTGCGTCCCCAGCATGCGCACGGGCTTGCCGTCGGCATCGCGCTGGGTGATTTCGCCGCGCGACTCCACCCACAGCCAGCTGTCGGCCGAGCTGCGCAGTCGCATCTCCACGCGGAAGTCGGCCCCGGCCTCGGCATGGCGCTGCAGCCGCGCCAGCATCCGCGCCCTGTCCGAGGGGTGGACCATGGCGCAGAAGGCGTCATAGGTCATGGGGAACTGCGCGGCCTCGAAGCCCAGCATCTGGTAGCAGCGGGCATCCCATTCCACATGGCCGCTGCGGCAATCCCACTGCCACAGGCCGTCGCGCACGGCGCCCACGGTCAGGCGCAGGCGTTCCTCGCTGTGGCGTATGGATTCCTGCATGGCCTGGTCCTGCGTCACATCGTGCACATAGCCATGCCACAGCAGGGAGCCATCCTCCTCCCGCTGCGGCCGGGCATGGCCATGCAGCCAGCGCAGCTCGCCATCAGGGCCGTAGACGCGGTACTTGTGCTCCCAGACATCCTTGCTGCCCACGCTGGCCTGCACCGAGGCCGCCAGGGCCGGCAAATCCTCGGGGTGGACGCGCTTGAGCAGTTCATGGTCGGCAAACCGGGCCGCATCGGCCTTGGCGCCATGCAGTTCGAAGAATCCGGGGCTGGTGAAAGGGAACCGGAACTGTCCATCCGCGCCGATGCGGAACTGGAACAGCCCGCCCGGCACCTCCTGCGCCAGCCGCGCGAAGCGCCGCTCACCCTGCAGCCGCATGCGCTCGCTGAGCTGGCGCTGGCGCGCCAGCCACAGCGTCAGCAGCATGCCCAGCAGCAGCACGGCCGTGCCTATGCCGTTGCGCAGCAGGCCGCGCTCCAGCGACGCCTCCAGCGGCTCGAAGATGGCCTTCTTGTCCAGCCCTGCACTGACGATCAGCGGATAGCCATCCACCCGGCTCCAGGCATACATGCGCTGCACGCCATCGACGGACGAGTCGGCCTCGTAGGTGCCGCGCTCCAGGGCCGGTGAGAACAGCGCCACGCGCACATCGGAGACCGAGCGGCCCATCACCGCCTCCTGCCCCTGCGAGCGCGCCAGGTAGGTGCCATCGGTGCGCAGCAGCAGGATGACGTCGTTGGCACCATCGAAGATGGACTGGAAGTAGCGCGAGATGTATTCGGGCGACAGTGACAACACCAGCACGCCCGAGAACTGCCCCTGGCGATACAGCGCGCGGCTCAGCTGTATGGTCCATTTGTGGGAGACACGCCCCTGCACGGGGCGGCCGATGAACATGCCCATGTTCTCGCGGCGGGCATGCACCTGGAAATGCTCGCGGTCCCGGATGGAGACCTTGGCAGCCTGCGTCTCCGCCTCCTGCTGGAGGTTGGAGTACACGATGTCCCCTTTTTCGTCGGCCACGGCGATCTGCAGGAAGGTGCCGGCCGGATAGGCGTCGAACGTGGTCTGCACGGCGCGCTGGAATCCGTCGGCATCGCCATCGGCAAAGTCGGACTCCAGGCCGCGCATGGTGTAGTCCAGGCCGGACAGCAGGGTCTGCACCTGCACCGACACCGCATGCGACATTTGCCCCACCCGCAGCCAGGACTGGGACTCGGTAAAGCTGCGCTGCGTGCGGTGGCTGTCCACCAGCACCGTCCAGTACGCCACCGTGGCCAGCAGCACGCAGCACAGGCCCACCCAGACGGCCACAGTGGTCTGGGTCAGCGGTTCTGCGTTGAGCAGGCGGGACAGGCTGCGGGGAGGCTTTGCGCGCATATCAAACATCATGTTGAGTCACACAGGCCCCGCGCCTTCAAGGGCGGTGGCCCGCAACAGGCCGCCGGGGGGCGCTCCGACAGAGCGCAACAATTGTTTCACACACAAGCACCCTGGTTTTATCAGCTCAATCCGATCTTTGCGACAGCCCCCAGGCCACGTGCTCGCGCACCAGGGCGTCCGGATGTTCGACGCGGCTGGCCAGCGCCTGCTGCAATGCAGCGTCGCCGGTTTCGCGCCAGGCATTGCCCAGTGCCACGGCCACATTGCGCAGCCAGCGCGCATGGCCTATGCGCCGGATGGGGCTGCCTTCGGTCAGGCGCAGAAAGGTCGGCTCGTCCCAGGCAAAGAAGTGCACCAGCTGCCCACCTGACAGGGCCTCGCGCGCATCGAAGTCCGGCAGGCGGCTGGGCTGGGCGAACTTGTTCCAGGGGCAGGCCAGCTGGCAGTCGTCGCAGCCGTAGATGCGGTTGGCCATCAGCGGCCGCAGCTCCTCGGGAATGGCGCCCGCATGCTCGATGGTCAGATAGGAGATGCAGCGCCGCGCATCCACCCGGTGCGGCGCCACGATGGCGCCCGTGGGGCAGGCCGTGATGCAGGCAGCGCAGCTGCCGCAGTGCGCGGTCACGGGCGCCGTGGGCTCCAGTGCCAGGTCCACATAGATCTCGCCCAGGAAGAACATGGAACCCGCTTCGCGGTTGAGCACCAGCGTGTGCTTGCCTCGCCAGCCCTGGCCGCTGCGCCGTGCCAGCTCGGCCTCCAGCACGGGCGCGGAATCGGTGAAGGCGCGGTGCCCGAAGGGGCCGACTTCCTGTGCGATGCGCTCGGCCAGCTTCTGCAGCCGGTTGCGCAACACCTTGTGATAGTCGCGCCCGCGGGCATAGACGGAGACAATCCCCTCGCCGGGCCGCTGCAGCCGCGCCCACTCCACGGCCTGCCAGGCGCCCGGCGCATCGGCCGGCGTGTCACGCGGCAGGTAGTCCATGCGCGCCGTGATCACGCTGACCGTGCCCGGCACCAGCTCGGCAGGCCGGGCGCGGCGCAGTCCATGGGCCTGCATATAGTCCATCTCGCCATGGAACCCTTGTGCCAGCCACTGCATCAAACCCGGCTCCGCAGAAGACAAATCCACGCCGGCCACGCCAATTTGGGAAAATCCCAGCTCGCGGGCCCAGCCTTGCATCAAAGGAACCAATTGACTGCTGCACAACATACTCCCTCGATTGTAGAAAGCGCCCAGCCGCAGGATGCGGAAACTGCGGGCCATCGCTGGATATGGGGCAGCGAGGAAGACACGCAGCGGTTTGCGCAGCAGCTTGCGGACCATCCCGCGCTGCGCAACGCCTACGTCACGCTGCACGGCGACCTGGGCGCTGGCAAGACCACGCTGGTGCGGCACTGGCTGCGCGCACTGGGGGTGCGGGGCCGCATCAAAAGCCCCACCTATGCCGTGGTGGAGCCGCATGAGGCGCCGAACCTGGCCATCTGGCACTTCGACTTCTACCGCTTCGATGACCCGCGCGAGTGGGAGGATGCAGGATTTCGCGATATTTTCGCCAGCCCCGGTCTCAAGCTGGCAGAATGGCCCGAAAAGGCTGCAGCGCTTACGCCTGCGGCAGATATAGCTATTCATATCGAAGCAATCGACGAGACGCAGCGCCAGGTGACCTTGCTCGCCGGCACGCCCGTCGGACGCGCCGTGATCCAAGCACTCAAGGCATGAGCGACGCCAACTCCTCCTCCTATCCGTCCGGTCTGTCGCGCCGCAATCTGTTGCAGGCGGGCTCCATCGTGCTGTTGCTGGGCCGCCAGCACATCGCGCATGGCGCCACCATCGTGGCCGTGCGCGTCTGGCCTGCGCCCGAATACACGCGCGTGACCATAGAGTCCGACCGGCCGCTGGCTGCCAAGCAGTTCTTCGTGGACCAGCCCCCGCGGCTGGCCGTGGACATCGAGGGCATCGACCTCAATCCCGCGCTGCGTGAACTGGTGGCCAAGGTCCGCTCCGACGATCCCAACATCGCCTCCATCCGCGTGGGCCAGAACTCGCCCAGCGTGGTGCGCCTGGTCATCGACCTCAAGCAGCCCGCCAAGCCCCAGGTCTTCACGCTGCAGCCCGTGGCGGCCTACAAGCACAGGCTGGTGTTCGACCTGTACCCCGCCAAGGCCGTGGACCCGCTGGAGGCGCTGATCAGCGAGCGGCTGCGCGATGCATCCAGCGACGATACCGCCGTCGCATCGGCACCGCCACCGCCGCCGCCACGCCCCTCAGGCGCCACGGCGCCAGCCCCCGACCCCTTGGGCGACCTGATCGCACAGCACAGCAGCGGCTCAGGAGGCAAGGCGCCTGCACCGCCCGCCGTGGTGGCACAGGCCCCCTCCCCTGCGGCCCCGGCCCCCGCTCCTGCGCCCCGCCCTCCGGCACTTGCGCCTGCGCCCGTTCCGGCCCCTGCACCCATTGCAGCGCCCAACATCGCCACTTCGCGCCAGACCGACCGCATCATCATCGTGGCGCTGGACCCCGGCCACGGCGGCGAGGACCCGGGCGCCACCGGCCCCAGCGGCACGCGCGAAAAGGACGTGGTGCTCAAGATCGCCCACCTGCTGCGCGACCGCATCAACGACACCCGCATCGGCGGCAGCCCCATGCGCGCCTTCATGACGCGCGATGCCGACTTCTTCGTGCCCCTGGCCACGCGCGTGGAAAAGGCCCGGCGCGTGCAGGCCGACCTGTTCATCAGCATCCACGCCGATGCCTTCACCACGCCGGCCGCGCGCGGTGCCAGCGTCTTTGCGCTCAGCGACAAGGGCGCCTCCAGCACGGCCGCGCGCTGGCTGGCCAACAAGGAAAACCAGTCCGACCTGGTCGGTGGCCTGAACATGGGCTCGCAGGACCAGCATGTGCAGCGCATGCTGCTGGACATGAGCACCACGGCCCAGATCAAGGACAGCCTCAAGCTCGGCGGCGCCCTGCTCGGCGAGATCGGCAACATGGCCAAGCTGCACAAGCCGCGCGTGGAGCAGGCCGGGTTTGCCGTGCTCAAGGCGCCCGACATTCCCAGCGTGCTGGTGGAGACCGCCTTCATCAGCAATCCCGAGGAAGAAGCCCGTCTGCGCAGCAGCGCCTACCAGGTGCAGCTGGCCGACGCGCTGATGCGCGGCATCCGCAACTACTTCGCGCACAACCCGCCGCTGGCGCGCAGCCGCTCCGTCTGACAGAGCATCCAAGGCGCGGGCGATGCCGCCCGCAGCCGCTGTCGGACGGCAAAGACGCGACACTTCCAAGCCGCCCGGCGCCAGCTCGGGCAGATCTCCTACCGCTGCCGCAAGCCCTGAATGAGAGCATGCAAACATGTTCCACACAGTGCTTGCGCCATACGCCACTCACGGCGACAAGGCAGGCCATCACAGGAGATGAACATGAAGACACGCCTTTATTCCATTGCCGCCGCAGCAGCCATTGCCCTGTTCTCTGCCGGCTGTTCCACCAACCCCAGCAGCGCACAGATCGGTACCGGCGTAGGCGCCGTGGCCGGCGGTGTCGTGGGGGATGCCCTGTTCGGCAGCACGCTGGGCACCGTGGGCGGTGCTGCCGCCGGCGCCCTGATCGGCAACGAGGTGGGCAAGCGCAACGACCGCCGCTGATCCCCGCTCCAGCCCCATGGAAAAACCCCTTGCGCCCTGAAGGCGCAAGGGGTTTTTGCTGTGCGCTGAAAGCTCAGGCCGCCGTCTTGGGGGCGCGCCCCGCGCGCCAGGCGCCAAAGATGGCGATCAGGCCCGGCACCAGGATCAGGCCCCAGATGATCTTCTCCAGGTTCTCGCGCACCCAGGGCAGGTTGCCGAAGAAATAGCCGGCTGCGCTGATGCCGAAGACCCAGACAATCGCCCCGCCCACATTGAAGGCAGTGAACTTGCCCCGGTTCATCGCGGCCACCCCGGCCACGAAGGGCGCAAACGTGCGGATGAACGGCATGAAGCGGGCCAGCACGATGGTGATGCCGCCATAGCGCTCGTAGAACGCATGGGCCTGGTCGAAGGCGCGGCGGTTGAACCAGCGCGAATCCTCCCACTGGAACACCTTGGGCCCTATGTAGCGGCCGATGGTGTAGTTGCACTGGTCGCCCAGCACGGCCGCCACCAGCAGCACGGTGCAGGCGATCGGATAGTCCATGAGGCCCACGCCACACAGCGCGCCGACGATGAACAGCAGCGAGTCGCCGGGCAGAAAGGGCATGACCACCACGCCCGTCTCCACGAAGACGATGAGAAACAGCAGCGCATACACCCAGGGTCCATAGGCCACGACGAAGGCCTCCAGATGCTTGTCGATGTGCAGGATGAAGTCGATCAGGAACTGAATGATTTCCAAAAGAGGGTCCTCCGCGGCGGGCGCCGCACCGGCCCGTACTGTACTTCGCCGGCATGCCCCCACGGCCGAGCCGGAGCAGGTCACGCCCTCGCACATACCGGCGCTTGCAGGAATCTACAAATGCTTGAAATCAAGCTTGTTTTGTTACACAACTTGATAAAACTCTACGAAAAACTCATGAGTGCGTCAGCTTTTTGCAGGCAAAGTGCCTGCATGCCGTCGGCACTGCCGGCCCGGCCTCACCACCATCTCCAAGACACAAGGAAGCAAGCCATGAACAAGACCCCCCGCACTTTCGCGCGCAAGTCCGAACGCCAGCCCGGCTCCACGATGGGCCGCACCCTGGCCCTCGCCGCCCTGCTGACCGGCGCGCTCGCGATGGGCGGCTGCGCCCACCGCCCCAACAATGCGCAGCTGGGCACGGGCGTGGGCGCCGTGGCCGGTGGCGTGCTGGGCAGCGCGCTGTTCGGCACCACGCTGGGCACCGTGGGTGGCGCGGCTGCCGGTGCGCTGGTCGGCAACCAGATGGGCAGCAACAGCGACCGTGCAGGCCGCCGCCGCTGAACCTGCAGCCACCCTCATTCAAAGAGTGCCCCCGGCTCCGGCCTTTGTTGCCGGGGACGCCTCTTGGAGCCGCTTTCGCGGCTCCTTTTTTTTGCGGGCGCCGGCGCCGCACACCCCATTCCCACAGCCCGGAAGCGGTGGATGCCAGCCCCTAGAATTGCCGCGTGAACGCATCCATCCCCTCCTCCGACACCCTCCCCCGCCGCCCCATCCGCGACCTGCCCGACGAGCTGATCAGCCAGATCGCGGCCGGCGAAGTCGTCGAGCGCCCAGCCTCGGTGGTGCGCGAACTCGTGGACAACGCCCTGGATGCGGGCGCCCGCCAGATCAACGTGCGGTTGCTGGCCGGCGGCGTGCGGCTGATCTCGGTGGAGGACGACGGCGGCGGCATTCCGCGCGATGAGCTGCCCGTGGCATTGCGCCGCCATGCCACCAGCAAGATCACCGACCTGCACGACCTGGAGACCGTGGCCACCATGGGCTTTCGCGGCGAGGCGCTGGCGGCCATCTGCTCGGTGTCCGAGGCGTCCATCCTCTCGCGCCCTGCGGGCCAGGACTCGGCCTATCTGCTCGACGCGCGCAGCGGCGAGCTGCGCCCCGCCGCCCGCAACCAGGGCACGACGGTCGAGGTCAAGGAACTGTTCTTCTCCACGCCGGCCCGCCGCAAATTCCTCAAGAGCGACGCCACGGAGCTGGCCCACTGCATAGAGTCCGTGCGCCGCCATGCGCTGGCCCGGCCCGACGTGGGCTTTGCCATCTGGCATGAAGGCAAGCTGGTCGAGCAGTGGCGTGCCGCCGGCAGCATGTCGGACGAGGCCCTTGCGCGCCGCCTGGCCGACGTGCTGGGCGACGCCTTCGTGCAGAACTCCGTGACGGTGGAGCACTGGTCGGGAGCCGTCCACGTCACGGGCCGCGCGGGCATTCCCGATGCGGCGCGCTCCCGGCCCGACCACCAGTTCTGCTACGTCAATGGCCGCTTCGTGCGCGACAAGGTGTTGACCCACGCCTCGCGCAGCGCCTACGAGGATGTGCTGCACGGCCACAAGCAGCCCGTCTATGCGCTGTATGTGGAGATCGACCCTGCGCGCGTGGACGTGAACGTGCACCCCACCAAGATAGAGGTGCGCTTTCGCGACAGCCGCGAGGTGCACCAGGCCGTGCGCCACGCCATAGAGAACGCGCTGGCCGCCCCGCGCGCGGCGGCCGCCGCCGCCGCTGCCGCCGAGGAAGCCGCCCGCACCCCGGAGCTGGCCCCTGCCGCGCCGGCCATCGCGCCCAAGGTGGCGGCTCCCGCCTGGCCCCAGGCGCGCATGAGCTTTGGCGATGAACAGGGCGGCCACAAGGTCAGCAACATGGCCAGCCTGTGGGCGCCCATGCGCGAAGCGGCGCCCGCCCCCGTGGCGCTTGCTGCCCAGTCTGCCGTGCAGACTGCCGGTGCCGCCGAAGTCGCGGTGGACAGGCCCGGCGTGCAATGGACTGCCGGCGATGTGCCCGCCAGCTACGCACCCGCCGCACAGCCCCAGCCAGCCGCCGTCTCCGAGCCTTCACCTGCGGACTTCACGGCCCCCGCAGCGGACACTTCTGCCGCTGCCGAAGAAGCCATCTGGCCCCTGGGCCGCGCCGTCGCCCAGATCCACGGCGTCTACATCCTGGCCGAGAACGCCCAGGGCATGGTCGTGGTGGACATGCATGCGGCGCACGAGCGCATCGTCTACGAGCAGCTCAAGAACGCGGTCAACGCGGCAGAACAGATCCCCAGCCAGCCGTTGCTGATTCCCGCCACCTTCGCCGCCACGCCCGAGGAAGTGGCCACGGCCGAGGCCCACGGCGACACGCTGCAGGCCCTGGGCATGGAGGTCTCGCCTTTTTCGCCCAAGACCCTGGCCGTGCGTGCCGTGCCCGCCACCCTGGCCCAGGGCGATGCCGTGGAGCTGGCGCGCAGCGTGCTGGCCGAGCTGGCCCAGCACGACGCCAGCACCGTGGTGCAGCGCGCGCGCAATGAGATCCTCGCCACCATGGCCTGCCACGGTGCCGTGCGCGCCAACCGCCGCCTCACGCTGGACGAGATGAATGCCCTGCTGCGCCAGATGGAAGTCACCGAGCGCTCCGACCAATGCAACCACGGCCGCCCCACCTGGCGGCAGATGAGCATGAAGGAGCTGGACGCGCTGTTCCTGCGCGGCCGCTGAACCTGCCCGGCAGCCGTCAGCGCCATCAGCGCCGTCACTCGCGCATGTTCGCGAAGGCCGCCAGTTGCTCGTACTTGCGGTCTTCCTCGGCGATCAGGCGCGCCAGATCCTCTCGGCCCGTGGCCGGCACCATGCCTGCATCTTCCAGGCGCTTGCGCACGGCAGGCTCGGCCAGCGCCTCCTGCAGGGCCGCCGTGATGCGCTGCGCGGTGGCGGCGGGCAGCCCGCGCGGCGCCATCAGCGCAAACCAGCCCACCAATTCATAACCGCGCAGCGGCGCCAGTTCGGCCATGGCGGGAACCTGGGGCAAGGCGGACAGGCGCTGCGCGCTGGTGACCGCCAGCGGCACGATGCGCCCGCTCTGCAGGAACGGTTGCGCCGCCGTGGGCGAGAGCATGGCCAGGTCCAGGCTGCCGCCCGCCAGGTCGCTGGTCAGCGGCGCCACGCCGCGGTAGGGCACATGGGTGATGGAAACACCCGCGCGCTGCTTGAACAGCTCTCCCGCGAAATGCAGGGTCGATCCCACGCCCGAGCTGCCGTAGCTGAGCTTGCCGGGCTGGCGGCGCGCCAGCTCCAGCAAGTCGGCCAGGGTCTTCACGCCCAGGCCCGGGTGCGCGGCCAGGATCAGCGGGCTGGTGGCCACCAGGCCCAGCGGCGTGAAATCGCGTCGGCCGTCGTAGCGCTGCGCGGGGTTGACGATGCGCGTGGCCACCAGTTCATTGCTGGCCCCCACCAGCAGCGTGTAGCCATCGGCCGGTGCCGAGGCCACGCGCTGTGCCGCAATGGCGCCCGCCGCCCCGCCCACGTTGTCCACCACCACCGTGCCGCGCAGCCGCGCGGCCAGCGCATCGCCCGCCACGCGGGCGGCCAGGTCCACCGAACCACCGGCCGGGTAGCCGACGACCAGCTTCAAGGGCTTGGCAGGAAAGCTGCCCTGGGCAGCGGCCGGCAGGACCAGCCCCAGCGCGGCTGCGCCCAGAAGGCTGCGGCGGCTCAGGACCTGGCGGGCCTCGGAAGAGAAAGAATGTGCAGTGCGCATGGTGGCAATCGCAGGTGGGCAGGTGAGATCGTGAAAGGGAATCCGGTGCGGGCGACGCCGCCTCAGGCGGCGGACAGGAAGCGCCGGGCCAGCTTCACCCAATAGGTGGCGGCCAGCGGCAGGATGCGGTCGTTGAAGTCGTAGCCGGGGTTGTGCACCATGCAGCCGCCCGTGCCATGTGTGTCGCCCACGCCATTGCCCACGATCAGGTAGCTGCCCGGGCATTGTTCGAGCATGAAGGAGAAGTCCTCGCTGCCCGTCAGCGGCTGCAGGTCGGGGATCAGCGCCTGCTCGCCCAGCCAGTCTCGCGCCACCTCGCGGGCGAAGACGGTGCTGGCAGCGTCGTTGACCAGGGCCGGGTAGCGCCAGCGGTAGTCCACCTCGGCCTCGGCCCCCAGCGTGGCGGCCTGGGCATGGGCCAGCGCGGTGATGCGTTCGCGCAGCAGGGCACGCACCTCGGGCCGGTAGGCGCGCACGGACAGGCGCAGCTCCACCTCGCCGGGGATGACATTCGGTGCATCGCCGCCATGGATGGCGCCCACGCTGACCACGGCCATGTCGCGCGGATCGACATTGCGCGAGACCACGGTCTGCAGCGCCAGCACCAGGTGGGCCGCCGCCACCACCGGGTCGGCAGACAGATGCGGGGCCGAGCCATGGCCGCCCTTGCCGCGCACGGTGATGATCACCGTGTCCGACGAGGCCATGAACGAGCCCTCGCGAAAGCCGAACTGCCCCTCGGCAAAGCCCGGCATGTTGTGCAGCGCAAAGATGGCATCGCAGGGGAAGCGCTCGAACAGGCCGTCCTCCACCATCTTGCGCCCGCCGCCCAGGCCCTCCTCGGCCGGCTGGAAGATCAGGTGCAGCGTGCCGTCGAAACCGCGCGCCTGGGCCAGCTCGCGCGCGGCGGCCAGCAGGATGGCGGTATGGCCGTCATGCCCGCAGGCATGCATGCGGCCCGCATGGCGGCTGGCGTAGGACAGGCCGGTCTGCTCATGGATGGGCAGCGCGTCCATATCGGCGCGCAGGCCCAGGCGCCGCGTGCCGGCTCCGACCCGCAGCGTGCCGACCACGCCCGTGCCTCCCAGGCCCCGGTGCACCTCATAGCCCCAGCAGGCCAGGCGCTCGGCCACCAGGTCGCTGGTGGCGAACTCCTCGAAGGCCAGTTCCGGATGGGCATGCAGGTGATGGCGCAGGGCCACCATCTCGGACTCGGTGGCGCGTATGCCGGCAAGCACCGGATCGGCGGCTTCGGCCGTCGTGGAAACGGGCAGGTCTGTATTCATGCGCGCAGTCTAGGAAGCGGCTGCGGCATGTGGAAGACCGCCCGCGCCTGCCCTGCCAGGCATTGCCGGTCATCCCCGCATGCGCGCATGGCACGGAACATGCAAGATCGGCGCATGAACTCACTGTCCCGACCCGATGCCGGTCCCGCCATGAAGCTGCACCAGATGCGCTACCTCGTCGCCGTGGCCGGCTGCGGCAGCGTGCGCGGCGCGTCACGCGCGCTGGGCATCACGCAGTCGGCCATCACCCAGGCCCTGCGCGAACTGGAGGAAGGCCACCGCCTTGCGCTGTTCGAGCGCCAGAGCAGCGGCATCGCGCTCACCCCGGCCGGGCGCACGCTGCTGCGCCACGCCCAGCTGATCACCGGGCAGATGGCCCAGGCCGAGGACGAAATGGCCCGCCTGCGCGACACCGCAGCCGTGGCCCGCCTGTCCGTGGGCGTGACGCCCTGGGTGGGCCAGAGCCTGCTGCCCCATGTGCTGCGCGCCTTCCGCGCCGAACTGCCCCAGGTGCGGCTGGAACTGTTCGAGGGCCTGTCGGCCGTGGCCCATCCGCGCCTGCGCGAAGGCACGCTGGACCTGCTGATCGGCCGCGTGCCCTCCAGCCCCTCGGGCGGCGACCTGCATGGCACGCCGCTGTTCCGCTATGACGCTACCGTCGTGGCCCGCACCGGCCACCCGCTGGCAGGCGCGCGCTCGCTGGCCGAGCTGATGGACTGCGACTGGCTGCTCAACTACACGCCGCCCGAAGAGGATGACCTGGTTGACCGCCTGTTCCTGCGCCACGGCCTGCCCGTGCCCGTGGGCCACATCCATCTGGTGCATTCGGCCTCGCTGCTGCTGCACCTGATCGCCCACAGCGACATGCTGTCCTTCTGCCCCTGGCCGCTGATCGAATCGGGCGTGCCCCAGGGCACCCTGGTGCCACTGTCCCTGCGCGAACAGTTCGAGCCCCACACGGTGGGCGTGGTCCAGCGCGGCCACGGCCCCCTGCCCTGGGTGGCCGAGCGCTTCGTGCACCACCTCATGGAGCAGGTCCACGCCTGCCGCCACAGCCCGGACCCGGTGCTGCAGCGCGTGTTCCGCTCCATCGACGTGCTGGCCTGAGGGCGGCTCAGCGCAGCGCGGCCTGGGCCACCGGCACGCTCGCCGATTCAACGGCCGGCCCGCCAGCCGGCACCTCCCAGCCCCCGCCCAGCGCGCGGATCAGGCCCACGGCGGCCTGGTACTGGGCGGACTTCACCTGCAGCGCCTGGCGGCGGTTGCGCAGCTCGCTGCGGCGCGCATCCAGCAGGTCGAGCTGGCTGACGTAGCCGTTGCGGTAGCGCGTGTCCGACAGGCTGGTGGCGCGCTGGGCGGCCACCACGGCCTGGCCCTGCACGGTGGACTGCTCCTGCAGGATGCGGATGGACGACAGCTGGTCCTCCACCTCCTGGAAGGCCACCAGCGCCTGCTGGCGGTAGGCGGCCAGCGCGGCATCGAGCTGTGCGCCCGCGGCCTGCACGCCGGCCTCGCGCCGGCCGCCGTCGAACAGCGGCAGCGACAGCAGGGCGCCCACGCCCCAGGAGCGCATGGACCACTTGAACAGGTCACCGACCTCGGGCGAGGCATGGCCGGCCGCGCCGGTCAGCGAGATGCTGGGGAACCATGCCGTCTTCGCCACGCCCACGCGCGACTGGGCCGCGAACACGGCGCGCTGCGCGGCCGAGATGTCGGGCCGGCGCATGAGCACCGTGGCCGGCACGCCGGCCGGAATGGAAGGCAGGGCCGTGGTCCAGGCGCCTTCGCCCAGGCCGAAGCGCGAGGCCGAGTCGCCCACCAGCACGGCCAGCGCATGCTCGACCTGGGCGCGCTGGCGGTCCAGTGCCAGCGCGTCCGATTCGGTGGCGGACAGCTCGGCCTGGATGCGGGCCACGTCCAGCTCGGCAATGTCGCCGGCCTGCAGCCTTCGCTCCGACAGGCGCAGCGTGTCGCGGTAGGCCTCCACGGTCTCGCGCATCAGGGCGCGCTCGGCATCCAGCGCGCGCAGCTGCAGATAGGTCTGCGCGACCTCGGCCTGCACGGCCAAGCGCGTGCTTTGCAGCAGGGCCTCGCGGCCTTCGGCGTCCAGCCGCGATGCGTCGGCCGCCTGGGAAATGCGGCCGAACAGATCGACCTCATACGACAGGTTCAGCCCCGCATTGACCAGGGTGGCAGGCCGCGTGCCCGAGGCCTTGTCCAGCCCCGCGCCGCGCGTGGCGCCTGCGCCCAGGCCCAGCTGGGGCAGGCGCTCGGCATTGGCGCTGCGCGCCAGGGCGCGGGCCTCGGCCAGGCGTGCGGCCGCGGCCTGGATGCCCTGGTTGTCCAGCGTGGCCTTGTCCACCAGCGCGTCCAGCGCCGGATCGGCAAAGGCCAGCCACCATTGGCCGCGTGCCTGGGCTTCGGCGGGCAGGGCCTGGGTCCAGCCCGCCTGCGGCGCGGCGCCCTGCTCCTTGAAGGCGGGGGCGGCCGGCAGCTCGGGCAGGCTCTGGGACACGCTGGCGCAGCCGGCCAGGGCCAGCGCCGCCACCAGGGGCAGCAGGCGCCTGGACAGTTTCGAAAGCGATGGGATCTTCATGATCGGTTCCTGTTCTTGTGGTGTGGGCTCATTCATGCTCGCCACGCGCGGCAGAGGGCATGGGCAGCGCGCCGCCGCCCGAGGCATGGCCGTGGGCGGGGGCCTCTGCCTCCATCTCATCAGGTCCATGCTGCTTGAGCGGCCGGTTGCCTGCCAGGCGGCGCATCAGCACGTAGAACACGGGCGTGAGGAACAGGCCGAAGGCCGTCACCCCGATCATTCCCGAGAACACGGCCACGCCCATGGCGCGGCGCATTTCCGAGCCGGCGCCCGTGGACAGCACCAGGGGCAGCACGCCCATGACGAAGGCCAGCGAGGTCATCAGGATGGGGCGCAGACGCAGCCGGCTGGCCTCGATGGCCGCCTGTATGGGCGTGCGCCCCTCGAACTCCAGCTCCCGTGCGAACTCCACGATCAGGATGGCGTTCTTCGCACTCAGCCCCACCAGCACGATGAGCCCGATCTGCGTGAAGACATTGCTGTCGCCGCCCGACAGCCAGACGCCGGTCATGGCCGCCAGCAGGCCCATGGGAACGATCAGGATGATGGCGATGGGCAGGGTCAGGCTTTCGTACTGCGCAGCCAGCACCAGGAAGACCAGCAGCAGGGCCAGCGGGAACACGATCACCGCCGAATTGCCGGCCAGGATCTCCTGGTAGGTCAGGTCGGTCCATTCGAAGGCTATGCCCTTGGGCAGGGTCTCGGCCGCGATGCGCTTGATGGCGTCCTGTGCCTGGCCCGAAGAGAAGCCCGGTGCGGCACCGCCGTTGATGTCGGCCGTGAGGTAGCCGTTGTAGCGCATGGCGCGCTCGGGGCCGAAGCTGGAGTCCACCTTCATCAGCGCCGACAGCGGAATCATCTCGCCCGAGCTGGAACGCACCTTGAGCATGCCGACGTCCTCGGCACGCGCGCGGTAGGGCGCGTCGGCCTGCACGCGGACGCTGTAGGTGCGGCCGAACTTGTTGAAGTCGTTCGCATACAGGCTGCCCAGGTAGATCTGCATGGTGTCGAAGATGTCCGTCACCGGCACGCCGAGCTGGCGCGCCTTGGTGCGGTCGATGTCGGCATACAGCTGGGGCACGTTGACCTGCCAGCTGGTGAACATGCCGGTCAGCTCGGGCGTCTGGTAGGCCTTGGCCATGAAGGCCTTCACGGCCGCGTCCATCTGGTCATAGCCCAGGGAGGCGCGGTCTTCCAGCTGCAGCTTGAAGCCGCCCGTCGTGCCCAGGCCGGCCACGGGCGGCGGCGGGAACATGACGATGAAGGCGTCCTGGATGCCTGCGAAGGCCTGGTTGAGCTGTCCGGCCACGGCGCCTCCGCTCTGGTCGGCGCGCTTGCGCTCGGCAAACGGCTTGAGCGTGGCGAAGACGATGCCCGAGTTGGAGCTGTTGGTGAAGCCGTTGATGGACAGGCCCGGGAAGGCGATGGTGTCCTCCACGTTGGGGTTGTCCTTCATGATCTCGCCCATGCGGCGGATCACCTCGTCCGTGCGGTCCAGCGTGGCCCCATCGGGCAGCTGGGCAAAGCCGATCAGGTACTGCTTGTCCTGCGCCGGCACGAAGCCCGAAGGCACGGCCTTGAACAGGCCGAAGGTCACGGCGATCAGCGCCAGGTAGATGGCCAGCATCAGCGCCTTGCGCGAGATCACGCGGCCCACGCCGCCGCTATAGGCCTCGGAGCCCCGGTGGAACATGCGGTTGAAGCCGCGGAACAGCCAGCCGAACGCGCGGTCCATGCCGCGCGTCAGCGCGTCCTTGGGCGCATCGTGGCCGCGCAGCAGCAGGGCCGCCAGCGCTGGCGACAGGGTCAACGAGTTGATGGCCGAGATCACCGTGGAGATGGCGATGGTCACCGCGAACTGCTTGTAGAACTGGCCCGTGAGGCCGCTGATGAAGGCCAGCGGCACGAACACCGCCACCAGCACCAGGGCGATGGCGATGATGGGGCCCGAGACCTCGCGCATGGCGCGGTAGGTGGCGTTGCGCGGCGACAGGCCCGCCTCGATGTTGCGCTCCACGTTCTCGACCACGACGATGGCGTCGTCCACCACGATGCCGATGGCCAGCACCAGGCCGAACAGGCTCAGCGCGTTGATGGAAAAGCCCAGCACATGCAGCACGGCGAAGGTGCCGATCACCGACACCGGCACGGCCAGCAGCGGGATGATGGAGGCGCGCCAGGTCTGCAGGAACAGGATCACCACCAGCACCACGAGCACGATGGCCTCCAGCAGCGTGTGCACCACCGATTCGATGGAGGCGCGCACGAACTGCGTGGGGTCGTAGGCGATGCGGTATTCCAGGCCCTCGGGCATGTTCTTGTTCAGGGCCTCCATGGTCTTGCGCACGTTGGCCGAGATTTCCAGCGCATTGGAGCCCGGCGCCTGGAACACGCCCATGCCCACGGCCGGGTCGTTGTTCAGCAGCGAGCGCAGCGAATAGTCGGCCGCGCCCATCTCCAGGCGGCCGATGTCGCGCAGGCGGGTCACGGCACCATCGCTTCCGCTCTTGACGATGATGTCGCCGAAGTCCTCCTCGCTCTGCAGGCGGCCCTGGGCGTTGATGGACAGTTGCATGTCCACGCCCGGCAGCCCCGGCGAGGCGCCGACCACGCCGGCCGCGGCCTGCACGTTCTGGCCGCGGATGGCGGCCACCACATCGCTGGCCGACAGGCCGCGCTGCGCCACCTTCTGCGGATCCAGCCACACGCGCATGGCGTAGTCGCCGCCGCCGAAGATCTGGATCTGGCCCACGCCCTCGATGCGCGCCAGCGGGTCCTTCACGTTCAGCACCGCGTAGTTGCGCAGGTAGTTGATGTCATAGCGCTGGTTGGGCGAGACCAGGTGGACCACCATGGTCAGGTCGGGTGCGCTCTTGACCGTGGTGATGCCCAGGCGGCGCACCTCTTCCGGCAGGCGCGGCTCGGCCTGCGAGACGCGGTTTTGCACCATCTGCTGCGCCTTGTCGGGGTCGGTGCCCAGGCGGAAGGTGACGGTCAGCGTCATCACGCCGTCGCTGGTGGCCTGGCTGCCCATGTAGAGCATGCCTTCGACGCCGTTGATCTGCTCTTCCAGCGGCGTGGCCACGGTCTCGGCGATCACCTTGGGATTGGCGCCCGGGTACTGGGCGCGCACGACCACGGACGGCGGCGCGACCTCGGGGTACTCCGAGATCGGCAGCCCGCCCATGGCGATCAGGCCGGCGATCAGCATCAGCAGCGAAAGCACGCCTGCGAAGATCGGCCGGTCAATGAAGAATTTGGATAGGTTCATGGTGTTTGGCTCCGCCACGGCAAAGCGCGGCCCATGCCGCCTGCGGTCAGGCGGCATTTCAGAGGCAGGAAAGGTGTGCGGCTAGATCAGGACTTGGTTGCGTCGGCCACTTGTTCGGCCGCCTGCCGGGTGCCCGGCTGGCGGGCATCGGCCCGCGCATCCATGGACACTTCCTTGGGCGCGACCAGGGCGCCGGGGCGGATGTGCTGCAGGCCGTTGACGACCACGCGCTCGCCGGGCTGCAGGCCCTGGGTCACGTTGCGCAGGCCGTTGACCGAGGCGCCCAGGGTCACCTCGCGGTAGACGGCCTTGTTGTCGCCGCCCACCACCATCACGTACTTCTTGCTCTGGTCCGTGCCGATGGCGCGCTCGCTGACCAGCAGCATGCTGCTGTCGCGCGCCTGGCCCATGCGGATGCGGGCGAACTGGCCGGGCATGAGGGCGCCATCCTTGTTGTCGAAGGCCGCGCGCACGCGCACCGTGCCGCTTCGGGCATCGACCTGGTTGTCGATCAGTTGCAGCCGGCCCTCGAAGGGCGTGCTGCCGGCCGTGGCCGTGCCCATCTGCACGGGAATGCTGTCGATCCTGGCGCGGTTGCCCGCGCCGCCGCCCAGCTCCTTGAGCGCACGCGTGATGACCTGCTCATCGGCATCGAAGCTCGCATAGATGGGGCTGACCGAGACCAGCGTGGTCAGCACCGGCGCGCCCGGGCCTGCGGCCACCAGGTTGCCCACGGTGATCTCGCGCTTGCCGATGCGGCCCGACACGGGGGCGCGCACCTGGGTGTAGCCCAGGTTCAGCCGTGCCGATTGCAGGGACGCCTGGGCCGCGCGCAGATTGGCCTCGGCCTCGCTGCCTGCGTTGATACGCTCGTCCAGCTCGCGCTGGGCAATCGCCCGCTCGTCCCACAGGCGGCGTGCGCGCTCCTGCTCGCTGCGCGCATAGGACTGGCGCGCCTGGGCCGAGGCCACCTGCGCTTCAGCACGCTCGACCTCGGCCGCATACGGTGCGGGGTCGATGGTGATCAGCAGATCGCCCTGCTTGACCAGAGCGCCCTCGCGAAAGTGCACGGCCTGCACGGCACCGGCCACGCGCGAGCGGATGTCCACGCGCTCCACGGCTTCGAGGCGGCCCGAGAACTCGTCCCAGGCGGTGACCTCGCTTTCGGCGACCGTGGCCACCGAAACGGGCGTGGCGGCGGGCTGGGCGCTGGCGGGAACGTCATCGGCCTTGGCCTCGATGCCATGCAGGCCGAACAGGCCGGCGCTGACGGCCAGGACGGCCGCGACGGCGGCGGGAACGGTCCAGCCCTTGCGCTGGGTGGAAGAGGAGGAAGAGTTGGTGGACATGGTGTTTTTTGGACGAATTCAGGGAACACGATGCCCGCCCGGCGCCTGAAAGCGCCGGGAAGGCGGACTGGAAAAACGGGGCAGCAGGTTTCGCCGGCTGCGGCGGCGCGGGGCCTAGCCCGGTGCTGCGGGCTTGTTCATGGTGGCCTCGAAGAAGTCATGCACATGCTGGGACACGGCGGCGCTGCAGGCCGTACAGGCCTCGGCCTCTGACAGGGCCTGCGGCCAGTTCGACGCGCTGGGCAGCACGTGGCTGCTGGCCGCCACACCGGCCGCGCGCAGACGGGCCGCATAGGCCTGGGCCTCGTCGCGCAGCGGGTCGTCACCGCCCACCAGCACCAGGGCCGGCGGCAACTGGGCCAGGCGCAGCGAACTGCCGGGCACGGCATAGGGATGCATGGCGTCCTTGGGACAGCTCAGGTACTCGCGCCAGCCCGTGGCCCAGCGGCATTCGCCGGCCTCGGGCGTGGCTTCGCGCTGCGAGGCCGTTCCGGTGCAGGGATCGAGCATGGGCGACACCAGGATCTGGCCCGCCAGCGGCGGATGGCCCCGGTCGCGCGAGATCACGGCCACGGCGGCGGCCAGGTTGCCTCCCGCTTCCTCGCCGGCGAGGAACAGCGGCGCGCCCTTGCCCGCCATCTTCACGCGGTGCTTGTACAGCCACTGCAGCACGGCGTAGCCCACCTCGATGGGCTGGGGAAACGGATGCTCGGGCGCCAGCGGGTAGGCCAGCGACACCACGACGGCGCCCGCCTCGGCCAGCAGCCGGCCGATGTAGCGCCCGTTGTCCAGCGTGCCGCAGACAAAGGTGCCGCCATGGAAATGCAGCACCAGCGGCGAGACCGTGCCGGGCCTGCGCTGGCCATAGGCGCGCGCAGCCACGGTGCCGTGCTCGGGCAGCTCGATGGAGAATTCTGTTTCGGCAATCTGCGCCCCGGCGGCGGGGCCATTCGGGAGCGACGGGAAAGTGGACATGGCGCGAACCTGCGGCAATGGTCGATGGTTGGAATATAGGCGGCGCCGGCCATGTCTGAAATAGCAACGCGGCCATCGCTCTGTTTCCGTTTCACGAACAATCGCCCGTTACCGCGCATGTGAGAATTCCGCCGAGCCGGCATTCCCTTGCCGGGCGCTGCAGGAGCAACTTTCCATGGACCAGATCCAGGCCATGCGTGTCTTCGTTCGCGTGGTGGAAGCAGGCAACTTCACCCGCGCCGCCGATTCGCTCGACCTGCCCAAGGGCACGGTCACCAAACAGATACAGGCGCTGGAGGCGCGCGTGCGCGTCAAGCTGCTCAACCGCACGACGCGGCGCGTCACCGTCACGCCCGATGGCGCGGCCTACTACGAACGCGCGGCGCGCCTGCTCAACGACTTCGACGATCTCGAAGCCAGCATGGTCAACACCCAGACCGCGCCCAGCGGGCGGCTGCGGCTGGACGTGGGCAGCTCCATGGCCCGGCTGATCATCATTCCGGCGCTGACCGAATTCTGCGAACGCTACCCCGACATACAGATCGACCTGGGCGTGGGCGACCGCCTGGTGGACCTGATCAGCGACAACGTGGACTGCGTGATCCGCGGGGGCGAGCTCAGCGACCAGTCCCTGGTGGCGCGGCGCATAGGGTCGATGAACTGGGTCACCGTGGCCTCGCCCGCCTACCTGGCGCGCCACGGCGTGCCCCAGCACCCTTCCGAGCTGGATACGAAGCACCAGATCGTCGCCTTCTTCTCGGGCCATACGCGGCGCATGTACCCGCTGGAATTCCACCGGGGAGATGAATCCATCGAGGTGGCGGGCAACTACCGCATCGCGGCCAACGACAGCAATGCCTACACGGCGGCCGTGCTGGCGGGCTTTGGCATCGCGCAGCTGGTCACCGCCTTTGCCCAGCCGCTGATCGACAGCGGCGAGCTGGTCGAGGTGCTGCCGGAATGGACCCAGCCGCCGCTGCCCGTTCACGTGGTCTATCCGCCCAACCGCCACCTCAGCGCCAAGGTGCGGGCCTTCGTGGACTGGGCTGCCGACCTGTTCGCGCGCCATCCCCAGCTGCAGCGCAGCTGAAGCACCTGCCGGCTGAAGCACCGGCGGGCCAGGCCCCGTCCGGCTGCAAGGCCTTCCCAGCCACTGTGCATGTCAGCTGGCAGGGGGCCAGCCATTCCCATTCGCCATGGCCATGCACGCCACCGGATACGGCTGATCCAGGCCGTGGCATGCCCGTTCACTCCGGCGCGCGGGCCTGACCATGCACCAAATACCGTCAACACCACTCTTGAAATGCACCGAAAAACGGCACTCAGGCACCAAGCGCGGGCACGGTTCACCAAAACGATGCATGACGGCATAACTTTTTGGCATAATTTTGGTTTGCACTCACCCCTTCCCGCAGCCGTTTTTTAGTCAGAGGTTTTCCATGAAGTACGAGTCCGTCGGCCAATTCCTTGAAGAAGTGGCGCAACGCAACCCCGGCCAGCCCGAATTCCTGCAAGCCGTCACCGAAGTGATGGAAAGCCTCTGGCCCTTCATCGAGAAGAACCCCAAGTACGCCGAGCACGGCCTGCTGGAGCGTCTGGTCGAGCCCGAGCGCGTGGTCATGTTCCGCGTGAGCTGGACCGACGACAAGGGCCAGGTGCAGGTCAACCGCGGTTTCCGCATCCAGCACAGCATGGCCATCGGCCCCTACAAGGGCGGCCTGCGTTTCCACCCGTCGGTCACGCTGTCCGTGCTCAAGTTCCTGGCCTTCGAGCAGACCTTCAAGAACGCGCTGACCACGCTGCCCATGGGCGGCGGCAAGGGCGGCTCGGACTTCGATCCCAAGGGCAAGAGCCCCGCTGAAGTCATGCGCTTTTGCCAGGCCTTCGTCACCGAGCTGTTCCGCCACGTGGGCCCGGACACCGACGTGCCGGCAGGCGACATCGGCGTGGGCGGCCGCGAAGTGGGCTTCATGGCCGGCATGTACAAGAAGCTGTCCAACAGCGCCGCCAGCGTGTTCACGGGCAAGGGCCTGTCCTTCGGCGGCTCGCTGATCCGCCCCGAAGCCACCGGCTACGGCACCGTCTACTTCGCCCAGGAAATGCTGGCCACGCGCGGCCAGTCCTTCGCGGGCAAGACCGTCTCCGTCTCGGGTTCGGGCAATGTGGCCCAGTACGCCGTGGAGAAGGCCCTGCAGCTGGGCGCCAAGGTGGTGTCGGTCTCCGACTCCTCGGGCACCGTGTATGACCAGGACGGCTTCACCGCCGAGAAGCTGGCCATCCTCATGGACGTGAAGAACCACCGCTACGGCCGCGTGGACGAGTACGCCAAGCTGGTGGGCGCCGAATTCCTGCGCGGCAAGACGCCGTGGCACCTGAAGGTGGACGTGGCCCTGCCCTGCGCCACGCAGAACGAACTGACCGAGGAAGATGCCAAGGTGCTGATCGCCAACGGCGTGGTCTGCGTGGCCGAAGGCGCCAACATGCCCTCGACCATCGAAGCCGCCAAGGCCTTCGAGAAGGCCGGCGTGCTGTACGCGCCGGGCAAGGCCAGCAACGCCGGTGGCGTGGCCACCTCGGGCCTGGAGATGAGCCAGAACGCGGCCCGCCTGTCCTGGCCCGCCGAGGAAGTCGATGCCCGCCTGCTGCAGATCATGCAAGGCATCCACGCCGCCTGCCTGAAGTACGGCAAGCGCGAGGACGGCACGGTCAGCTACATCGACGGCGCCAACATCGCCGGCTTCGTCAAGGTGGCCGACGCCATGCTGGCCCAGGGCGTGATCTGAGCATCAACGCTCCGCATCCCTGACGGAAGCCCATGCAGCCATGCTGCATGGGCCTTTTTTCATGGTCATAGCAGTACGCCTTACTTGTCGCGCACCGCATCGGCCAGCGCCGCCCAGGCCTTGAGCGTCAGCGCCTGGGTGAAGCCCGCGCCCGCCACCGGATGCGATGACAGCTTGACCACAACCATCTGCGCGGCCGGGTTCACGTGGATGAACTGGCCGTGTATGCCGGCGGCCTCGTAGGCGCCATCGGCGTTGTGCAGCACCCACCACTGGTTGCGGTAGCTGTAGCCGGGCCGCGCGGCCTGGATGCCGCGGAACTTGAACTGCTCGCGGTCGCCGCCGCGCGCAATGTCGTCCAGCACCGCCTTGTCGAAGATCTTCTGGCCGTTGAAGCTGCCGCCCAGGCGCAGCATCTCGCCCACGCGCGCCAGGTCACGCGCCGTGGCGTTCAGGCCCGCGCCCTGCAGCGGCGTGCCGGTGCTGTCCACCATCACATAGGCGTCTTCCTGCATGCCCAGCTTCTGCCAGATGTTCTCGCTCATGAGATCGCTCCAGCGCCGCTGGGTGACGCGCGAGACGATCCAGCCCAGCACCTCGGAATGCACGGTGCGGTAGACAAAGCCCTCGCCATGCGTGCCTTCCTTGGGCAGCGTCTTGAGGAAGTCGTAGACATTGGTCGGCCCCGCGTAGCCGGGCGGACGCGGCAGCATGCCCGAGGCCCAGGAGTAGCCGAAGATCTCGGTCCTGGGGTCGGTGTAGTCCTCGCGAAAGCGCACGGCCCCGGTCATGTCCATGACCTGGCGCACCGTCATGTCGCCCCAGGCCGAGCCTTCCAGCTCGGGCACGTACTTCGTCATCAGCGCCTGGGGGTCGATGCGCCCCTCGTGGGCGAGCTGCGCGGCCATCAGGCCGGTGAACGACTTGGTGACCGAGAACAGCAGGTGCGGCGAACTGGCCTGCATCTGGTTCTGGTAGCGCTCGAAGACCACCCGCCCCTTGTGCAGCACCACGATGGCGTCAGTGTAGGTGCGGTCCAGCCACTGGTCCACGGTGACGGGCTGTCCCTTGTCGTCGTCAAAGCGCAGGCCGCCCAGGGCCATGGGCGCTTCGGGCAGGGCCGAGGGCGCCGCCGCGCCGCGCCGGATGTTCTGCGTGGGCTGGATTTCGCGCAGGTGCTGCACCACCCAGCGCAGTTGCGGATAGCGGTAGCCGTTGGACACGTCCACACGCTTGTCGGCAGCCGGTGGAAAGCCCTGCATCAGCCCCAGCTGCTCCAGGCGCACGCTGTCGGGCGGCGGCAGCGCAGGTGCCGCCGGGGCCTGGGCTGCCGCCCAGCCGGGCAGCAGCGCCAGCAGGGCCATGGCATGCCGGGAACGCCGAAAGAGCTGACTGACCATCGCTGTCTCCTTGATTTTTGGAAACAGCCAGTCTTGCAGAAAGACCCTTGCGGGTCATGGGTGTTCGCCCACCCGCAGGCCGGCAGGCTGTCGTCTGCGCGACGCCTGTTTCAGCGGCGCATCAGGGCGGCATCGCACCAGCGCTGGGCGACCTGGGGCGAGGTCATGCAGACCGTGTCATGCGTCACCGTGGTCACGGCGCGCTCCAGCAGCTGGATGTCGGCCTCGTGCTGGCGCGCCACATGCGGGTCCTCGAAGAAGATCACGCGCTGGCAGCGGCGGTCCAGCACCAGGTCGGCGATCTGCGCATCGCCGCCCAGCGGGCCGCTGTTGTAGCGGTCCACCCAGGGCCGGTCCTCGGGCCAGCCACGGCTCCAGGCCATTTCGTTGAGCCTCTGGCCCGTGGTGCCCGTGCCCACGCGCCGGCCAAAGCGCGACAGCAGCTCGAAGTTGCGCGCCGCGAAATCCAGCATCGTGGGCTTGAGCGCATCGTGGGCGATCAGCGCCAGCGTCTGCTGCGCATAGTCATGGAAGCGCTGCGCGCCCGCATCCTTGGGCAGGCCGGCATGGATGCGCTCCATCTCGATCCAGTCGCGCGCCGAGGCCACGGTGGACAGGAAGGGCTTGCCGTGGATCACGCATTGGCGCTTTAGCGCCACGGCCTCGGGGAAGATGGAGGACGGATCGACCGGGTCGGTCAGATAAATGGCGCCGTCAATCGTGCGCTCGTCGCCCTCCACGCCCACCACCTCGGCCACCAGCTTCATCAGCCCGCCTTCGCGGCCATAGGGATAGCGGCGCAGGCCCCGGTAGGACGCCAGCATGCCGGCGGCCTGGATGGCGTCGAAGGTACGGCCCACGGCATGCAGGCCCAGCTGCAGCTCGCGGATGCCGGACTCGCAGGCGCGCAGCCAGCCGAACAGTGCGGCATCCTCGGTTTGGTGGTGGATTCGGTTGGCGGCCAGGCCCAGGCGTATCGGCATACAGGTTCACTCATCAACAGGGGGAGAGGCCCGCATCGCCTTGTCGGCCCGCGAACCAGCGGCAAGAATAGCGCCAATCCATGACAGCGCCGGCCCGCAGGGCAGCGGCGCTGAACTTTTGGCCGGCCCGTGCATCCATTGTTGCGTCATGCCCTCAATGCTTCCCTCTCTGTGGCCCCGAAGGCGCCTGCACCGGATCACGGCGGCGCTGGGCGTGGCCGCGCTGCTGGCGGCCAGCGGCTGCTCCGTGCTGGACACCAAGCAGCGCGAATGGATCTTCCAGCCCAGCGACCGCAGCTGGCCGGGCGCCAACACGGCCGGCATGGAAGATGTCTGGATCGACATGCCAGCGCAGGACGGCGCCCGCCTGCATGCGCTGTGGCTGCCCCAGCCGGCCACGGCCGGCAACGCTCCCGTGCTGCTGTACCTGCATGGCGCGCGCTGGAACGTTGCCGGCTCCTCGCCGCGCATCCGGCGGCTGCACGAGCTGGGCTTTTCGGTGCTGGCCATCGACTACCGGGGCTTCGGCAAGAGCAGCGCCGGCCTGCCGTCCGAGGAATCTGCCGCCGAGGATGCGCGTGCCGCATGGGACTGGCTGGGCCGGCACGCGCCGGGCAGGCCGCGCTTCATCTTCGGCCATTCGCTGGGCGGCGCCATCGCCATCGACCTGGCGCGCAGCGTTCAGGATGAGGCCGGCGTCATGGTCGAGGCGACCTTCACCAGCATTCCCGACGTGGTCCGCAGCTTCCGCTGGGGCTGGCTGCCCGTGGGGCCGCTGATCACCCAGCGATTTGCCTCCATCGACAAGGTGGCCGGCATAGGCTCGCCGCTGCTGGTCGTGCACGGCAGCGCCGATCCGCTGATCCCTGCCACGCTGGGCCGTCAGCTGTTCGAAGCTGCCAGCGAGCCCAAGCGCTTCGTGCTCATCGAGGGCGGCAACCACCACAACACCCAGTCGCGCGCCATGGAGCAATACCGGCAGGCGCTGGACGAGCTGTTCGGGCTGCGCCTGCTCGCACAGGCGCCCACAGCGCCAGCAGCGCCGGCAAGCCCGCGCTGAGCGGCGCAGCCTGCGCCGCTCCACGCTACGGGCAGCTTGCCGCGTTCTGCGAGATCACGGCGCGCAACTGCCGCGTGGTGGTGCTGTCATCCGGGCCCAGCGTGTTGCGCGTGTAGCGGCAGCCATAGGTGGGCGCGGCCACCGTGGCGGCCGTCTGCACATCGTCACCACCCGGCTTGGTGCCGCCCTGCTCCCACTGCACCATGGCAGCGAAGGCTTCCACCTGTTCGGCCACGGTGAAGTCGCAGTGCGATGCGCCGCGGATGGCGCGCTGCACCAGCCACTGGCTCCTGCCCTTGTCGGCCACGCGGCGCTGGTAGATCTGCTCCATGCTGAAGGGCACATACAGATCGCCCAGCGTATGCAGGGTCACCACGGGAATGTTGATATCGCCGGAGGTCACGGGAATCCAGCGCAGGCCGTCGCGGCGCGGCCGGTTGGCATCGGGCGCGGCCGTGCGCTTTTGCGCGGCGGCATTGAGCGCGGCCGAGGCCGCGGCATCCCCGTCGATGCGGTAGGTGAAGCGGTTGGTATCGGTGACGTTGCGGTTCAGGATGCCGTTGACCGAGCCGTCGCTGCCGAACACGCCCCAGACCGGCGCGAACGAGCCGCCCACGGCCACGCCCAGATCGAACAGCGGGCGCGGACCGCCCGTGAGGTTCTGGATGACCGACAGATAGGCGCGCCCCGTCGCTGTGGGTGCCGACGGAAAGGTGGTGAACAGGGCCGAGGTCACCTGGCCCTGGATGGCGGCCCACTCGGTGACGGGGCGCTGGGCCACGCCGGCCATGGCCTGCGCGGTGACCTGGGCCGCGGCGAAGTAGTCGAACAACTCGGTGTCTCCCGTCACGCCGCACATGGGCACGGCGCCCTGGTAGCGCACCTTGTTCCTCGCGGTGGCCAGGGCCTCGGCCTCGATGGCCGCCGCCGTGACATGGCCGCCCATGGAATGGCCGGTGATGTACAGGCGCTGCGGCTGCGCCAGCGGCCGGCCGTGGGATGCAGCCAGGCGGTTGAAGGCCAGCGCCAGCGCATTCGTGTCCTCCACGCCGGCGCGCACGTCGTAGTAGTTCTTGCTGTAGCTGGACGCCGCCCAGGCATAGCCGTTCTGGATCAGGTACCGGCGTATGGACGGATTGGTGACGTTGAGCGCACTGCCCTCGCCCGCATAGCCGTGGGCATACATCACCAGCCGGCCATTCCAGTTGGCCGGCACCTCGATGCGGTAGGCCGCGCCGTCCAGCACGCCGGCCCAGCGGCTGGTGCTGGCGTTGTCGACCACATCGCCCGGCGCGGCGGCCAGCGCGTCGAAGCTGGTGGCCGAAGGATTGGCCGGCGCAAAGCTGCGGCTGTCCTGTGCCCGCGTCTCCTCGGGCGCATCACCGTCCCCCCCGCCGCAGGCCGCAAGGCCCGTGGCCGCCAGCAGACCGAGATACTTCCAACGATTCCAACGCAGGGCTCGCATAAGACTGTCTCCTTGGGATGAAGGTGTTGAGAGGAACGCGCGCAAAAAATCAGGTTCAAGCGGGATTGCCGACGCAGCCTATGCCAGACGGCCGGGCGGGCATGCCGGTAGGAACCCGCAAGCACCGGCCCCGGGCTGTCACCCACATGACTCCTGCCTTGCGCTAACATCCACAGCCGCGGTGCAGGCCGCACCCGGACCTGCGGGAAGGGTTGAACCCACCTGTATGCGCCTCGCGGCGTTCTTTCTCTTGCCACATGCCTTTGTGCGCCAAGCTGCAGGTCATTGGCCTCAGGGGCCTGTTCACACGGATCCAGGGATCACGTTGCCCAGCTCCAGGGTCGTATGCAAGGCGCCCGCGCGCCGCAAGGCTCATGCCTTGCAAGTGCGGGCAACGCCGCAGACGGCCCTGGAGCTGGGCAACCCGTAGGGAAGCTGCATGCCAGCTCGCCACTCATCGTTGTGCTCCTTGTGCGTGTGGACACACGCAAGGCGTCGCACGCCTTGATTAGCAAGCTGGCATACAGCTTCGCGACCCTGGATCCGTGTGAACAGGCCCCTTGCACGGAGGTATCCCTGTGAAACGCATTCCCGCCCGGCCCGACATGGGCCATCTCAAGAAGCAGGCCAAGCAACTGCTGGCCGCCTATCGCGCAGGCTCGGCCCAGGCCATGGAGACCCTGCGCTCCCACTTGCCAGCGGCCAAAGGCCTTGCCGATGAGGCACTGGCCGCCAAGGACCTGCGGCTGCACGACGCCCAGTCCTGTGTGGCTCGCGAGCACGGTTTCGCTTCATGGAGCGATCTGTCAGGCTACGTCCAGGCATGCCAGCGCCTGGCGGCGGACCCCGGGCAATCGCGGCTGCACTGGCTGGCCCTGGTCTATGCCGGCGATGTGGCGGGCGGCACGCACCGCGCGCAGCCCGCGCTGGCCCGGCGCCTGCTGGACGAGCGGCCTGAACTGGCGGGCAGTGATGGCAGTGATCCCTGGGTGGCCTGCGCCACCGGCAACCTGGCCGTTCTGCGCGAGGCCGAGCGCAACGACCCCGGCTGGCTGCGCCGTGCAGGTGGGCCGCTGGCGCTGCCGCCGCTGATGGCCGTCACCCATTCCTGCCTGCTGCGCCTGCCCGAATTCACCGGGCACCTGCACGCATGCGCGCGCTGGCTGCTGGACGCGGGCGCCGACCCGTTGCAGACCGTGGGCAACCGCTGGCCGCCCGCGTCGCTGCAGGCGCCGTCCGATACCGAGCGGCTGTCGGCCCTCTATGGCGCAGCAGGCCAGAACCATGATGCGCAACTGACGCAGATGCTGCTGCAGGCCGGCGCTGACCCCAACGACGGCGAATCGCTCTACCACTCTCTGGAAGGCACGCCCGCCAGCCGCGAATGCACGCGGCTGCTGCTGCAGGCCGGCGCACGCGTGGACGGCAGCAATGCCCTGTTCCGCGTGCTGGACCTGGACGATGTGCAGGCCCTGCGCCTGCTGCTGGACCACGGCGCCGATCCGAATGAGGACAACGGCCAGGGCGAATGGGGCCGCCCGCTGCTGTGGGCCATCCGCCGCCGCCGCTCGCCGGCTCATGTGCAGGCGCTGCTGAATGCCGGCGCCGATCCGGCGGTCCGCACGCCGCAGGGCCTGAGTGCCGCTGCACTGGCGCGGCGCTTTGGCCTGGCCGACGTGGCCGCCCTGCTGGAACAGGCGGCGGGCAGCGAGCCCACCACGCCGCAGGAGCAACTCCTGGCCGCCTGCGCCTTGGGCGACGCAGCACAGGCCCGCCGTCTTGCAGCAGCCCACCCCGGCCTGCTCCAGGGCCTGGCGCCCGAACAACTGCGCATGCTGCCCGAACTGGCGGCCCTGGGCTGCATGGACGCCGTGCGCTGCATGGTGGAACTGGGCTGGCCCATCGCCGCGCGCGGCGGCGACTGGGATGCCTCCGCACTGAACCAGGCCGTGTTCCGTGGAGATGCCGCCATGGCGCGCTTCCTGCTGGAGCACGGCGCACAGTGGACCGAACGCCACGCCTATGGCGACAACTGCGCAGGCACCCTGTGCTGGGCATCGCTGAACCGGCCCGAATCCACGGAACCCGGCGGCGGCGACTGGCTGGGCTGTACCCAGGCCCTCATCGACCACGGCATGCCCCTGGCCAGGCCCGACCCCGAGGCGCCCGGCTGCGTGCTCATCGACGGACATCGGCAGCGGTATCCGGAGGAGATCGCGGATCTGCTGCTGGGCGTGGCTGCCGGCTGAAGGCCCTCAGTCCCGGCTGGCCTGCCAGCGCCGCAGCACGAAACCCGCCCACAGCGCAGTGAACACCGCCGCGCCGAAGACCCAGCCCGACAACGCGCCCGCCATGCTGCCCGACAGCAGCGTGCCGATGGTGCAGCCCAGCCCTGTCATGGCGCCCCAGCCCAACAAGGCGCCACCGGCCAGGCCGCGAGCCGCATCGCGCCAGGTGGGGCGGCGCGGCGTCCACTGGCGGCTGGCCACGGCAGCGCCCCAGGCACCGGCCACCAGGCCCAGCAGCAGCACGGCATGGGGGGTGAGCAGGCTGTTCAGCACGGCCGTGGCGCATCCGCCCAGGGTGTCGAGGCCGTGCAGGCGCTCGGGCACCCAGCCGCCCGCCTGGGCCCAGCCACGCACGGTGCTGCCCAGCGTGGTGGTCACGCCCAGCGGCCGCATGCGCACGATGGCGGCGGCCGCGATCAGGCCCACGGCCAGGCCGCCCAGCGCGGCATTCCAGCGGCCTTGCCACAGTGACAGCCACAGCTGGCGCAGGCCGGGCGGCTGGGCCGGTTCTGCCGCTGGCCGGGGCTGCGCGCGGCCCGAGCGCCCATGAATGCGCCAGACCCAGGCCGCCAGCAGGCCCAGCACGGCCAGTTGCAGCGCCAGCGCGCCGCCATAGCCCAGATGGGCCGGCAGCCAGATGACGGGGGCGTCGGCAATGGCCAGGCTGTACAGCGGGTTCCAGCTGCGAAACCCCAGCACGAAGCCCAGGCCCGTGCCGACCAGGGCAAACGGCGCCACGGGCGAGCCCTCGCCCAGCCGGTACCAATGCGCGCTGATGCACGAGCCCGAGACGGACATGCCCGCACCAAAGGCCAGGCCCGCCAACACCAGCACCCAGCTCACGGGACCTATGTGCATGTCGGGCGGCAACTGGCCCGGCTGGGGCACGGCCACCCAGCTGCCCAGCACCACGGTCATGCCCGCCGACCCCACGGCCAGCGCCAGCAGGATGGAGAGCACGCCGCGCGGATCGCCGAACTCGAACCAGTCGCGCGCATGGCAGTAAAAGCAAAAGCGCGAGCGCTGCAGCACCAGCCCCAGCAGCAGGCCTAGCACCAGCGCAAAGACCAGGGTGCGCCCGCCGCCTTGCAACTGCAGTTGTGCTGCCACAGGCCAGGCTGCGGCCAGCACGGCGGCCAATGGCAGCCATCTGCGCCAGTCCCGAGCCCTCTGCGCGCCATTCGCGTTTCGCGTGCGCTCGCCAGTCGCGCTTGTCATTCCAACCCCTTTGTCCTGGTTCATGCATAAAAAAAGGGGCCCGCAGTCTGCGGGCCCCAAAGGAGCCGAGCTTTTGCCAAAGCCACTCGTCACCACCCCTGATCCGTCAAACCAAGAGCACCGACACCCCTCGCCCGGCCCCCGCCTTCAAGACAGGCTGATCGACTGCAGGATCATTTCGCGGCCCAGACCGTGCCGGCCGGGTTGTTGATCGGCACGCCCACGGAGTTGCCGTATTCGGTCCACGAGCCGTCGTAGTTGCGCACCTGGTAGCCCAGGATCTTGGACAGCGCGAACCAGGTGTGGCTGGAGCGCTCGCCGATGCGGCAGTAGGTGATGACGGGCTTGCTGCCGTCGATGCCCACGCCCGCATAGAGCTTCTTGAGTTCTTCGGCGGACTTGAAGCTGCCGTCCTCGCGCACGGCCTGGCCCCAGGGCACGTTGACGGCGCCGGGGATGTGGCCGGCACGGATGGCCAGTTCCGGCACGCCGGCCGGGGCGAAGACCTTGCCCTGGTATTCGTCGGCCGAGCGGATGTCGATGAGCTTGGCGTCGCTGCGTCCCTCGGCCGAGGCCAGCGCATCGGTCAGGCGCGCGCGCAGCGCGGTGTTGACCTTGCCCACGCGGTAGGTGGTGGCGGCATATTCCGGGGCGCGGTTGTTGAGGGGGCGGTTCTCGGCCTCCCACTTCTTGCGGCCGCCGTCCAGCAGCTTGACGTTCTGCACGCCATAGATGTCGAAGACCCAGGCCCCCCAGGCCGCAAACCAGTTGTTGGTATCGCCGTACAGCACGACCGTGGTGCCGTCCTTCACGCCGGCCTGGGACAGCAGCTTCTCGAACTGCTCCTTGCCCACGATGTCGCGGCGCACCTTGTCGTTGAGGTCGTTGTGCCAGGAGAGGTTGACGGCGCCCGGCACATGGGAGCGTTCGTACAGGCCGGGGTTGACGCTGACCTCGACGATGCGCACATCGGCGCGGTTGAGGTTGGCCGCCAGCCATTCGGTGCTGACCAGCGGGCCTTCGGGCACAGGCGCATTGGCATGGGCCGCACCACCGACCAGGGCCACGCCCCACAGCAGGGTGCACGCCCCCTGGCGCAGCGCGGCGGGAAGGGAGGAGAAAGCGGTCAGCGTTGCCATCACGGTCCTTTGTTCACAGTTGCGTTGATCGGGTTGATTCCTCTGCAATGCAATGTAGGCAGGGCGCGGCCGGTTCCCAACTGCGCAATCCGCAGATGGATATGCACCGCCGGAACATGGTCGGCGGCACCCCCTGTTCTCTGCTACCCTCGGTCGCCTATGTCAGCGCCCCTGTCTTCCGCCGCCGCGCAAGCGCAGCCGGCCATGTCCCCCGTCCTGGTCGTCGTCCTGCTCGGCCTGCTGCTGGGGCTGCAGCCGCTGGCCACCGACCTGTACCTGCCGGCCCTGCCGTCGATACAGGCGGCCTTCTCCACCCAGGTGTCCCAGGTGCAGCTCACGCTGACGGCGTTCCTGCTGGCCTTCGGGTGCTCGCAGCTGGCCTGGGGGCCGCTGTCCGACCGCTTCGGGCGCCGGCCCATCCTGCTGGCGGGCATGTCCATCTACGTGCTGGCGGCGCTGGGCAGCGCCAGTGCCGAGACCATGGAGTCGCTGATCGCCTGGCGCACGCTGCAGGGGGCATCGCTGGGCGCCGGCGTGATGTGTGCACGCGCCATGGTGCGCGACCTGTTCGCGCCGCACCTGGGCGCCCAGGTCATGTCCAAGGCGCTGACCGGGCTGGGCGTGATCGCCTTCCTGAGCCCCGTCAGCGGCAGCCTGCTGGTGGATTCGCTGGGCTGGCGCTCGACCATGCTGGCCCAGGCCCTGATGGGCGCGCTGGCCCTGCTGCTGGTGGCCCTGCGCTTCACCGAGACACTGGGCCGCACCAATCCCACGGCGCTGCAGCCGCTGGCCCTGGCGCGCAACTGGATCACCATCCTGCGCCACCCGGGATTCCAGTCCTACCAGCTGCTGACCTGCTGTACCTATGCGGCCCTGTTCACCAACCTGGCCGCATCTTCCTTCACCTATATCCATGTGCTGGGCGTGAGCCGCACGGGCTACGGCCTGCTGATGGGCAGCAATGCGCTGTGCTACATCGCGGGCACCTTCCTGTGCCGCTGGCTGCTGCAGCGCATGGATGTGCGGCGCGCCGTGCAGATTGCCGCGCTGGCCAGCCTGCTGTCGGCCACGGCCATCGGCATTGCGGCGCTGGCTGATGCGCGCAGCCTCTGGGCCTATGCCCTGCCCTTCTATGTCTTCCAGATCGCCCATGGCGTGCACATGCCCTGCGGCCAGAGCAATGCCATCGCGCCCTTCCCGCAGTCGGCGGGCACGGCCTCGGCGCTGAACGGCTTCACCATGATGCTCATCGCCTTTGCCATGGGACACTGGCTGGGGCTGCACCTCGACGGCCAGTCCACCCGGCCCATGGCCTTCGGCATCTGGTTCTGGGGCGTGTGCACGGCCCTGGTCGCCTGGGGGCTGGTGCGCCGCCATGGCCGGGTCGATGGCCACCGCTGATTCCACCTTCCCGCGTTCCCGTTTCTCGAATGTCCAACGCTTCCACGCTCCCCTGCCTGGCCATCGCCGGCCCCACCGCCTCCGGCAAGACCGCGGCCGCCCTGGCCCTTGCGCAGCTGCTGGCCGACCGCGGCCGGGCCGCAGAAATCATCAGCGTGGACTCGGCCCTGGTCTATCGCGGCATGGACATCGGCACGGCCAAGCCCACGCCCGAGGAACTGGCTGCCTGCCCCCATCACCTGATCGATATCCGCGACCCGCTGCAGGCCTACAGCGCCGCCGAGTTCGTGCAGGACACGCAGCGCCTGGTGGCCGAGATCCGCGCGCGCGGCGCCCTGCCGCTGCTGGTGGGCGGCACCATGCTGTATTTCAAGGCCCTGCAGGATGGCATTGACGACATGCCGGCCGCCGACCCCGCCGTGCGCGAGCGGCTGGACGCCCAGGCCGCGCAGATCGGCTGGCCCGCCATGCATGCGCTGCTGGCCCAGGTCGATCCCGCCACGGCCGCACGCTTGGCGCCGGCCGACAGCCAGCGCATACAGCGCGCGCTGGAGGTCTGGCATGTGTCCGGCAAGCCGCTGTCCAGCTTTCATACGCGGGCAGGCAAGGATGCGGCACAGGGCCTGATCAGCCCCGGCGGCTTCTTTTCGCTGGAACCGCAGGACCGTGCCTGGCTGCATGCGCGCATTGCCCAGCGGTTCGACGCCATGCTGGGCGCCGGTTTCATCGACGAGGTGCAGCAACTGCGCGCGCGCGGCGACCTGCACCTGGACCTGCCCTCCATCCGCTGCGTGGGCTACCGCCAGGCCTGGGAATCACTGGACGGCCTGTACTCCATGGACTCGCTGCGCGAACGCGGCATTGCCGCCACGCGCCAGTTGGCCAAGCGCCAGATCACCTGGCTGCGCAGCATGCCCGCCCGCCATGCCATTGCCTGCGATGCGCCCGATGCCCAGCAGCAACTGCTGCAGGCGGCAATGGCCGTGGTGGGCCAGGCCCGCAACGGCTGAACAGGAAACCGCCTTCATGACTGCCGCGCCCCAGGACAACACGCCGCTGACTCAGACGCCGCTGCTTCAGGTCCAGGGCCTGGCGCGGCGCTACCGCAACGACGGCGGCACGGAAACCGCCGTCTTCGAGAACGTGGACTGCGGCGTGGCGCGCGGCGAGTTCGTGGCCATCGTGGGTGACTCGGGCGTGGGCAAGTCCACCTTTCTCAACTGCCTGGCCGGGCTCGATGAATGGCAGCAGGGCCGCGTGCTGCACGAAGGCCAGGACCTGTCGGCCCTGGATGAAACCGGCCGCGCGCTGTGGCGGCGCAGCCATGTGGGCTTCGTGTTCCAGGCCTTCCATGTGCTGCCGCACCTGGATGTCTGGCACAACGTGGCCCTGCCGCTGATGCTGCTGCAGCGGCTGGATGCAGCGGGCCGCCAGCGCGTGCAGCAACTGCTGCAGGCCGTCGGGCTGCAGGGGCTGGAGCAGCGCCTGCCCTGGCAGCTCAGCGGCGGCCAGCTGCAGCGCGTGGCCATTGCACGCGCCCTGGTCCACGGCCCGGCCCTGCTGCTGGCCGACGAGCCCACCGGCAACCTGGACCCCGGCACGGCCGCACAGGTCATGGAACTGCTGCTGCAGCAGACCCGGGAGCACCAGGCCGCCCTGGTGCTGGTCACGCATTCCCTGGAAGCCGCGCGCCGCGCCGACCGCGTGCTGCGCCTGACCGCACAGGGCATGCAGCCCGCCTAGCGCCAGGGACCATCGCCCATGCTCGCCCTGCTTCGCACCTTTTCCTGGCAGGAGCTGCGCCAGCACCCCTGGCGCACGGCCACCGCCCTGGTGGCCATCATGCTGGGCGTGGCCCTGGGCTTTGCCGTGCATGTGATCAACCAGTCCGCGCTGGATGAGTTCTCGCGCGCCGTGCGCACGGTCAGCGGCCAGCCGGACCTGGAGCTGCGAGCCATGCAGGGCGGCCTGCCCGAATCGCTGTATGGCCGCGTTGCGCAGCAACCCCAGGTCAGCCTGGCCGCGCCCTGGATAGAAGCCACGGCCCTGGCCGGTACCGCCACGCCGGTGCAGTTGCGCGTGCTGGGCGGCGATGCGCTGCGGCTGGCGCCAGTGGCGCCAGCGCTCATGCCCCGGCTGTTCGATGGCGGCGGGCGGCTGGACCTGTTCGCGCCCGATGCGGTCTTCCTCAATGCACCGGCACTCGAAGCCCTGGGCCTGACGCCGGAGCAGGCACGGCACACGCCCCTGCCATGGCAACTGGGCGGGCGCATGCAGACCCTGCGCATCGCGGGCACGGTGGCCGCATCCGGCCCGCCGCTGGCCGTGATGGACATAGGCGCGCTGCAGGACAGCCTGCAGCGCTGGGGCCAGGTGGACCGCATCGATGTGCTGCTGGCCGAAGGCGCCACGCGCGAGTCCCTGCTGGCCGAACTGCGCCGCCTGCCCGACTGGCCCGCCCAGGCCCTGGCCAGCCGCCCGGGCGACGACCAGCAGCGCATTGCCGAGATGTCGCGCGCCTACCGCGTCAACCTCACGGTGCTGGCCCTGGTGGCGCTGTTCACGGGGGCCTTCCTGGTGTTCTCGGTGCTGGCGCTCAGCGTGGCCCAGCGCGCGCCGCAATTCGCCCTGCTGGCCGTGTTGGGATTGACGCCCCGCCAACGCCTGGGCCTGGTGCTGCTGGAATCGCTGCTGCTGGGCATTGCGGGCAGCGCGGCCGGCATTGCGCTGGGCGCGGGCCTGGCCTGGCTGGCCCTGCACCTGCTGGGCGGCGACCTGGGCGGCGGCTACTTTGCAGGCGTGCAGCCCGCGCTGCAGTGGAGCGCCAGCGCCGCGCTGACATTTGGCCTGCTGGGCGTGGCCGCCACCGTGGCTGGCGGCTGGTGGCCGGCGCGCCAGGCCATGGAGTTGCCCCCCGCCGCCACGCTCAAGGGCCAGGGCGCGGGTTCCGAACGTGCGGCGCGTGGCCTGCCGGCCCTGCTGCTGATTGCGGCCAGCGTGGCCCTGGCCTTTGTTCCTCCCGTGGCCGGCATTCCCCTGGCCGCCTATGCGGCCGTGGCCCTGCTGCTGCTGGGCGGCATGGCGGCCCTGCCCTGGTTGCTGGGCCAGTTGCTGCGCCTGGTGCCACCGTCCTTTCTGCGCCAGCCGCTGGCCCTGCTGCCCGTGGAGCGCGCGCGGCGCATGCGCCGCAGCACCACCGTGGCCGTGGGCGGCGTGGTGGCCAGCCTCAGCCTGGCCGTGGCGCTGACCGTGATGGTGGCCAGCTTCAGGGACAGCATGATCGCCTGGCTGGATGCGGTGCTGCCCGCCCCGCTGTACCTGCGCACGGCCGGCAGCGCAGGCCGCGCCGATGCCGCGCCCCTTCCCGCCGACCTGGCCACGCGCATTGCCGCCCTGCCTGGCGTGCAGCGCGCCCAGCCCATGCGCAGCACCAGCCTGTGGCTCAGCCCGGATCGCCCCGCCGTCAGCCTGCTGCTGCGTCCGCTGCATGGCCCCCAGGGCCAGCAGCTGCCCTGGATACAAGGCCCCGTGCAGACGCCCGCTGGCAGCACGCCCGTCTATGTCAGTGAGGCCGTGGCCCAACTCTATGGCGTGCGGCCGGGCCAGGAGTGGCCGCTGCTGGCCCAGGCATTGCCCTCCGAAGATTCCCGCGTGTTTGTGGCCGGCATCTGGCGCGACTATGTGCGCCAGTTCGGCGCCATCGCCATGGACTGGGACGACTACCACCGGCTTGCGCATGACAGCGCCACCACCGCGGGCCCCACCGAAATCGCCATCTGGCCGGACGGCGATGACACGGCCGCAGTGCAGCAGTTGCAGGCGCGCATCCAGTCGCTGATGACCGGGCCGGGTGCCACGCAGGCGCTGGAGTTCGCCAGCAGCGGCGCGCTGCGCGAGCGCTCCATGCGCATCTTCGACCGCAGCTTTGCCGTCACCTACTGGCTGCAGGCCGTGGCCATCGGCATCGGCCTGTTCGGCATTGCCGCCAGCTTCAGCGCCCAGGTGCTGGCGCGGCGCAAGGAATTCGGCCTGCTCGCCCACCTGGGCCTGACGCGGCGCGACATCCTGGCCGTGGTGGCCGGCGAAGGCATGGCCTGGACCACGGCAGGCGCCATCGCGGGCAGCCTGCTGGGCCTGGGCGTGGCCGTGATCCTGGTGCACGTGGTCAATCCGCAAAGCTTTCACTGGACCATGGAACTGTCCCTGCCCTGGCCCCGCCTTTTGGCGCTGGCTGCCAGCGTGATCGCGGCAGGTACGCTGACCGCCTGGCTGGCCGGGCGTGCGGCTGCAGGGCGCGAGGCGGTGCTGGCCGTCAAGGAAGATTGGTAAACACCATCTCCAACCTCAGATCGATAGCCAGATAAAAATGAAACCGCTCAATCAATTGTTAATTTTTCTTACATAAGAATTAACTTTTATCTGATCATTTGCCCGAATTCGGCAGGACACGTCCTACATAGAAGGACTACCTGCCTCGACAAATCAGACAGGCGCATCACCGCCTGTATTCGGGAGATCGGACTCATGGCAGGTTTCGGAAAACGTTGGGCTGCGTCGCTGGCCCTGGGCACGGCGCTAGGCGGCTCGGCGTGGGGGCAGATCGTTTTTCCTCCAGGCTCCAGCATCGATCTGGCCGGCGGCTCGTTCACTTCGTTTTGCGTCCCCGTCTCCATGGGGGGAGAACTGGCACTGGGAACAGGCACATTCGACTCGGGCTCCCTGAACTTCGCTACGGGCTCCACGGTGACGGGCACGGGCGGCGTGCTCAACGTCGGCGGCGACCTGACCAGCGCATCGGCACTGAATCTGGGAACCAGCAGCGTGGTGCTTTCGGACACCTGCGCACCCGGTACGACGCTGACGCTCAGCGGCAATATCGTCGTCAAGGACCTGACGCTGATCAGCACCGGCACGACGCCCCCGACCATCGTGCTTCCCGCCGGCACCAACCTCACGGTGCTGGGTACGCTGACGCTGGGCGCCCCCGGCAAGCCGGTGGTGCTGACCTCGTCGGGCCCCGGCACGGCCGTGGTCACCTTGGGCCCCAGTGCCACGGTATCCAACCCCAGCGGCAGTGCCGTTCCCGGCAACGTGCAGATCGGTGCTCCCGTGGTGACATCGCCTGCCAGCATTCCCACGCTCAACGCCTATGGCCTGATGCTGATGAGCCTGCTGCTCGGTGGCATGGCCCTGCATCGCCAGCGCCGCAACACACGCCTCTGAGCACGCCGGGCGCCTCGATATCCGGCCCCTGGGCCGGAGCCCCTGTGCGCACCCACTCCTCTTCCATCCTGGCGCCCGCCACGCGGGTACCTGTCTTTCGCGCGTATTCATCCAAGCAGCATCTGATCGATGGACCGTCGCACCTTCCCCATCCCTCCCCGCCTTCTCTGGTCCCTGTGCATCAGCGCGGGAATCTTCAGCCCGGCAGCCCATGCCGCCGACGTCAGCATCACCATGCCGGCTGGCGGCAACTTCGTGATCAAGAACTCGGCAGGCGCCGAGCGCCTGCGCGTGCAGAACACAGGCGAGGTGCTGGTGCCGGCCCTGCCGGCCGATGCGGCCACCGGCAATCAATTGCTGTGCGTTGACGGTGCCACGGGGCAGTTGTTGCATTACGCGCCCGGTGTCGGCGGTGGTGCGACAGGGGCAACCGGCGCCATGGGTGCAACAGGAGCACTCAGAGCTTTAGTTCTCAGACCACAGGTTTGAGCGTTACATTCATCTGCCAATAGCTTTCGTCAGCCTTTGACCATGTCCAGCTTCGCGCCTCCTGTACACCCACGCATCTGCCTGAACATGATCGTCAAGAACGAGGCCCCGGTGATCGCGCGCTGCCTGGCCTCGGTCAAGCCCTGGGTGGACCACTGGGTGATCGTGGACACCGGCTCCAGCGACGGCACGCAGGACCTGGTGCGCCAGTGCATGGAGGGCGTGCCCGGCAGCCTGCATGAGCGGCCCTGGGTGGACTTTGCCCACAACCGCAACGAGGCGCTGGAGCTGGCGCGGCCGCACGGCGACTACCTGCTGTTCATCGATGCCGACGAGCAGCTGCGCGTGCCTGAAGGCTTTGAGTGGCCGGCGCTGGAGGCGGACGGCTGCATGCTGTCCTGCCACATGGCGGGCACCGAATACCAGCGCAATGCACTGATCGCCACGCGCGTGGACTGGCGCTGGGAAGGCGTGCTGCACGAGTACCTGACCGCTCCTGTGCACCAGCCCTGGCAGATGCTGACGGGGCCGTTCATCGATGTCTCGCACGACGGCGCGCGGGCCCGGGACCCGCAGACCTACCTGCGCGACATTGCCGTGCTCGAAAAGGCCGTGCGCGAGCAGCCCGGCAACACGCGCAACGTGTTCTACCTGGCGCAAAGCCACCGCGATGCGGGCCAGATCGAGCCCAGCCTGCACTGGTACCGGCAGCGCGCCGCCATGGGCGGCTGGGCCGAGGAGCAGTGGTTTGCCCTGTTCCAGATCGGCGTGCTGCTGGAGCGCTCGGGCGCCGAGCCGGCCGCCGTGCGCGAGGCCTATCTCACCGCCTATGCCGCGCGACCGCAGCGCGCCGAGCCGTTGTGCGAGCTGGCGCGCTACCACCGCGAGCGATCCGAATTCGCCCTGGCCTGCCTCTACGCACGCCAGGCCGCCGCGCTGCCGCGCCCGGCCGAGGACATCCTGTTCATCGACGCCCAGGTCTATGCCTGGCGCGCGCTGGACGAGCTGGCCGTCAGCGCCTTCTACACCCCGCTGCGCGACCTGGGCCGCGCCGCGCTGCAGCAGTTGCTGGCCGAGTGCCGCTATCCCGCCAGCGAGCAGGCACGCATCGAGGCCAACCGCCCGTTCTACGGCCTGTAGCTGCGTGGGCCGTGCAGCCTGCGACAATGGCCGCCATGCCGCACACCCCTTCTTCCTGGCTGCATGAGGCCATCAACCGTATCGAGGCCGACTACCAGCGCAGTGCCGACACGCACCTGATCCCGCTGCCCCTGCCCGGCTTTGCCGGCCTGGGGATCGACCTCTACCTCAAGGACGAATCCACCCACCCCACGGGCAGCCTCAAGCACCGGCTGGCGCGCTCGCTGTTTCTCTATGCGCTGTGCAATGGCTGGGTGCATGAGGGCTCGACCATCGTCGAGGCATCGAGCGGCTCCACGGCCGTGAGCGAGGCGTATTTCGCGCGCCTGCTGGGCCTGCCCTTCGTGGCCGTGATGCCGCGCAGCACCTCGGCCGAGAAGATTGCGCTGATCGAGTTCTACGGCGGCCGCTGCCATCTGGTGGACAGCGCAGGCCAGGTCTACGACGAGGCACGCGCCGTGGCCGCGCAGACCGGCGGCCACTACATGGACCAGTTCACCTATGCCGAGCGCGCCACCGACTGGCGGGGCAACAACAATATCGCCGAGAGCATGTTCACCCAGATGCGGCGCGAGCGCCATGCCGTGCCGCGCTGGATCGTGGTGGGCGCGGGCACGGGCGGCACCAGTGCCACCATTGGCCGCTACGTGCGCTTCCAGCGCCATGCCACGGGCATCTGCGTGGCCGACCCCGAGGGCTCGGTGTTCGCCGCCTACCACCGCACGGGCGATGCCGCGCTCACCGCGCCGGGCTCGCGCATCGAGGGCATAGGCCGCCCGCGCGTGGAGCCCAGCTTCGTGCGCACCCTGGTGGACCGCATGGAGGAAGTGGCGGACTGCGATTCCCTGGCCGCCATGCGCAGCCTGTCCGCACTGCTGGGCCGGCGCGTGGGGCCCTCCACGGGCACCAATTACGTGGCCATGCTCAGGCTGGCCAGCGAGATGCGCCAGCGCGGCGAGCAGGGCTCCATCCTCTCGCTGCTGTGCGATGCGGGCGAGCGCTACCTGCCCACCTACCATGATGCGGACTGGGTGATGCAGCGCATCGGCGACTGCGGGCCGGCCCAGGCGCGGATCGCAAAATTGCAAAGCTGATCCATGATGCCCCTGCCCCGCCGCCATCTGCTGGGCCTGGCTGCCGGCCTGGGCCTGGGGGCAGCAGGACTGCCCGCCCAGGCACTGACGCCACGCACGCTGGTCTTCCCGCGCGACCATGGCAGCCACCCCGGGCTGCGCACCGAGTGGTGGTATATCACCGGCCAGGCACGCGCGGCGGGCCGGCCCTGGGGTTTCCAGATCACCTTCTTCCGATCGCGCGTGCAGGCCACGCAGGAACTGCGCTCCGCGTTTGCGGCTCGCCAGCTGCTGTTTGCGCATGCGGCGCTGTGCGATGTGCAGGGCGCCCGCCTGCACCACGACCAGCGCATCGCGCGCGCAGGCTTTGGCATTGCCCAGGCCAGCGAGACCGATGCCGACGTGCGGCTGCAGGACTGGTCGCTGCAGCGCACCGATGTCCGCACCGGTGACGGCGATGTCGAACGCTACACCACCCGCATGCGCAGCACTGCATTCGCACTGGACCTGCGCTTCGAGACCCGCGAACACCCGCTGCTGCAGGGCCGCGCCGGCCTCTCGCGCAAGGGGCCGGAACCCGAGCAGGCCAGCTACTACTACAGCCGCCCGCAACTGCAGGTGAGCGGCACGCTGGAGCTGGCAGGCCAGCGCATGGAGATCGAGGCCGCACGCGAACCCGGCGACAACCGCGCCTGGCTGGACCATGAATGGAGCCAGGCCCTGATGCACCCCGAGGCCGTGGGCTGGGACTGGATAGGCATGAACCTGTTCGACGGCGGTGCACTCACGGCATTCCGAGTGCGCCGCCGCGATGGCAGCGCGCTGTGGGCCGGTGGCTCGCTGCGCGGCGCCGATGGCAAGTTGCAGGTCTTCGCCCACGATGCCGTGCAGTTCACGCCAAGGCGCCACTGGAGCAGCCCCGCCAGCGGCGCGCGCTACCCCGTGCAATGGCAGGTGGACACGCCCGCCGGCCGCTTCACCGTGAACGCCCTGGTCGATGACCAGGAACTGGACAGCAGCGCCTCCACCGGCGCCATCTACTGGGAGGGCCTGTGCAGCCTCCAAAAGCCCGCCGGCCCGGGACAGGAGGCGCGAGCCGGTCAGGGATACCTGGAGATGACGGGTTACGCGCGACCGCTGCAGCTATGAGAACCTCTTCAAGCTCCAGTGGCTGAATGGGAATCTTGCCAATTTTTGCCAAGCACCCCACACTGGTGCCATGAGCACCATGAACATTTCCCTGCCTGACACCCTCAAGTCCTTTGTGGATGAGCAGGTCAGCCAGCGTGGCTACGGCACAAGCAGCGAGTATGTCCGCGAGTTGATCCGCAGGGATCAGGAGCGCCTGCAACTGCGCAACCTGCTGCTGGCCGGAGCGGGCTCGGCGCCGGCTGCCGTGGTGGATGCGGGCTATTTCGATCGACTGCGCGAGCGGGCGAAGGCCAAGGGGTGAAAGCCAAGGCCATCGTCCCCCGCGAGCAGGCCAACCGGGACGTCGAAGAGATACTTGCCTGGTACCTGGGCGAGGAGGCAGCACATGCAGCCCTGGGCTTCATCGACGCGCTGGAGAAGGCCTACGCACACATAGGCCGCCACCCCGCCACGGGCTCGCTGCGCTACGCCCATGAACTCCATCTGCCCGGTCTGCGCGCCTGGCCGCTGACGCGCTACCCGTACATGGTGTTCTATATGGAGCACGCCCATCACGTCGATATATGGCGTGTACTGCACGGCCAGCGGGACCTGCCGGCATGGATGCAGGACCCCGACAACGGATAAAGGGCAGGCCACCAGGATCTGATTCGGTCCTGGTGGCCTGCCCTTCCCGTCGCTTGGAGCGGCTTTCAGGAGCTCAGGGGGCGCGCTTTTTCTGCAGCCAGGCGATCAGCTCGCCCATGATGCCCTTGCGGAACAGCAGCACGCAGACCACGAAGATCAGGCCGGTGACGATGGTCACCGACTCGCCCAGCGTGGAGAACCACTCCACGCCCGTGAGGCGCTGCAGGAAGCTGCCGAACTCGCCGATCTTGTTCTCCAGCATGACCACCACGGCCGAGCCCAGGATGGGGCCGGACAGCGTGCCCAGGCCGCCCATCAGCGTCATCAGGATCACATGGCCGGAGGTGGTCCAGTGCACATCCGACAGCGTGGCAAAGCCCAGCACCACGGTCTTGAGCGAACCGGCCAGGCCCGTGAGGGCGGCCGAGATCACGAAAGCCAGCAGCTTGAAGCGAGCCACGTCATAGCCCAGCGAGGTGGCTCGCGGCTCGTTCTCCTTGATGGCCTTGAGCACCTGGCCGAAGGGCGAGTGGATGGTGCGCACGATCAGCAGGAAGGCCAGGACCACGATGACCAGCGTGACGTAGTACATGGTCAGGTCGCTGGTCAGGTCGATGAGGCCGAACAGCTTGCCGCGCGGCACGCCCTGCAGTCCGTCCTCGCCGCCCGTGAAGGGCGCCTGCAGGCACACGAAGAACAGCATCTGGGCCAGCGCCAGGGTGATCATCGAGAAATAGATGCCCTGGCGGCGGATGGCCAGCCAGCCGAAGATCAGCCCCAGCAGCGCGCCCCCGGCCGTGCCAGCCAGCATGGCCAGTTCGGGCGTGAAGCCCCAGCCCTTGATGGCGTAGCCCGTCACATAGGCCGCGCCGCCCAGGAAGGCCGCGTGGCCGAAGGACAGCAGGCCCGTGTAGCCCAGCAGCAGGTTGAAGGCCGATGCGAACAGTGCGAAGCACATGAGCTTCATCACGAACACCGGGTAGGCGCCCAGCATGGGCGCCGCCAGCAGGCCCAGCAGCAGCAGGCCGTAGCCCCAGGGGGCGATGCGTTGAACGAGAGTCTTGGATTTCATGTGGTCGGCCCGTTGTACTGGTACTCGTCCTCGTTCTTCTTATTTCTCTTTGCCGAACAGGCCGGCGGGGCGGATGAGCAAAACGATGACCATGATGAAGAACACCACGGTGGACGACGCCTCGGGCCAGAAGACCTTGGTCAGGCCCTCGATCACGCCCAGGCCCAGGCCCGTGAGGATGGAGCCCATGATGGAGCCCATGCCGCCGATCACCACCACGGCGAAGACCACGATGATGAGGTTCTGCCCCATCAGCGGCGTCACCTGGTAGACGGGCGCCGCCAGCACGCCGGCGAAGGCCGCCAGCGCCGCGCCGAAGGCATAGGTCAGCGTGATCATCACGGGCACGTTGACGCCGAAGGCCTCGACCAGGCGGGGGTTCTCGGTGCCGGCCCGCAGGTAGGCGCCGATGCGCGTCTTCTCGATCATGAACCAGGTGGCCACGCAGACCACGATGGAGGCGACCACCACCCAGGCGCGGTAGTTGGGCAGGATCATGAAGCCCAGGTTGGTCGCGCCTTCCAGCAGCTCGGGCGTGTCGTAGCCCAGGCCCGAGACGCCGTAGACCGAGCGGAACAGGCCCTCGATCAGCAGCGACAGGCCCAGGGTCAGCAGCAGGCCGTAGAGGTGGTCGAGCTTGTAGATCCAGCGCAATAGAAAACGCTCGATCAATACGCCCAGCAGGCCCACCAGCAACGGCGACAGCACCAGCATCACCCAGTAGTTGATGTTGAAGTAGCTCATGGCCATCCAGGTGACCATGGCGCCCAGCATGAACAACGCGCCGTGGGCGAAGTTGATCACGTTGAGCAGGCCGAAGATCACCGCCAGCCCCAGGCTGAGGATGGCGTAGAACGAGCCGTTGACCAGCCCCAGAAGGAGCTGGCTCATCAGGCCTGGCAGGGAAACACCAAAGATTTCCATGGGATGCAGCTGTCGTGGTTGGCCGGAGGGCGTTTGGGGGGTCAGTTGCGGCGCAGTGTTATTTCCACAGCGCGCACTTGGTCTCGGCCTTGGTGGTCCAGACCTGGTCGGCAGGCAGCGTGGCCACGACCTTCAGGTAGTCCCAGGGCTTCTTGGATTCGGCAGGCTTCTTGACCTCCACCAGGTACATGTCGTGGGCGAAGGTGCCGTCGGGGCGGATCACGCCCTTGCCGTAGAAATCGTCGATGGGCGTGCTCTTGAGGTGGGCCATCACCTTGTCGGCGTCCGTGGACTTCACGGCCTGCACGGCCTTGAGGTAGTTGGTCACGGCCGAGTAATCGGCCGCCTGGATCGACGTGGGCATGCGCTTGGTCTTGGCGAAGAAGCGCTCGGAGAACTTGCGCGTGGCGTCGTTCATGTCCCAGTACCAGCTGTCCGTGTACTGCATGCCCTCGGTGTTCTTCAGGCCCAGGCTGTGGATGTCGGTCAGGAACACCAGCAGGCCCACGGTCTTCATGCTCTTGTTGATGCCGAATTCCTTGGCCGCCTTGATCGAATTGATGGTGTCGCCACCGGCATTGGCCAGGCCCAGGATCTGGGCCTTGGAGGCCTGGGCCTGCAGCAGGAAGGATGAGAAGTCCGAGGCATTGAGCGGATGCCTGACGCTGCCCACGACCTTGCCGCCATTGGCCTTGACCACCGCCGTGGTGTCGTTCTCCAGCGCGTGGCCGAAGGCATAGTCGGCCGTCAGGAAGAACCAGTCCTTGCCACCGAGCTTGACCACGGCCGTGCCGGTGCCCTTGGCCAGGGCCACGGTGTCATAGGCGTAGTGGACGGTGTAGGCGTTGCACTGCTCATTGGTCAGTGCCGAGGAACCCGCGCCGCTGTTGAAGTGCACGCGCTTTTTCTCGTTGGCCACCTGCGACACCGCCAGGGCCGTGCCGGAGTTGGTGCCGCTGAACACCAGCGAGATGCCCTGGGTGTCCACCCACTCGCGCACCTTGGAGGCGGCGATGTCGGCCTTGTTCTGGTGGTCGGCGCTCAGCAGCTCGATGGGCTGGCCCAGCACCTTGCCGCCGAAGTCATCGATGGCCATCTGCATGGCGGTGACGGCGTTCTTGCCTTCCACGTCCGCATACAGGCTGGACATGTCGGTCACGAAGCCGATCTTCACCTTCTCCTGCGCCATGGCAAGCGGGCTGGCCAGGCCGGCCGCAGCCAGCATGCACGACAGTGCGGTCAGTTTTGCTTTCATTGGTGTCTCCTTCGCGTTGATGTCTTGGGTTTTTGTCACAGGGCCATGGCAGGAATGCAGCCGGCGAGCCCCAGGCGCCAGCCACGATGGATATCCGGGTCAGACCCCGAGCAGCTCGTTGAGCACGGGCATCTTGGCCTGCAGCTCGGACGCGCCGAAACGCTCGACCACATGGCCGTGCTCGACCACGTAGAAGCGGTCGGCCAGCGGCGCCGCGAAGTGGAAGTTCTGCTCCACCATGACCACGGTGTAGCCCTTGGCGCGCAGCATGGTGATCATGCGGGCCAGCGCCTGCACGATGACGGGGGCCAGGCCTTCCGAGATTTCGTCGAGCAACAGCAGCCGCGCGCCCGTGCGCAGGATGCGCGCCACCGCCAGCATCTGCTGCTCGCCGCCCGACAGGCGCGTGCCCTGGCTGTGGCGACGCTCGGCCAGGTTGGGGAACATGGCGTAGATCTCGTCCACGCTCATGCCCTGCTGGCCGGTCTTGAGCGGCGGCGGCAGCATCAGGTTCTCCTCGCACGAGAGGCTGGAGAAGATGCCGCGCTCTTCAGGGCAGTAGCCCACGCCCAGGTGGGCAATGCGGTGCGTGGGCAGGTGGATGGCCTCCACGCCGTTGATCCGGATGGAGCCCTTGCGCGCGCCCGTCAGACCCATGATGGCGCGCAGCGTGGACGTGCGGCCCGCGCCGTTGCGCCCCAGCAGCGTGACCACCTCGCCGGGCTGGACCACCAGATCCATGCCGTGCAGCACATGGGATTCGCCGTACCAGGCCTGCAGGCCCTTGATTTCGAGAGCGGGAACCGACATGTCAGTGGGCTCCTTGCAATTGGCCGTCCGTCGTGCCCATGTAGGCTTCCATCACCTGCGGGTTGCGTGAAACTTCTTCATAGGGGCCTTCCGCCAGCACGGCGCCGCGCTGCAGCACCGTGATGCGGTCGGCGATGGTGGAGATCACCTTCATGTTGTGCTCCACCATGAGAATGGTGCGGCCGGCCGAGACCTTCTTGATCAGCTGGGTCACGCGGTCCACGTCTTCGTGGCCCATGCCCTGCGTGGGTTCGTCCAGCAGCATCAGCTCGGGCTCCATGGCCAGCGTGGTGGCAATCTCCAGCGCGCGCTTGCGGCCATAGGGCAGGTTGACCGTGACCTCGTCGGCCATGTCCTGCAGGCCGACCTCGGACAGCAACTGCATGGCGCGGTCATTGAGCATGGACAGGCTTTTCTCGCTGCGCCAGAAATGGAATTCGGTGCCCAGCTTGCGCTGCAGGCCGATGCGCACGTTCTCCAGCAGAGTGCAATGCGGGAACACGGCCGAGATCTGGAAGGACCGGATCACGCCACGGCGCGCAATCTGTGCCGGTGCTTCCCGCGTGATGTCCTCGCCGTTGAAACGGATGGTGCCGGAGGTGGGCTCCAGAAACTTGGTCAGCAGATTGAAGCAGGTGGTCTTGCCTGCGCCATTGGGGCCGATCAAGGCATGGATGGAGCCACGGCGCACCGAAAGGTCCACCTTGCTCACCGCCGTAAATCCCTTGAACTCTTTGGTCAGGTTCCGGGTTTCGAGAATAACGTCGCTCATGTGCGCTTCGCCTGCTCCGTTGATGCTGCCAGCCCCCGACGCATCGCCAGAGGCTCTGGCGGGCGTTGTGCAGGGTCGGACGCATCGTAGGCTTGCCGACGTTGTGCGCCGCAGCGGGAAAACGCCTACGTAGGTGCTCCTAAGCACAGGCCCTGCCCCGCACTGCAGCATGGCGCATCAAGCCAGGTTCTCGCAGACACAAGGAGCAACCACTCACACTTGAAATAATCAAGCACACGCGGTGCTGTAAGGTGCCGCGGCAGCAGGCGGGGCCTAGGGTTCTCCACCATCTCGGCCCGGCGAGGCCCATGCGGCAGGCCAGAGCGCTTCCAAAGCGATAGCAAACTATCCTTTTTGCGACTTACAAGGCAACGGCCAATGTCCGCTGCCTTACGGGAAACACCCAGGTCGGCAATCTCCCTGCGGCCTGCTCAGTCACTATGCGAAATGCCGCGGATATGCTTGAGTTTGTCGCCTCATCAATTGAAAAGCGACAAAGTTGGCTAAATAGCTACTTAATCAATAGCAATAAACAAAGGCGTGGCCTGGCAACTGCCGATCCATTGCACTGGACAGAATTGTCGTCGCCAGGACAGCGTGTGCCAGTCGCCACTTACTGCAGCGTTTCCTTGCTGCCTTCCGGCAAGGCCAATGGAAGGACGGCAATGCCTTCATCCAGCAATTGCATGGCCTGCTCGGGGCTGGCCTTGCCGCGGATGGCGCGCTCGTCCGTCTCGCCATAGTGCATGCGGCGGGCTTCATCGGCGAAGCGCTCGCCCACGTCCTCGGTCTGCTGGGCCACCTGGCGCGACCATTTCAGCCAGGCGGCCTGCATGGCCTGCAGCTGCTCGCGCGCCTGGGGTGGCATGGACGGTGAAGGAATGGCTGCCGCGCTGGCGGCCGAGGCGGCTGCAGAAGGCTCGGCTGCCGGAGGCAAGGCTACAGGCTTGGCGCCGAGATTGATGCGGGGGGCGCTCAGGCGCTTGGTGATGTCGCTGTGGCCGCAGACGGGGCACAGCACCAGCTGGCGCTGCAACTGGCCCTGGAAATCATCTTCCGAGGCGAACCAGCCTTCGAACAGATGGCCGTGCGGGCAATGCAGGTCGAGCACTTTCATCACGCACCCCCACCCATGAGACAACCGGCGCCGCAGCCTCAGCCGCGGCGGTGAATCAGGAAACGATAGACGAAACCGGGGAAGGCCAGCGTCAGAAACAATGCTCCCGTGACGGCATAGAACTCCCAGCCCTGGGGCGCGATCTGCCCCACACGGCGCTCCAGCAGCAGCGCCAAGCCGCCGACGATGAAGTACAGCAGCACCATCTCCAGCAGGCACAGGGCCAGCGGCTTGCGCTGCGCGCGCAACGGCCCCAGCTGCAGCCAGCGGGCGTTGAAGAAAGGCAAATTGGCTGCCACAAGGGCAGCCAATATCACGAGCCAGATCGAAGCGGTTTGCGACAAGCCGATGTCCTCACCGCGGAGCCCTGCGCGCAAGGCTCCGCATCGGGAAAGTGGATCAGGAAGCCAGGGCGCGCACGACGGCGTCGGCGCACAGGGCCATCAGGCCACCCGGCAGAAGGCCCAGCCCCAGCACCAGGGCGCCGTTGAGGGTCAGCACCACGCGCACGTCCAGCGAAGCGGAAACGCTGGTGGCGGTGATGGGTTCGTCAAAGTACATGACCTTGACGACGCGCAGGTAGTAGAAGGCGCCGATCAGCGACATGACCACGGCGAACACGGCCAGCGCGATGTACAGGCTGTGGCCCGATGCCACGAGTGCCTGCAGCACCGACAGCTTGGCGTAGAAGCCCACCAGGGGCGGGATGCCGGCCATGGAGAACAGGCAGATCGCCATCACGCCGGCATACAGCGGGCTGCGCTGGTTCAGGCCTGCAAAGTCGGCAACCTCTTCGCTCTCGAAACCTTCGCGGGCCAGCAGCTGGATCACGCCGAAGGCTGCCAGCGTGGTCAGCACGTAGGTCACCACGTAGAACATGGCCGAGCTGTAGGCGTTCTCGATGGTGGCCGGATCGACCTTGCCATCCACCACGCCCGACATCAGGCCCAGCAGCACGAAGCCCATCTGCGAGATGGTCGAGTAGGCCAGCATGCGCTTGAGGTTGGTCTGCTGCAGGCCGGCCAGGTTGCCGACCAGCAGCGAAGCGATGGCCAGCACCGCCAGCATCTGCTGCCAGTCGATGGCCAGCGGCAGAAGGCCGTCCACCAGCAGGCGGATGACGATGGCGAAGGCGGCCAGCTTGGGCGCGCCACCGATCATGGTGGTGATGGCCGTGGGAGCGCCCTGGTAGACGTCGGGGACCCACATGTGGAAGGGAACCACGCCCAGCTTGAAGGCCAGGCCGGAGACCACGAAGACCAGGCCGAACACCAGCACCTGGTGCTTGATCTCGCCCGAGTTGATGGCCTTGAAGACCTGGCCGATGTCCAGCGAGCCGGTCGCGCCGTAGAGCATGGACATGCCGTACAGCAGGAAACCGCTGGCCATGGCGCCGAGCACGAAGTACTTCATCGCGGCCTCGACAGAAGCCGTGTGGTCGCGGCGCAGGGCCACCAGGGCGTAGCTGGACAGCGTCAGCAGCTCCAGGCCCAGGTAGATGACCAGGAAATTGTTGCCCGAGATCATGATGAACATGCCCAGCAGCGCGAGCATGGCCAGCGTGAACAGCTCGCCGCCGCGCAGCATGTCGCGGTCGGCGGCGTAGGGACGGCCATAGACCAGGGTGATCATCATGGCCACGGTGGCGAAGCACTTGAGCCAGTTGCCCATGGCGTCGGAGACCACCATGTTGCCCCAGCCATAGAAGGTGTTGCCGCTGGAGGCATACATGCCTTGCAGCACGGCCACCACGCCCAGGGTCAGCAGCGTCAGAACATAGGTGCCCGTGCGGCGCGGGCTTTTGACGCCCAGGTCCACCAGGGCGATCACGCAGGCCATGACCAGGAGAAGGATCTCCGGATAGATGGCCAGCCAGCTGATGTTGTCAATCATCTCGATTCTCTCGTTTCAGTCTGGTCACTGCAGCTTGCTCATGGCCACATGCTTGAGCAGCTCGGCCACGGACACATCCATCACGTCAGTGAAGGGCTTGGGATACAGACCCATGTACAGCACGGCGATGGCCAGCAGACCCAGCACCAGGAACTCGCGGTTGCCGATGTCGGTCAGGCCGCGCACATTGTCGTTGGTGACCGGACCCAGGTAGACGCGCTTGTACATCCACAGGGTGTAGGCGGCGCCGAAGATCAGCGCCGTGGCAGCGCCCAGGCCGATCCAGAAGTTGTACTGGACGGCACCCAGGATCACCATCCACTCGCCCACGAAGCCGGCCGTTGCGGGCAGGCCGCAGTTGGCCATGGCGAACAGCAGTGCGAAGGCAGCGAACTTGGGCATGGTGTTGACCACGCCGCCGTAGGAGGCGATTTCACGCGAGTGCACGCGGTCGTAGAGCACGCCGATGCACAGGAACATGGCGCCCGACACGAAGCCGTGGGCAATCATCTGCACGATGCCGCCGGCAATGCCCAGCGGGTTGAAGATGAAGAAGCCCAGGGTCACGAAGCCCATGTGGGCCACGGACGAGTAGGCCACCAGCTTCTTCATGTCCTTTTGCACCAGGGCGACCACGCCCACGTAGATCACGGCGACCAGCGACAGCGCGATGACCAGTCCGGCCCACTTGTGCGATGCATCAGGGGCGATGGGCATGGAAAAGCGCAGGAAACCGTAGGCACCGAGCTTCAGCATGATGGCGGCCAGCACGGCAGAGCCGCCGGTAGGCGCTTCCACGTGCACGTCGGGCAGCCAGGTGTGCACCGGCCACATCGGCACCTTCACGGCAAAGGCCGCGAAGAAGGCGAAGAAGATCAGCGTCTGGGCCGTCATGGACAGCGGCAGCTTGTGCCAGTCGAGGATCTCGAAGCTGCCGCCCGACTGGGTGTACAGATAGATGATCGCGACCAGGGTCAGCAGCGAACCCATCAGCGTGTACAGGAAGAACTTGAAGGCCGCGTAGATGCGGTTGGGGCCGCCCCAGATACCGATGATCAGGTACATCGGGATCAGCGTGGCTTCGAAGAACACGTAGAACAGCAGGCCGTCCAGTGCGCTGAACACGCCGACCATCAGGCCGGACAGGATCAGGAACGCGCCCATGTACTGGTTCACGCGCTCGGTGATGTTTTCCCACGACGCGATCACGACGATCACGGTGATGAAGGCCGTCAGCGGCACGAACCAGAACGAGATGCCATCCACGCCCAGGTGGTAGTAGATGTTGAAGCGCTCGATCCACAGCGCCTTCTCCACGAACTGCATGGCAGCCGTGCTGTTGTCGAACTGCTGGATCAGCGGCAGCGTGACCGCCAGGCCGGCCAGTGCGCCGACCAGGGCCAGCCAGCGCACGGCCTTGACCTGATCCTCGCGGCCCAGGGCCAGCAGGAGGGCGCCGAATGCGATCGGCACCCAGATTGAAAGACTCAACCAATGCATTTTTGTTCTTCCTCTACTACTTGTTGAGCCACACGAAATACGTCATGAGAGCGAACACGCCCAGCAGCATGACCAACGCGTAGTGATAGAGATAGCCCGACTGCAGCTTGCGCACCCACTGGCCGATGCGGCCGATGAGCTTCCACGAACCGTTGACGATGGCGCCATCGATGATGGCCTGGTCGCCGACCTTCCAGAAGAAGCTGCCGAAGGCGCGTGCACCACGGGCGAAGATGTTCTCGTAGACCCAGTCCACGCCGTACTTGCCTTCCAGTGCCTGGTAGACACCGATCTTCTGCATGGCCGACTTGATGGCCGCAGGGACTTCGGGCTTGACCATGTAGAACAGATAGGAGACGACGACGCCTGCCAGTGCCAGCCAGAACGGCGCGGCCGTAAAGCCGTGCAGCGCCATGGGCACCCAGCCGTGGATCTTCTCGGCCAGTTCGGCCATGGCGCCGTGCTTTGCGCCATCGACGTGGATCACGCCCTTGAAGAAGTCACCGAACAGCATGGGCATCAGCGCCAGGGCACCGATCACCACCGAGGGGATGGCCAGCAGCATCAGCGGGCCGGTCACGACCAGGGGCGACTCGTGCGGCTTGGCATCGTGGCCATGGCCGTGGTGGTCGTCGTGGGCATGGTGGTCATCGTGGTGCGCATCAGGATTCTGGTCGTAGCGCTCCTTGCCGTGGAAGACGATGAAGTACAGGCGGAAGGAGTAGAAGGCCGTGATGAACACGCCGGCCAGCACCGCGAAGTTCGCGAAGCCGGCGCCCGGCAGGTTCGTGGCGTGCACGGCCTCGATGATGGCGTCCTTCGAGTAGAAGCCCGAGAAGAAGGGCGTGCCGATCAGCGCCAGGTTGCCCAGCAGGAAGGTGATCCAGGTGATGGGCATGTACTTGCGCACGCCGCCCATCCAGCGGATGTCCTGGTTGTGGTGCATGCCCATGATCACCGAGCCGGCGCCAAGGAACAGCAGGGCCTTGAAGAAGGCGTGGGTCATCAGGTGGAACACGGCCACCGAGTAGGCCGAGGCGCCCAGGGCCACGGTCATGTAGCCCAGCTGCGACAGCGTGGAGTACGCGATCACGCGCTTGATGTCGTTCTGGATGATGCCCAGCACGCCCATGAACAGCGCCGTGATGGAGCCGATCACCAGGATGAAGCTCAGTGCCGTGTCCGACAGCTCGTACAGCGGCGACATGCGCGAGACCATGAAGATGCCGGCCGTCACCATGGTGGCGGCGTGGATCAGTGCCGAGATGGGGGTCGGGCCTTCCATCGAATCGGGCAGCCAGGCATGCAGCGGGAACTGTGCCGACTTGCCCATGGCGCCGATGAACAGGCAGATGGCCGTCACCGTCACCAGCAGCCAGCCGGTGCCCGGCAGCAGGGTGTTCTGGATCTCGGGCAGCTTGGCGAAGATTTCGCCGTAGTTCATGGTGCCCGTGTAGGCAGCGATCAGGCCGATGCCCAGGATGAAGCCGAAGTCGCCCACACGGTTGACCAGGAAGGCCTTCATGTTGGCGAAGATGGCCGAGGGCTTGTTGTAGTAGAAGCCGATCAGCAGGTAGGACACCAGGCCCACGGCTTCCCAGCCGAAGAACAGCTGCAGCAGGTTGTTGCTCATGACGAGCATCAACATGGAGAACGTGAACAGCGAGATGTACGAGAAGAAACGGTTGTAGCCGTCATCTTCCTGCATGTAGCCGATGGTGTAGATGTGCACCATCAGCGACACGAAGGTCACCACGCACATCATCATGGCCGTGATGCTGTCGATCAGGAAACCGACCTCCATCTTCAGGCCGCCGATTTCCATCCAGGTGTAGATGGACTGGTCGAAGCGCGCCCCGTCGAAGATCACGCTGTTGAAGGTGATGGCCGACAGGATGAAGGCGATCAGCACGCCCAAAATCGTGAGGGTATGGCTGCCGCCGCGGCCGATCTTGTTGCCGCCGAAGGCCGTGCCCCAGATGCCCGCGAGCACGGAGCCCGCCAGCGGTGCCAGCGGCACCGCCAGGAGCATGGATGCAGAGAGTGTTTGACTCATTCTTAAGAACCTTGCAAGTTACGGCGGACTCAACCCTTGAGGGAGTTGAGATCTTCCGCATTGATGCTGGTCTTGTTGCGGAACAGAAGCACCAGGATCGCCAGACCGATGGCCGACTCGGCGGCTGCCACTGTCAGGATGAAGAACACGAACACCTGGCCGTGCATGTCACCCAGATAGCTGGAGAACGCCACGAAGTTGGTGTTGACGGCCAGGAGCATCAGCTCGATGGCCATCAGCAGCACGATCAGGTTCTTGCGGTTCAGAAAAATGCCGACGACGGAGAGCGCGAACAGCATGGCGCCCAGCGTCAAATAATGGCCCAAAGTCAACGTCATGCTTTTGTCTCCACGGCGGGGGTTGCCTCGGCGGCCGGTGCCTGCGGCGCCTGGGTGACCGGCACCTTGACCAGCTCGAGGCGATCCTTTGCGCGCACACGGATCTGCTGGGCCGGGTTCACTGCCTTGCTGTCCTTGCGCTTGCGCAGGGTCAGGGCGATGGCGGCAATCATGGCCACCAGCAGGATCACGGCAGCGATCTCGACGGGGTACAGGTATTCGGTGTACAGCAGCTTGCCCAGGGCCTGGGTGTTGGAGTACTGCACGGTCTGGCCGGCAGCGTTGACCATGGCCGCAATGGCCTTGGGCTCCTCGACGCCGCTGAAGCCGCCCATCAGCACCATGCCCATTTCAAAGGCGATCAGTGCGCCGATCAGGGCAGCGAAGGGGAAATGCTTCCAGAACCCCTGGCGCACGGCGTCGATGCGGATGTCCAGCATCATCACCACGAACAGGAACAGCACCATCACGGCGCCCAGGTAGACCAGCACCAGGGTCACGCCCAGGAACTCGGCCTTGAGCAGGAGCCAGATGCCGGCAGCCTGCGAGAAGGCCAGGATCAGGTTGAGCACGGCATGCACGGGATTGCGTGCCGTGACGACCCGGAAGGCTGCAAAAAGCAGCACGACCGAGAACAGATAGAAAAAACCAGTTTTGGCGTCCATGGATCGAATCTTTTCAAGTGATCAAGGAGCCGCTTCAGCGGTACTTGGCGTCCGCAGCCTTGGCCGCGGCAATCTCGGGTTCGTAGCGATCGCCAACGGCCAGCAGCATGTCCTTGGTGAAGTACAGGTCGCCGCGCTTTTCTCCGTGGTATTCGAAGATATGCGTCTCGACGATCGAGTCCACCGGGCAGCTTTCCTCGCAGAAGCCGCAGAAGATGCACTTGGTCAGGTCAATGTCGTAGCGCGTGGTGCGGCGCGAGCCGTCGTCACGCACATCGGACTCGATGGTGATGGCCATGGCCGGGCACACCGCCTCGCACAGCTTGCAGGCAATGCAGCGCTCTTCGCCGTTGTCATAACGGCGCAGGGCATGCAGTCCGCGAAAACGCGGCGACAGAGGTGTCTTTTCCTCGGGGAACTGCACCGTGACCTTGCGGCGGAAGGTGTAGCGGCCAGTCAGGGCCATGCCCTTGGCCAGTTCCCAGAGCATGAAGCTCTTGAAGAAATCTTTGATCGAAAATGGGGTAGCAGCAACCGCAGACATTCTTGCTCCGCTCAGTTCCAGATGTTCCAAGGCGAGTGCATCCAGCCACCCACGACGACCAGCCACACCAGGGTGACGGGGATGAAGATCTTCCAGCCCAGACGCATGATCTGGTCATAGCGAAAGCGCGGGAAGGTGGCACGGATCCAGATGAACATGGACACGACCAGGAAGGTCTTCGCCGCCAGCCAGATCCATCCGGGGATGAACGACAGGAAGTCGAACGGAGGCAGCCAGCCACCCAGGAACATCACCACAGCCAGGATGGACACCAGCCACATGCTGGCGTATTCGGCCAGGAAGAAGATGGCAAAGCCCATGCCCGAGTACTCGACCATGTGGCCGGCCACGATTTCGGCTTCGCCTTCGACCACGTCGAAGGGATGGCGGTTGGTCTCGGCCACGGCCGAGATCAGGTAGACCACGAAGATGGGCAGCAGCGGCAGCCAGTTCCACGACAGGACGCTGACACCCATGCTGGCGAATTGGCCCTGGCCCTGGCTCAGCACGATCTGCGTCAGATTCATGCTGCCCGTGACCATGATCACCACCAGGAAGCAGAAGCCCAGCGCGATTTCATAGCTGACCATCTGTGCCGAGGCGCGCAGCGCGCCCAGGAAGGCGTACTTGGAGTTGGAGGCCCAGCCCGCAATGATCACGCCATAGACTTCGATGGACGTGATGGCCATGATCAGCAGCAGGCCGGCGTTGACGTTGGCCAGGGCCACGTCGGGACCGAAGGGGATCGCCACCCATGCCGCCAGGGCGGGCATGATGGCCATCACCGGACCCACGTAGAACAGGCCCTTGGCGGCAGCCGTGGGCTGGATCAGTTCCTTGGTCAGCAGCTTCAGGCCGTCGGCCAGAGGCTGCAGCAGGCCGAAGGGACCCACGCGGTTGGGGCCCATGCGAACCTGCATGAAACCCAGCAGCTTGCGTTCCCACAGCGTCAGGTAGGCCACGGCACCCATCAGGGGGGCGACGATGGCAACGATGCCCAGCAGGATCCAGAGCACGGGCCAGGCCACGTCGGTCCACCAGGGTGCGGCGATCAGGCCGGCACCGGCTGTCTTGAGTGCGTCAATCATGCGGCGCCTCCCTCACGAGCCTGACGTGCATCCGCCGTCAGTTGCAGCGATGTCGCGCGGCGCACGATGCTGTCGAGCTGATAAATGCTGGCCACCACGGGCGCGGCATGGCCGGCACCGTTGGCGATGGAATTCACGGCAGGCGCACCGTTGCCCAGCAGATTGGCAGGCACGCTGGTGGCGCCGGCCGTGGCGGCTGCGAGCACGTCCTGCGACGTTTCGTAGTCCACGCCCTGCACACCCAGCAGGTTGGCCAGAACGCGCAGCACCTTCCAGCCCGGACGGGCTTCGGCCAGCGGCTTGACCACGGCATGGAAGCTCTGCAGGCGGCCTTCGGCGTTGACGAAGCTGCCCGAGGTTTCCGTGAACGGGGCGATGGGCAGCAGCACGTCGCTGAATTCCATGTTGGCCTTGAAGGGGCTCAGCGTCACGACCATCTCGGCCTTGCCCAGTGCCTCTGCGGCGCGGGCACCGGCAGCGGAGTCGAACACGGGTTCGTTGTTCAGCAGCAGCACGGCCTTGAGGCCGCCGGCCAGCATCTGGCCTGCGTTCAGGCCCGAGGCGGCAGGCTGCGCGCCCACCCACTGGGCGCCCACCGTGTTGGCGGCTTCGGTCAGGTAGCCGACCGAGGCGCCGGTCTGCTCGGCAATCCAGTTGGCCAGCGACAGCAGGGTCGATGCCTGTGCGTGGTGCGCAGCAGCATTGCCCAGCAGGATGGCCTTGCGCTCGCCGCGCAGCAGCGCGGCAGCAATGGCCTGCGCCTCGGCATGCACGTCGGCGGCGGCCACGGGAGCGGCAACGCCCTTTTCCTGCGCCACGGCGGCGGCCACATCGGCCAGCGCCTGGGCCCAGTCCGGGGCAGCCACGATGGAGGCCGTCACCGGCATGGCCCAGTCGTAGACACGCTCATTGATGGCGAGCACCGAGCAGCCCTGCTTGGCCGCCTGGCGGATGCGCTGCGCGAACAGCGGATGGTCCTTGCGCAGGTTGGAGCCCAGAACCAGGACGCCTTGCAGCTTGGACAGCGACGCGATGGGCGTGCCCAGCCACTGCACGCCCTGGGCGGCGGTGAACTCGGCGTTGCGCAGGCGGTAGTCGATGTTCTCGCTGCCCAGGCCACGCACCAGCTTGCCTGCCAGGAACAGCTCTTCCAGCGTGCTGTGCGGGCTGACCAGCGAGCCGATGGCGGAGGCGCCATGGTCGTTCTTGATCTGGCGCAGGCCGTTGGCCACGTATTCGAGGGCGGTCTGCCAATCGACTTCCTTCCACTCGCCGCCTTGCTTGAGCATGGGGCGGGTCAGGCGTTCGTCGCTGTTCAGGGCTTCGTAGGAGAAGCGATCGCGGTCGGCGATCCAGCACTCGTTGACCTCTTCGTTCTCGAACGGCACGACGCGCAGAACCTTGTGGTTCTTGACCTGGACGATGAGGTTGGCACCCGTGGAATCATGGGGCGAGACCGACTTGCGGCGCGACAGCTCCCAGGTGCGGGCGCTGTAGCGGAAAGGCTTGCTGGTCAACGCGCCCACGGGGCAGATGTCGATCATGTTGCCCGACAGCTCGGAATCCACCGTATCGCCCACCACCGTGGTGATCTCGGAGTGCTCGCCGCGGTTGATCATGCCCAGCTCCATCACGCCGGCCACTTCCTGGCCGAAGCGCACGCAGCGGGTGCAGTGGATGCAGCGGCTCATCTCCTGCATGGAGATCAGCGGACCCACGTCCTTGTGGAAGACCACGCGCTTTTCTTCCTCGTAGCGCGAGGCGGAGCTTCCATAGCCCACGGCCAGATCCTGCAGCTGGCATTCGCCGCCCTGGTCGCAGATCGGGCAGTCCAGCGGGTGATTGATGAGCAGGAACTCCATCACCGATTGCTGTGCCTTGATCGCCTTCTCGCTCTTGGTGCGCACGATCATGCCCTGCGTCACGGGCGTGGCGCAGGCGGGCATGGGCTTGGGGGCTTTTTCCACGTCCACCAGGCACATGCGGCAGTTGGCGGCGATGGAAAGTTTCTTGTGGTAGCAGAAATGCGGGATGTAGGTGCCTGCCTTCTCGGCTGCATGCATGACCATGCAGCCCTCGGCGACCTCCACCTTTTTTCCGTCCAGTTCAATTTCAACCATATGCTTTTCTCGCGATCAGGCGGCGTGGACCGTCTGCTTGGAAGCGTTCTGGATCTTCGCTTCAAACTCGTGGCGGAAGTGCTTGATCATGGCGCGTACCGGCATGGCTGCCGCGTCGCCCAACGCACAGATCGTGCGCCCCATGATGTTCACGGACACCGAGTCCAACAGCTCGATGTCTTCAGGACGGCCTTCGCCGTGCTCGATTCGGTTGACCACGCGCCACAGCCAGCCCGTGCCTTCGCGGCAGGGAGTGCACTGGCCGCAGGACTCGTGCTGGTAGAAGTAGGACAGGCGCAGCAGGCTCTCGACCATGTCGCGCGAGTCGTCCATCACGATCACGGCACCCGAGCCCAGCATGGAGCCGGCCTTGGCGATGGAATCGTAGTCCATCGTGCATTCCATGATGATGTCAGCCGGCAGCACGGGCGAGGACGATCCACCGGGGATCACCGCCTTGAGCTTGCGGCCCGTGCGCACGCCACCGGCCAGCTCCAGCAGCTTGCTGAAGGGCGTGCCCAGCGGCACCTCGTAGTTGCCGGGCAGGTTCACGTCACCGCTGACCGAGAAGATCTTGGTGCCGCCGTTGTTGGGCTTGCCGCACTCCAGGTACGCGGCGCCGCCGTTGCGGATGATCCAGGGAACGGCCGCAAAGGTTTCGGTGTTGTTGATGGTGGTCGGCTTGCCGTACAGGCCGAAGCTGGCCGGGAACGGCGGCTTGAAGCGCGGCTGGCCCTTCTTGCCTTCCAGCGACTCCAGCAGCGCAGTCTCTTCGCCGCAGATGTAGGCGCCGAAGCCATGGTGCGCGTGCAGCTGGAAGCTGAAGCTGCTGCCCATGATGTTGTCACCCAGGTAGCCGGCAGCGCGGGCTTCTTCCAGCGCAGCCTCGAAGCGCTCATAGGCTTCGAAGATTTCGCCGTGGATGTAGTTGTAGCCCAGGGAGATGCCCATCGCGTAGGCGGCGATGATCATGCCCTCGATCACGATGTGCGGGTTGTGCACCAGGATGTCGCGGTCCTTGCAGGTGCCAGGCTCGCCTTCGTCCGAGTTGCAGACCAGGTGCTTCTGGCCCGGGAACTGGCGGGGCATGAAGCTCCACTTCAGGCCCGTGGGAAAACCTGCGCCGCCGCGGCCGCGCAGTCCCGATTCCTTGACGGTGGCGATCACCTGATCCTGGGTCAGGCCTTCGCTGCCGTCCTTGCCCAGGATCTTGCGCAGCGCCTGATAGCCGCCGCGTGCCTCGTAGTCCTTGATGGACCAGTTGGCGCCGGTCAGGTCGGCATAGATCTGCGGATTGATGTGGCGGTCGTGAAAGCAGGTTTCGCTGCCCGAAGAGGCAAACCTGGCCAGGACCGATTGTGCGGCGGCGTTCATGCCTTGCCCTCCGCGGCGCGCAGGCCGTCGATCAATTCGTCGAGCTTCTCGTTGCTCATGAAGCTGCACATGCAGCGGTCGTTCACCAGCATCACCGGCGAATCCGCGCAGGCGCCCAGGCACTCGGACTGCTGCAGCGTGAACATGCCGTCGGGCGTGGTCTCGCCCATCTTGATGCCCAGGCGGGATTCCAGATGGTGCAGCGCCTTGTAGCCATCGCGCAGCTGGCAAGGCAGGTTGGTGCAGACGTTCAGCTTGAACTTGCCCACCGGCCGCTGGTTGTACATGTTGTAGAACGTGGTGACTTCATGCACCGCGATCTCGGCCATGCCCAGGAACTCGGCAATCACGGCCTCGCTCTCGGCGCTGACCCAGCCCTGCTCCTGCTGCACGATGGACAGGCAGGCCATCACGGCAGACTGCTTCTGGTCGGCCGGGTACTTGGCCACCTCGCGCGCAAAGCGCTCCTTGGTCGCTTCGGTAATCATCGGTCAACGTCTCCAAACACGATGTCCAGGGTACTCAGCACCATCACGGCGTCGGCCAGCATGTGGCCTCGGCACAGTTCGTCCATGGCGGACAGATTGGCGAATCCCGGCGGACGGATCTTCAGGCGGTAGGGCTTGTTGGCCCCGTCGCTCACGATATAGATGCCGAACTCCCCCTTGGGGTGCTCGATGGCCGCGTAAGCCTCGCCTTCGGGCACGCGGAAACCTTCGGTGAAGAGCTTGAAGTGGTGGATCAGCTCTTCCATGCTGGACTTCATGCCTTCGCGCGGCGGCGGAGCGATCTTGTGGTTGTCCACGATCACCGGGCCCGGGTTGGCACGCAGCCAGTCCACGCACTGCTTGATGATGCGGTTGGACTGGCGCATTTCGGCCACGCGCACCAGGTAGCGGTCGTAGCAGTCGCCGGTCTTGCCCACGGGCACGTCGAAGTCCATGCGGTCATAGACCTCGTAGGGCTGCGACTTGCGCATGTCCCAGGCCACGCCGGAGGCACGCAGCATCGGGCCGGTCAGGCCCAGGTTCATCGCACGCTCGGCAGTCACCACGCCGATGTCCACGTTGCGCTGCTTCCAGATGCGGTTGTCGGTCAGCAGGGTCTCGTACTCGTCGGCGCACTTGGGGAAGCGCTGCGTGAAGTCGTCGATGAAGTCAAGCAACGAGCCCTGGCGGTTGCGGTTCATGACCTCGACCGAGCGCGCATTGCGCACCTTGCTGGCCTTGTACTGCGGCATGGTGTCGGGCAGGTCGCGGTAGACGCCGCCCGGACGGAAATAGGCCGCGTGCATGCGCGCGCCCGAAACCGCCTCGTACATGTCCATGAGGTCTTCGCGCTCACGGAAGGTGTAGATCAGCGTCGTGGAGCTGCCTGCATCGTTGCCGCTGGAGCCCAGCCACATCAGGTGATTCATGATGCGGGTGATCTCCGAGTACATCACGCGGATGTACTGGGCGCGGATGGGCACCTCGATGCCCAGCAGCTTCTCGATGGCCAGGCAGTAGGCGTGCTCGTTGCACATCATGGACACGTAGTCCAGCCGGTCCATATAGGGCAGCGACTGGATGTAGGTCTTGCTCTCTGCCAGTTTTTCTGTCGCGCGGTGCAGCAGACCGATGTGCGGGTCTGCACGCTGCACCACTTCACCGTCGAGCTCCAGCACCAGGCGCAGCACGCCGTGCGCTGCCGGGTGCTGCGGACCAAAGTTCAGGGAATAGTTCTTGATTTCAGCCATGGTCGTCCATCAAAAAGGCGCCTGGAGCGCCTTCAGTGCAGGCCCCCGTAGTTGTCTTCGCGGATGATCCGCGGCGTGATCTCGCGGGGCTCGATGGTGACCGGCTGGTACACCACGCGCTGTTGCTCGGGGTCATAGCGCATTTCCACATGGCCCGACAGCGGGAAATCCTTGCGGAAGGGATGGCCGATGAAACCGTAGTCGGTCAGGATGCGGCGCAGGTCGTCATGGCCGTCGAAGACGATGCCGAACAGGTCGAACGCCTCGCGCTCGAACCAGTTCGCACCTGCCCAGATGGGAGTGACGGAAGCCATCACGGGGAAATCGTCGTCGGTGCAAAAGACCCGGACGCGCACGCGCTGGTTCAGGCTGATCGACAGCAGGTGGGACACCACGGCAAAGCGCGGACCTTCGCGGCCGACCTCTGCATAGGTGGAGTAGTCCACGCCGCACAGGTCCACCAGGACCTCGAACCGGCAATCCGGGGCGCCGTGCAGAACCTGCATGGCCTCCAGATAGTGGGCGGCGGACACTTCGACCGTCACCTCGTCCAGGGCCACGGTCACGCTGCGTGCCTTGTCGCCCAAGGCAGCAGCCACCACATCCCGAAGCACTTCGGGGTGAATCGCAATAGCAGTCATCATCTAGCCCTCAGACGCGAGCGATGGTATGGGTGCGGCGGATCTTCTGCTGCAGCTGGATGATGCCGTAGATCAGGGCTTCCGCCGTGGGGGGGCAGCCGGGCACATAGACATCGACCGGCACGATGCGGTCACAGCCGCGCACCACGGAATAGCTGTAGTGGTAGTAGCCGCCGCCGTTGGCGCACGAGCCCATGGAGATGACCCAGCGCGGCTCGGACATCTGGTCATAGACCTTGCGCATGGCGGGCGCCATCTTGTTGCACAGGGTGCCGGCCACGATCATCAGGTCCGACTGCCGCGGGCTGGCACGGAAGACTTCCGAGCCAAAGCGACCGATGTCGTAACGCGCCGCCGCAGCGTGCATCATCTCCACCGCGCAGCAGGCCAGACCAAATGTCATGGGCCACAGCGAGCCCGTCTTGGCCCAATTCACCACAGAGTCGTAACTCGTGGTGATGAAGCCTTCTTTCATCACGCCTTCGATCATCGTGTTTCCTTAGTGAACCCGCTTCAGTCCCAGTCCAACGCACCCTTCTTCCATTCGTAGACAAAGCCCACGACGAGAACGGTCAGGAAAATAAGGACAGCGGCGAAACCAGCCCCACCCACGTCCCGAAGCGCAACGGCCCAGGGCAGCAGAAAGGCGATTTCCAAATCAAACAGGATGAACAGGATGGCGACGAGGTAGTAGCGCACATCGAACTTCATGCGCGCGTCTTCGAAGGCCTCGAAGCCACATTCATAGGGGGAGTTCTTGGCGGCATCGGGTCGGTTCGGACCCAGCACATACCCCAGCACCAGGGGGACTACGCCGACACCCATGCCGACGAGAATGAACAAAAGAACGGGAAGATACTGGTCGATGTTCATCGTGTGCGGCTACCTTGAAAGGCATGCCCGCACCGATCAGCCTGATCAGCAGGGCAGGCTCTTAGTTATATCTTGGTGCCGTCGGCGAGACTCGAACTCGCACAGCTTTCGCCACTACCCCCTCAAGATAGCGTGTCTACCAATTTCACCACGACGGCAAGTCTTGATTTCGGCTGGCTCTTTATCTTCGTTGCAAAGATTCTGCCTACCGAACAATCTCTAGATTCTACTCTGAAAAACCCTCGGCCCCGGAGGACCGAGGACTTTGTTCGAAATTATTTCGTGGGAATCTGGGCGGCGCCTTCAGCACCGGCAGCAGGCGCCTGGCCTGCAGCAGGAGCAGGCACTTCACCAGCAGCGCCAGCGGCCGCAGGAGCCGGAGCCGTGATGGGCGCGGCACCTTCCAGCACGCTGCCCGAACTGACGGGACGCGCATTGCTCAGGTAGGCCAGGGCCAGCGTGGCCACGAAGAACACCGTGGCCAGGCCCGCCGTGGAGCGCGACAGGAAGTTGGCGCTGCCGGAGGCACCGAACAGGCTGCCGGAGCTGCCGCTGCCGAACGAGGCGCCCATGTCGGCACCCTTGCCGTGTTGGATCAGGATCAGGCCGATCATGCCGAGAGCCGACAGCATCTGAACGGCGAGGATCACGCTTGCGAATGCATTCATTGGTTGTACCTGCTAGTAACGCGAGAGCTAAAAAAGCGAATGGAAAAACCGCCCCGGCTTACTGGGCCGCAGCGATGATGGTCAGGAAATCGGCCGCCTTGAGCGACGCTCCGCCCACCAGGCCACCATCAATGTCGGCCTGGGCCAGAAGCTGGGCTGCATTGGAAGCGTTCATGCTGCCGCCGTACAGCAAGGCGATGCGATCGGCCTGCCGGCTGGCAGCCGCCAGCTGGGCACGCAGCACGGCATGCACCTGCTGCGCCTGCTCCGGCGTGGCGGTCCTGCCGGTGCCGATGGCCCAGACGGGCTCATAGGCCACGACCAGCTCATTGATGCACTGGCCCACCTGATGGATCACGGCCGCCAGCTGGCGCTTGACCACCTCTTCGGTATGCCCCGCCTCGCGCTCCGCCAGCGTTTCACCCACACAGACGATGGGCGTGACGCCCTTGGCCAGCGCAGCCTGCGCCTTCAGCGCCACCACGGCATCGGTTTCGCCATGGTATTGGCGACGCTCCGAGTGCCCCACCAGCGTATAGCGCACGCCAAAATCCCGAAGCATGGCCGCCGACAGCTCGCCCGTATAGGCGCCCGATTCATGCTGCGACACGTCCTGAGCGGCCACGCCGATGGCCGAGCCTTCAAGCTCGGCCCGGGCCTGGGCCAGATAGACGGCAGGCACGGCCACGGCCACGCCCGCATTACCCCCCTCGGGCAGCCCCTCCTTGAGGGCCTTGAGCAAAACGGCATTGGCAGCCAGGCTGCCGTTCATCTTCCAGTTGCCGACGATGAGTTTCTTCTTCATGGTTACCACGTCAAAACGATTTTGCCGGTGTGCTGACTCGACTCCATCAGCGCGTGCGCCTTGTCGGCATCAGCGGCAGCAAAGGTGCTATGGATCACAGGACGAATGCCGCCTGCCTCGATGAGCGGCCAGACCTCGCGGCGCAGGGCCTGGGCGATGGCAGCCTTGAAAGCGACAGGCCGCGGACGCAGCGTGGAGCCCGTCACCAGCAGACGGCGACGCAGGACCAGGCCCGCGTCGAACTCCGCCTTGATGCCACCCTGCACCGCAATGATGACCAGGCGGCCATCCTCTGCCAGGCTTTGCACCTCGCGCGCCACATAGCCACCCGCCACCATGTCAAGGATCACGTCCACGCCCCTGCCTTCGGTGATGCGCTGCACCTCCGCGGCAAAGTCCTGGGTACGGTAGTTGATGGCATGGTCGGCACCCAGCTTCAGGCAGTCGGTGCACTTGGCATCGGAGCCGGCGGTCACGATGACCGTGGCGCCGCGCGCCTTGGCCAGCTGGATGGCCGTCACGCCGATGCCGCTGCTGCCACCCTGCACCAGCAGGGTTTCGCCCGCCTGCAAGGCGCCGCGATCGAACACATTGCTCCAGACGGTGAAGAAGGTCTCGGGCAATGCCGAAGCCTCCACCTCGCTGAGCCCTGCCGGGATGGGCAGGCACTGGGCCACGGGCGCAACGCAGTACTCCGCATAGCCACCGCCGGCCAGCAGTGCGCACACGCGGTCTCCCACGCGCAGGCCTGCCAGCCGCATGGCTTCGTCGTCGCCCGACACGATCACGCCGGCCACTTCCAGCCCGGGCAGGTCGGAGGCGCCGGGGGGCGGAGCATAGTGACCCTTGCGCTGCAACACATCAGGGCGATTGACACCGCTGGCCGACACCTGGATCAGCAACTCCTGCGCGCCCGCAACGGGCAGCGGACGCTCGCCCAGGCGCAATACCTCGGGAGCACCAAAGTCCGTGAGTTCCACGGCACGCATGATTTGCTTTTCCATCTTTCGACCTCGCAATCCCTGTCAAAAATGCCACAAGCGCTGAACAGGTCAGCGCTTTTTGCCAGTCACCACATGCACCTGCAAGGCCATCCCTTTGGGGAATGGCCTTGCCGGGCATTACTGCTGCTGTTGCTGTTGCTGCTCGCCCTCGGCAGCCGGACGGCCGCCGTCGCGGGGCTCGCGGGGCTCACGCGGTTCGCGGAACTCGCGCTGCTGACGGGGTTCACGCGGCTGGCGGAATTCACGCTCGGCAGGCGCGGGGCGCTCGCTGCGCTCCATGCCAGCAGGACGCTCGGTCAATGCCTTCAGCGACAGCTTGACACGGCCCTTCTCGTCGGTCTCCATGACCTTGACCTTGATGATCTGGCCTTCCTGCAGGTAGTCGCTCACGCGTTCCACGCGTTCGTGGGCGATCTGGCTGATGTGCAGCAGACCGTCCTTGCCGGGCAGCAGGTTCACGAGGGCACCGAAGTCCAGGATCTTGGTGACCGGGCCTTCGTAGATCTTGCCGATTTCGACTTCGGCCGTGATCTCCTCGATGCGGCGCTTGGCCTCGTCGGCCTTGGCGGCATCGCTGGAGGCGATGGTGATGGTGCCGTCTTCGCCGATGTCGATCTGCGTGCCGGTCTCTTCGGTCAGCGCACGGATGGTGGCGCCACCCTTGCCGATCACGTCGCGGATCTTCTCGGGGTTGATCTTCATCGTGTACAGCTTGGGAGCGAAGGACGAGATCTCGGCCTTGGCCTCGCCCATGGCTTCCTGCATCTTGCCCAGGATGTGCATGCGCGCTTCCTTGGCCTGGGCCAGGGCGACCTGCATGATTTCCTTGGTGATGCCCTGGATCTTGATGTCCATCTGCAGCGCAGTGATGCCGCTGGTGGTGCCGGCCACCTTGAAGTCCATGTCGCCCAGGTGATCTTCATCGCCCAGGATGTCGGTCAGCACGGCGAAGCGGTTGTCTTCCTTGATCAGGCCCATGGCGATGCCGGCCACGTGGGCCTTCATCGGAACGCCCGCATCCATCATCGACAGGCAGCCGCCGCAGACCGAAGCCATGGACGAGGAGCCATTGGACTCGGTGATTTCCGACACCACGCGGATGGTGTACGGGAATTCTTCCTTGCTGGGCAGGCAGGCCACCAGGGCACGCTTGGCCAGGCGGCCGTGGCCGATTTCGCGGCGCTTGGTCGAGCCCATGCGGCCCACTTCGCCGGTGGCAAAGGGAGGCATGTTGTAGTGGAACAGGAAGCGGTCCTCGAACTCGCCGGCCAGCGCGTCGATGCGCTGTGCATCGCGCTCGGTGCCCAGCGTGGACACGACCAGGGCCTGCGTCTCGCCGCGTGTGAACAGGGCCGAGCCGTGCGTACGGGGCAGCACGGAATTGCGGATTTCGATGGGGCGCACGGTGCGCGTGTCGCGGCCGTCGATGCGCGGCTCGCCGGCCAGGATCTGGCTGCGAACGATGCGTGCCTCGATGTCGAACAGCATGCCTTCGACCTTGACGCCGTCGAATTCCACGCCCTGGGCCGTCAGGCCGGCCTTCACGGCGGCGTAGGCTTCGCGGCAGGCTTGCGTGCGGCTTTGCTTGTTGCGGATCTGGTAGGCCGTGCGCAGGGCTTCTTCGCCCAGCGCCGCCACCTTAGCGATCAGCTCTTCATCCTTGGCGGGAGCAACCCAGTCCCACACGGGCTTGCCGGCTTCGCGCACCAGTTCATGGATGGCGTCGATGGCGATGCGGCCTTGCTCGTGACCAAAGACCACGGCGCCCAGCATCACATCTTCAGGCAGTTGCTGCGCTTCGGACTCCACCATCAGCACGGCGGCTTCGGTGCCGGCCACGACCAGATCCATCTGCGAATCCTTGCGCTGGGTCTGACCGGGGTTGAGCACGTACTCGCCATTGATGTAACCCACGCGGGCAGCACCGATGGGGCCATTGAAGGGAATGCCCGACACGGACAGGGCAGCCGAGGTGGCGATCAGGGCAGCGATGTCGGCATCGACTTCGGGGTTCAACGACACGGTGTGGATGACCACGTGCACGTCGTTGTAGAAACCTTCGGGGAACAGCGGGCGGATCGGGCGGTCGATCAGGCGGCTGGTCAGGGTTTCGAGTTCGCTGGGCTTGGCTTCGCGCTTGAAGAAGCTGCCGGGGATCTTGCCTGCGGCGTAGGTCTTCTCGATGTAATCGACGGTCAGCGGGAAGAAGTCCTGGCCGGACTTGGCCTGCTTGGACGCCACCACGGTGGCCAGCACCACGGTGTCATCGATGTTGACCAGCACGGCGCCGGAAGCCTGGCGGGCGATCTCGCCGGTTTCCATGGTGACCGTGTGCTGGCCCCACTGGAAGGTCTTGGTGACTTTGTTGAAGATGGACATTGTTGCTCCTTTGGAATGGGTGGCCCGATGCACTCATCGGCCCATGATGGAGAGCAATTCAGAACACGATGCCATTCCAGTGCTGGATTCAATGCTATCAAATCAGCAGCATTGGAATGACACAGCTTCGCTCTGTCTTGCATTCTCCGAAGTAAAAAACGCCTGAGCTAGACAGGCTAACTCAGGCGTTTTGATCTCCCACCGTGCTTACTTGCGCAGGCCCAGCTTGGCGATCAGTGCGGTGTAGCGATCAGCGTCCTTGGACTTGAGGTAGTCCAGCAGCTTGCGACGACGGCTCACCATGCGCAGCAGGCCGCGGCGACCGTGGTGGTCCTTGGCGTGTTGCTTGAAGTGAGGGGTCAGCTCGTTGATGCGGGCGGTCAGCAGGGCCACTTGCACTTCTGGGCTGCCGGTATCGTTGGCAGAGCGTGCGTTGGACTTGACGACTTCAGCCTTCACGGAAGATGCGATCATTTTTTTTCCTTGGAAATTGGCCCCTCACAGACAAAAGCAGGGAGGCAGCCTTGGTTACTTGCGCCGGGACTGGAAAGGCCCCGACGTGCGTCTTGCACCATGCAAAACCCCGGGATTATAACAAGCGCGCCCAATGCAGCGTCCCCACATGCTTTGTGCCCCACGCCGCATCGGCCGGCGGCCCGCCCAGAATGCCGCAAAGCATGCAGGCATTCCATAGATCACGGGAGGGCAACACCATGGCAATGCGTATTTCATTCACCACTGCAACCTGGCACGCACAACGGCAGCAATGCACCCTGCTCTGCCTGGTCGCGGCCCTTTGCCTGGCCCTGCCGGCCCAGGCAACCGCTCACCGCTCCGACACCTCGGCTGCCCAAGGCGCCAAGCGCAAAAAGGGCGGACAGCGGGTCCGTGTTCCAACCCAGCGCAGCAGCTCGGAGGAATCGCCCGAGCAACGCGACAAGCGGCTGTACCGCGAATGCCAGGGCAGGCACAACGCCGGGGCATGCGCCGGATATACCGGGCAGCCGCCCGGCAGACATCGGCGCTGAGCGGTCTCCCAGCAAAAACAGTCCTACCCCGCAGTCCGATAGCGGCAAAGCCGGCAATACCTTGTCGCCATTGGATTTTTCGGACACATCGTCATGCTGGATGACCGTGCACCAACGGTACGACTCCTAGTTGTTGGGGGCAGAAACAGATTCGTCTGAAAGACATGTACGAAGAACCCCCATAGATTGAGCAGCGCGCAAGAACAAGCAGCGCTTCGCAAGCAGATCGACGGGGAGGGATTCACGACATGTCATCGACCTGGCCTCAGGCCCACCCGGGCGCAAAAGGCTTCACGGCCATCGAGCTGATGGTGGTCGTCGCCATCCTCGCCGTGCTCACAACGCTGGCAGCACCCGGCTTCCACCTCATCATCGAGCGATGGCGCGTTCGCCAGACCGTCGAAGGCCTGCAGTCGACGCTGCAATACGCGCGCTCCGAAGCCCTGCGGCGCGGGGGCGGCGTCTTCATCCAGAAACTACCGCAAGGCACCAACGGCTGCACCCTGGCCGCGCGTCACGCGGACTGGGGCTGTGGCTGGGTGGTGTTCGTTGACCGCAATGGCAACAGGCGCTGGGATCCCCGGGAAGAGCTGCAGCGCTTCGACACTCCCGCACGCACCCTTGTCACCCGTTCCAGATCCGCCGCCATCATCAGTGTGGACCGATGGGGACAGATGGGCGGACTCACCGCCCTGGGCTTCGCCATCGCCCCGGCTTCCGCCGGCCTCGCCTCTGCCGCAGCGAAAGGCGTCTGCGTTTCGTCCGGCGGACGTATCCGGGTGGTCGGCCGGGAGGGCATTCCATGCGCCTGACAAGTACCCACGCTCGGCGTGCCAAAGGCTTCACCCTGGTCGAAACCCTGGTCGCCACCGTCGTCACGGCCTTGGGTGTTCTGGGAATCCTGAGCCTGCAGATGCGCACCCTGGCCGATACCCAAAGCGGCGTGCGCCGTGCTCAGGCCATCCGGCTGATCGAAGACTTCAGCGAACGCACCCGCGCCAATCCCAACTCCCTCGGGCAGATGGGCCACTACGAATCCGATTGGGATCACACCCCTGAATCCACCGCCGACTGCAGCGCCTCCGCATGTGACCCGGACATGCTGGCCAGCTACAACCTCGCGCTGTGGAAGAGTTCCGTGCCCCAGCTGCTGCCAGGTGGAACCGCCAAGGTCTTCCCTGCCACAGACAGCGACAGCAACGGACGCCACCTGGGCATCGTGATCAGCTGGCGTGAAAACGAGAAATCCAGCAAAGACGACTACAAAAAACCCATCGGACTCCATAGCGGTGGCATACACGGCGGCGAAGCCATGGCCTGCCCCACCGGCAGAACCTGCCACCTGCAATACATAGCGCTCAGCGCTCGCTGCGCGCCCTATCTTGCCAACAACGCAGTCCAGTTCTTCTGCGCAAGCCCATGAAGCACACCCGCATCGCCGCCCCAACCCTGGCGCAGCCTGGTCAACGCGGCCTGAGCCTCGTCGAACTGCTGGTGGGCCTTCTCCTGGGAATGTTGATCATCGCAGTGGCCCTGGGCGCACTGATGGCATCACGCGCCGTCTCCGGCACCGTCAGCGATGCCAGCCAACTGCAGCAGCAGGCATCCCACATCTTGCGCGTCATGGGCCGGCAGATCCGGCAGGCAGGATCTCTTCGGCTGCTCCTATCGTCCTCAAAGAAGGGCACGGACACCATTGACGTGGCGGACCCCGTTGCATTCGAGGCAAGCGCACAAGATTTCGACCCTGTGCACGACACCATCCTGGGCCTTGATGCGCCAGGCCGCGCTCAATACAAGCTCACCGTGGGCTACAGCAACTACACGCAACCGCTGCACAGCCCGGGCATCGAAACCTCACTGCAGCGCAATTGCCTGGGCCAGACCGACAGCCCCAGCCTGATCCTGAGCCGCTTTGCGCTGGACGCCCGCAAAAACACCCTGCGCTGCGCCGGAGCACCCTCTGCTGGAGCCCAGCCACTGGCCCGGAACGTCGCCAACTTCCAGGTGCGCTACCTGATCCAGGCACCCGCGGGTGCCGCCCGCATCCAATACGTCAACGCAGCCGCCGTGGGCCAGGACTGGTCACGCGTCGTTGCCGCCGAGGTCTGTCTGGTGCTTTTCGGGATCGAAGTCATCAACATGCCCGCCAACAGCAGCTACACCGATTGCGCAAGCAGTGACGGCACAGCGGAATCCATCGACATGACCACGCTGCCGGCGCCCAGGACCCGGCGTCTGCACATGGTCTTTCGCAGCGTGTACCAGCTGCGCAGCCAGGGGATGGCCGGATGAGCGCCAAAGCAGCAGACATGCGGCATGCCCGCACCTCTGCCACGCAGCGCCAGAAAGGCGTCGCGTTGTTCATCGTGATCACCCTGGTCATGCTTTCCATGCTGCTGGCACTTTGGGCATCGCGCAGTGCCCTGTTCAACGAACTGTTCGTGGGCAACGATGCCGACCACCAACGCGCCCTCGAAGCCGCACAGGCATTGCTCCAGGATGCCGAACTGGACATTCGAGGCGAACAGGCCAACGGCGGCGCCTGCATCGCCAACAGCAGCCAGCCATCCGTCTGCCGCAGCGCCGCAACTATCACCCGGTTTCCCCAGGAAACCCAGCAGGTAGGTCTGCTGCTGGCCAGCCTGGGCCAGGCCTCTCCCACGAGATGCCGCGACGCTCTGTGCACCAAGCGCACAGGGCCTCAGGACTTCTGGAACAACGCGGACGAGACCCAAGGGATCACGCTGGGCCAGATGATTGCCTCCGATGTCGGTGCACGCTACGGCCAGTTCACGGGCGCCATTTCCGAAGGCAAGAGCAATCCCATCCTGGCCAGCCGTGAGACAGGAAAGGGGGGTTGGTACTGGATAGAGATCCTGCCCTATGACGCCAACGCAGGGAACTCAGGCCTCATCGCCAACGACTCTCACCGTCTGGCCCTCTACATGCAGCCCCAGGTGATCTATCGCATCACGGCCATCGCCCACGGCCGCAAGAACGGCACCCAGGTGGTGCTGCAACAGACCTATGTCCGCCAGAAACGCCGCGACTGATTCAGAACGTCTGACATGCCTTATCTCTACCACCCTGGGCTCCGCCCCCTCCTGCTGCCAGCCGTGATCGCCGCGGTCCTGGCCGCGCAAAACAGCCAGGCTCAGCGTCTCTTTGAGGCAGGCACGCCAGTTTCCCTGGCTCAGAGAGAAGACAACGAATTTGCCACGCCCATTGAAGACTGTCCGACAGGCCAGACAGCCGATGCCAAGGGCCGCAGCAGCTCCGCCACTTCCAACGCAAGCGTGCTTGCACAGGCAGGCGTGGACATATTCACGGCCCGGTACAGTGCCAAAGCCGCCTGGAGCGGCTGGATCAACGCAGAAACGGTCCAACCCGACGGGAGCCTCACCGCGGCAGCCGGCTGGCAAGGCCAAAGCACGGCTGACCACCTGGACGCACTCAGCGATCAACAGGCACTCAATGAACGCCTGATTCTGACCTGGAGTGACAGACTGCAAAGGGGCGTGTCTTTCAAATGGCATGAGCTGGACCGCCCCCAGAAGGCGTCTTTCAGCGTCGATGCCGAAGGCAGGGCAGACAATCTGGGCAAGCACAGGCTCAACTTCATACGGGGCGACCGCCGCATGGAAGCTGCGGGACAACCGCCGCGCCCTGATGCAGCCCACCCCTTTCGCCAACGCAGCTCGCGCCAGGGCGATATCGTCAACTCCCAGATCTGGCATACCGGCCGCCCCGTGGACAACTCGCCTTTGCCGGGCTACGCGGCCTATGCGCTCGCCCAGCAGAAGCGCCAGCCCATGATTTACGTGGGCGGCAACGATGGCATGCTGCACGGCTTTTCAGCCACAGACGGCAGCGAGAAGATCGCCTACATCCCCCGTGGCGTGATTTCGGGGCTGGCACGCCTTTCCGACCCCGGTTACGACGCCCGGCATCGCTACTTCGTGGACGGCTCTGCCATGAGCGGAGACATCAACCCGGGCAGCCATGCATCCCCGCAGTGGCGCACCGTACTGGCCGGCATGGCGGGCGCCGGAGCCAAAGGCTACTTTGTGCTGGACATCACGCACCCGGAGGCCTTCAACGAGCACGGCGCCGGTGCGCTGGTCCTGCTGGACCGCACCCTGGCCCGCAACAGCGATCCCGGTGACTGTGCCATCTCCGCCACCCCATGGCAGCGCGCCACTTGCCAGGAAGACAGGGACCTGGGCCATATCCTTGCAGCGCCCGTGCGGGACGATGCCAACCCGCAACGCAGCATCCAGATCGCGCAGTTGAACAACAACCGCTGGGCTTTGGTGACGGGCAACGGCTACCACAGCATCAACCAGCGGCCCGTGCTGCTGATCCAGTACCTCGATGGCAACCAGGAGCTGCTGCGCATCGTGGCCACAGGCGACATCCCCACCGGCACCACACCGGAGACCACCAGCAATGGGCTCTCCGCGCCCCGCCTCGTGGACATCAATGGCGATGGCCGGCCCGACGTGGTCTATGCGGGCGACCTCCAGGGCAATCTGTGGAAGTTCATCATCGCCAGCGATGCCTCGTCCGCATGGGGCGTGGCCTTCAACGGCCGGCCGCTGTACACCGCCACGGGTGGCAGCTCGCCAACGGCCTCTCGCGCGCTGCGCCAGCCCATTACCGCCCCTGCGTCCGTACGCGCCAATGACCGGCACAGAGTCACCACTGAACCCGCAGGAAGCGATGGCCGCGTGACCGTGGGCGGCATGCTGGTGGCATTCGGCACAGGACGCAACATCACCCAGCAGGACACTGGCAACACAGCGGTGCAGAGCATCTATTCCATCCTCGACACCACCCGCTACAAGTTGCTCGCCGACGACCGGATACAGCCTTGCCCGGGTGACTCGGACTCTGAGTGCAAGCTGCCTGCAGGGCAGCGTCCAGCCCCTGTATCCGGCATCGGTGAGCTGGCCAAACGCTCGGTGAGCCACCAGACGAAAGAGGCCGCAGGCCGTGTCACCTGGCGAGTGGACTCCACCACCGAGCTCGACTGGACGCGGCACAAAGGCTGGTACATGGACCTTCCCCTGCCGGGCGAGCGCCTGCTCAGGCCGATGAGCTTCTACGACGGCAGCAACCTCCTCGCGATCTACAGCCAGATACCCGCCAGGTCCTCCAAGCGCCCTGGTGAAACCACAAGCCCCGCTGACGCCTGCCATGTGGGCGAGGAAAGCCAGTTTCTGACGCTCATGAACATCATGGATGGCAGGCGGCCCAGCGTTCCATTGATGGACAGCAACGGCGACGGCGTCTACGACACGGCGGATCAGGAAGCCTCGCGCACGACCGTCTCCGAGGGGTCCCAGACACTGCTCAACAAAGGCTATCACGCCATTGGGTATGACACCAATGGCCGCCGCCATGTGCTCGCCCGCATGCCGGAGCAGTCCCTGCGCCCCAGCTGGCGCCAAATGAAATGAGCCGCCAACTGCGCCTCCAAACGCGACTCCAAACGCACCTCCAAATGTTCCCTCCCATGGGCCGCCCTCCCTCTCCAGGCTTCACGCTCATCGAGCTCGTGACCATCATGGCCGTCGTGGTTGTGCTCGGCACAGTCGCCATACCGATCTACAACGAGTACATCCGCAGCATCCACCGCGCCGACGCCCGCGCAGGACTGCAGCAGGCCCGGCAATGGCTTGAGCAGGCCACCCTGGAGGGCGCCCCGCTGCCCGCATCCCCGCCTGCAGCACTGACCTGGTCCGACGATGCCCGCAAGCGCTACACCATCGGATTCCTGCACGACAGCGCCAGCAACGGCCCGGCCTACACCCTGGTCGCCAGACGTCGGGGCCCCCAGTTGGACGACAGGTGCGGCGACTTCACACTGACCCACAAGGGCGTGCCTGGCTCCCTCAATCTGCAGCAGGGCTCCAGCCCACAGGAGTGCTGGGGGCTTTGACCAGCCGACCGCCACGCATCCGCGCGTTGAGAAAAAAAGCGTTCCTACTTCAGCGCAGGCTGCTGAAAAAGCCAGAAGCCGCGCCGCTGTTGAACGGCACCAGACGCAGCCACGCCCCAAGCTGTCTAAAAGGCCTGCTCGTCCTACCCATAAACGGCCAAAAGCAGAGCAGTCTGAGAGACATCTGCCGCAAACCTCACTAGATTCGGCCGCAACGTGTATCAAAGGCCGATCAGGGCGCGGGGAGGAATCAGGGCATGTCGAGAGTCCGGCAACCGGCTGTAGCCATGGAGGGCCTGTGCAATCCCCTGCAACAGGGATTCACGGCCATCGAGCTGATGGTGACCATCGCCATCCTGGCCGTCCTCGCCTCGCTGGCGGCCCCCAGCTTCAAGCCGCTCATCGAGCGCTGGCGTGTACGGCAGACCGTCGAGGGGCTGCAATCCACCCTGTACTACGCGCGCTCCGAAGCCATCCGGCGCGGCGGCGGTATCGTGGTGGAGAAGCTGCCCAAGGACACCAACGGATGCCCCCTGGCCGCAGGCAATGCCGACTGGGATTGCGGCTGGACGGTCTATGTAACTGCCGGCCACAACGGTCTGCTCAACGGCCTGGAACTCAGGCGCATGGATGCTCCCGCCAGCACCACCGTCACCAGAAGCGGCACGGGCACCAACGCGCACAGGATCAGGCTCGACCGCTGGGGAAACCTGGATGGTGCCACCGCCCTGGAATTTGTCGTCGCACCCCACCCTGCGGGCAACTCGTCAGCGGCCACCAAGGGCCTTTGCGTGGCCCCCGGCGGCCGCATCCGCATCATCGGCCAGGAGCAGCTTCCATGCAGCCCCTGAAACCCGGTCCGCAGCAAACAGGCATCGCCCTGATCGAATCCCTGATCGCGCTGCTGATTGCATCCCTGGGAATCCTGGGAATCCTCGGCTTGCAGATGCGCACCCTGGCCGACACCCAGACCGGCGTGCGCCGGGCCCAGGCCATCCGCCTGGTCGAGGATCTCAGCGAGCGCACCAAGGCCAACCCCCACTCGCTGAGCCAGATCAACCAGTATGTCTCCGACTGGGACCACACGCCCGACGCCACTGCAGCCAACTGCTCCGCCCGATCCTGCGGTCCCGCCGACATGGCCCTCTACCATCTGGCGCAGTGGAAGGCCTCCGTGGCCCAGATGCTGCCGCTGGGAAAGGCCAGGATCTTCCTTGCGGAGAACGAGACCAGCAGCGCCGCGCCCAACCGGCGTCAGCTGGGCGTGATGATCAGCTGGCGCGAGAACGAGCGTTCCACAACCGACGACTACAAGCAGCCAATAGGCGTCGGCAGCGAGAAGGGCAGCAGCACCTGCCTTGCCGATAGAACCTGCCACCTGCAGTACATCACGCTCAGCGCCCGCTGCGCCCCCTATTTCGCGGACCAGCAGGTCCAGTTCTTCTGCGCAGGCCAATGACACTCCACACCCACGCCAGGCATGCCAACAAAGGACAAGGCGGCCTGAGCCTGATCGAACTGCTGGTCGGGCTGGCCCTGGGCCTGCTGGTCATCGCCGTGGCCATGGGCGCGCTCATGGCATCGCGCAGCGTGACCGGCACGGTCAGCGATGCCAGCGTGCTGCAGCAACAGGCCTCGCAGGTCTTTCGCATCCTGGGCCGGCAGATCAGGCAGGCAGGAACGCTGCGCCTGAACCTGGCGGTGCACAAGGCGCCTGGCGAAGCCATCGACGCGGCAGATGCCGTCGCCTTCGAAGCCCGCACCCAGGACTTCAACCCCGCACAGGACACCGTGCGCGGCCTGGACAACCCAGCCAACGGGCAGTTCAAGCTCGTCACGGGCTACAGCAACTACACGCTGCCGCTGCACCTGCAGGACGAAGGCCTCTCGCTGCAGCGCAACTGCCTGGGCCAGGTCAACAGCGACACCCTGATCCAGAGCCGCTTCGTGCTGGACACCCGCAACAACAGCCTGCGCTGCGCCGGCGGTGATACGGCCCAGCCATTTGCCGAGAACGTCGCCAACTTCCAGGTGCGCTACCTCCTGCAGGAAGCCAATGGCATTGCCCGCCTCCGGTACGTCAACGCCGCCGACGTGCAAGACAACTGGCCGCGCGTCTTCGGCGTGGAGGTCTGCCTGGTGCTCTTCGGCACCGAGGCCGTGGACATGCCCGCAGGCAGCACCTACACCGACTGCGCCGGCAGCGATGGCAAGGCTGCCACCATCGACATGACCGCGCTGCCCACCCCACGCACCGGGCGCCTGCACATGGTCTTTCGCAGCGTCTACCAGTTGCGCAGCCAGGGCCTGGCTGGCTGAACCGATAAGGCTCCGTCCATGCGAACACGCGCCATCCCACGCCCCCATCGCCAGCAGGGCATCGCCCTGTTCATCGTCATCGTGCTGGTGCTGCTGTCCATGCTGCTGGCCCTGTGGGCTTCGCGCAGCGCGCTGTTCAGCGAAATGATCGTGGGCAACGATGCCGACCACCAGCGCGCCTTCGAGGCGGCGCAGGCCCTGCTGCTGGATGCCGAACTCGACATCCGCGGCGAAGGGGCCGACGGCAGCGCCTGCGTGCCCGCCGCCGACCGGCCCCTCGTCTGCCGCCGCGACGCCGCCGTCGCCCAGTTCCCGCTCGAAGCCAAGGAAGTCCAACCCCTGCTGACTCTTCTGAGCACGCAAGAGCCCACCCGATGCCGCAACGCCCTGTGCGCCAAGCGCACCGGCCGGCAGGATTTCTGGAACAACAGCGACGGCAGCAAGGGCCCCACGCTGGCCCAGATGATGGACACCCTGGCAGGCGCGCGCTACGGCCAGTTCACCGGTGCGGCCACCGGGGACAAAAGCAACCCCATCCTGGCCGACACCAGGACGCCGGAATCCGGCGGCTGGTACTGGATCGAGGTCCTGCCCCACGACCCCAATGCGGCCAACGCAGGCCTGGTCGCCAACGGCACGGCCCTGCTGCCGCTGCACCTGACGCCCCAGGTGCTCTACCGCGTGACGGCCCTGGCCCGGGGCCGCAAGCCCGGCACCCAGGTGGTGCTGCAACAAACCTATGCGCGCCAGCGGCTGAAGAACTGAAGCCACCGGCCACCGACCCAACCAGGAGGGAGAGGACCATGAACCGACACATACCTTTCAGGGCCACGCTGCTGGCCTCGCTGGCCGCTGCGGCCTGGGCACCGGCAGGCAGCTGGGCGCAGCGCCTGCTGGACCTGGCGCAATCACCACCGGCCACGGTGGAGCCGTTCGTGGCGCCGAATGTGATTCTGAGTCTGGATGACTCAGGCAGCATGAACTTGGAACTCAACGATGCTCAAACACAAGGATTAAGCCTGGACAACCCCAACCCAGATGGCACATGGTCCACCAAAGTCAGCCGTAGCAGCGTACTCAGGCATGCTCTGCGCACCGTCTTCAACGACAGGCAACTGCTCCCGGACGGGAGCATTCGGCTGGCATGGCTGACGATGGGTGACTGTGCCCGATGGGATCAGCGCATTCACAACGGCAGATTGATTACTCAAACCCCCGCCCGCGTATCGGCCCGCTATCTGGACAGCGCGGCCAGAACCGGGAACTCCATGCGGATACTGGATCAGGAGCACCGCGACAACTTTCTGGACTACATCAACAGTTACTTTGGGTGCGCCTGGACTCCCACTCACACGCTGGTCAGCCAAGCCGACCAATACATGCGTGGTGCGCTGAACGTCAACGGACCCTGGGCCAGCGTGCCCGGCCAACGGGGAGCGCCTTACCTGGGCTGCAGGCGCAACTACCACATTCTGATGACCGATGGGGGTTGGAACTACGCGGCACACGACCGTGGCAACCAGATCCCGGAGACCCCCAACTTCGATGGGACCCCAAGAACACTGCCCGATGGCACGGCCTACGACCCTGCAACGACGCACAACCGCATCTATGCCGACAACGACATCGGTGTAGACCGTCGCGTCGCCTTCTCGACAGTCGCCGACTGGTCATTCAGAAGCTGGGCATTGCCCTTGCAGGCCACGGGCGCTCCCAATGGCGTGACCGGCAGTCCGCAGCCCTCAGCCGAGTACCGCAAAGCCCCGGACCAGGAGACATTCACCAGCGGCAGCACCGCTACGGCCGCCAGCAACGGAGCCAAGGCAACAGTCAGCTTGCCGAAATACTGGAACCCCCGCAACAACCCCGCAACCTGGCCACACATGGTCACCTATACGCTGGGCTTCAGCAAATTCGCGCTGCCCCACTCCAACTACACCCCCGATGGAAAAAGAGCCGGCGCCTTGGTGGCACCGCCATCCGGCACCCTGCCTTATGGCTACGATGGCAATTTCGCCGACTATGCCAACGGTACCTATGCTTGGCGCTCTGCAGGCGGGATGACCCGGGACGAAAACTTGCCTGAGGAAAACTCGCCCGTGGCCGACCGGGGCCACGACATGTGGCATGCCGCCATCAATGGCCGGGGCCAGTTCTACGCGGTCAACCGCAGCGAGGACCTGGCCGCGGCCTTCCGCCAGATCGTCCAGCAGATCAATACCGAGGTGGAGCCCGACCGCAGCACCGCCGCCGCCAGCGGCAGCACCGTCACGCGCAGCCCGATAGGCCTGTTCACCGCGCACTACGACCCCAACCAGGCGTGGAAGGGCTGGATCACGGCCCAGACCGTGGCCGCCAGCCCGTCGGATGGCCGCATCTCGCAGTCCCCCGGCTGGGACGGCCGCAGCACCGCAGACCTGCTGGACGGGCTGAGTGACGCGCAAGTCACCAGCAACCGCACCGTCCTGACCTGGAACACCGCGCGCGGCACGGGCGTGCCTTTCAGGTGGGACAAACTGGACCCGCAGTATCAGGCGCACCTGGGTTCCACCGATGGCGACGGCCCCAGCCGCCTCGACTACCTGCGCGGCGTGCGCAGCAGGGAAGGCACGGGCACGCCACCCAGCCATGGCGCGAACCAGCCTTTCCGCCAACGCCAGTCACGCCAGGGCGATATCGTCAACTCCGGCATCTGGTACACGGGCCATCCTTCCAGCCTCTACCCCACGCAGGGCTACAGCGCCTTCGCACAAAGCCGGCAGGACCGCACACCCATGATCTACGTGGGCGGCAACGACGGCATGCTGCACGGCTTCTCCACCGAAGACGGCCGGGAACGGCTGGCCTATGTCCCCCGGGGCGTGGCCCCCGGGCTGTACCGGCTCACCGAACCGAACTACGACAACAGGCACCGCTACTTTGTGGACGGCTCGCCCATGACGGGCGACGTGCTGGACGGCAACCAATGGAAGACCCTGCTGGTGGGCACGCTGGGTGCGGGCGGCAAGGGCTATTTCGTGCTGGATGCCACCGACCCCGGCAACTTCCACGAAAACAATGCCTCATCGCTGGTGCTCATGGACCGCAGCCTGCACGCTCAGGAGGAGCTTCCTGCGCACTGCGGCGCCTTGCCCGATGCCCAGGCCCGCCAGCGCTGCGAGGCGGACAAGGACCTGGGCCATATCTTCGCCCAGCCCGTGCTGGACGACTCCAACCCCCAGCGCACCACGCAGATCACCCAGTTGAACAACGGCCGCTGGGCCGTGGTGATGGGCAATGGCTACAACAGCCACAGCGGGCGCGCGGTGCTCGTGGTCCAGTACCTGGACGGCCAGCGCGAGATGCTGCGCCTGCCAGCACCGGGCGGCGACGCCAACGGGCTGTCCGCCCCGCGCCTGGTGGACATCAACGGCGACGGTCGGCCGGACGTGGTCTATGCGGGCGACCTGCAGGGCAATCTGTGGAAGTTCCTGATCGCCAGCGACGATGTGTCCAAATGGGGCGTGGCCTTCGATGGCCAGCCCCTGTTCACCGCGTCCGATCCGACAGCCGCATTCGAGAAGCACTCCATCACCGCAGCCCCGACCGTGCGCGCCCATGACCGCCGGCAGGTCATGAAGAACTCGGCAGGCCAGGACGAGAACCTGCCCGTGGGCGGCATGATGGTCGCCTTCGGTACGGGGCGCAACCTGACGCCCTGGGACCCCGATATGTCGCCCGGTGCCTCCATCTACTCCGTGCTGGACAACACGCGCTACAAGCGGGTGGACGGGCCGGACGGCCCCCTGGTGGAGCCCTGCCTGTCCACCGCGGACGCCGACTGCAAGCTGCTGCGCGCCGACCAGGTACCTGCCACTGTGACGCGGGAGCAACTGGTGCAGCTCGCCCAGGCCTCGAAACCTGTCTCGGGCGCAGGCGCCAGCACCGGCCGTGATTTCTGGCAGATCAACGGCGGCGGTGTGGACTGGACACTGCACAAAGGGTGGTACCTGCCCCTGCCCGCGCAGGGCGAGCGCCTGCTCAAGCCCATGTCCTTCTTCGATGGCAGCAACATCCTCGCCATCTACAGCCAGATTCCCGCCAGGAGCAGGATGGATATCGATGGCGTGACCGGGGGCCGCACGGTGGAAACCTGCGACCCGGGGAGCCTGGAAGGAGAAAAGCAATTCCTGACCCTGCTCAACATCATGGACGGCAAGCGCCCCTCGGTGCAGGTCCTGGACAGCAACGGCGATGGCGTCTACAACGCCGCCGACGGCGGGGTGCACCGCATGGCCATCTCCAAAGGTGCCCAGACGCAGATCGTTCAAGGGGACCGCATCCTTGTGCGGGGCGACAACGGAGAGCAGCACATGCTGGCCCGCATGCCCGAGCAACCCATGCGACCCAGCTGGCGCCAGTTGCAATGAGCCGGCTCCTTGCACCTCCTTCGCCCATGGCGCGCCAGAGGCCGGCAGGCGGCAGGCGCGATCGCGGCTTCACGCTGATCGAGCTCATGATCGTCGTGGCCGTGGTGGCCATCCTGGGCGCCATCGCTGTGCCCAGCTACAACGAGTACATCCGCCGCGCCCACCGCGCCGATGCGCGCGCCGGCCTTCTGCAGGCCCAGCAATGGCTGGAGCGTGCCGCCACGGCCATGGGCGTCTATCCGACGGCGCTGCCCGCAGAGCTGACCTGGAGCAGCGATCGCGGCAAGCGCTACACCCTGGGCTTCGCGGCCGGCAACACCAATGCGGCCTATACGCTGGTGGCCACGCGCCGTGGCTCACAGGCGGGCGACCGGTGTGGGGATTTCACGCTCACGCACACGGGCACGCGGGGGTTGCAGGGCGATGGGATCACGGTGGCTGCGCCGCTGGTGATGGAGTGCTGGAACAGGTAGTCCACCCAGGGAGCCTCCAAAGGTTTCCGGGCTGTCAGTCTGCCTGCGGGCCAAACCTGTCCGCGCCCACCTGTCGCAGCAAGATCCGCAGGTCGGCTCCCACGGGCTCCACCGAATGGAACGACATGGGTGCAGCATCCGCCAGCCGCTCCAGGGAAGGAAGGTCGGTCCAGCCTGCGCCATTGAAGAGCAGCTTGGGGGCCTGGTAGCAAAGCCACTCGTCCACCAACCCTGCCCGCACCAACGCGCCATTGAGCCGGTGGCCGGCCTCCACATGCAACTCGTTGATCTCCAGCCGCGCCAGATCCGCGACCACGGCCCGCACATCCACACGCCCCCGGCCGTCCGGCATGGAAATCAACTGCGCGCCACGCTCTTGCAAAGCGCGGGCCTGTGGTGAATCCAGATCAGTGGCGGCGTTGTAGATGAAGACCTTGCGCTGCGCGGCGAACAAGGCCGCATCGGGTGGCGTCTGCAGACGGCTGTCCACAATGACCAGGGCCGGCTGGCGGGGGGTTTCCACCTCCCGGACATCCATGCGGGGGTTGTCGGCCAGCACCGTGCCAATGCCCGTGAGGATGGCGCAGGAGCGGGCACGCCACACATGGCCATCGCGCCGTGCGTCGGCGCCGGTGATCCATTGACTCTGCCCGTTGGCCAAGGCCGTGAAACCATCGAGCGAAGCTGCCACCTTGGCGCGCACCCAGGGTCTGCCGCGCAGCATGCGGCTGAAGAAACCCAGGTTCAATTCCCAGGCATGTGCTGCACCATCGCCCACCTCGACCTCGACACCTGCAGCGCGCAGCCGCTCGAAACCCTGTCCGCCCACGCGCGGATTGGGGTCGGCCAAGGACGCCACGACCTTGCCGATGCCGGCCTCGACCAGCGCATCGCAGCAAGGCCCTGTGCGGCCATGGTGAGCGCAGGGTTCCAGGGTCACGTAGGCAGTGGCGCCTCGCACGGAGTGCCCCTGCTCCTGGGCATCGCGCAAGGCCATGATTTCCGCATGCGGACCACCTGCGCGCTGGGTGGCGCCGTGACCCAGCACCTGCCCCAAGGAGTCGACGATGACGCAGCCGACCCGGGGATTGGGGGAGGTTCTGAACAGGGCTTGCGTGGCAAGTTCCAGGGCTTGCGCCATCCAAGGGGAAGACAAAGTAAATCTCTTTCCGGGCAGTACAGGATGGCCCGGATTGTCCTCTCAAAAGCCTCGCCTACTTCCAGCAGTAGTTCAGCGCATCCTGCTGGGTCGCAAAGTGCTTGGAGCTGAAGTTCTTCAGCTCCTTTCGGCCATATTGGTCCAGGTAATAGTCACCGCAGCGGTCTCCGGCCATGGAGCTTCCAGCCTTGCGTACCGCCTTGAGAGAATACACATCGCGCGTCCCATCCGTGACCACGACAGTGACGTCATAGACAGCGCTGCCCTGCCCTGGCATAGGTGATACCGAAAAATACTTCGGAAACTGCGTGTTATCCGTGACGACAACACCAGCGCTGTTCTTGTCATAGCGGAAATTTTCCGAGTAGAAGCGCTCCATCCACTGCTGCGCGGAGGACAGCATCGCCGCCACATCCGCGCGCTTGGCCTTGGCCACGAATTCGCGGTAGGAGGGGTAGGCAATGGAGGCCAGGATGCCGATGACGGCCACCACGACCATCATCTCGATCAGGGTGAAGCCACCCTGCCGGTGAATAAGCCGCTTCTTCATTGGTTGGTCCTCAGCCCGGGAACGTCACGCCATTGCATGCGCGGAGAAAGGCTATAGCACATGATGGCATCCGCATTGCGTCCGATGGCCCGCTTGGCGCCCTGGCCCGGACCACAGGTCGGAGGCTTCTTGCAGTCATCGCCCGTGCACGTGCAGTTGGGGTCACCGGCCTTGCAATCCCTCGTGAACGGTTTTTTCGAACGGTCATTCACCACCTTGATCTTCTGGTCGCCAATCTCGCGTCCCGCAATGTTGATCTTGTTGGAGCTGACCACCATGGTGCCTTGCACGTTGCGCTCGGCACGGCCCGAGATCGGATCAATGGTGTACATGGTTGCATTCGGTGTGTCCGAGCATTGGTTGGTACCAGACTTTGGCCTCACTCCCACCATGGTCATGACGCCAGCATCGAGCGAGGGGTCGGACAGCACGGCCTCCGCGGACCCCGGCAAAGTCATGACCCAGCCCTTGTGCTTGCTCCAGTCCAGTTGAGCGCCAGATGCCAGATAGACGTTGCCATCACTATCCCGCGTATAGGTTCTCGTCACCAGCGCACTGTCATCCGCAATCGCACTGCCCCGGTCCCAGAGGCCGTACACCTTCTGCGTCACACCCGTCGCTGGGAAATCCCCGGTCTCGAATGCATTGCCAGTGCCGAACATCACCATGATGCCACCCCGGCCCATGTACATGGTTCGAGGCGCCGTGGTGATCGGCAGCGGTGTGATCGTGGTGGTGTTGCCGGTCACCGTGGTCTGCACGGCGCGGAAGAGCTTATAGGCAGTGCTCCATTTGGTAGCGTCTGGATTCGAGATATCGAACTTCCACATATTGCCCTTGAGGTCGCCGGCATACGCCACGTCGGCAGTACCGTTGCCATCCAGATCTTCCCACTGGGGCATGGACAGGCCATTTCCAGTGCCATCGTCCACGACGAACTTCTTGTACTGGCCAGTCCAGCTGCCTGCCGTGGGGCCATCCATGTACAGAATGAACAGGGCGGCCTTGCCGCTGGTGGACTTGTTGCCGTTGCCAAGCAGCAGCGCGTACTTGCCGTTGTTGAGCTTGACCACAGGGGTTGGCTGATTGGAGGCGGTATGCATGTTGATGTCGCCTGTGATGTAACCCAGATCCGCATCATCATCGGAGGTGAACTGCCACTTGAAGATATTCGCGGCACCGGCCTCGGAAAAAGTCGACGGATCCGTGGTCGTTATATCGAGGGCGAACACGGCACGCCCACCCCGTCCCAGGGCGGAGAAGGCGTAGGTCTTCCAGGTACGCTCCGAGCCAGAGCCGACCTGGACGTCAGCAGTGAACGGATTGCCATCGACATAAGGCCATGCAGTACCGGAAGGCAAGGTCTCCGAAGAGCCCAATGTGAAATTGGCATTATTGAGCTTGGTACGGCTGGTCGTGCCCCGCTGCAACGGCAACTCGGCCAGGCGATTGGCCAATGCGCCTGGCACGTAGGCCAGCAATTCGACACCCGTATCTGCATTGAATGCATGCAGCATGCCATCATTGGCCGCAACCCACAGAACCTTGGGCCGCCCACTGTTGGCGTTGTAGTAATTCAAGTAGCTTCGCTGTGCGTCGTCCACGACAAAGGCCTTGGGCCGGTCCTGGATCCAGGGCGAGCCATTGATGATGGGCCCCAGCAGGGTGGATCCGCGCTGGCGCAGGGCCGTGGCCCCTTCCTGGGATTGATCGCCTCGCACGTAGTTGAGAGCCACCTGGGCGTTGTCCGTCGACAGTTTGTTGACGGAGGCTGTCGTCATCTGCTCCTTGTAAGCTGCGGGCAGTGAATTCCATCGGAACGGTATCCCCACGCCGGCACTGTTGGTGATGATCTTGCGCCGGTCCCCTGCCGCGGCAGTTGTCAGCAATTGACCCGCCTCCCATGAGTACACCGTGCTGACGTTGCCATCAGCGTCGACTTTATAGGCCTCCAGCGCTCCGGAAGAAGTCGCACTATCGAATTTAGCAACATATTTGAATGTGCCAGCAGAAAACTGCATGGAGGAGACTGCTGGAGCAGCATTCGAATCCTTGGCCACGGCTTCAAGCACCCGGCGCAATTGCGACTCCAGCAGCTCAGGCCTGCGCGCCAGGAAGTAGCCATCAGGCACGCCGTCGGACCCGGCAGTACCATCACTGCCGACACTATCCCAACTGGCCTGGTTCGGGGGCATGCTCAGGGTACGGAAAGTGCCGTCAGAGAGTTTTTCACTGGAATTGAAATATCCGTATTTCGCTGCGTACCACAGCGGGTCCTTCACCAGCGCGTCCGTCTCGCCCACCATGTTGAAGGTCTTGGTGACCAGGAAGTCCCTGTCCTTGACCGTGCAGTAGGACGGCAGAGTGATCTTGGTCTTGTCCGTGAATGTGACCGAGCCGTCGCCCGTCACGTTGCAGACGGTGGTGGCATAGGTTTCACTGGTACCGAACTTGGTGGAACGGTAGGTGGGGTCACCGCACAGGTACTCGGAGGTCGCCGGCATGTTGGACAGGGCGTTGCCGCTGTTGTGCTGGTGGGTGAGGTAGCGGCCATTGGCCGAGGCTCCATTGTTCTGGACGCCGATCACGCTGAAACCATGGGTGCCCGCAGCGCCCCCGCAAACGCCAGGAATATCGGTAGTGATCGAGATATCCCAGCCAGAGGGAGACTTGGAATTCTTGACAAGGTCATACCGCAGGAAACCCGTGATGTCCATGTCGTAGTCGCCGCCCATCAAGATATCGTTCCAGGTCACGATGAACGAGCCATACGTTTCTCCGGAATTGATGGAGGCGAAGGTCAGCGGCGCACTGACGGCGCCATTGTTCTGCACGCTTTCGGGGGTGATGTAGACATACTTCCTGGGATTGCTTCCAGGAATGGGTACGTCGATACGCGGAGAACCACCAGTCAGCGATGCTGCCATGGTGCGCACTTTCAGCGCATTTTCCACTTTCGCCAAGTCGGAGGGCGGATTGCTCACAGTGCGGATCTTGCTGGTGTTTCCGTAGAGGGCAGCACCGGCCACCTGATAGGTCCCGCCCATGGCCGGCGCCTCGGGGCAGATCCCGTTGACGTTGGACAGTTGGCCGATGGTCTTGGCAGAGCAGGAGTTCCTGTCATCGTTGGAAGTCAGTCCCTTGCCCGAGACCGACCCGACGGAACGCAAAGACCCCGCCAGACCTTCTGCCGTGCCGATGCTGTTGACGTAGGAATCCAGGTTGCCGCTGCGGTTGGACAGTGTGGTGAATGGGGTATCGGCTTGCCCATCAAAGCTCAGCGCATTCGACGAGAAGGCAAGAATATTGAGCGGTCGGCAGATGGCATTGCCGTACTTGGCTCTGGCATCGGTATTGGCAAGCGTATCTTCCCATTTCACGACAGGAAGGCCTGCATTGCTGTCATTCGAGGTACTGCTAGGATTGGTCGGCGAAGGCGTGGAGCCGTTGTAGGCATAGTATTGAAGTGCCTGAACCACCATTTCCCCAATGGGATTACCCCAGGCCGGCAAATCACCGTCGGGGGATCCACTGGGATTCTTGCCAGTACCATAGGAAGTTCCATTGCGGCCATATAAAATGATGGAGTCAAAGGTCTTGATGGCACCTTTGCCCGTATCCCGAGTATCCACTTTGGCAGCACAGCCCGCATTGGTGCTGTGGCAGAAAACACCGGTATTACGATTGATTTCATCATCCAGGTCACGGATATTCTTTCGCAGTGCGCCGGCTGTATGATTATTATCATAACTGCCCGTGATCAGGCCAAACTCTACACGAGCCGCTGAACTGCTGCTGCTGGGATAGCCAAATTCCTGCAAAAGCCCATAAGGCTTGTAATTTTTGGTGGAGTCCGCAGGAAATGCCTGACAACGCTCGTCACCGAGCAGACTAGGATCGCAGACCTTGACATTGACATTCAGGTCTGGCCCTATGCCGGAATAGGTGGCACCGTCATTGACTCGCGAAGGTATCTTTTCCTCATGCTTGACACCACCATTACCTTTGTCCGCATCGCCATAAAATCTCGCGAGCTTTGGCCCGAAAGTACCGGAGTTGTAATTATCAGGCGCATCACTCCAGCGACAAAGCTTGATTTCCACAGTGGACCAGAATCGGACATTGCCCTTGACCATGCGCATGACAGGCTGAGAGGCCTTGGGGTCCTCGCTGCTGCCGGTGACACACATGCTCAGGCCTGCATACACCTTCGGATTGGCACCGGTTGACTTGGTCAGATCTGCAGTGCTGAAAGGCGTAAAATCCCGGATATCCGTTCCCTTGTAATACTTGACAAAGGAGTGTGCATCCTGGACAAGCCTGGAGCCCATGAGAATGGTTGAGCCATCTTTGTCTTCGCTGCGATACCCGCCGTACAGCATCTTGCGCACGGTATCCAGCCGGGTCATGGTGGCCCAGTTGAGAAAGTTTCCGCTCCAGTAGGACTGGCTCGAAGGACAGGTATATTTTATGGATGTGACGGAATTATTCGTTACATTGGTCTTATTAGCAAGCACCTTGGGATTGAAAACACCACTTTCATATGCATAGCATTTTGTGGCATCAAAATATCCGTAATACTTGAAAGAGGAGTTGAATGTGGTATCGATCACACCATCGCCGTCCAGATCCTCAAAATCCGTATATACCGGACCAAACAGAGTGTGATCCTTGGAGGCCGTCAGCATCACCATCGGCTTGTTCGCTGTGGTGACAATGTTGGGAGGCACCCCCTCGCGAGGTGCAGAAACATCCACAGGCGTAGCACCGATACCGACGTATGCGAATACGGCGCACACCCCTCCCAAGGTGAGCAGGAATGATTTTTTTCTATTCATTTGTTCCTCGGCCTTTATCAAGGAAAATAAACGGTCTGCAGCACCACCTGGGTCCGCTGCGAGTATCCAAATCCCCGTGCAGTGATTCTGTACATGTAGGACCACTGATTTGCGTTTTGCCCGGAGGAGGTCACGCGGGTTTCGTCGATGTTCATTCGGACATGCTTGCGCTTGAAGACCTCGATCAGGTACTCGGGTTGCTGGGCAATGCCCGCGATGGGGGCCACGCCGGTGTAGGTTCCCAGCGGTACACCGCCTGTAAAGCTTGTGCAGTTGTTGCTGCTCACAGGCGCACGCCCTGGCTTGGAATCCGGATCGTCATTCCACAGCCCTCCCTTGCCGGTAGGCCACCAGGGTTCAGCTACGGACGCGTTGCCCGCAGAAGCATTCGTCCAATCGGTCAGGCCATAACTGGCATCCTCCTTGACGCACAGCCCCGCCCTGCAATTAACTGAAAAATCATTGGGATTGATTTCATCGGTATTGCGCGAGCATGAAGCGTTGGTTCGCGTGGCCACGGTTGGAGACATGATGTCACGCTCCGCATCCCGCAGCGCAGATTCGGCAGCCTGGCGCGCGGCCTCCTGGTCCATCTGATTGCGGGCCATGCCTTCAGACAAAGTCGATTGCTTGACCATCCACAGCGTGATACTGGTGATCGCAACCAGCACCAGCATAACCATGACCAGAGCCATTCCGCGCTGGCCCTGTTTCTTGATTGCTCTTGATACAGACATATTCCTGGCCTAGTAGCTTTGCTTCAAGCCATTGCGCACGCCGAACACCTGGACAAGCCGGGTATATGTTTCACCAGGAGGTTGCTGCTTCGTTACACCCTGGCAATCCACATACGTTTTCTCACTGCCTTTTTTGTCTCCAAGCCTGGTATTTCCTTGAAGGGTCTTCGTCAATATGCATGCTCTGACGGAAACCACACGCTGCCAGCCTGTCAGCTGCTGACCATTGATCGGCACCAATCCCAAGGCATTGACTTGGGTAGCTGTATAGAAGTTATCAGGAGTCAAGGTCGTTTCCGTTGAATAAACGCCATAGGTGAATTGGACATCCTCCATCCCCGACAGCAGCGACTGGTAGGCATCGCTATCAGAGGAACCATGGGGACTTTTTCCGTTTCCGCTGCACACCAGACTTTTGGTGTCCTTTTGTGCACGTCCTACATAAGCCTTGCTGTCCTGGAGCGTGTATCTATTGGAGCCAAAAAGCGGCAGCCAGGGCGGGCTGCCATCGACAAGGGTTCCACCCGTGGCGCTCTTGTTGCGCTCCGCATTGCTGGGATCCTTGCCCACATCGGTTCCTGTGCAGTCAAAGCGGGAACCGGTGACCCCCCCCATGGCATCGCTGGTGAAATAATTGATGACCAAAGTGTCGGGCTTGCCATCTTCCGGATTTTCACAGGTGCTGTCAGAAACCTTCAGTTTCGCGGAATCGCACCCGTAGATACCGGTCTGAAACGCCACAGGGGGCCATCCAGTAGCAGGGTTGGCCCAATCGATGGTTCTACGCTTGGTGGAGGCAATCGGTGGATAGGTGTCATACATCCCCACTTGTGTGATGTCGTACTGTTGCTCTGTGTCGTTCTTCAAGAGCACAGCCGGAATGGAGGGGGCCGGTGCCGGATAGAACCCGGCATTCATGATGGCACGCCCCAGCATCTGCATGGCAAACGCCCCCGTCTCGTTGCTTGCCGTGGTGCGATCCAGCACCCGCTGGGAGTCACTCGAAGCAATATAGACATAGATCGCTGCTGCCATGATCATCAGGCTGATGGCCATTGCCACCAGCAGCTCGACCAGGGTCAGGCCTGCCTGGAATCTGCGTTGATATTTCATGGTGTCAGGGCACAAAGGAGAATCGGGAGCAGCGCACCCCTTCGGGCGCCTTGGCCTCTTCGGGACAACAGGTCTGCTGCGCCATACCGGTTTGGTCCGCATTGCATACTGGTGCCTTCTTGAGAGCGATGGACACCGAGCCGTCGCTGGCGGTCGTCCTGTCCGTGAGTTCCTTGTCGAACCACATGAGGGTCAGAAGCACTCCATCACGCTTGTTGCCCGACAGCATGGCAGAGCCCTGGGGCACGGAGTCGCGGACCTTCTGGCGCCAAGTCTTCACATCGTAGTCCGCACGTTCTGCCGTGCTACAGATAGTGGACGCGCAGTCTTTGGCGGGAGCCAAGGATTCAGTCTGCTGTGTAGGCCAGTCCGATCCAATCACATACAGCGACTTCAAATTTTCAGACCCGGGCTGCAGGAAGCTGGGCCCCGCAGAATCGGCATTGACGCGGATTCTTTCCGACAAGTCGAAAACCAGGCCGGTCATGGATGCGCGGGCCATGGTATTGATACGGTATTTGGTGGTGGATGCCTGCAGCCCGGCCACACCCAACAGGCCGATGGATAGCACCACCAGCGCTACCATCATCTCGATCAAGGTCAAGCCCTTCGAGAACCTACGCTCAGCAATGGAAAAGGGCAACATGGTCATTTCTCAGAAGTTGCTGCATTTCTTGTCACTGGGAATCAGCCGGGACCGACCCTGCGCATCGATGCAGATATTGACCCCGTAGCTCTTGGTGTAGGTGTTCTGCGCATCTTTGTAGAGCAGGCTGAAGTTGGAGGAGCTGGGAAGCGACGGAGCGCCAGAGGCGTTGAACATCATTTTCCTGACCGGTGTGTCATCCGTGGAATCCAGCAGAATCTCACCGCCGCTGGCCACTTTGGCAAAGATCAGGTCATTGCTCGCTGCAGGCGCGTCCCGGCTCGCGTCACAGGTGGTATTGAGGAAGGCAATCCAGCCAACCTGCCAGTTCTTGCCAGCCACCGTGCATGCAGGTGCTGCGTTGGCGGCGGTGCTGCTCATGCACAGCGTGACGCAGGTGTTCCTGCTCACCGCCTCATTCCTGGCGCGCAGGATGCCGCCAGAAAATTCGCTGGCCACACCATTCATCCGGTTCTTCACGATGAACTCGCTGATCGACGGCGCGGCCAACCCGGCCAGGATGGCGGCAATAGCCAGCGTCACCATGAGTTCCATCAAGGTGAAGCCGCTGTGCCTGTGCCGCGCCGAAAACCAATGCTTGCATTTAGCCATACCTTATTGTCAAGGTTCTCATCTGCTTACAAGTGACCGCTCGGCGGCGCCGACGTGCCGCCCATCTGGGCGACGGACAGGTCTGGCAGGCGGACGCTCCATTTCGGCGACGCCTGCCCCACAGGGGGCATGACAGAATCCTTGACGCACCCCACAGCGAACCGGGACCGTTCCTCCACCCAACGATGCGCGCCATGCCCCTGCGATCTCCTTCCCTGAGTTGGCTTCGGCCCTGGTTTCTTTGCATTGCGCTGGCAGGATGCGGCGGTCTGCCCCAAGGCGTGGATCGACATGTCACCAAAGCATTGGATTCCCCACAGAACACCCCCCTGGGCCAGTTGATCCAGCAACAGCGCTCCGAGGCGGGAAGCAAGCAAACCTCCGCCTTCACCCTCCTGTCCGGCGCCCAGGCCGCCTATGGCGCCCGGCTGGCCCTGGTCGAGGGAGCGCAGCAGACGCTGGACCTGCAGTACTACGCCATCCATGCCGACGAGAGCACGCAGCGCCTGCTGCGCGGCGTGGTCGAGGCGGCACGGCGTGGTGTGCGGGTGCGGGTGCTGCTGGACGATTTCCACAGCACGGGGGCGAATGCGCAGGTCATGCGCCTGGCCTTTGTGCCGGGCATCGAGATGCGCATGTTCAACCCTCTGGCGGGCGCGCGCAGCTCGGCGCTGGGCCGGGCCTACACCCTGCTGACGGATTTCCAGCGGGCACAGCAGCGCATGCACAACAAGCTGTTCATCGCCGACAACGCCATGGGCGTGATCGGCGGGCGCAATCTGGGCGATGCGTATTTCGATGCGGACAGCGCCAGCAATTTCGTGGACCTCGACGTGCTGGCGGCGGGGCCGGTGGTCAACGACCTGTCACGCAGCTTCGACAGCTATTGGAACAACCAGCGCGCCTATCCCGTCCAGTCGCTGATCAGCCTCAAGGAACTCAAGCAGCTGCGCGAGCGCTTTGCGGACGATGATGACCAGGCGCAGGAGGACGATCCCACGCCTGCCGTTCCCCCGAAGGAGGCAAAGGCAGATGAGCAGACGGCCGAGCAGCGCCGGATCATCTGGGACCAGCAGCCCATGGATCTGCGCAAGGCTCGCTGGACCTGGGCATCGGCCGCCGTGCTGGTGGATGAGCCCGCCAAGATTCCGCTGGACAGGGATGACGGCCCGGGCTCCGGCACAGGCGCTGGCGCGGATGCGTCTGCCCAGGCAGGTTCCGCGCCGAACGGCCCTCAGGCCAGGCCTGCAGGCACGCTGCCCATGGGTCAGCCAGCCGGCGCCCTGCGCCAGGCGGCGCGCCCGGTGCTGGAGGCCGATTCGGTGGTCGATGGCCTGCTGGCCCTGGTGCGCAAGACCCGGCGCGACCTGCTGGTGGTCTCGCCCTATTTCGTGCCGGGCCCGGACATGATGGAGGCGTTTCGTGGCGCGCGGCAACGCGGAGTGCGCGTGCGGATTCTGACCAATTCGCTGGCGTCCAACGATGCACCTTTGGCCCATGCCGGCTACGCGCGCCACCGCAAGGCGCTGCTGGAGATGGGCGTCGAACTCTACGAGATGCGCAGCACGGCGGCCAGTGTCCGCTCTGCGTTCGGCGCGGGCAGCACGGGCGGCGGCGGTCCTTCCGGCTCGACAGGCGCCTCGCGTGCGATGCTGCACTCCAAGCTGCTGGTGGTGGATGGGCATCTGGTGGCAGTCGGCTCGATGAACCTGGATCTGCGCTCGCAGTTGCAGAACACCGAGATTGCCCTGCTCATCGCCAGCCGCGAGTTCGGCCGACTGGCCACGCAAAGCATTGACGAGGGCCTGCAGGATGGCAGCTGGCGGGTCGAGCTCGACAAGAATGGCGAACTGGTGTGGCGGGCTTCGGAAGACAGCGAGCGCAGTGACGAGCACAGCGAGCCCGATGCCAGCTGGGGCCTGCGCCTGATGCTCAAGCTCATCGGCCCGCTGGCGCCCGACCATTTGCTGTAGCCGGTCGATTGCGCTAAAGCCCGGCCCACTCCTGACGCCGCGCCAGCGCCTGAACCCACAGCGTGATCTCGCGCTGGTCAGTCTGCGTGCGCACTTCCTGATAGGCCTGCTCGGCTTCGGGAAAGCGGCGGCGCAGCAGGTTCAGCCATTGCTTGAGGCGGCCTGCGCGCTGGCGCGGCTCCAGATCCTCGCAGACCATGTCCCAGAAACGCTGGACCTGCGGCACCAGATCGCTCCAGAACACCTGTGCTGCAACACGCCCCGCCGGCATCTGCCCGCCTTCCACGGCGGCGCGAATGGCCAGCGCCAGGCCTGGGTCGGCAACGATTCCCCGGCCCAGCATCAGATCGCCGCAGCCCGATTGCTCGCGGCAGCGCAGCGCATCCTCCACCGTCCAGATCTCGCCATTGGCCACCACGGGCACGGACACGGCCTCGCGGATGCGCGGGATCATGTTCCAGTAGGCAGGCGGACGGTAGCCGTCAAGCTTGGTGCGGGCGTGGACGACGATTTCGCAGGCGCCACCGGCCTGCATGGCCTGGGCGCATTCGGTCATCAGGGCAGTGTCGTTGAAACCCAGGCGCATCTTGGCCGACACAGGCATGGCCGCCGGAACGGCTGCACGCACGGCCCCCACCACGCGCGCGATCTGCTCCGGGTCCTGCAGCAGGGCAGCACCGCCGCCATGGCGATTGACCACCTTGGCGGGGCAGCCGAAGTTCAGATCGATGCCCTCCGGACCCAGGCGCGCCAGATTGGCCGCATTGGCGGCCATGCTGTCCGGGTCCGAGCCCAACAGCTGCGCACGCACGGGCACACCGGCCAGCGTCCGGCTGCCGTTGTGGAGCTCCGGCATGGTTCGCAGGAACACCTTGTCGGGCAGCACGGTTCCCGTGACGCGGATGAACTCCGAGACACACCGGTCTGCACCGCCCACGCGCGTGAGCACATCGCGCAGCACGAAATCAAGCAAGCCCTCCATGGGCGCCAGCAACAGTCTCATCACCTATGTCGCGAGGCCTGTGCCCCGTCTTCCTGTTACAGATCAAACAATATTTCCGCGACCGGCATCGGCCGCCAGCCCCTGGAAATCAGCGCCCGCCCATGCGATGGCAGGCGATTGTGCGCTTGCCGCAGAACACCGGGCCGACCAGTTGTCATGGCTTCTTCACGCCACGGTCATTCATGTAACGTGCAATCGGGGCTTGTCGGACTCCCTGCCCCCACCATGCTGCTGCAAAAAACCGCCAAGGCCCTTGAAGAGCTGCAGCCCGGCCGCCGCAGCCTGCCGCTGCGCGAGCGCTCGGTGCTGCTGATGGCCGATGGCCGCACCGAGGAGCAACTGCAACAGGTCCTGGGTGCACAGGCAGGTGAACTGATCGAGCAACTCATCGCCAGCGGCCACCTGCAGCGCCTGGCAGGCCAAGCCGCCGCATCATCGCCCCCGGCTCCTCAGGCCCAGCCCCAGGCCCCCTCCATGGCACCGGCCGCCGCGAAGGAATCCACCCCGCCCGGCACCGCCGCCACGCTGAATCTTGCCGGCACACGCATGTACCTGTTCGATATGTGCGAGCGCATGTTCGCCAACCGCCATGAGGACAAGGCCCAGGTGCTGCGCCATCTGCTGCGCGAGGCGCGCGATCTTGAGGCACTGCAGGCCGCCGCCCTGCAGCTGCTGCAGACCGTGCAGGAACATGCGGGCGACGAGCGAGCCGATGCCCTGCGCGAGCGCCTGCGGCATCTGCTGCCTCAGGAAGCAGCCACGGCACAGGGCTCCTAGCCGGCTCGAAGGGAGGACGCGCGTGATCAGCGCGGCGCCAGGCGCCACAGCGAGGTGAGCTCGGCGGCGCGCGCCGCGTGCAGCGGATCGGCGGGGTCTGCAGCCTTTCCATGGCGCGGGCGGATGTCCTCGCGGCCCAGGACCTGCAGGCCTGCGGCATCGATCCAGTCCAGCAGTTCCTCGCGCGAGCGCAGTTGCAGGTGCTCGGCCAGATCCGACAGGATCAGCCAGCCCTCTCCGCCCGGCAGCAGATGTGCAGCAAGGCCATCGACAAAACCGCGCAGCATGCGGCTGCCTTCGTCATAGACGGCCTGCTCCAGCAGGGAGCTGGCCTTGCCCGGCAGCCACGGCGGATTGCAGACCACCAGGGCGGCCCGGCCTTCAGGGAACAGGTCCGCCTTGCGCAGGCTCACGCGCTGTGCCACACCCAGCCGCTGCAGGTTGTCCTGCGCGCAGGCCAGTGCCCGGTCGCTCAGGTCGGTGGCCACCACCTGCCGCACGCCACGTTGCAGCAAGAGGGCGGAAAGCACACCCGTGCCCGTGCCGATATCCCAGACCGCGGCATCGGCCTGCTGGGCCGCGGCCGGCAGGGGCGCCTGCGCCACCAGATCCAGGTACTCGCCGCGCACCGGGGAGAACACACCGTAGTGCGGATGAATGCTGAACTCCGGCATGCCCGGCACGGCCAGGGCCACGCCCTTCTTGCGCCACTCATGTGCGCCCAGGGCCCCCAGCAGTTCACGCAGGGGAACGATCACGCTGTGCGCACCCTGGTCGGCGGGAATCTCGCCCCAGGCTTCGCGGCAGGCTTCGCTCCAGTCCGGCGCGCGGCGCAGGGCGCAGTGCCAGCGGGTATCGAGCTCGATCATCACGCTGGACAGGATGCGCGCACGCTGCGCCAGTGCCTGGCGGTGCAGGTGGAAGGCGTGGGGAAAGGCCTGCTTGGCGTCTTCCTTGCCGGCGCGGCGATGGCGCGCCTTGGCGGAAGTCTCACGTGCGGGCTTTTCGAGGCGGCGGCCCAGGGCCGACAGCAACTGCCGGGCATTCTGGAAATCGCCGCGCCACAGCATGGCCTGGCCCTCGCAGGCCAGGCGGTAGGCGCTGTCGGCAGCCAGGCTGTCGTCAGCGATGACGATGCGGCGCGGTGCGGTCATGGTACTGTCCGCGCGCCACAGGGCAAGCTGTGCGGCCTCGTGCTCCTGCCACTGCAGCAGGGACCAGTTCTGGGAAGAGGACAAGGCCTGCTGCTCCGTGAGTGATGGATGGATGGCTTGGCGAACCGATCAGTTCAGTGCGCGCTTGAGCCGCACTTCCTCGATCTTGAGACTGCCAACCTGGGCCGTCTTGGCGGTGGACATTTCGCGCTTGAAGCCGGCGAGCTCATGGAAGCGCAGCGCACGTTCATTGCGCAGCGGCACCCACGAGGTGACATTGGTGCAGCCTTCTTCCAGGAGGCCGTCGCGTGCGGCGTCCCACAAGGCCACGCCCACACCCTGATTCCAGTGCGTGGGAGCGGCATAGATGGCCCAAATTTCACCGGTGGTCTGGCGCGACTTCTCATCGCGCGAGCGGTCGAAACCGACGAAGCCGACGATCTTGTCGCCGTCGATGGCGACCTGAACCTGGGGTTCGCAAAATTCGATGGCTTCGCGCCAATAGGCCTGGCGTTTTTCTACCGACGACATGCTCTTGAGCTGGTCATCGGGAACCAGACCGCGATAAGCCTCCATGGCGGAAGCAGTATGGATCTGGGCAATCGCTTTTGCATCGCGGAGAGTGGCTGGACGAACCTGGATACTAGACATGGAAAAACCGAAACGAAAACAGGTGAAAATAGAAGGGCGTGATTTTCACAGGAATCGCGCTTTTTGCGTGCGTTGCGGCCCTTAGCCATGCACGCAAGTACGGCTGTGCTCGTTTTCTTGCCCTCGGCATTGGGATGTGCTATGTGCTCTCCAAAAAAGAGCAGCTGGCGCATGCGACACAAGGCTTGGCAAGGAATCAGTTGACAATTTCTCACGATGCAGGCAGGCCCGGCAACGGCGAGAAATCACCCCTCGCTCACAGCCAGCGGCGCATCAACTCCATGATGCGGTCGAACCTTGCGCCATAGGGCGGATACAGCATCGAAGCCCCCGACCAGCGCGACTGCACGAACACCGCCTTCTGATGGCTCAGCCGTGCAAAGCCCTGCTCCGAATGGTAGGCACCCCAGCCGCTGTCGCCCACGCCGCCGAAGGGCAGGTTCTCGTGGGCGAAGTGCAGCAGGGTGTCGTTGACCGTCACCCCGCCGCTGATGGTGCGTGACAGCACGGCATCACGCACTTTCTCATCGCGGCCGAACCAGTACAGCGCCAGCGGCCTGGGCCCCGCGTTGATGGCCGAGACCACGTCATCCAGCCTGTCGTAGCTGATCACGGGCAGGATGGGGCCGAAGATCTCCTCCTGCATGAGCTGCATCTGGCTGGTGGCATTGAAGACCAGGGCCGGCGCCATCTGGCGCTCCACGGCATCGCCCCAGGCCATGTCGGCGCTCTCCTGGCCGGCCCCGCCATCCTCCATCCACTCGACATGCGCCCCCATGCCCTGGGCCTGGCGCAGCATCTGCCGCAGGCGCGCCAGGTGGCGCTTGGTGAGGATGGCCGCATAGTCCGGATTGCCGGCAAAGCGCGGGAACAGCCGCCGCGCAGCGGTGCGGAAGGCCTCGGCAAACTCCGCCTCCTGCCCGCGCGGCAGCAGCACGTAGTCGGGGGCGATGCAGGTCTGCCCCGCGTTGACCAGCTTGCCATGCGCGATCTTGAGCGCGGCCTCCTTCAGGTCGCAGTCGGTGGAGATGATGCACGGCGACTTGCCACCGAGCTCCAGCGTCGTCGGCGTCAGGTGCGCCGCCGCCGCCTGGGCCACACGCCGGCCTACCGCTGTGGAGCCGGTGAACAGCAGATGGTCGAAGTGCAGTCCCGAGAACTGCGTGGCAATGCTCACATCACCTTCGATGACGGCGAATTCCTCGGGCGCGAAAAACTGCCCCACCAGCGCCGCCAGCTGGGCCGAGGTGTGCGGTGTGAGCTCGCTGGGCTTGAGCATGACGCGGTTGCCCGCCGCCAGGGCCGTGATGGCCGGCCCCAGCGCCAGCTGCACCGGATAGTTCCACGGGGAAATCACGCCCACCACGCCCAGCGGCTGGCGCTCTATCCAGCCCCGGCCGGGCATGAGCATCAGCGGCGTTCGCACCCGCTGGCGCCCCGACCAGCGCGCCAGGTGGCGCAGCGTATGCTTGAGCAGGTTGCGCAGCACGAACAGCTCCACCATCTCGGTCAGCCGTGGCGAGCGCATGCCGAAGTCGGCCTGCACGGCGGCAGCCAGCACGGGGCCGTGCTCGTCCAGCAGCTTTTGCATGCGCAGCAGGCGTTCGCGGCGCACCAGCAGGGGCACGTCCACCTGCGCCCGGCTGGCCTGGTACTGAAGGTCGAAGACGCGGTGGAGATCCAGCTGGGTCATAGGCTCAATGGTAAGAAGACACTTGCATGCGCCGCATTCCACGGATGCGTCGCGGCACATGTTGGCATGCAGCGGCAGGAAAAAAAAGGGAGCCTTGCACGGGCTCCCGAGGGTTTCAGACTATACGGGCCGCCAGACGCGGCCTGGGCACGAAGATGCGCAGGGCGCGTAAAGGCTGCAGCAAGACGCTTCAGGGCTCGCGCACTTCACGGGGCTGAACGTCGGTCACCTCGCCCGCACCCGGCAGTACTCCGGCACCGGCGCGGCGGCCACCGCCCTCGGCTGCGCCATAGGCGCGCTGCGGGCGCTGTGCCATCCACTCGGAGCCGGAGCGGTACACGGTCTGCCAGCCGGCCCGCGGGCTCATGCGCATGGCCCAGGGCATCACCGGCTGGCCGGTGAGCCTGGCCCACAGCGCCCTCACGGCCCAGACCAGGGCCAGCAGCGCCGCGGCGGTGAGCAGGCTGACAAAGAAGACCAGGCCTACAAGCATCAGCAGGATGCGAACGGCCCAGCGGGTCAGGGTGGCGACAAAATCGTTCAAAGCAAAGCCTTTCTTGGCTGGCCCGGTGCGTCAGGCGGGGTCTGCCGCATCGAACCGGAATACGCCCGGCTCCTGTACCGGGTCCACATGTACCGCAATCGTGCTCTTGGGCGGGAAGCGCCCTTCGAGCAGCAGTTTCGACAGCGGATTCTCGATCCGCTGCTGTATAGCGCGCTTGAGCGGCCGGGCCCCGAAAACGGGATCGAAGCCCACCTTGGCCAGTTCGGCCAGTGCCTGGTCGGACACCTGCAGCGCAAGGTCCATTTTCTCCAAACGACGCTCCAGCAGCTTGAGCTGAATCCTTGCGATCGACTCGATATTCTTCGCGTCGAGGGCGTGGAAGACCACGGTTTCGTCGATGCGGTTGAGGAATTCGGGTCGGAAATGGTTCTTGAGTTCCCCCCAGACCGCATCTTTCACATCATCGTAATCCTCGCCGACCATGCCCTGGATCAGCAAAGAACCTATGTTGCTCGTCATCACGATGACCGTGTTCTTGAAGTCCACGGTGCGGCCCTGGCCGTCGGTCAGGCGACCATCGTCCAGCACCTGCAGCAGCACGTTGAACACGTCGGGGTGGGCCTTCTCCACCTCGTCGAGCAGCAGCACGCTGTAGGGCTTGCGGCGCACGGCCTCGGTCAGGTAACCGCCTTCCTCGTAGCCCACGTAGCCGGGCGGAGCGCCGATCAGGCGGGCCACGGAATGCTTTTCCATGAACTCGCTCATGTCGATGCGCACCAGATGGTCTTCGCTGTCGAACAGGAAGCCGGCAAGCGCCTTGCAAAGCTCGGTCTTGCCCACGCCCGTGGGGCCCAGGAACAGGAAGGAGCCCGTGGGCCGGTTGGGATCGGACAGGCCCGAGCGCGAGCGGCGAATGGCATTGGCCACGGCCGAGATGGCCTCGTCCTGGCCGACGACGCGGTCATGCAGCCGGTCTTCCATGCGCAGCAGCTTGTCCTTCTCACCCTGCATCATCTTGGCCACGGGAATGCCCGTGGCACGGCTGACCACCTCGGCAATTTCCTCGGCGCCCACATGGGTGCGCAGCAGCCTGTGGGCGGGCGCGCCACCCTGGCCCTGCTCGCTGGCCTGGGCTTCGTTGAGCTGCTTTTCCAGCGAAGGCAGCTTGCCGTACTGCAGCTCGGCCACCTTGTTGAAATCGCCCTTGCGCTTGAGCTCCTCGATCTGGATACGGATCTGGTCGATCTCCTTGCGGATCTGCTCGGAGCCCTGGGCGCTGGCCTTCTCGCTCTTCCAGACATCTTCCAGGTCGGCATATTCGCGCTCCAGGCTGCCGAGCTCTTCCTCGATCAGCTGCAGGCGCTTTTGCGAGGCCTCGTCCTTTTCCTTCTTCATGGCCTCGCGCTCGATCTTGAGCTGGATCATGCGGCGCTCGAGCTTGTCCATCACCTCGGGCTTGGAGTCGATCTCGATCTTGATCTTGGCCGCCGCCTCGTCGATCAGGTCGATGGCCTTGTCGGGCAGGAAGCGGTCGGTGATGTAGCGGTGGCTCAACTCGGCCGCAGCCACGATGGCCGGGTCGGTGATGTCCACGCCGTGGTGGGCCTCGTAGCGCACCTGCAGACCGCGCAGGATGGCGATGGTGTCCTCCACGGAAGGCTCCTCGACCAGCACCTTCTGGAAGCGCCGCTCCAGCGCCGCATCCTTTTCGATGTACTTGCGGTATTCATCAAGCGTGGTCGCGCCGATGCAGTGCAGCTCGCCGCGCGCCAGGGCCGGCTTGAGCATGTTGCCAGCGTCCATGGCGCCATCGGCCTTGCCGGCACCGACCATGGTGTGGATCTCGTCGATGAACAGGATGATGCGGCCCTCTTCCTGGGCCACTTCCTTGAGCACGGACTTCAGGCGCTCCTCGAAGTCGCCACGGTACTTGGCGCCGGCCAGCAGGCCCGCCATGTCCAGCGACAGCACGCGCTTGTTCTTGAGGCTTTCGGGCACCTCGCCGGCCACGATGCGCTGGGCCAGGCCCTCGACAATGGCGGTCTTGCCCACGCCGGGCTCGCCGATGAGCACGGGGTTGTTCTTGCTGCGGCGCTGCAGCACCTGGATGGAACGGCGGATTTCGTCGTCGCGACCGATCACGGGATCGAGCTTGCCGATGCGCGCGCGCTCGGTCAGGTCCATGGTGTATTTCTTGAGGGCCTCGCGCTGGCCTTCGCCTTCGGCGCTGTCCATGGTCTGGCCGCCGCGCACGGCATTGATGGCCGACTCCAGGCTGGAGCGCGTCACGCCGCTTTCCTTGAGCAGTTGGCCTGCGCGCGTGGAAGAGCCGCTGCTGTCGGTCAGCGCCAGCAGGAACAGCTCGCTGGCAATGAACTGGTCGCCGCGCTTGAGGGCTTCCTTCTCGGTGGCCTGCAGCAGCCGGCCCAACTCGGAGCCGACCTGCACCTGGTCCTGGTGCTGCACGCGCGGCAGATCGGCCAGGGCCTTCTCGGCCGCTGCCTGCAGCTGGCCCACGTTGGCGCCGGCGCGCTGCAGGAGCGAGCGCGGACCATCGTCCTGGCGCAGCAGCGCCACGAGCAGGTGCAGGGGTTCGATATTGGATTGGTCACCGCCCAGGGCCAGCGTTTGCGCGTCGGCCAGGGCTTCCTGGAACTTGGTTGTCAGTTTGTCGATTCGCATGGTGTTTCTTTTCGCTCCTGAAACAGGGTCATTGCGATTTATCTGATACCGGCAGGGCAAATTTCAAGCCGTGCACGGCCTGCAAGGACAGACGCTTGCGCCAGATCAAGGCCGGAGAGTCCGGCCATCCTTCTCAAGCATTGCGCTGAAAGATCGAGAACTGCGTAGGCGTAACGCCCAAATGCGCCCGGAAGCTGCGCACCAGGTGGCTGGCGCTGGAAAAACCGCACTCCAGCGCCAGCTCTGCCAGCGGCGGCACGTGGCGGGCAGACAGCGCGCGCCGTGCCCGGGCCAGGCGCTGCTGCAGCACCCATTCGTGCACCGTGCAGCCCATGCTCTGGCGGAACATGCGGGCGAAATGGAATTCGGAGAGGCAGGCCTGGCTCGCCAGGGCCGCCAGCGACACGGCCTTGGAGTCATGCAGATGCGCCTCGACATGGGCCAGCACCCTGCGCCGCATGACCGCAGAAAGCCCGCCCAGCGGCCGCTGCAGCGCCTGCAACTGGCGCGGCGTGGCGGACTGCAGCACCAGCCGGTCCACCAGCTGCTGGCCAATGGCATCGGCCGCCAGCTGCTGCTGCGGGTCCTGCCAGTCCAGCTGCATCAGCGCACGGGCACCGGCGTGGAAGGCCTGGTCGTCCCCGTAGATCTGCGCACGCAAGGTGCGCGAGCGGGGCTCGGCATCCAGCATGCGGACCACGCGCCCCGCCCAGGCCAGGTCGGACATATACAGATGCAGGAACTGCACGGGCGATCGCACCAGCCAGTGCGATTCATCCTCTGGCGTGAAGATGCAGATGCGCCCCGGCGCCCCCATGGCCTCGGGCCGCGCCTTGAGCTGCGAGCCCTCGCCGCCGGCCAGGTAGACCGACAGCGTGTGGTGGCCGGGCTGACAGTAGCGCACCTCGTCGTCCACATTGGCCCAGACGGCCAGCTCCACACCCTCGCTCAGGCGCACGCGCCGCTGCAGCCGGGCCTTGGAGCGTGACAGCACCTGGCACAGGTGGCTGGAGGGCAGCTCGGGCAGCGGCGTGGGCGTCATGGCAGCGATTGTGGTCCCGCTGCCATACCGACGCATGGCGCCGGGCCATCAAACCGCAGGAATCTGCCATGACCGGCCAGCCTGCGGCGCCATCATCACCGGCCATGACTGCCACCCTCTATGCCCTGGTCGTGCTGATCTGGGGTTCGACCTGGATCGCCTTGAAGCTGCAGCTGGGCGCCGTGCCCGTGGAGCTGTCCATTGCCTACCGCTTTGCGCTGGCCGCCGTGCTGATGTTCGCCTGGCTGGCCTGGTCGCGCCAGCTGCGCGTGCCCCGCGGCCCGGCGCTGCCGCGCGTGCTGGCGCAAGGCCTGTGCCTGTTCAGCTTCAACTTCGTGTGCTTCATGCATGCCAGCGAGACGCTGGCCAGCGGCTTGGCCGCCGTGGTGTTCTCCAGCGCCAATCTCTGGAACGCGCTGCTGGCGCGCATCATCCACGGCCGCAGGCTGGCGCCCCATGTGCTGGCCGGCAGCCTCTTCGGCCTGGCGGGCCTGGGGGCGCTGTTCTGGCCGGAACTGCGCGAAGGCCGGCATGCCAGCCTGTCCGGCCTGGCCTGGGCGGTGCTGGGCACGCTGTGCTTTTCCTGCGGGAACATGCTGTCGGCCTCGCTGCAGTCCATGGGCTGGCGGCCGGCCCAGACCAATGCCTGGGGCATGCTGGCCGGCACGCTGCTGCTGACCGGCTATGCGCTGGTGGCGGGCCTGCCCTGGCATTTCGATACCAGCTGGACCTATGTGGGCTCCTGGCTGTACCTGGCCATTCCAGGCTCGGTGATTGCGTTCACGGCCTACCTGACCCTGGTCGGCCGCCTGGGCCCCGAGAGGGCGGCCTATGCGACGGTGCTGTTCCCCATTGTCGCGCTGAGCATCTCGGCCCTGTTCGAAGGCTATGTCTGGACGCCGCTGGCCGTGGGTGGGCTGCTGCTGGTGATGCTCGGAAACCTGCTGGTGTTCCGCCCGCCGCAATGGCTGCGGGGCGCCGCGCTCAGGGCCTGAGGCCCCGCCGCCTCACTGGCGCCAGCGCGCCAGCGCCTCTTCGTCGCTGACGCGCGCATCCACCCAGCGCGCGCCGTCGGGCGTCTGCTCCTTCTTCCAGAAAGGGGCCAGCGACTTGAGGTAGTCCATGATGTATTCACAGGCCTGGAAAGCCATGCCCCGGTGCGAGGCGGTGACGGCCACAAGCACGATCTGGTCCAGGGGCTGCAGCGGTCCGATGCGGTGGATGACACGCGCGCCATGGATGCCGAAGCGCTGGACCGCCTCGTCGATGATGGCCTCGATGGATTTCTCGGTCATGCCCGGGTAGTGCTCCAGCTCCATGCTGGCCACGGCGGCGCCCTCGTTGCGGTCACGCACCGTGCCGACGAAGCTGCAGACCGCGCCCACGCGCGCATCGCCGCCGCGCAGGGCGGCGAGTTCGGCCGATACGTCGAAATCCTCGGTCTGGATGGATACACGGTCTGCTTGCATGCCCGCATTGTCGCAGGGCGGCGGCGCACCAGGGTGCGATGAACGCGGTAGCATTGCCCTCCCCCGCCGCCGGCCTTTTGCTGCAGCGGGCCATGCATGGCCACACTCACGATCACCACCCCCGAATACACGCTCTACCCGTCGCCGCGCAACGAGCAGCGCGTGGTCTACGAGCATCAGCTGTTCGTGTCCCATCCCTACACCATCATCCATCTGCCCGACTACAACTTTCGCGGCAAGGCCACGCTGTTCGCAGCCCACCGCCTGGCCGACGGCAAGATGGGCCAGCTCGTGAGCTGCGAGCTGGCCGAGGACCTTGCACGCTTCGAGCGCCTGTTCGAACCCGATTGAGGCGCGCCATGGACGAGACCAGCCAGATACAGCCGCCACCGAGCTTTGCCGCCCTGTATGCCGACCGGCACGGCCGGCTTAAGGCATCCATTGCAGATATCGTCGGGCGCTATGAACTGTGCGAGGACCTGGCCAGCCACCTGGTCGAGCAGGCGCAGACGCTCTATCACTCCGGCAATTCCTCGGAGCAAGGCGTGCTGCTGGGCATGCACGCCGGCCTGGCTGCCGAGGGCTCCATCGTCAGCCCTGGCGAAGCGCGCTGGATCGTGCAGCGCCTGGCCGAGCTGCTGGAGTGGCAGGCACCGCTGCTGCCCGATGCATCAACCCCTCCCGGCGCCGAAGGCGCGGCCTGACAGCCAACACCCAGGCGCTCAGGCGCGCTACACTGGGCGCCATGCCTGCAATCTTTGCCTTCCCCACATGCCACGGTGATGCCGTGCGCCTGTGCATGGGCAAAGCCTGCAAACCCCAGCTCGTCTGACCGGAGCTGAGGTTCCGTCCAGATGAGCGACGGAACCGGCCCGGCAGCCTTCATCTCCCCTTTCCGCATCCCTTCAGGCGCCTGCCTTTCCGCCCTCGGTCTGGCCGGTGGCCGTGTCCGGTCGTTCATTGTTTGAATCACCCGAAGGGATCTTCCATGTCTTTGCCTTCCACCACCTCGCCGCAAGCCCGGTTCCAGGGACTGTGGCTTCCGCTCGTCACGCCCTTTCTTCCTGGAGATGAGGCGGCGGTGGACCACGATGCGCTGCGTGCCCTGGTGCAGCACTACAACGCCACCGGCATCGCCGGCTACGTGGCCTGCGGCTCGACCGCCGAGGCCGCCGCGCTGAACGAAGCGGAGCACGATGCCGCCCTGTCCACCATCCTCTCTGCAGCCCAGGGCATGCCCGTGGTCATGGGCGTTTCGGACTGCCACCTGGGACATGCGCTGGCCCGCGTTCAGGCACTGAACGCCCTGCCGCTGGCCGGCATCCTGGTGCCCGCGCCGCATTACATACGTCCGTCGCAGGCAGGCCTGCTGCAGTGGTTCACGGCGATTGCCGAGCGCAGCGCCCATCCGGTCATCGTCTACGACATTCCCTACCGCACCGGCGTGGTGCTGGAGCTGGTCACGCTGCGCGCGCTGGCCGCCCATGAGCGCATCGTGGCCATCAAGGATTGCGGGGGCGATGCCGCCAAGACCCAGGCGCTGATCGCCGATGGGCAGTTGCAGGTGCTGGCCGGCGAAGACGCGCAGATCTTTTCCACGCTGGCCCTGGGCGGTGCGGGAGCGATTGCTGCCAGCGCGCACGCGCATACAAGGCACTTCGTCGAGCTGATGCAATGCCTGGAGCGCGGCGACCTGCCTGCTGCCCGTGCGCTGTGGCAGCCGCTGCAGCCGCACATCGCCGCCTGCTTTGCCGAGCCCAATCCCGCGCCCATCAAGGCCTTGCTGGCGCAGCAGGGCCGAATGCGGGCAACGCTGCGGGCGCCCATGCAGGCGGCATCGGCCGCGCTGGCGCAGCGGCTGGCCGGGATTCAGCTGCCGCTGCTGTCGTCTGCAGACGGTGTCGCCGAGCGCAGGTCGGCATAGCGGTTCAGGATGCGTTGCACCTGACCGTGCGTCCACTCGCCGCCCCGGGCCGCGGCAATGCCGCGGGCATTGAGTTCGGCGGCCATGGCGCGGTGCGTCAGGCCGCGCGACTGCAGTTCGGCGAACAGCGCCTCATGCTGCTGGGCGAAGGCATCGGCCGTGGACTTGCGCTTTTCCACGGTGGCGCGCAGGTTGTCCGCGCCTGCGCGGCCCAGTTGCACGCCGCGCGCCTTGGCTTCGGACAGGGCCTTGCGCGTGCGCGCGCTGATGGCCTGGTCCACAGGCTTGTCGGTGCTCATGCGGTTCAGCCTCCGGTCACCGGGGGGAAGAAAGCCACTTCGTCGCCCTGGCGCAGGGCTGCGCTGCCCTCGCACAGGGTCTGGTTCAGCGCCATGCGCACGGCCTTGCCCGGGGCCAGCGCCTGAGCGGCGGCGCCACCTCGCGCAATCAGCCCGTCGCGCAGGGCGCCCACGGTGGCGGCCTCGGTGGACAGGGTTTCGCTGCCCGTGCCCAGGGCCTCGCGGATGGAGGCGAAATAGCGCACGGTGATGGTGATGGACGAACTCATGACAGCAGCTCCGAAAAGGCGATGAAGCGCACCCGGTCGCCCGGCGCGATGGCCTGGCCCGGCGGGTTGTCCACCACGCCATCGCCCCAGGCCGCCGAGGTCAGCACGCCCGAACTCTGGTTGCGGAACAGCTCCAACCCGCCGCCGTCGTTGTAGCGCACGCGCAGGAATTCCCGGCGCTTGTCCCCACGGGGCCAATGGAAGTCGGCGCGCACCTCGACCGAGCGCGGCAGCACCTGCTGCACGCCCTGCAGGCGCAGCACGAAGGGGCGGACCAGCAAAAGGAAGGTGACGAAGCTGGAGACCGGATTGCCGGGCAGGCCGATGAAGTGGGCAAAGCCTTCGCCCTCGCGGCTCGTGCAGTTGACGCGGCCATAGGCGAAGGGCTTGCCGGGCTTGATGGCGATCTGCCAGAGGTCGAGCTGGCCCAGCGCCTGTACGGCGGGCTTGACATGGTCTTCTTCTCCGACCGAGACGCCGCCGCTGGTCAGGATCAGGTCATGCGCGCGGGCCGCTTCGCGCAGGGCCTGCACGGTGGCCTCGCGCCGGTCGGGGACGATGCCGAAGTCGGTGACCTCGCAGCCCATGCGCTGCAGCAGGGCACGCAGGAAGAAGCGGTTGCTGTTGTAGATGCTGCCGGGCGGCATCTGCTCCGGCGCCACGGTGCCCGGCATGACCAGCTCGTCGCCTGTGGAGAACAGGGCCACGCGCGGCTTGCGTGCCACGCGCAAAGAGGCCAGGCCAATGCTGGCGGCCAGGCCCAGCTCCGCCGGCGACAGGCGCGTGCCGGCCGCGATGACGGTGGCGCCGCGCCGGATGTCCTCGCCCGAGCGGCGTATCCATTGCCCGGCCACGGGCCGTGCCTTGATGCGCACGCGGCCATCTTCCAGGACTTCGCAGTCTTCCTGCATGACGATGGCATCGGCGCCTTCGGGCACCGGGGCGCCCGTGAAGATGCGCGCCACCGTGCCCACGGCCAGCGGCTGGCCCACGGCGCCTGCGGGGATGCGCTGCGAGACGGGCAGCTCGGCATCGCCCGCACCTGCAGCGCCAGCGCATTCGGCGCTGCGCACAGCGTAGCCGTCCATGGCGCTGTTGTCCTGGGGCGGTACTTGCAGCGGGGAGACGGCATCGGCCAGCAGCACGCGGCCATCGGCATCGAAGCTGTCCACGGTCTCATCGCCGGCCAGCGGCAGTGCCTGGGCCAGCAATTCGGCCAGCGCTTCGTCAAGGGGCTTGAGCGGGGCTCGCATGGTGTTTTCCTAGTTTCGAGGGAGGCCTGGGGCACGGTAGCGCAGTTGCTGCGCATGCTCCAGCAGCCATTGCAGTATCTGCCCTGGCGCATTGAGATCGAGCACGGGCTGGCGCGGCGGCTCTGGCAGGCGCTGCGGTGCATCGGTGGCAATGGCCAGCACATGGGTGTCGTGCGGATACAGGGGCGCCTGGGTCTTGCCGGCGCTGGCGCGCTCGGGCTGTTCGCGCCAGATCTCTATCTTGGGCAGGTCGGCGTGCTTGAAGCCTTCGACCAGCACCCAGTCCACGCGCGGGTCGAGTTCGGCCAGCATGTCGTGCACCGACAGCTCCGTGGGACGGAGGAATTCGCGCATCAGCGCCAGACGGCGATCCGAGGCCAGCACCACTTCATAGGCGCCCGCCTTGCGGTGGCGCCAGCTGTCCTTGCCCTCGTGATCGACATCGAAATGGTGGTGGGCATGCTTGACCACCGAAACACTGAGCCCCTGTGCACGCATCAGCGTGATCAGGGGCTCCACCAGGCTGGTCTTGCCCGAGCCCGAGTAGCCGGCGAAGCCTATGACCTTCATCGCCGTGCACTCCTGCTGCGGACCTTTGGACAGCCCGGCTGCGGCATCAGTCGCAATGCCGGGCGATATACGCCTTGACCAGCTCGGCGTCGGCCGGCAAGTCGGTCACGCGCTTGGGCAGGTCCTCGATGCCTTCGAACTTGGCCGGGCGATCGGGCAGGCGGCCCAGCGCCTCCTCGATGGTGGCGGCGAACTTGATGGGCAGTGCCGTCTCCAGCACGATCATGGGCACGCCGGCCTGCAGCTGCTCGCGCGCCACCTTGACGCCGTCGGCCGTGTGCGTGTCGATCATGGTGCCGAAGCGCTCGAAGGTATCGCGGATGGTGGCCAGACGGTCGGCATGCGTGCTCTTGCCGCTGACGAAGCCGTAGCGGGCAGCAGCCTCCTGGAACAGCGGGTTGCCTCCCAGGTCGAAGCGGCCCTGGCGTGCCACGCCCTCGGCGAACAATTCGCGCGTGGCCTGGCCATCACGGCCCAGCAGGTCGAACACGAAGCGTTCGAAGTTGCTGGCCTTGGAGATATCCATCGAGGGGCTCGATGTCTCATAGGTGTGTTCGCTGCCGCGCACCACATAGGCGCCCGTGCGGAAGAACTCGTCGAGCACATCGTTCTCGTTGGTCGCCACCACCAGGCGCGCTATCGGCAGGCCCATCTGGCGCGCCACGTGGCCGGCGCAGATGTTGCCGAAGTTGCCGCTGGGCACCGTGAAGCTGACCTTCTGGTCATTGCTCTGCGTGGCCTGCAGGTAGCCGGCGAAGTAGTAGACGACCTGGGCCAGCAGGCGGGCCCAGTTGATCGAGTTGACCGTGCCGATCTTGTACTTCGCCTTGAAGGCGTGGTCGTTGGAGACCGCCTTGACGATGTCCTGGCAGTCGTCGAACACCCCCTCGATGGCGATGTTGTGGATGTTGGCATCCTGCAGGCTGAACATCTGGGCCTGCTGGAAGGGGCTCATGCGGCCGCGCGGGCTGGTCATGAACACGCGCACGCCCTGCTTGCCGCGCATGGCGTACTCGGCCGCGCTGCCGGTATCGCCGCTGGTGGCACCCAGGATGTTCAGCTCCTCGCCACGGCGGCCCAGTTCGTACTCGAACAGGTTGCCCAGCAGCTGCATGGCCATGTCCTTGAAGGCCAGCGTGGGACCGTTGGACAGGGCCTCGAGCCACAGGCCGTCTTCCAGCTGGCGCAGCGGCGTGATCTCGGCCGTGCCGAACACCTGCTGCGTATAGGTCCTGGCGCACAGGGCGCGCAGATCCTCGGCCGGGATGTCGTCGATGTACAGGCTCAGGATCTCGAAGGCCAGGGCCGCGTAGCCCTGCTCCTTGTAGATGCTGCGCAGCTCGCCCAGGCGGGCGGCATCGATCTGCGGATAGCGCTCGGGCAGGTACAGCCCGCCATCGGGCGCCAGGCCTTCGAGCAGGATGTCGCAAAAACGCTTGCGGTCCGCATGGCCGCGCGTGGAAAGGTACAGCATCAGTTCAACTCTTCCTTGCGGATGCGGTTGATAGGGGCCAAAACTGTCGGCAACTGCTGGATCTGCGCCAGGGCGGCATCCATATCGCCTTCGCGCGTGGCATGGGTCAGGATGATCAGGTCGGTCTGCGGCACGCCCTGGCTGCCTTCGCTGTCGCCGCTCACTTCGCCGGCCTCTCGCTGCAGAAGGGCATCGATGCTGATGCCCATGCCCGCGAGGATGCTGGTGATCTTGGCCAGCACACCGGCCTCGTCGGCCACGCGGATGCGCAGGTAGTAGCTGGTGACCACCTCGCTCATGGGCAGCACGGGCAAATCGCCCCCTGCAGCGACCAGCGTGTTCGACTGGAAGGCCAGCGGAGGCACGCGGTGCTCGGGGTCGGCCGTGTGCAGGCGGGCGATGTCCACCAGGTCGGCGATCACGGCGCTGGCCGTGGGCTCGGAGCCTGCGCCCTTGCCGTAGTACAGCGTGGTGCCCACGGCATCGCCATGGACGACGACGGCGTTCATCGCGCCTTCCACGTTGGCAATCAGGCGCTTGGTCGGCACCAGGCTGGGGTGCACGCGCAGCTCGATGCCCTTGTCCGTGCGCTTGGTGATGCCCAGCAGCTTGATGCGGTAGCCCAGTTGCTCGGCGTACTTGATGTCGGCCGCAGACAGCTTGGTGATGCCTTCCACGTGCGCCTTGTCGAACTGCACGGGAATGCCGAAGGCGATGGCGCTCATCAGCGTGACCTTGTGGGCGGCGTCCACGCCTTCGATGTCGAAGGTCGGATCGGCTTCGGCATAGCCCAGGCGCTGGGCTTCCTTGAGCACCACGTCGAAGTCCAGGCCCTTGTCGCGCATTTCGGACAGGATGAAGTTGGTCGTGCCGTTGATGATGCCGGCCACCCACTGGATCTGGTTGGCCGTCAGGCCTTCGCGCAGCGCCTTGATGATGGGGATGCCGCCGGCCACGGCCGCTTCGTAGGCCACCATCACGCCCTTCTCGGCAGCGGCCTTGAAGATTTCGCTGCCATGCACGGCCAGCAGGGCCTTGTTGGCCGTGACCACATGCTTGCCGGCGGCAATGGCTTCCAGCACCAGGGCCTTGGCAATGCCGTAGCCGCCGATCAGCTCGATCACCACGTCGATCTCGGGGTTGGCGATGATCTCGCGCGCATCGCCGACCACCTTGGCCGTGTCGCCCACGACGGAGCGGGCGCGTTCCGTATCCAGGTCGGCCACCATGGCAATCTCAATACCGCGGCCCGCGCGGCGGCGGATCTCTTCCTGATTGCGCTGCAGCACGTTGAAGGTGCCGCTGCCCACGGTGCCAATGCCCAGAAGGCCTACTTGGATCGGTTTCATAAACTACTTGCCAGTCAAAAAACGCTGCGGCGCCCAGAGGGTGCGCGCCGGCAGCCGGTAAAAAGCAATGGCCGGCGGAAGGCCCTCTCCTCCACCGGCCCGCACAGCTCAGCCGCGGTCCGTGCCGTGGCGCTTGCGGTATTTCTCGAGGAACACTGCGAGACGGCGGATGGCCTCGCGCAGGTCGGTGTCGTGCGGCAGGAAGACGATGCGGAAATGGTCGGGGTGCGGCCAGTTGAAGCCTGTTCCCTGCACCAGCATGACCTTGGTCTCTTGCAGCACTTCCAGGAAGAACGCCTGGTCATCCTCGATCGGGTAGATCTCGGGGTCCAGGCGCGGGAACATGTACAGCGCGGCTTGCGGCTTGACGCAGCTCACGCCGGGGATTTCGGTGATCAGCTTGTGGGCCAGATCGCGCTGCACGCGCAGCCGGCCGCCCTCCTGCACCAGCTCGTCGATGCTCTGGTGGCCGCCAAGCGCGGTCTGCACGGCCCACTGGCCGGGCACATTGGCGCACAGGCGCATGTTGGAGAGCATGTTCAGGCCCTCGATATAGTCCCGGGCCGCCTTCTTGTCGCCCGAGACCACCATCCAGCCCGCGCGGTAGCCGCAGCTGCGATAGGCCTTGGACAGCGAGTTGAAGGTCAGCGTCAGCACGTCGGTGGACAGGCTGGCGAGCGGCGTATGCACCACGTCGTCGTACAGCACCTTGTCATAGACCTCGTCGGCAAAGATCACCAGGCCATGCTCGCGGGCCAGCGCCACGATGCTTTGCAGCAGCTGCTTGCTGTACAGGGCGCCCGTCGGGTTGTTGGGATTGATGACGACGATGCCCTTGGTGCGCGGCGTGATCTTGGCGCGGATGTCATCCAGGTTGGGCATCCAGCCGTTGGACTCGTCACACATATAGTGCACGGGCGTGCCGCCCGACAGGCTGGTGACGGCGGTCCACAGCGGATAGTCGGGCGCCGGCAGCAGCATCTCGTCGCCGTCGTCCAGCAGTGCGTTCGTGGCCAGGCTGATCAGCTCGGATGCGCCATTGCCCAGGTAGATGTCGTCCAGTGTCACGCCCAGGATGCCCTGGCGCTGGGTCTCGTGCATCACGGCCTTGCGCGCCGCGAAGATGCCCTTGCTGTCCGAGTAGCCTGCCGAATTGGGCAGGTTGCGGATCATGTCCTGCTGCACTTCCTCGGGGGCATCGAAGCCGAACACGGCCAGGTTGCCGATATTGAGCTTGATGATCTTCTGCCCGTCCTCTTCCATCTTCTTCGCCGCGTCCATGATGGGCCCGCGGATGTCATAACAGACGTTGGCTAGTTTTGCGGATTTGAGAACGGTTTTCATGCTGAGAATAGAAAGTGGCCGGCGCGGGCTTGCGGCCTTCATGCACGCCAAAGTGCCCCATGCACCCTGGTGAAACCTATAATTTGACCACAGTTCCGCAATGCAGCATCGCCCTGGCCCCGGCCATGTGGTGGCCACCCCCATCGCGCAGACCGCGCCACCCTCACCCATGAAATTCCACGCCGACAAATCCGAAGCACAGAGCATCACGGGCTACGGCCCCGGCTGGGTCGCCGTGGACAGGGAGAAATTCGAGCACAGCCTGCTGGTAGGCGCCAAGGGCCTGCGCCAGGCCTGGGACTGCGTCCGCTTCGAGGACCTGACGCCCGAGCACTTCGAGGCGCTTTCCCAGCTGGATGCCGAGGTCATCATCCTGGGCAGCGGGCAGCGCAACCGCTTCCCGCCAGCGGCCTGGCTGCGCCCCCTCATGGCCCGGCGCATAGGCCTGGAAAGCATGGACACGCAGGCCGCGTGTCGCACCTACAACATCCTTGCCAGCGAAGGCCGTAACGTCGTCGCGGCCCTACTCTTGGAGTAGACTCCTGCCCCCCTGATTGGGTGAAATCCCGTTTTCAGGGTAAAATTGCAGGTTGCGGTTGGGGGCATTTCCGATAAAAGCAAAAACACAAACACGGCCCTCGGCATTTCAACGACTACACCCGAGAGATATAAGCGCATGGCGATCGTTGTCAACAAACCCCTTCCCGAATTTGAAGCCAACGCTACCGGCGGGATCAAGGTGACCAACACCTCCCACACGGGCCAGATTCTGATCCTGTATTTCTACCCAAAGGACAATACGCCTGGCTGCACCACTGAAGCCATGCAGTTCCGCGACAAGTACAAGGACTTCGTGAAAGCTGGTGCCACCGTGTTCGGCGTCTCGCGGGACAACATGAAGTCGCACGACGACTTCAAGGAAAAGCTGGAACTGCCGTTCGAGCTCATCGCCGATACGGAAGAAAAGATGTGCCACATGTTCGGCGTGGTCAAGAACAAGATCATGTACGGCAAGAAGGTGAAGGGCATCGAGCGCTCCACCTTCCTGGTGGGCACCGATGGCCTGCTGGTGCAGGAATGGCGCGGCCTGAAGGTCCCCGGCCACGTTGACGAGGTGCTCAAGGCTGTCAAGACCCTGAAGGCATTGAAGCAGGCCGCCTGATAGCGACAATCTGACAGGCGACAAAGCGCCGGCCGACACATTCAGGCCATCAGCCTATGCATAATGGGACGATGCCTCTTAGCAAAGACGCTTTTCCCTGTCACCCCACCAAAGCCGCCTCGGTTTCCAGGCGGCTTTGTGCTTTTTGATCCCTGTTGAGGAACGGTTCGTCCACTATGCCCCTGCCCCCCGCACCCGGCCGCCGTGCCGCCAAGCTCCCCCCCGAAGCCTTTCTTCCCGTGCGCGGTGCCCAGCACGCAGACCCCCTGCCCGCTGACGATCTTCCCGATGCAGTCGAGGCCGCAGCCGCCGCCGCGCCACGCAAGCGCAAGTCGGCCCCCGCCTCCAACAACACCGCCACGGCCGCAAAGCCCGCACCGGCGCGCGGCCGCAACACCAAATCCGCATCACCGGCACCGGCACCGGCACCGGCTCCCGCGCCCGCAACTGCAGCCCCGGGCAACCGGCAGCGCCGAGCAACCGACAATTCCAGCGCAACGGCAACGCCGTCCAGCAAGTCCTCCGCAGAAGCCAAGCCGGCAGCACTGCTGGCAGCGCCGGTTCGCCCACGCCGCACGCGCACGGGGCCGAAGACGCTGTTCGTGCTCGACACCAACGTGCTGCTGCACGACCCGACCAGCCTGTTCCGCTTCGAGGAGCACGACATCTTCCTGCCCATGGTGGTGCTGGAAGAACTCGACGGCCACAAGAAGGGCATGACCGAAGTGGCGCGCAACGGCCGCCAAGTCAGCCGCACACTGGATTCACTGGTCGCCTCCCAGCCCGCCGAAACGCTGGACAAGGGCCTGCCGCTGAATGCCACGGGCCAGCGCAGCGCCACGGGCATGCTGTATTTCCAGACGGAGCCGCTGGAGACCTCGCTGCCCGACAGCCTGCCCCAGGGCAAGGCGGACAACCAGATCCTGGGCGTGGTCGCCGCGCTGCGCAAGAAGTTCAGCGAGCGCGAAGTCGTGCTGGTGTCCAAGGACATCAACATGCGCGTCAAGGCACGCGCACTGGGCCTGGCGGCCGAGGACTACCAGAACGACAAGGTACTGGACGACGGCGACCTGCTGTACGCAGGCGCCCTGGCCCTGCCCCAGGACTTCTGGGCGAAGGCGGGCAAGAACGTCGAGAGCTGGCAGGAAGGCGCCATCACCTACTACCGCATCAGCGGCGCCATCGTTGATCAGCTGATGATCAACCAGTTCGTCTACCACGAGGCACCGGGCGAGCCCAGCCTGTTCATGCGCGTGACCGAGATCCGCGACAAGACGGCCGTACTCAAGACGCTCAAGGACTTCGGCAATCCCAAGTATGCTGTCTGGGGCGTCACGGCGCGCAACCGCGAACAGAACTTCGCGATGAACCTGCTGATGAACCCGGACATCGACCTGGTCACGCTGACCGGAACCGCCGGCACCGGCAAGACCCTGCTGGCCCTGGCCGCCGGCCTGTCCCAGGTGCTGGACGACCGCCGCTACACCGAGATCATCATGACGCGCGCCACGGTGAGCGTGGGCGAGGACATCGGCTTCCTGCCCGGCACCGAGGAAGAGAAGATGGGCCCCTGGATGGGCGCCCTCGACGACAACCTCGAATTCCTGGCCAAGGGCGATGGCGGCAATGCCGGCGAATGGGGCCGCGCGGCCACCAATGAGCTGATCCGCAGCCGCATCAAGATCAAGAGCATGAACTTCATGCGCGGCCGCACCTTCCTGAACAAATACGTCATCATCGACGAGGCCCAGAACCTGACGCCCAAGCAGATGAAGACCTTGATCACGCGCGCCGGCCCCGGCACCAAGATCATCTGCATGGGCAATCTGGCGCAGATCGACACGCCCTACCTGACCGAAGGCTCCTCGGGCCTGACCTACGCAGTGGACCGCTTCAAGGGCTGGCCGCACAGCGGCCACATCACGCTGGCGCGCGGCGAGCGTTCGCGCCTGGCCGATTTCGCCAGCGAGGTGCTCTAAGCCATGGCGATCAGCTGGATCACCGCGTTGAAGCTGGTGCCCTGGGGCGATGTCATCGAAGCCACGCCCCAGGTCGTCAAGGCCGCCAAGAACCTGCTGCGCAAGAAGGACGCTGCGCAGGAGCTCGATGCACAGCAGACTGCGGCCGTCGAGCCGCTGGCACCGCCGCGCTCGGCTGGCGAACAGGCGCTGCAACTGATCCAGGCCCAGGACGCACGCATCGTGCAACTGGAACAGTCCCAGCGCCAGTCGCTGGAATTGATCGAAAAGCTGGCGGAGCAGAACGCCCAGATCGTGGCCACCGTGGGCGCGCTGCGCACGGGTGCCCAGCGGCTGGCCTGGGCCTGCGCCATCCTTGGCGTCTGCGTGGCGGGCCTGCTGATCCAGGTCTGGCGCATGTAGATCGCCCCTTCCAAGCAAACGGCCCCTCGGGGCCGTTTTTCATTGCAGGCACAAAGCCCGGGTGTCCGGGTCAGTACTCATCGCCGCCACCGTAGCCCACGGCCAGGTTCTCAAAACGCGTCTGGTTCTTCTGGAAGAACACCTTCACCGTGCCCGTGGGACCGTTACGCTGCTTGCCGATGATGACTTCGGCGATGTTCGGCTCCTTGCTGTCCTTGTTGTAGTAGTCATCACGGTAGATGAACATGATGATGTCGGCATCCTGCTCGATGGCGCCCGATTCGCGCAGGTCGGACATCATGGGACGCTTGTCGGTGCGCTGCTCCACCGAGCGGTTGAGCTGGGACAGGGCAATCACCGGGCACTGCAGTTCCTTGGCCAGCATTTTCAGGCCCCGCGAAATCTCGCCCAGCTCGGTCGCGCGGTTGTCGGAACTGGCAGCCGAGCCCGAGCCGCTCATCAGCTGCAAATAGTCCACCACGATCAGGCCCAGCTTGCCGCAGGTGCGCGCCAGGCGCCGCGCATTGGCGCGCAGCTCCGTGGGGGACAGGCCCGGTGTCTCATCGATGTGCAGGGATACCGTGCGCAGCCGCTCGATGGCTTCCGTCAGGCGCGGCCACTCGTCGTCGTTGAGCTTGCCCGTGCGCAGATTGCCCTGGTTGACGCGGCCGATGGAGCCGACGATACGAACCGCCAGCTGGGCCGCGCCCATTTCCATGGAGAAAATGGCGACCGGCAGGCCCTCGTTGAGCGCCACATGCTCGGCGATATTCACCGCAAACGAGGTCTTGCCCATCGAGGGACGGGCAGCCAGCACCACCAGGTCACCGGCCTGCAGGCCGCTGGTCATGCGGTCCAGATCGACGAAGCCCGTGGGCACGCCGGTCACGTCCATGGGGTTGTCGGCCATCTCCTGTACACGGTCCAGCAGGTCCACCACCAGCGTGTCGAGCGACTGGAAACCCTGCTTGTTGCGCGCCCCCTCCTCGCCGATGGCCAGGATTTTCTGCTCGGCCTCGTCCAGAATGCGATCGACCGTCTTGCCCTGCGGGTTGAAGGCATTGGTGGCGATATCGTCGCTGGCGGTGACCAGTTTGCGCAGGATGGAGCGCTCCCGCACGATCTCCGCATAGCGCCGGATGTTGGTGGCGCTGGGCACATACTGCGCCAGCTGGTTCAGGTACAGCAGGCCGCCGATTTCCTCGGCCTTGCCCATGCTCTGCAAATGCTCGTAGACCGTGATCACATCGGCCGGCTTGCTGCCATTGATCAGCTTGCCGATGGCCTCGTAGATCAGCTTGTGCTCATGGCGGTAGAAATCACCGTCCACCAGCAGATCACCCACACGCTCCCAGGCGTTGTTGTCCAGCAGCAGGCCACCCAGAACGCTGGACTCGGACTCCATCGAATGCGGCGGCACGCGCAACTGGGCCACCTGCTGGTCGCCGGCAGGCAGCGGTGCGAACGCATCATCGAGATCGAGCGGGGGCATTACGGACGACATGGAATTCCTGGAGATGAGCCCGCCATCGTAGCGGCTGGCAAAAGGCCGCGCCACCCGGCGTCATCACCGTGGCGCGGCAAAGCAAAAAGCCGCCCTAGGGCGGCTTTTTGGTGATACGGGACAAGCCCCGGATCAGGAGTGGTCGCCGTAGACCGACACCGTCACTTCGACGCTGACGTCGGTGTGCAGTGCCACGACCACGGTGGCGTCGCCCACGGTCTTGATGGGGCCGTTGACCAGGCGAACCTGCGACTTGGCGACGGCGAAGCCGGCCTTGGTCAGTTCTTCGGCGATGTCGGCGTTGGTCACCGAGCCGAACAGGCGGCCGTCAACACCGGCCTTCTGGGTCAGCTTGACGTTCACGCCGTTGAGCTTTTCGCCCAGTTGCTGGGCAGCAGCCAGCTTTTCAGCCGCTTGCTTTTCCAGTTCGACGCGCTTGGCTTCGAACTCGGCCTTGGCGGAAGCCGTGGCACGGCGGGCAGCGCCCGTGGGGATCAGGAAGTTGCGGGCGTAGCCGTCTTTGACCTTGACGATGTCGCCGAGGCCACCGAGGTTCACAACCTTGTCGAGCAGAATGACTTGCATGGTTGTATTCCTTAGATCTTGTGCTGGTCAGAGTAAGGAACCAGAGCCAGGAAGCGGGCGCGCTTGATGGCCGTGTTCAGCTGACGCTGGTAGATGGCGCGCGTGCCGGTCAGGCGAGCGGGCACGATCTTGCCGTTTTCACCGATGAAGTCACGCAGGGTGTCCACATCCTTGTAGTCGATTTCTTCGACGCCGGCGACGGTGAAGCGGCAGAAGCGCTTGCGCTTGAACAGCAGCGACTGCGTGTTGCGCTTGGGGCGCTTGTCCTTGTTGAATTTCTTGAACGTGGCCATTTCTGGACCTCTTGAAAATTAGTTTTGTTGAATGTCCTGGATGTGGAGAACCAGCAATTTGCCGTTGCGGGGCGTTGCCAGGAAGCCTTGGAACTTCCACTGGCTGCCGAGCGCCTGGCGGGCCAGCTTTTCAGCCAGCGCGCCAAAGGCCACCGCCTTGACGGATGCCGTCACGCTGCGTTCGCTTCCTGCTTCCTTTTGCCGCGACGCGTGTTCGAGTCGCAGTTCAAGGGCGGGCAGCCCTGCCGGCGTGTAGCGCAGTGCTTGAAGCTCTGCGATGGCGGCCGTCAGTGCAACGCGGTTTTCCACTCCTTCAGGTTCTGGAAGGGCTGGGCTCAGGCCTGTTCGGTCTGGCTGGCCTTGCGGGCTTCTTCACGCTCGACGGTCTTCATCATCGAGGAAGGCGCAGTGTCGGCCTTCTTCTTCTGAACCGTCAGGTGACGCAGCACGGCATCGTTGAACTTGAAGGCATGCTCCAGCTCAGCCATCACAGCCTGGTCGGCTTCGATGTTCAGGCACAGGTAGTGGGCCTTGGCGAGCTTGTTGATCATGTAAGCCAGTTGGCGACGGCCCCAGTCTTCTTCGCGATGGACCTTGCCACCGCCAGCGGTGATCATGCCCTTGTAGCGTTCCAGCATGGCGGGAACCTGCTCGCTCTGATCCGGGTGGATCAACAAAACGATTTCGTAATGACGCATATCGACTCCTTTTGGGAAAACGCCGCCCACTGCGTCTTGTAGCGGTGCGGCAAGGCAAAGCATTGGATTCTAGCGCAGCCCTCTTCCATCTGTACACTCCGCACTGCCCGAGACCCCGGATTCGTGTGGGGCTTTTACCCCCTCGCCCGGCTTTTGCCCCCACCGTGTGCCCCTGCAGTGCGCATGCACAAGCACAAAGCCCTTGAAAATACACGGATCCGCTCGCATCTCGATTCAAGATCGTGCAATCGCCAAGCCTGGCCTCCAGCACGGCGATCTTTTTGTTTTGTAGCTGAAGTCTCCATCCATGTCCGAACAGAACTCCAACCCCTTTCAAGACGCAGCCCCGGAAGAAATCGAAGCCGCCATGGCGGCCAACGCCGCCGACGAGCTGCAGCGCCTGCAGGCCGAGCTGGCCGAACTCAAGGCCAAGAGTGCCGAGCTGGCCGACCAGTTCCTGCGCGCCAAGGCCGAGGCAGAGAACGTGCGCCGCCGCGCGGAGGATGAAGTCTCCAAGGCCCGCAAATTCGGTATCGAAAGCTTCGCCGAAAGCCTGCTGCCCGTCTGCGACAGCCTGGATGCCGCGCTGGCCATCCAGCAGGCCACGCCAGAGCAACTGCGCGAAGGCGCCGATGCCACGCTGCGCCAGCTGACCTCGGCCCTGGAGCGCAACAAGGTCGTGACCATCAACCCGGCAGCCGGCGAGAAATTCGACCCCAACCTGCACCAGGCCATCAGCATGGTGCCTGCACAGCAGGAAGCCAACACCGTGGTGTCCGTGCTGCAAAAGGGCTACCTGATCGCCGACCGCATCCTGCGCCCGGCCCTCGTGACCGTGGCCCAGCCACAGTAAGCGTGCGCTCACGGCATCGCTGACAAAAAAGAGGCAGGCCCCCTTGAAGCAGCGCCTGCCGGCCACAAGTTAGCAGTCATTCAAACATTTCACAGAACGCGGAGAGAACTCAAAATGGGAAAAATCATCGGTATTGACCTGGGCACCACCAACAGCTGCGTGGCCATCATGGACGGCAACAACACGCGGGTGATCGAGAACAGCGAAGGCGCACGCACCACGCCCTCGATCATTGCCTACCAGGAAGACGGCGAGATCCTCGTCGGCGCCTCGGCCAAGCGCCAGGCCGTCACCAACCCCCGCAACACCATCTACGCCGCCAAGCGCCTGATCGGCCGCAAGTTCGACGAGAAGGAAGTGCAAAAGGACATCGACCTGATGCCCTACACCATCTCGCGCGCCGACAACGGCGACGCCTGGGTGGAAGTGCGCGGCCAGAAGCTGGCCCCGCCGCAGATTTCCGCCGAAGTGCTGCGCAAGATGAAGAAGACCGCCGAGGACTACCTGGGCGAGCCCGTGACCGAGGCCGTGATCACCGTGCCCGCGTACTTCAACGACGCCCAGCGCCAGGCCACCAAGGATGCCGGCCGCATCGCGGGCCTGGAAGTCAAGCGCATCATCAACGAACCCACGGCAGCTGCACTGGCCTTCGGCCTGGACAAGACCGACAAGGGCGACCGCAAGATCGCGGTGTATGACCTGGGCGGCGGCACCTTCGACGTGTCCATCATCGAGATCGCCGACGTGGACGGCGAAAAGCAGTTCGAGGTGCTGTCCACCAACGGCGACACCTTCCTGGGCGGCGAGGACTTCGACCAGCGCATCATCGACTACATCATCACCGAGTTCAAGAAGGAGCAAGGCGTTGACCTGTCCAAGGACGTGCTGGCCCTGCAGCGCCTGAAGGAAGCCGCCGAGAAGGCCAAGATCGAGCTGTCGAACTCGGCCCAGACCGACATCAACCTGCCCTACATCACGGCCGATGCCTCGGGTCCCAAGCACCTGAACATCAAGCTGACCCGCGCCAAGCTGGAAAGCCTGGTCGAGGACCTGATCGAGCGCACCATTGCGCCCTGCCGCACGGCCATCAAGGACGCAGGCGTGTCCGTGTCCGACATCGATGACGTGATCCTGGTCGGCGGCATGACCCGCATGCCCAAGGTGCAGGAGAAGGTCAAGGAATTCTTCGGCAAGGAACCCCGCAAGGACGTGAACCCCGACGAAGCCGTGGCCGTGGGCGCCGCCGTGCAGGGCCAGGTGCTGTCGGGCGACCGCAAGGACGTGCTGCTGCTGGACGTGACACCGCTGTCTCTGGGCATCGAGACGCTGGGTGGCGTGATGACCAAGATGATCACCAAGAACACCACGATCCCGACGAAGTTCGCACAGACCTTCTCGACGGCCGACGACAACCAGCCTGCCGTGACCATCAAGGTGTTCCAGGGCGAGCGCGAAATGGCTTCGGGCAACAAGATGCTGGGCGAGTTCAACCTCGAAGGCATCCCTCCCGCAGCGCGTGGCGTGCCCCAGATCGAAGTGGCCTTTGACATCGACGCCAACGGCATCCTGAATGTCTCGGCCAAGGACAAGGCTTCGGGCAAGGAAAACAAGATCACCATCAAGGCGAACTCCGGCCTGTCCGAGGACGAGATCCAGAAGATGGTGAAGGACGCCGAGCTGAACGCGGCCGACGACAAGAAGAAGCTGGAGCTGGTCCAGGCCCGCAACCAGGGCGAAGCCGCCGTGCACAGCGTCAAGAAGAGCCTGGGCGAGCATGGCGACAAGCTCGACGCCGGCGAGAAGACCGCCATCGAGAGCGCCGTCAAGGACCTGGAAGAAGCCCTGAAGGGCGAGGACAAGGATGCCATCGACGCCAAGACCACGGCGCTGATGACAGCCAGCCAGAAGCTCGGCGAGAAGATGTACGCCGATGCGCAGGCAGCCGGCGGCCCCGAGGCAGCAGCCGCCGCCGCAGCGGCCGGTGCAGCGGGCGCCTCGGCCGGTGCAGCAGCCGCTGACGACAACGTCGTTGACGCCGAAGTCAAGGAAGTCAAGAAGGACTGAACCCAGCGCGTGGTCCCTTGACGACCGCTTGCCGCCGCGCTCGGCCCTGCCAAGGGGCTGACGCGGCGTTCCTGTTCTCACTGACTGGCTAGCAAACACCATGTCCAAACGCGATTTTTACGAGGTCCTCGGCGTTGCCAAGAACGCCTCGGACGACGACATCAAGAAGGCTTATCGCAAGCTGGCGATGAAGTACCACCCTGACCGCAACCAGGGGGATGCCGCACGCGAGGCGGAAGAGAAATTCAAGGAGGCCAAGGAGGCCTACGAGATGCTCTCCGACAGCAACAAGCGCGCGGCCTACGACCAGTACGGCCATGCAGGCGTGGACCCCAACCGCGGCATGGGCGGCGGCGCCGAAGGCTTTGGTGGCTTTGCCGAAGCCTTTGGCGACATCTTTGGCGACATGTTCAACCAGGGTGGCGGCCGACGCGGCGGCGCCGGTGGCGGCCGCCAGGTCTACCGCGGCAACGACCTCAGCTACGCCATGGAGATCACGCTGGAGGAGGCCGCCCACGGCAAGGATGCGCAGATCCGCATCCCCAGCTGGGATGGCTGCGACACCTGCCACGGCAGCGGCGCCAAGCCCGGCACCAGCGCCAAGACCTGTACCACCTGCAACGGCATGGGCAGCGTGCAGATGCGCCAGGGCTTCTTCAGCGTGCAGCAGACCTGCCCGCACTGCCGGGGCACGGGCAAGATCATTCCCGAGCCCTGCACCAGCTGCGGCGGCCAGGGCAAGGTCAAGCGCCAGAAGACACTGGAAGTGAAGATTCCTGCTGGCATCGACGACGGCATGCGCATCCGCTCCTCCGGCAACGGCGAACCCGGCACGAATGGCGGGCCTGCGGGCGATCTCTACATCGAGATCCGCATCAAGGACCACGACATCTTCGAGCGCGACGGCGACGACCTGCACTGCAACGTGCCCGTGAGCTTCATCACGGCGGCGCTCGGCGGCGAGATCGAGGTGCCCACCCTGTCCGGCAAGGCGGCCATCGACATCCCCGAAGGCACCCAGGCCGGCAAGCAGTTCCGCCTGCGCGGCAAGGGCATCAAGGGCGTGCGCTCCAGCTATCCCGGTGACCTGTACTGCCACATCGTGGTCGAGACGCCCGTCAAGCTGACCGAGTACCAGCGCAAGCTGCTGCGCGAGCTGGAGGAATCGCTCAAGAAGGGCGGCGCCAAGCATTCGCCCAGCGGCGAGAGCTGGACCGACAGGCTCAAGAGCTTCTTCAGCTGATGCCGCACTGAGCCTCCAACAAAAACGCCTCTTCCGAGGCGTTTTTCATTGGGGCATGCTCGGCACGACTCAGGGAGCGGGCTTGGCCTTCCAGGCCGCCGCCTGGCGCTCGGTGCGTGCACGCTCGGCCGCGCTCAGCGGCTGGGCCATGCTGTCACGCTTGGCAGCCAGCGAGCTGTCCCTGCCCGCCGCCAGCAGCATCCAGAAATAGGCCTGGGACGGGCTGCGCTCCACACCCTTGCCCGAGGCATAAAGGCTGGCCAGATTGGACTGCGCCAGCGCATCGCCCTGCTGGGCGGCACGCTCCAGCCAGCGCGCGGCCTGCTTGTCGCTGGCGGGCACGCCCTGGCCATTGGCATACAGCACGCCCAGATTGGACTGGGCTGCGGCGTTGCCCTGCTCGGCCGCCTTCTCCAGCCAGTGCGCGGCCTGCACCATGTCGCGATCTACCACGCCACCCTCGGCATAGAGCATGCCGGCATTGAATTGCGCATCGGCATGGCCCTGGCCGGCCGCTGCCACAAACCAGCGCAGCGCCTGCGCCACATCCTCGGCCACGCCCCTGCCGGTGGCATACATCACGCCCAGGCTGTACTGTCCGGCCGCCTCACCTTGCTCGGCCGAGCGCTGGAACCATTGCACGGCCTGCGCGGGGTCCTTGGCGGCTCCGCGCCCCTCGGCCAGCATCAGGCCCAGGTTGTTCTGGGCCACGGCATCGCCCTGCTCGGCCGCCTTGCGATACCACTGCACGGCCTGGGCATCGTCACGCGCCACGCCACGGCCGTTTGCGTACATCAGCCCCAGGTCGGACTGGGCCGGCGCATAGCCCTGCTGCGCCGACTTCTCGTACCACTGGGCCGCCGTCTCGGCACTCATGGCAACGCCCTGGCCGCGCTTGTACAGCGAGCCCAGCGCGTACTGGGCGCTGGCCTCGCCCTGCTCGGCATGCTGGTGCAACGCTGCGACCTCGGCCGCGCTCAGGCCGGGCTCGCCCTTGGAGGTATGGCCAACTGCGGCTGCGGCAGCTCCGGCTGCAACAGCCCCGCCCGCCGCGCCAACGGCGGCGGCACCAGCGGCAGCTTTGGCCGGCGCATGGCGTGCTGGAGAGGGTGCCGACTTGCCCCCGGTCTTGGCAGCGGCCTTGCCCGCAGGCCTGGCTGCCGCCTTGGCAGCAGGTTTGGCAGGCGCCTTTGCACCGCTCCTGGCTGCGTTCTTCGCTGGCGGCTGCGGCTTGGCAGACGCCGGGACGGCCATGCAGGACAGGGCTGCGGCCAGCAGCAAAGACAGGCCTGCAGGCAGGGCTCGCAGGCCCGTCGGGTATCGATCGTTCATATGCTCTTATTTTTGCAGCAATCCATGCAGGCAACTGGCGCAAAGATTGACAAATTCTTTCAGTATGCAACCGGCCATCCGGCAGGCACGGCAGCCCTGCGCCATCGCAGCGGGGCATGACCCCCATCTCCATGGAATCGCACGACACCACCAAAGACATCGCGCTTGAAGATGACAGACCGATGAATTGTGCGAGAAAATCCATCCAGCTTCTCCTAATGAGAAGCCTGAACCCCACCACATGAAGAATTCAGAGCGCAGTTTTGCACGGCGCATAGACCTCACCTCCCTGCAGCTGTTCGTGGCTGTCTGCGAACTTGGCAGCATCGGCCGCGCGGCCGAGCGCGAGTTCATTGCGGCCTCGGCGGTGAGCAAGCGCCTGTCCGATCTCGAAGCCACGGTGGACACGGCCCTGCTATACCGGCACAGCCGTGGCGTGACCTTGACACCGGCCGGCGAAAGCCTGCTGCACCATGCCCGCAACGTGCTGTACGGCCTGGAGCGCATGCAGGGCGAGCTGTCCGAGTACGCCGATGGCGTGCGCGGCCATGTACGCATCCACGCCAACATGTCCGCCATCGTGCAGTTCCTGCCGGAAGACCTGGGCGTCTTCGCGCGCAAGCACGGCCAAGTCAAGATCGACCTGCAGGAGCAGCTCAGCCCCGCCGTGCTGGCTGCCGTGCAGGAAGGCACGGCCGACATCGGCATCTGCTCCATGGCGTACATGCCGCTGGGCAATGGCCAGACCACTCCCGTGCTGCAGCACCGCCCCTACCGCGAGGATCGCCTGGTCGTCGTGGTGCCCGAGCAGCACGCGCTGGCGCACAGCGACAGCGTGGCCTTTGCCGATGTGCTCGAATGGGACATCGTCAGCCTGCAGGCAGGCTCCTCCATCAGCCTGGCCATGCGTGCTGCCGCCGCACAGGCGGGACATGCGCTGCACCAGCGCATCCAGGTCACCAGCCTGGATGCCATGTGCCGCATGATCGACAACGGCCTGGGCGTGGGACTGATCCCCGACCGCGCCTTCGAGCTCATGCACGGCGTGGGCCACCTGCGTGCCCTGGAGCTCAGCGACGACTGGGCACGGCGCGAGCTGAGCATCGTGGCGCGCGACTTCGATGCGCTACCCGTCACTGCCCGCCTGCTGGTCGAGCACCTGAGCCCGCCGGCCAGCGCATCCTGAAGGCCCTCTGGCCGCCGGATGCCCCCCAAAGATTTCCCCACGACACCAACCATTCGAGAACGCCATGGGACGCACCCTCTACGACAAGATCTTCGACGAGCACGTCATCCACACCGAGGATGACGGCACCGCGGTCCTCTACATCGACCGCCACCTGGTGCACGAAGTCACCAGCCCCCAGGCCTTCGAAGGCCTGCGCATGGCCGGCCGCAAGCTGTGGCGCATCAGCTCCGTGGTGGCCACGGCCGACCACAACACCCCCACCGACGGCTGGGAGCGCGGCTATGACGGCATTGCCGACCCCATCAGCAAGGAACAGATCACCACGCTGAATACCAACATCGGCGAGTTCGGCTCTGCGGCCTTCTTCCCCTTCATGGACAAGGGCCAGGGCATTGTCCACGTGATGGGCCCCGAGCAGGGAGCCACCCTGCCCGGCATGACCGTGGTCTGCGGCGACAGCCACACCTCCACGCACGGCGCCTTCGGCGCGCTGGCACACGGCATCGGCACGTCCGAGGTCGAGCACGTGATGGCCACCCAGACACTGCTGGCCAAGAAGGCCAAGAACATGCTGATCAACGTCATCGGCAAGGCCGCCCCCGGCATCACGGCCAAGGACATCGTGCTCGCCATCATCGGCAAGATCGGCACGGCCGGCGGCACGGGTTACACCATCGAGTTCGCCGGCGAAGCCATCCACGACCTGAGCATGGAAGGCCGCATGACGGTCTGCAACATGGCCATCGAAGGCGGCGCACGCGCCGGCCTGGTGGCCGTGGACGACAAGACCATCCAGTACGTCAAGGGCCGCCCGCTGGCCCCCACCGGAGCCGAATGGGATGCCGCCGTCTCCTACTGGAAGACGCTGCACTCCGATGCCGATGCGAAGTTCGACCGCGTGGTCGAGCTGCAGGCCAGCGAGATCGTGCCGCAGGTCACCTGGGGCACCTCGCCCGAGATGGTGCTGGGCGTGGATGCCCGCGTGCCGGACCCCGACAAGGAAAAGGATGCCAGCAAGCGCGGCGCCATCGAACGCGCGCTGACCTACATGGCGCTGGAACCCGGCAAGGCCATCGACGACATCTTCGTGGACAAGGTCTTCATCGGCTCCTGCACCAACAGCCGCATCGAAGACATGCGCGAGGCCGCCGCCGTGGTCAAGAAGCTGGGCCAGAAGGTGGCGCGCAACATCAAGCTGGCCATGGTCGTGCCCGGCTCCGGCCTGGTCAAGGAACAGGCCGAGCGCGAAGGCCTGGACCAGATCTTCAAGGCGGCAGGCTTTGAATGGCGCGAGCCCGGCTGCTCCATGTGCCTGGCCATGAATGCCGACCGCCTGGAGCCCGGCGAGCGCTGCGCCTCCACCAGCAACCGCAACTTCGAAGGCCGCCAGGGCGCGGGCGGACGCACCCACCTGGTGAGCCCCGCCATGGCCGCAGCCGCCGCCATACACGGCCACTTCGTGGACATCCGCAGGTTCTCCTGATCCGATCCCGCAACTGCCCCGCCTGCACACCATGAAGCCCTCCTTCTCGATCCTCCTGATCGGCCTGGCCTTCACCCTGGCCGCCTGCAATACCGTCAAGGGCATTGGCCAGGACGTGCAAAGCGCGGGCAGCGCCATCGAACGCGCCGCCCGCTGAACCCTGAATCCGATACAGCCATGCAACAATTCACCGTGCACAAGGGCCTTGTGGCCCCCATGGACCGCGAAAACGTCGATACCGACGCCATCATTCCCAAGCAGTTCCTCAAGTCGATCAAGAAGACCGGCTTCGGCGTGAACCTGTTCGACGAATGGCGCTACCTGGACCATGGAGAGCCCGGCCAGGATCCGGCCTCGCGCAAGCCCAACCCCGACTTCGTGCTCAACCATCCGCGCTATGCGGGTGCCTCCATCCTGGTCGCGCGCAAGAACTTCGGCTGTGGCTCCAGCCGCGAGCACGCGCCCTGGGCCCTGGACCAGTACGGCTTCCGCGCCATTCTGGCGCCCAGCTTTGCCGACATCTTCTTCAACAACTGCTTCAAGAACGGCCTGCTGCCCATCGTGCTGCCCGAGGCCACGATCGACATGCTGTTCAACGAGATCGCCGCCTTCCCAGGCTACGAGTTGACCATCGACCTGGAGCGCCAGGTGATCGTGCGCCCGCAGGGCGAGGAGATTCCTTTCGACGTCATCGCCTTTCGCAAGTACTGCCTGCTCAACGGCTTTGACGATATCGGCCTGACGCTGCGCCATGCCGACAAGATCCGCGCCTACGAGGCCGAGCGTCTGGCCACCAAGCCCTGGCTGGCACACACACTCGTGCAGCGCTGATCGCGCCTTCCTTCACAGGCCGCAGGCGTTGCTGAACCAGCCGCCGGCGGCCTTCCACCATCCGAACAGTCTCTCAAAGGAACACCATGAAAATCGCAGTCTTGCCCGGTGATGGCATCGGCCCCGAAATCGTTGCGGAAGCCGTGAAGGTGCTGGGCGCCCTGGGCCTGGACTTCGACATGCAGACGGCCCCCGTGGGCGGCGCTGCCTACGAAGCTGCCGGCCATCCGCTGCCCGAATCCACGCTGAAGCTGGCCATGGAGTCCGACGCCGTGCTGTTCGGCGCCGTGGGCGACTGGAAGTACGACACGCTGGACCGCCCGCTGCGCCCCGAGCAGGCCATCCTGGGCCTGCGCAAGCACATGGGCCTGTTCGCCAACTTCCGCCCGGCCATCTGCTACGCGGAACTGACCCACGCCTCCAGCCTCAAGCCCGAGCTGGTCGCGGGCCTGGACATCCTCATCATCCGCGAGCTGACCGGCGACATCTACTTCGGCCAGCCGCGCGGCCGCCGCGTGGCCACCGACGGCCACTTCCCCGGTGCCGAGGAAGCCTTCGACACCATGCGCTACTCCAAGCCCGAGATCGAGCGCATCGCCCATGTCGCCTTCCAGGCCGCGCAAAAGCGCAGCAAGCGCGTGACCAGCGTGGACAAGGCCAATGTGCTGGAAACCTTCCAGTTCTGGAAGGACGTGGTCACCGAAGTGGGCCAGCAGTACCCCGATGTGCAACTGGACCACATGTACGTGGACAACGCCGCCATGCAGCTGGTCAAGGAACCCAAGCGCTTCGACGTGGTGGTCACCGGCAACATGTTCGGCGACATCCTGTCCGACGAAGCCTCCATGCTGACCGGCTCCATCGGCATGCTGCCCTCGGCATCGCTCAACTCCAGGGGCCAGGGCCTGTACGAGCCCAGCCACGGCTCGGCCCCCGATATCGCCGGCAAGGGCATTGCCAATCCGCTGGCCACCATCCTGTCGGCCGCGATGATGCTGCGCTTCTCGCTGAACCAGGAAGCCGCCGCACAGCGCATCGAAGCCGCCGTGCAAAAGGTGCTGGCCCAGGGCCTGCGCACGGCCGACATCTACAGCGAAGGCACGACCAAGGTCTCCACCCGCGAGATGGGCGATGCCGTGGTGGCCGCACTGGCCTGATGTCCATGACGGCCGCAAGCCTGCAGGCTTGCGGCCGTCCCCGTGGCGGGCAGGTGCTGCCCTGCTCCGCCACACCATGGCAAAACGTCAAAATAGACACCCTCTTTTCGCCGATTCGACGAAGATATTCATCAGAACAGACATTCTCTTTCCTGGTGTATTCGCTAGAATGACGTCTCTTATGTTTGCCGCCCGCCCGTTCCTCCTGCTGAACATTGCACCCGCCGCCGTGGCTGGTGTGGCTGCGCGCGCACTCACCTCCACAACCATTACGACAATCAAAGGCTGACCCAGCCCGGTTCGTCGTGCGCCCTCACCTGGCCTAGACGAGCCGGGCGACAACAGTCTTGATCCAGCACTGTTTTCACACTGAAAGGGCGTTTCAAAAATGAGCAAGCAATTGGTAGGCCTCGTCGGCTGGCGCGGCATGGTCGGCTCCGTGCTGATGGACCGCATGCAGGCAGAGGGCGACTTCGACCTGATCGAGCCCGTGTTCTTCTCCACCTCCAACGCCGGCGGCAAGGCCCCGGCCATGGCGAAGACCCACACCGAGCTGCGCAATGCCAACGACATTGCCGAGCTGTCCAAGTGCGACATCATCATCACCTGCCAGGGCGGTGACTACACCAAGGAAGTCTTCCCCCAGCTGCGCGCCTCGGGCTGGAACGGCCACTGGATCGATGCCGCGTCGTCGCTGCGCATGGAAGGCGATGCCGTCATCGTGCTCGACCCCGTCAATGAAGGCCTGATCCAGTCCAAGCTCGCCGCTGGCGGCAAGAACTGGATCGGCGGCAACTGCACCAACTCCATCCTGCTGATGGGCCTGGGCGGCCTGTTCAAGGCCGGTCTCGTGGAATGGGTCAGCTCCATGACCTACCAGGCGGCCTCCGGTGGCGGCGCCAACCACATGCGCGAACTGCTCAAGGGCATGGGCGTGGTGCACGCTGCCGTGGCCGACGAACTGGCCACGCCCGCATCCGCCATCCTGGACATCGACCGCAAGGTGGCCCAGACCATCCGTACCGACGTGCCCACCGAATTCTTCGGCGCACCGCTGGCCGGTGGCCTGATCCCCTGGATCGACGCACAGCTGGACAACGGCCAGTCCAAGGAAGAGTGGAAGGGCCAGGCCGAGGTCAACAAGATCCTGGGCACCGAGCAGACCATTCCCGTCGACGGCCTGTGCGTGCGCATCGGCGCCATGCGCTGCCACAGCCTGGCGCTGACCCTCAAGCTCAAGAAGGACCTGCCCCTGGAGGAGCTGGAAGCCATCATCAAGTCCGGCAACCCCTGGGTGAAGTGGGTTCCCAACGACCGCGCCATCACCGTCAAGGAACTGACCCCCGCCGCCATCACCGGCGGCCTGGAAGTCGGCGTGGGCCGCGTGCGCAAGCTGAACATGGGCCCCGAATACCTGTCGGCCTTCGTGATCGGCGACCAACTGCTGTGGGGCGCCGCCGAGCCGCTGCGCCGCATGCTGCGCATCCTGCTCGCCGCCTGAGCATCGCCGGCTTGAGCCAGCACAAAAAGCGCCATGTCCCGGGCCGGGACATGGCGCTTTTTTCGGCTTTAAGCCCTGGGCGATTGGGCACAATGCCCAGGTCTCTTGTCGATTGGCTGTAGGTGGTTGCCTACAATCACCAAAGATACATTATGTTTCTTCTCGTTGCCGTTCGACAACAACTATTGGCGTTCGCTGGCAACCAGACGCTTGCGATCCTATAGCGTGGCCGACAATGCGACCCAAGCACCTTGGTAGATGGCTTGCCATCTATCCCCGGGTAAATTTCAATTACATGTGCAAGCGCTGGCATTCCCACAATAAAAATAGTGCCCGCCCCATTGCATCCACACAGGTTTGACGCTTTATGCATCGTTGGAAACTCTCTGTGCTGGCCACTGCGGCCGTCGTCTCGGTCGCACTGCCCGCCTCCGAGGCCTGGGCTCTGGCTCTGGGCCGGGTGAACGTGCAATCGGCCCTGGGCGAGCCCCTGCGTGCCGAAGTCGAAATCCCCCAGATCACCGCCGCTGAAGCCGAAGGCCTGCGCGTGGGCGTGGCCTCTCCTGGCGTCTTCCGCACCCAGGGCATGGAGTACAACGCCACCGCCAGCCAGGTGCGTGTCAGCGTGCAGCGCCGCCCGGATGGCTCGGCCGTCCTGCGCCTCACAAGCACACAGCCCGTCAACGAACCCTTCGTCGATCTGGTGATCGACGCCAGCTGGGCCTCGGGCAACCTGCAGCGCAACTACACCCTGCTGCTGGACCCGCCCACCCTGCAAAAGCTCCCGCCTGCCGTGACGGCTGCAGCCCAGGCCTCGGCACCCGAGCCTGCCGCCGCGCCGCGCCGCACAGCCCCCGCTCCATCGCAAGCTGCATCGCAAGTCGCTGCAGGCAACACCGAGGAAAGCCGCCCTGCGCCAGCAGCGCAGCGCCGTGCCGCCCCGGCAGCCCGCGAGCGCGCCGCAGCGGCCCCCGCGCCATCCGAGGCCTCCGAAGTCCGCATCAAGGCCGGGGACACGGCAGGCCGCATCGCTGCCGCCCACCTGCCGGCCGGCGTTTCGCTGGACCAGATGCTGGTGGCCATGCTGCGCACCAATCCCAAGGTCTTCATCAACGGCAACGTGAACCGCATGCGCTCCGGCGCCGTGCTCACCGTGCCGGACGAAGCCACGGCCCAGGCCACCTCGCCGCGCGAAGCGCGCCAGATCGTTGCCGCCCAGTCCCGCGATTTCAACCAGTTCCGCCGCCAATTGGCCAGCGCTGCGCCGGCCGCACCCGTGGCCTCCGCCAACCGCGAAGCATCGGGCAGCGTCCAGGCCCAGGTCGAAGACCGCAAGCCGTCCACCGCAGCACCCGACAAGCTCACCCTGTCCAAGGGCGCCGTCAAGGGCGTGGAGGCCGACGAACGCCTGGCCAAGCAAAAGCAGTCTGAAGACCAGGCATCGCGCACGGCCGAGCTGCAGCGCAACATGTCCGAGCTGAGCCAGATCGCCGCCGCCACCAAGCCCGCCGAAGGTGCTGCGGCAGCGCCGGCGGCTGCCGCTGGCGGCAAGGCAGCTGGAGTGGCCGTGCCCGGCGCACCGACCGTGCCTGCGGCGCCTGAAACGGCAGCGCCCCAGGCAACGGCCCCGGCAGCTCCCGCCGATGCGGCCGCCACAACGGCTCCGGCCACGACTGCAGCACCAGACGCCGCAGCGACGACAGCTGCCGCAGCGACGGCTGCCGCAGAAGCCGCTCCCGCCACACCTGCTCCAGCCGAGCCACCCAAGCCCAAGCCGGCACCCGTTCCCGCTGCACCGATCGCCGAGCCCAGCTTCATCGATACGCTGCTGGAAGATCCCACCATCCCGCTGGCCGGTGCTGCCCTGCTGGCCCTGCTGCTGGGATATGGCGGCTACCGCGTCATGCAACGCCGCCGTGCCGCTGCCGCCTCCAGCGAAAGCGCCTTTGGCGACAGCCAGCTTGCGGCCGACTCCTTCTTTGGCGCCAGCGGCGGCCAGCGCGTGGACACCGGCACATCGAGCCAGCTGTCCGGCACCTCCATGCACTACTCGCCCAGCCAGCTTGATGCGGGCGACGTGGACCCCGTGGCCGAGGCCGATGTCTACCTGGCCTATGGCCGCGACCTGCAGGCCGAGGAAATCCTCAAGGAAGCCCTGCGCACCGACCCCAACCGCACCGCACTGCACCAGAAGCTGGCCGACATCTACGCCAAGCGCCATGACCGCAAGGCCTTCGAGGCCGTCGCGCAGACCCTGCATGGCCTGACCCAGGGCAAGGGCGTGGACTGGCAGCGCCTGGCCGACCAGGGCCGCATCCTGGACCCGGAAAACGCCCTCTACCAGCCTGCAGGCGCCGCGTCCCTGTCTGCCGCCGCCGTTGCCGGTGGTGCCACGGTGGCCGCTGCCGGACTGGCTGCCGCCTCGCTGGCCAGCCGCCCCCTGGACATGGATGCGCACCGCGAAGGCCCGGCCACCCTGCCCATGGACCTGGACATGGACCTCAACATGGACCTGCCCGGCGGCCTGGCCGATGCCAGCCTGCCCGCGCAGCACGCCAGCCCCCTGCCCGCACCGGCCCCCGTGCCCAGCGAACAGGACTTCGCAGCGCTGGAACCCACGCTGCGCGCGCCGCTGGAAGCCACGCCCTCCGCAAAGGACGACACACCTCGCATCGAGCCCCCTGTTGCATCGCTGGACATGCCCGGCTTCCAGCCCACGGCCCACGCCTCGCTGACGGACGCCCTGAACCACAGCAACGCCATGGACGACATGCGGCCGACCGAGATGCTGTCGCTGGACATGCCCGGCTCGCAGGCGGCCGACAGCTTCCCGGCCACCGAGCCCTCGCCCCTGACCAGCTCCGCCACGGACGACAGCTCCGCCAAGACCGAGCTGCTGTCGCTGGACGCCATGGAGTTCAACCTGGAAGGCCTGGGCACGGAGGCACCTGCCCCGACGCCGGCAACGCCCCAGGCAGGCGGTGTGCTGGAGACCGCGGCCGAGGCCAAGCCCGAACCGGCCGAGTCGCTGGAATTCGACCTGGGCAGCCTGTCCCTGGACCTGGGCAACGACACCCCTGCCGTCGCAACCCCGCCCTCGGCCCCTGAAGACCCGCTGGCCACCAAGCTCGCACTGGCCCAGGAGTTCAATGCCATCGGCGACAGTGACGGAGCCCGTACACTGATCGAGGAAGTGATCGCCGAGGCCAACGGCGATCTCAAGGCCAAGGCCCAGCGCCTGCTGGCCGAGATAGATTGAAGCCCGGCGGTGCCTGTCCAGGCGCCGCGCCGGTTTCGTGTGACAGGGTGGTGCAAGCCACCATGGAAAACTGACAACTTGATGCACACCCAACCCATGCCGGAGGCCTCGCCATGCGCGTAGCCCTCGGCGTCGCCTACAACGGCCAGCGCTACAGCGGCTGGCAAAGCCAGCTGTCCGGCAACACCATTCAAGACCATCTCGAAGCGGCCCTGGGCCGCTTTGCCGCTCAGGAGGTGCACACCCTCTGCGCGGGCCGCACCGATGCCGGCGTGCACGGCCTCATGCAGGTCGTCCATTTCGACACGCCGCTGGACAGGGCCCCGTTCTCCTGGGTCCGTGGCACCAACACCTTCCTGCCGCCGGACATCGCCGTGCAATGGGCCCAGCCCGTGCCCGATGCCTTCCATTCGCGCGCCTGTGCCACGGCAAGGCGCTATGCCTATGTGCTGCTGCAATCGCCCGTGCGCCCCAGCGTGGAGGCCGGGCGCGTGGGCTGGGTGTTCCATGCACTCGATGGGGATGCCATGCAGGCCGCCGCCCGTCACCTGCTGGGCGAGCACGACTTCAGCTCGTTCCGCGCATCGGGCTGCCAGGCCAAGTCCCCCGTCAAGACGCTGCACCGCCTGTCCATCACCCGCCGCATGGCGGGCGATGGGGCCCAGATGGCCGCAGCCAGCTCCATGCGGCTCGGCGATGCGGCCATGGAATGCTGCTACTGGCGCTTCGAGTTCGAAGGCAGCGCCTTCCTCCACCACATGGTGCGCAACATCATGGGCTGCCTGATCGCCATCGGCCAGGGCACGTACGCGCCGCAGTGGATGCAGCAGGTTCTGGACGCCCGCTCCCGCGATGCCGCCGCGCCCACCTTCTCGCCCGACGGCCTGTACTTTCTGGGCCCCGTATACGATCCTTCCTGGGGCCTTCCTTCGCGCAGCCCGGCCTATGATTGGCTCCCGTGAACGGAGAACCACTCCCCCATTCTTCAGCCCTCATGCAGCGCACTCGAATCAAAATCTGCGGTCTCACCCGCGAACAGGACGTGGACGCTGCCGTGACGGCGGGCGCCGATGCCGTGGGTTTCGTGCTCTACGCCCCCAGTCCGCGCGCCGTGACGGTGCAGCGCGCTGCAGAACTGGCGCGGCGCCTGCCGCCCTTCGTGACACCGGTGCTGCTGTTCGTCAATGAAAGCGCCGCCAACGTGATGGCTGCCTGCGCCGCCATCCCGGGCGCCTGCGTGCAGTTCCACGGCGACGAATCCCCCGAGGACTGCCTAGCCGCCACATCGGGCGGCACCCGCGCCTTCCTGCGCGCCGCACGCATTCCCCTTGGTCCCGATGCCGCGCGCTTCGACCTCGTAGAATATGCCCAGCGTTACTCGAAAGCCCAGGCCATACTGCTCGACGCCCATGTCGACGGCTATGGTGGTGGCGGAAAAGCATTCAATTGGTCACTCCTTCCACCAAACGTCGCCTCTCACCTCGTTTTGTCTGGTGGACTCACGCCTGCAAACGTGACCGATGGCATCTTGCAAGTGCGCCCGCGAGGACTCTCGCTGGCCGTTGATGTCAGTTCCGGCGTCGAGGCCGATGGTCCCGACGGCAAGCCCCTCAGGGGCATCAAGGACGCCGGCAAGATACACCGATTCATCGCCGCCGTGCGCGCGGCCGATGACCAACTTTTGCAGACAAGCCATGTTCGAATACCAGTACCCTGACGCATCCGGCCATTTCGGCCGCTTCGGCGGCAGCTTTGCCAGCGAAACCCTGACACACGCTCTGACCGAGCTGCGCGACGCCTACGCCAAGTACCAGAACGACCCGGAATTCGTTGCCGAATTCCAGTCCGAGCTGGCCCACTTCGTCGGCCGCCCCTCGCCCGTCTACCACGCGGCACGCATGTCGCGCGAGATGGGCGGCGCGCAGATCTACCTCAAGCGCGAAGACCTCAACCACACGGGCGCGCACAAGATCAACAATGTGATCGGCCAGGCCATGCTCGCCCGGCGCATGGGCAAGCCCCGCATCATTGCCGAGACCGGCGCGGGCCAGCACGGCGTGGCCACGGCGACCATCTGCGCACGCTATGGCCTCGAATGCATCGTCTACATGGGTGCCGAGGACGTGAAGCGCCAAAGCCCCAACGTCTACCGCATGCGCCTGCTGGGCGCCACCGTGGTGCCGGTGGAGTCGGGCAGCCGCACGCTCAAGGACGCGCTCAACGAAGCCATGCGAGACTGGGTGGCCAACGTGGACAACACCTTCTACATCATCGGCACCGTGGCCGGCCCCCATCCCTATCCGGCGATGGTGCGCGACTTCCAGAAGGTCATCGGCGAGGAATGCCTCACGCAGATGCCCGAATTCCTGGGCGCCGACCGCCAGCCTGATGCCGTGATCGCCTGCGTGGGCGGCGGCAGCAATGCCATGGGCATCTTCCATCCCTACATCCCGTTCGAGAACACGCGCCTGATCGGCGTGGAGGCGGCGGGCGAAGGCCTGGACAGCGGCAAGCACTCGGCCTCGCTGCAGCGCGGCAGCAGCGGCGTGCTGCATGGCAACCGCACCTTCATCCTGCAGGACGAGAACGGCCAGATCACCGAGACGCACAGCATCAGCGCCGGCCTCGACTACCCCGGCGTCGGCCCCGAGCACGCCTGGCTGCAGGAACTGGGCCGTGCCCAGTACGTGGGCATCACCGACCAGGAGGCGCTGGACGCCTTCCACTACCTGTGCCGCACCGAAGGCATCATTCCCGCCCTGGAGTCCAGCCATGCCGTGGCCTATGCCATGCAGCTGGCCAGGACCATGCGCGCCGACCAGTCCATCCTCGTGAACCTGTCCGGTCGCGGCGACAAGGACATCGGCACCGTGGCCGACCTCTCGGGCGCCGATTACTACGACCGTCCCTCCATGCGCGGGCTCACGGTCAAGGGAGGAGCAGCTCAATGAGCCGCATCACCACGACTTTCGCGAAACTCCAGGAAGACGGCCGCAAGGCCCTGATCCCGTACATCACCGCGGGCTTCCCGTTCGCGGCCATCACGCCGTCGCTGATGCACGGCATGGTGGAAGCTGGCGCCGACGTGATCGAACTGGGCGTGCCCTTCTCGGACCCCATGGCCGACGGTCCCACCATCCAGAAGGCAGGCGACCGCGCCATCGCCAATGGCGTGGGCCTGGTGCAGGTGCTGGCCTATGTGCGCGAGTTCCGCCAGAAGAACCAGACCACGCCTGTGGTGCTGATGGGCTACGCCAATCCGGTGGAGCGCTACGACCAGATCCACGGCAAGGACCGCTTCGTGGACGACGCGGCCGAGGCCGGCGTCGATGGCCTGCTCATCGTGGACTACCCGCCCGAGGAGTGCGAGGCATTCGCCGCACAACTGCGTGCGCGCGACATGGACCTCATCTTCCTGCTGGCGCCCACCTCCACCACCGAGCGCATGCAGCAGGTGGCGCGCGTGGCCAGCGGCTATGTCTACTACGTCTCGCTCAAGGGCGTGACCGGAGCGGGCACGCTCGACACGGCGGCGGTGGAAGCCATGCTTCCGCGCATCCGCGAGCATGTGAGCATTCCCGTGGGCGTGGGCTTCGGCATCCGCGACGCGGCCACGGCCCAGGCCATATCCCGCGTGGCCGACGCCGTGGTCATCGGCAGCCGCATCATCGAGATGCTGGACGGCCAGCCCCACGAAAAGATCGTCCCCCTGACCATCGACTTCCTGCGCGGCGTGCGCAAGGCACTCGACGCGTAGGTCGCATAATGCAGCCCTTGCATGCGGCCCGGTGCCGCATGCCCTGCGCCTGAAAAGGAAACACCATGTCCTGGCTTGAAAAACTCCTGCCTGCCAAAATCCAGCAAACCAACCCCACGGATCGCCACCAGCAGATCCCGGAGGGCCTGTGGATCAAGTGCCCGAGCTGCGAGACCGTGCTCTACAAGGCCGATCTGGAGAAAAACCAGAACGTCTGCCCCAGCTGCAGCCACCATCACCGCATCGGCGCCCGCGCCCGCCTGAACCATTTCCTGGATGCCGAAGGCCGCTATGAAATCGGCCAGGAAGTCATTCCAGTCGATGCCCTGAAGTTCAAGGACAGCCGCAAGTACCCCGAGCGCCTCAAGGAAGCGCTGGAGAACACTGGAGAGACCGATGCCCTGGTCGTCATGGGCGGCGCCATCAAGAGCGTCAACGTGGTCGCAGCCTGCTTCGAGTTCGAATTCATGGGCGGCTCCATGGGCTCCGTGGTTGGCGAGCGCTTCGTGCGCGGTGTCGAGACCGCCATCGAGCAGAAGGTCCCCTTCATCTGCTTCACCGCCACGGGCGGTGCGCGCATGCAGGAAGGCCTGCTGAGCCTGATGCAGATGGCCAAGGCCAATGCAGCGCTCACGCGCCTGGCCAAGAAGGGCCTGCCCTACATCTCGGTGCTGACCGATCCCACCTTCGGTGGCGTCTCCGCCAGCTTCGCCTTCGTCGGCGATATCGTCATTGCCGAGCCCAAGACCCTGGTCGGCTTCGCCGGCCCGCGTGTGATCGAAACCACCGTGCGCGTGAAGCTGCCAGAAGGCTTCCAGCGCGCCGAGTTCCTGCAGGACAAGGGCGCCGTGGACATGATCGTGGACCGCCGCGAGCTGCGCGACCGCATCGCCGCATCGCTTGCCATGCTGCAGCGCCTGCCGGCCGACGCTGTTCAGTAAAGCCTCGCGCAGACAAGAAAAAGCCGCCGCAGGTTGATGCCTGCGGCGGCTTTTTCACGTCCAGCCAACTGGAGAAATCAGGCCAGCAGCATCAGGCCCGAGCCCTGGATATACGCCAGCACCATCAGCGCAATCTGCAGCAGCACCAGGGCCACCAGTGCAGACAGGTCCACGCCGCCGATCAGGGGAACCAGCTTGCGGATGGGCCGCAGCATGGGCTCGGACAGGCGCTGCAGCACGCCGTACATCGGCGACTGCGGCTGCACCCACGACAAGATGGCATAGATCAGCAGCACGCCCACCATGCCCGACAGTGCCACGCGCGCCAGACCGCACAGTGCCAGCCAGGGCAGGGCAACCACGGTGGATTGACCGCCCATCAACAGCCACAGCAGCACGAACTGCAGCATCTGCAGCAGGAAGGCAGCGATCAGGCTGGACATATCCCAGCGCCCGGACGGCTTGATGATGCGGCGCAGCGGCATCACGATCCAGTCGGACAGCGCAAACACCAGCTGCCCCACGGGGTTGCCGAAGGGCACGCGCTGGGCCTGCATGTACATGCGCAGCAGGCAGACGCCGGTCAACAGGCCAACGACCACGTCGAGCAAAAAGGAAACGATCTGAAAAAGCATGGCGTTGTAGGACTGCGGGAGGAAGATCGGACCAAGGCCATCCGGCCTTGGCACAGCATGGGATGATAGCTGCCGCATCCCGCCCATCACATGACCGTCCCTACCGCACTGCATTCCCTGCCGCTGTTCCCCCTGGGCAGCGTCCTCTTTCCCCAAGGCCTGCTCAGCCTTCGCGTCTTTGAAGTCCGCTACCTGGACATGATCCGCAAGTGCGAGCGCACGGGCGCCCCCTTCGGCGTGGTGGCGCTGCAGGCAGGCAGCGAAGTGCGCAAGGCCGGCGCGGCCGCCGAGCAATTGCACGCCGTGGGCACGCTGGCCCGCATCGTCCAGTTGCAGCAGCCCCAGCCCGGCCTGCTGCACCTGCAGTGCGAGGGAACGCAACGCTTTCGCATGCAGGATCACCGCCAGCTGCCCCACGGTTTGTGGGTGGCCGATGTGCAGATGCTGCCTGCCGATGCCGCCGTGCCCGTACCCGGCCACCTGCTTGCCACCGCCCAGGCCCTGGCCCAGGTGCTGATGCAGCTGCATGCGCGCTCCACCGACGCCGACCATGCCCGGCTGCCCAGTGCCGAACAGATGGGCGACTGCGGCTGGGTGGCCAACCGCTGGACCGAGCTGCTGCCCATGCCTGTCTCCATCAAGCAGCAGCTGATGGCACTGGACAGCCCGCTGGTGCGGCTGGAGCTCGTGGCCGATGTGCTGGAGCGCAGCGGCATAGGCCATGCCCAGGGCCCGGCACCCGGCTCCCCGCCCGCCGGGCACTGACGAATTGGCAGGACTGCGGCGTCATACCGCAGCGGCGTCCGGCACATTGGAAGCACCGTGCACCGAAAGCGCGCCAAAAAACTTAAAATCGCGGATTCAGCCCGCCAGCTGCGGGGCTTTCCGGTGGTATTTGCTGCCGCCGCTCCACCTTACAGCCTTTTGCGCCTGGCTTTTTTCGGCTTTTCCCGCTTTTTTCCTCCGGCTTTTTTCCGGCCCCTCGGCGTTTTGCGCTGGCGCTCATTGTCATGACCGAACACAACACCCCATCCGCAGCGGACCAGACCGCTCCCCAGGACGAAAACCAACTCATCGCCGAGCGCCGCGAAAAACTCAAGGCCCTGCGTGAACAGGTCCGCGAACAGGGCGGCGTGGCCTTCCCCAACGACTTCAAGCCCGCCGACCGCGCCGAGGCGCTGCAGCAGGCCCATGCCTACAAGAGCGCCGAGCAGTTGGACGCCGAAGCCGTGCAGGTCAGCCTGGGCGGCCGCATGATGCTCAAGCGCGTCATGGGCAAGGCCAGCTTTGCCACCATCCAGGACGGATCGCTGGGCCCCACGCACGGCCGCATCCAGCTGTACATCACGCGCGACACCGTGGGCGAAGAGGTCTATGCGGCCTTCAAGCGCTGGGACCTGGGCGACATCCTGGGCGCCGAGGGCACGCTGATGAAGACCAAGACCGGCGAGCTGTCGGTCAAGGTGCAGACCCTGCGCCTGCTCACCAAGAGCCTGCGCCCCATGCCCGACAAGTTCCACGGCATGGCCGACCTGGAGCAGAAGGTGCGCCAGCGCTATGTGGACCTGATGATGGACGAGCAGGCCCGCCGCCGCTTCATCGCGCGCAGCAAGGCCGTCTCGGGCATCCGCGAATTCATGGTGGAGCACGGCTTCCTGGAAGTGGAAACGCCCATGCTGCACCCCATTCCCGGCGGTGCGAACGCCAAGCCCTTCGTCACCCACCACAATGCGCTGGACCAGGAGATGTACCTGCGCATCGCGCCCGAGCTCTACCTCAAGCGCCTGGTGGTCGGCGGCTTCGAGCGCGTGTTCGAGATCAACCGCAACTTCCGCAACGAAGGCATCTCGGTGCGCCACAACCCCGAGTTCACCATGATGGAGTTCTACGCGGCTTACTGGAACTACCGCGACCTGATGGACTACACCGAGGCCCTGGTGCGCGATGCCGCGCAAAAGGCCGTGGGCACGCTGCAGCTGACCTACGGCGGCAAGCCCGTGGACCTGTCCCAGCCCTTCCAGCGCCTGACCATCCCCGAGGCCATCGTCAAGTACACCGAGGCCGGCGACAAGGTGGCCGACCGTGAATGGCTGACCAATGCCCTGCGCAAGCTGGGCATGACCGAGGAAAAGGAACGCTTGTCCACCCGCACTCTGGCCAGCCTGCAGGTGCTGTACTTCGAGGAAGTGGTGGAAGAAAAGCTGTGGCAGCCCACCTTCATCATGGAGCACCCCACCGAGATCTCGCCGCTGGCACGCGCCAATGACGAGCGTCCCGAGGTCACCGAGCGCTTCGAGCTCTACATCACGGGCCGCGAATTCGGCAACGGCTTCTCCGAGCTCAACGACGCCGAGGACCAGGCCGCGCGCTTCAACGCCCAGGTCCAGGCCAAGGACGGTGGCGACGACGAGGCCATGTACTTCGACCACGACTTCGTGCGTGCCCTCGAGTACGGCATGCCACCCACGGGCGGCTGCGGCATCGGCATCGACCGGCTGATGATGCTGCTGACCGACAGCGCCAGCATCCGCGACGTGATTCTGTTCCCTGCCCTGCGCCGCGAACAGTAAAAGCCCACGGCATCCGGCGCCTGCGCGCGCCGCCGACTCAAGCCGCCTGTGTTCCCTTGGGAATCAGGCGGCTTTTCCCTATACTGGCCCGCCATGCACATCCCCACCTACTGGGCGCAGGCGCGCCTGCGGCATGAAAGCCGCCCCACCCACGGCATCACCGTCCAGCGCTGGGGATGGTCCGACACCAGCCAGGAAGCCGCCCAGGCCCACGCACAGGAGCGCGCTGGCCAGGCCCTGGAAGCCGCCTGCAATGCGGCGCTTCCCAAGGGCGAACCTCGCATGGAGTGGAAGAACGAGTACGCGCTCGACGGCTTCACCACTCCCATTCGCGAGGAAGTCCTGCAGCGCCGTGAGGGCACGGTGATGACGCGCAACAGCTACGGCGCCCACTGCCTGAACACCGAGCGCGTGGCCATCGCCGATATCGACCTGCCCGAGCCGCCGGGCGCCGTGCGCTTTCCCGTCGTGACCCTGCTGTTGTTGGCTTCGGCCGCCATCTGGCTGGCCCGGCTGGCACCGCACAAGAACAATTCGCGGATGGTGGCCACGGCCCTGGTCGTGCTGCTGCTGTTCCTGGCCATGCGGCGCGTGCAGCGATGGTGGGAAGCACGCCAGGCGCGCCAGCGTGCGGCCACGGACTCGCCGGCCACGCGCGCCATGGAGCGCGTCCAGGCCTTCCACCAAAGCCGCCCCGACTGGGGATTGCGCGTCTACGAAACACCCAAAGGCCTGCGCGTCATCGTCACACATGCCGATTTCGCATCGGACGATCCTGCCGTCGTGCAACTGTTCGAAGCACTGCAGGTGGACCCGCTCTACGCACTGCTGTGCGAGCGCCAGCAGTGCTTTCGCGCACGTGTCACCGGCAAGCCCTGGCGCATGGGCCTGACCGGGCTGTCCACATCGCTGCGCAGCTGGCCCATTCCCGAAGACCGGCAAGAGGAGCGCCGCCAGTGGGCACTTGCCTATGACAGCAAAGCCCAGGGCTTTGCGGCCTGCAGGCTGCTGCAGCAACTGGGCAACCCGCGTATCTGCCCGGGTGCCGAGGCCTTTGTGCAGTGGCATGACGAGGCCAGCCGCGCCCGCACGGATCTGCCACTGGCATAGCAAAAGCGCCGCGCACACAATCGCACACGGACGCGACGCCCGACTTACACTGGCGCCACCCCCCATGCCGCGCATTGCGCGGCCCCTTGATCCATTCCTGGTTTCGCAGCCATGAAGGCCATGCCCCCCGCCCCACCTCCCCTGCCCACCGACAGCGCCGACTCCCCCGCCATCGAGCCCAGCGGAGCACGCTTCGCCAAGCCAACGGACGAGTCCGCACCCTTTTGCGTGCTGGTCGTGGAAGACCAGGCGTCGGTGCGCACCAGCCTGGTCAGCGAGCTGCTGCACGCGGGCGTGACCCGGGTGCTGGAGGCCGCCGATGGCCCCAGCGCCCTGGTTCTGTTCCGCGAGCAGCGTCCCGACCTGGTGCTGCTGGACATCCGCCTGCCCGGCGAGGATGGCTACTGGGTGGCCCGCCAGCTGCGCGAGGCCGAGCCCGGCGAGTGGACACCCGTCATCTTTCTGTCCGGCCTGGACAACGACCTGGATGTGTGGCGCGGCATCGAGGCTGGAGGCGACGACTACCTCGTCAAGCCCGTCAAGCCCATCGTGCTCGTGGCCAAGCTGCGCGCCATGCGCCGCCTGCTGGACATGCGCAGGCGCCTGGTATCGCTGTCGGCCGAGCTGCACGAGGCCAACCAGAAGCTCAATGAAATGGTCGAGCTCGACCAGCTCACGGGCCTGGTCAACCGCCGAGGCTTCGACCGCATCCTGCATGCAGAGATCGCCTCGGCCCGGCGCGAAGGCCAGCCGCTGACGCTGATGCTCTGCGACCTGGACCACTTCAAGCGCTACAACGACACCTATGGCCATGTGCATGGCGATGAGTGCCTGAAACAGATCGGACGGCTGCTGCGTGAGGTCTGCGTGCGCCCGCGCGATGTGGCGGCGCGCTATGGCGGCGAGGAATTCGCACTCATCCTGCCGCGCACGCCGCGCTCGGGCGCCATGACGTTTGCGCGCGCCGTGGGCCAGATGCTCCGCGTGCTGCGCATACGCCACCCCGATTCGCCCCATGAATCGGGTCTCACGCTGTCGGGCGGCATCACCACCTGCGTGCCCGACGAATACACCAGCGCCGAAGCCATGCTCATGCGTGCCGACCAGGCCCTGTACGCTGCCAAGGCCCAGGGGCGCGACCGCTTCTTCAGCTTCGAGATGCAGATGGACACGGTGGAGCAGCGCCGCACCTGATCGCCCGGGCTTGCGCCTGCGCTTACGATCGCCTCTGTATGCCGGTGGCTCTCCCTGCGCAGCCGCCGGTCCTAGCCTGTGGACCTCTGTTTTTCTGAATGCCCGAAGTTATGCGTCGTTTTCAAGCACACCTGCCCGCCTGGATGCAGGAATGGCTGGAGTTCCTCATCCCTGGTGTCCAGATCCTGCTGATCATCGGGGCGGCCTGGCTGCTCAACCGCCTCGTGCGCCGGCTGATTGCACGCGCGGGCCGTCACTACGGTCTGCCGCCGGAGCTGCTGGTGCCGCTGCGCGGCGTGTTCCGCTGGATTCTGATTGCCGCCACCGTGCCCCTGGTGCTGGAGCGCCTGGGCGTCTCGGCCACCGTACTGTGGACGGCCTTCACCGGCTTTGCCACCGTGGGCGCCGTGGCCTTCTTTGCGGCCTGGAGCGTGCTGTCCAACCTGTTCTGCGCCTTGCTCATCGTCATCGTCGGCCCCTTTCGCCTGGGCGACTACATCGAGGTGCTGGACACGGCCGAAAAGCCGGGCGCCAAGGGCCGCGTGATCGACATCAACATGCTCTACACCACCTTGCAGGACGCCCATGCGCCCGATGGCTCCCCCAACCTGCTGCAGATCCCCAACTCCCTGATCTTCCAGCGCGTGGTCAGGCGCTGGAAGGGGGGCCTGGGTGCGGATGGCGAGCATGCCAGCCACGGCGAGGAGGAGCGAGCCATCCGGCTGACCACGCCGCATGGTGCCCCGCCTTCGCAGCCGCCCACGCACACGACCAATTAAGCTCACCTTCCCACGAAAAAAGCCGCCGCCCGGTGCCGGGACGGCGGCTTTGTCGTTCAGCAGCGCTTCAGGGCTTGCGCGGCTTGACCTTGCCGGCAGCCAGCTTGGCGTTGGTACGCGCCTGCTCGACGTCCTGGGCACGTGCCAGGGCCACGCCCATGCGACGCTTGACGAAGCTCTCGGGCTTGCCGAACAGGCGCAGGTCCGTGCCCGGCACGGCCAGGGCCTCCTCCACGCCATCGAACACCAGGCCCTCGGCATCCTGGCCGCCGTAGATCACGGCGCTGGCACCGGGGTTGCGCAGCGAGGCATCCACAGGCAGGCCCAGGATGGCGCGCGCATGCAGCTCGAACTCGCTTTGCCACTGCGTGGCCAGCGTGACCAGGCCCGTATCGTGCGGGCGCGGCGAGACCTCGCTGAACCAGACCTGCTCGCCCTTGACGAACAGTTCCACGCCAAACAGGCCCAGGCCGCCCAGGTCGTCGGTCACCGCCTTGGCAATGTCGCGCGACTTCTGCAGCGCAGCCGGGTGCATGGGATGGGGCTGCCAGCTCTCCACATAGTCGCCGGACTGCTGGATGTGGCCGATCGGATCGCAGAAATGCGTTTGCACCTGGCCGTCTGCGCCCTTGGCGCGCACCGTGAGCTGGGTGATTTCGTAATCGAAGTCAATGAAGCCTTCGACGATCACGCGGCCGTGGCTCACGCGGCCGCCGGCCATGGCATGCTCCCAGGCCTTGGCAACGTCGCCAGGGCCGTCCAGCTTGCTCTGGCCCTTGCCCGAGCTGCTCATCACGGGCTTGACCACGCAGGGAAAGCCGATGGCGGGCTGGCCATCCGTGCCGTCAATGGCGGCCTGCAGCTCCTGCTGCGAGTCGCAGAAACGGTAGGGACTGGTGGCCAGGCCCAGCGTCTCGGCGGCCAGGCGGCGAATGCCTTCGCGGTCCATGGTCAGGCGCGCGGCGCGGGCCGTGGGGATCACGGTGACCACGCCAGCAGCTTCCAGTTCTTCGAGCATGGGCGTGGCAATGGCCTCGATCTCGGGCACGACCAGGCCGGGCTTCTCGGCCTCGATCAAGGCCTTGAGCTGGGCCGGATCGCTCATGGTGATGGTGCGCGCGTGGTGGGCCACCTGCTGGCCGGGCGCATTCTCGTAGCGGTCCACGGCGATCGTCTCCACACCCAGGCGCTGCAGCGCGATCAGCACTTCCTTGCCGAGTTCGCCGCTGCCCAGCAGCATGACTTTGGTGGCATGGGGGGAGTAAGGGGTTCCAAGGGTGGTCATCTGCGCGTCCGGTGAGCCAGGCAGCGCCTGGCCAAGATAAGAAAAAGAGGGAGGCAGGCCTGCACGGCCTGCAGCAGCCCCGATCATAGGACGCCGACGCAGGCGTTGCCTACAAACCCAGCGCCTGCGCGAGGTTGCGCCGCGCCCGCGACTCCAGCCGTTGCCGGAACCAGTCGGTGCAGTAGATGGCCTCGCGCTGCATGAAACCCTGCAATACCTCGCGGCGCTTGGCCCGGTACAGCGGCAAGGGCACCCATTCGTACTCGGCCCGCACCTGCAGCTCGTATTCGGCAAACCGCAGGGGGTCGGCCGCAAGAATGCCCAGGTCGGCGTCCACCAGCAGCTGGGCGTCGATTCCAGACGGCTGCGCAGCGTGGCAGGTCGCCATGATCAGGCCGTGCACGCGTCCGGACACATCGGCCGGCAGGCCCTGCCCACGCAGCACGGCCGCGGCCCATTCGGCGCTGCGCGCCTCGTTGTCCTTGGCCTGGGTTGCGTAGATGGCGTCGTGGAACCACAGCGCCAGCTCCACCTCGCCGGGATGCTCGGCCAGCGGCAGCGCCGGTTGCAGCAGGTCCATGACCTCGGCAAGATGCTGCAGCGTATGGTAGTGACGCTGGGGCTCGCTATAGCTTTGCAGCAGTTGGGCCAGCAGCGGCGCGGGTGCGGGCACGCCCAGCGCCCCCCAGGCCTGCGCCCATGCGCGCTCCCATGCGTTGCCGGCCAAAGCCTGCGTCATGCCACTCTCTCGCCCAGGCAAATGCCTATGTCGCGCGCCATGGTGAGGAGTCCGTGATCCAGCGGCACGGTGCGCTGGGTGTTGGCCACGCGGGAGATTTCCACGCTGCCGATCTCGCCACCCTGCAGCGTGACCATGCGGCCGAAGCGCCCCGACAGTACCAGTTGCGCCGCATGGTGGCCGTACTGCGTGGCCAACACCCGGTCGAAGGGCGTGGGATCGCCCCCCCGCTGTACATGGCCCAGCACCGTGGTGCGCACCTCGCTCCGGAGGTGGGGCTGCAGGCGCTCGCGCAGCACATGGCCGACGCCGCCCAGGCGGACCGGGTCGGTGCTTTGCTCGATGCGCTCGCGCACCGTGAGGCTGGCGCCGCTTTCCTTGGCGCCCTCCCCGATGCAGATGATGGTGTAGCGCTGGCGCTGCTCGCGGCCCCGGCAGAAGTCGACGATGGCCTGCAGGTCGTAATCGATCTCGGGCAGCAGGATGACGTCGGCCGCACCGGCAATGCCGGCCTCCAGCGCCAGCCATCCGGCATGGCGCCCCATGGTCTCGACGATCATCACGCGGTGGTGGCTGTTGGCCGTGCTCTCGATGCGGCGCAGCGCCTCGGTGGCCGTGGCCACGGCGGTGTCGAAGCCAAAGCTGCGCTCGCAGTTGGCAATGTCGTTGTCGATGGTCTTGGGCACGCCCACGCAGGTCAGCCCCACCTGTTCGGCCAGGCCATGCGCCAGGCTCATGGTCCCGTCACCGCCGATGGCTACCACCACGTCCAGGCCCAGCGTCCGGACATTGCGGCCCACATGCTCCAGCGTGGCCGCATCGCGCAGGGGATTGGCGCTGTTGCTGGTGCCCAGGATGGTGCCACCCACATGCAGGATGCCCGAGACCTCGTCCCAGCCCAGCGACTTGACGCCGGGCGGGTCGAGCATCAGGCCCTCAAAGCCATCGGCAATGCCCAGCACCTCGCACTGGCCGTGGTTGATCAGGGACTTGGTGACCGCACGGATCACCGCATTCAGGCCGGGGCAGTCGCCACCTCCGGTCAGTACGCCAACGCGCATGGGAAAACTCTCCTGTGAAACACCGGCCGGCGCACCCTTCATGGAGCGCGCATGCCTTTGCAAAGCCCGCCTCGGCCGTCGGAGCGACCAGCGGCGGCGTCCTTCAATCCATCAAGGCAGCAGGTCCAGCGCCTGCAGATAGGCAGGCTGGCGCATGAGGTCGTCCCAGGGCTGGGGCACGGTCTCCGGCAGCAGGGCCACGCGGCGCGATTCGCTGTCGGCATCGGGCTGCCAGCGGCCGCTGCGCTGCGCGGCCTCCATGCCGGCCAGCAGTTCGTCCACATGCTCGCCCAGGCCCAGGCTCTGGTTGCACAGCAGCACCATGTCGCAGCCCGCCTCCAGCGCTGCCAGGGCCGCGTCGGTATAGCCGATGAGCTGGCCGTCGATGCGGCGTGCGCCCTCCATGCTCAGGTCGTCGCTGAAGATGGCACCGTCGTAGCGCAGGCGGCTGCGAAGGATGTCCTTGAGCCATTTGGCGGAAAAGCCGGCCGGGCGCCTGTCCACCTTGGGGTAGATCACATGGGCCGGCATCACGGCGGTGAGCACGCTGGACAGCCAGGGATAGGGTGCGGCGTCCTCTCCCAGGATGGCAGTCAGGCTGCGTCCATCGACGGGAATGTCCACATGCGAATCGGCCTTGACGAAGCCGTGGCCGGGAAAGTGCTTGCCGCAGTTGCCCATGCCGGCCTGCAACAGGCCGTGCATGAGGCTGCGCGCCAGCGCGGCCACCACGCGCGGATCGCGGTGGAAGCTGCGGTCGCCGATGACGCTGCTGGCACCGTAGTCAAGATCCAGCACGGGCGTGAAGCTGAAGTCCACGCCGCAGGCACGCAGCTCGGTGCCCAGCACATAGCCGGCCGCCGTGGCGGCGTTCATGGCGGCCAGTGCGCCGCTGCCTTCGCGGTGCTTGCTGCCCTTGCCATCGTCCATCCACATCTGGCCGAAGGCGCGCATGGGCGGCAGGTGCGTGAAGCCGTCGGCGCGAAAACGCTGCACGCGCCCGCCTTCATGGTCCACGCAGATCAGCAAATCGGACTTGACCGCCTTGATATCGGCGCACAGCTGCACCAGTTGCTCGCGGCTTTCCCAGTTGCGAGCGAAGAGGATGATGCCGCCGGCCAGCGGATGCGCCAGACGCTGGCGGTCCACATCGGTGAGTGCCTTGCCGGCGATGTCGATGATGAGGGGTGCGTGCTCGGTCATGCCGGGAGTTCCTATGAATCCTGTGGAGTCAAAAAGGCCAGCGCTGCGCTGGCCGGGTGTCAGGCGCGGCGCTCGACCACGCAGAAGCTGGCCGCGTAGTCGCTCTCGTCGGTCACGGACAGGTGCACCTGCAGGTTGCGCGCCTCGAACCATTCCTTGAGCGCGCCGTGCAGCACGATGGCAGGCTGGCCACTGGGCAGTTTGACGACCTCGCAGCTGCGCCAGGTCATGGGCATGACCATGCCCATGCCTATGGCCTTGGAAAAGGCCTCCTTGGCGGAAAAGCGCGTGGCCACGAAACGGATGCCGCGCTCGGGCCAGCGCGCGCGGCGGGCGCGCCAGGTGGCCAGCTCGCCCTCGGCCAGCACCTTCTCGGCGAAACGGTCGCCATGGCGCTCCAGGCTGGCGCGGATGCGGCGCACGTCACAGATGTCGGTACCGATGCCGTAGATCATGGATTCGCTCCGCGAAGGATTCAGGCGATCCGGCGCGCCGCCATGCCCTGGTCTATGCACTGCTGGTAGGCGCGCACGGTTTCGGCGTAACCCAGCTCCAGCGCGTCGGCGATCAGCGCATGGCCGATGGAGACTTCGAGCAGGCCCGGCACGCGCGCCACGAAGGCGGCCAGGTTGTCCCGGCTGAGGTCGTGGCCGGCATTGATGCCCAGCCCGGCATCCAAGGCCGCCTGGGCCGCCGCCGCATAGGCCTGCAGCTGGGCTTCCTGGTCTGCCGTGCCCCACGCGGCCGCATAGGGTTCGGTGTACAGCTCGACCCGGTCGGCGCCCACGGCGCGCGCCGCGGCCATCTGCGCGGGCACGGGGTCCATGAACAGGCTGACGCGCACGCCCAGTTGGCGGCATTCGGCAATCAGCGGCTTCAGGCGCTCGGCGTCCTGCGGGAAGTTCCAGCCATGGTCGCTGGTGAACTGGTCCTCGCTGTCGGGCACGAAGGTGGCCTGGTGCGGGCGCGTGTCACGGATGAAGTCCATGAGGTTCTGCGTCGGGTTGCCCTCGATGTTGAACTCCGCCTGCGGCCACTGTTTCATCAGCGCCTGCAGTTCATAGACATCCTCGCCGCGGATATGGCGCTGGTCGGGACGCGGATGGATGGTGATGCCCTGGGCACCGGCCTCCAGGCAGATGCGCGCGGCGCGCGTCACGCTGGGAATGCCCAGGTGGCGCGTGTTGCGCAGCAGCGCAACCTTGTTGACATTGACCGACAGCGCCGTGCGCTGCGAAGCGTGGGAAAAATTCATAGCGATTGCAGATCCATCATCAGCTGGCGGGTGCGCAGCATGGGACTGCCGCAATGGTATTGCAGCAGGGCCCTCAGTTGGGGCTTGAGGGCCAGCGCCTGCTCGGGCTGGGCCACCACATGCAGCGTGGCGTTGAAGGCCTGCCGGGCCTGCAGCGCGCTTTCAATGGCCTGCCACTGCGCAGCGCCCAGCACGGCGCGCTCGCCCTGCAGCGCCGGGCGCAGGCCGCCTTCGGCCACCAGCGCATAGCGGCGGCCTTCGGCCAGCGGTGCCAGCGTGGCGCTTTCCTCATTCAAGGCGGGCAGATGGCCCAGTTCGCGCAGCAGCAGCAGCTCGAAGGTGCGCAGCACGGGCTCGATGGCATCGCCATGCTGGCCCGCCAGCACGCGCACCACGCCGGCGTAGATGTCGAACAGCGCCGCATAGGGATCGTCGCGCGCCAGCAGGCGCATCAGCAGCTCGTTGAGGTACAGGCCCGACATCAGGGCATCGCCCTGGGGCATGACATGGCCGCCCACCCACTCCGCGCCCTTGAGGGTGTGGATTTCGGCATTGCCCTCGCCGCCCAGGCTGTAGCTCAGGCTCAGCGGCTGCAGCGGCAGCAGCACGGGGCGAAAATTCGAGGTCGGGCGCTTGACGCCCTTGGCCGCCAGCGCCACGCGGCCCCGGTGCCGCGTGAAGACCTCGAGGATCAGGCTGGATTCGCTCCAGTCGTAGCTGTGCAGCACATAGGCCGGCTCATCCGAGACACGCTTGGCGCTAGCCATGGACAGAGGGCCTTGCGGGAAGGTTTCTCACTCGTAGCCGAAGGAGCGCACGCGGGCTTCGTCGTCGGCCCAGCCGGAGCGCACCTTGACCCAGACTTCGAGGAAGACCTTGGCATCCATGAGCTTTTCCAGCTCCTGGCGGGCCTCGGTGCTGATGCGCTTGAGGCGCTCGCCCTTCTCTCCGATGATCATGGCCTTGTGGCCGTCGCGCTCGACCACGATGGTGGCCGCCACACGGATGAAGCGCTTGTGCTGCTTGCTGGCCTCTTCCTCGAACTTGTCGATGACCACCGTGGAGGTGTAGGGCAGCTCGTCGCCCGTGAAGCGGAACAGCTTCTCGCGCACGGTTTCCGAGGCGAGGAACTTCTCGCTGCGGTCGGTCAGCTCGTCGGGCGCATACATCCAGTCCTGCTCGGGCAGGTACTTCTCGCAGATGCCGAACAGGCGCTCGATGTCGCCCTTGCTCTTGGCCGACATGGGCACGAACTCGGCAAACGGATGGCGCTCCTGCATGCTCTTGAGCCAGGGGGCGATCTCGGCACGGCGGCCCACGGTATCGAGCTTGTTGGCAATCAGCAGCGTGGGAATACCGGGCTTGAACAGCGACAGCACCTTGGCATCGGCCAGCGTGAACTGGCCGGCTTCCACGACGAACAGGATCAGGTCCACGTCGCCGATGGCGCCCATCACGGTCTTGTTGAGCGACTTGTTCAGCGCCGTGCTGTGCTTGGTCTGGAAACCCGGTGTATCGACGAAGATGAACTGCGTCGCGGCGCGCGTGCGAATGCCCGTGATGCGGTGGCGCGTGGTCTGCGCCTTGCGCGAGGTGATGCTGATCTTCTGGCCCACCAGCGCATTCATCAGCGTGGACTTGCCCACATTGGGCTTGCCGACGATGGCGATCAGGCCGCAGCGCTGCGGGCCTGTCGGCACCTCGGTTGCCTGGGCTTCATCAGGGGCGGATGCCGTGCGTGCTGCGCCGGCGCCGGGCTTGGCAGCAGCCAGCAGGGCATCGAGTTCGGCGGCGGTCTGTGCCGGCGCCGGAGGTTTGTCTTGGTTCATGCGTGTCTTGCTTTCAATAGTTCCAGCATGGCTGTGGCAGCGGTCTGCTCGGCGGCCCTGCGCGAGGCACCCGTTCCCCGGGCCTGCAGCTGCAGCTCGGCAATCGCGCAAGCCACTTCAAAGGTCTGGCGGTGGGCGGCGCCCGTGGTGGCGACCACCTCGTACTGCGGCAGCTTCATGCGCCGTCCCTGCAGCCATTCCTGCAGGGCCGTCTTTGCATCCTTTTCGGCCGCGCGCATGTGGGGGTTGATGTCCACGCCTTCGAAAAGATGGTGTACCACCTTCTCGCCCGCCGCGTAGCCGGCATCCAGATAGACCGCACCGATCAGGGCCTCGACCGCATCGGCCAGGATGGAGGGGCGTTGCTTGCCGCCCGACTTGGATTCACCCTCGCCCAGGCGCAGCAGATCGGGCAACTGCAGCCTCAGCGCGATCTGGTGCAGCGTGCCTTCCTTGACCAGGTTGGCGCGCACGCGGGACAGATCGCCCTCGGGCATGGAACTGAGCCGCTGGTAGAGCAGGCTGGAAATGGCAAGGTTCAGCACCGAGTCACCGAGGAATTCCAGGCGCTCGTTGTTGTCTGCCGAGAAGCTGCGGTGCGTGACGGCACGCTGCAGCAATGCAGGCTCGGCAAATTGATGCTGCAGCCTCAGCTGCAGCGCATTCAGTAAGGGAGGCACCTATTGGGTCTGCTTCTTAAAACGGTAAGTCAGGTAGGCGGGGCCCACGAGATGGATCTCGCGCGAATATTCGAACCCCACCACAATGCGGTCGTTGACCTTGGTCACTTCGAGGTCTTCACCAGCGATCGACTTGATGTCGTCAATCTGGGCGGCACGGTTGAAGCTGGCTTTCACGTCCGCCACAGAAGTTCCCTCGCGGGCCGCCTTGTTGGCAGCCTTGACGATGGCCTGATATTCCAGAAAGACCGGCACGGATTGTGCGCCCACGGCCACCACACCCACGCCCAGGGCAATCACAAACACCAATCCCAGAAAGGACAGGCCGCGCTGGCGCGAACGCCGGTTGTTCGATGTCAACATGCTTTTTCCTCCTCCGATGTGAATCCCTCGCGCATGCCCGGGCCAATCCGGTCCTCAGGCATGCGCCAATGTGATGTGATCAATGGAAGCCGCCGATACGCTTGAAATCCCCGAAGTTCATCCAGACAAAGAAGGCCTTGCCCACGATGTTCTTGTCGGGCACAAAGCCCCAGTAGCGGGAATCCAGCGAGTTGTCGCGGTTGTCGCCCATCATGAAGTACTGGCCCTCCGGCACCTTGCAGGTGATGCCCTCGACGCTGTAGCGGCAGTTCTCGCGGAACTCGAAGCCGCTGGCGCCCTGGATGAAGGCGGGCACGTCCTGGTTCACGATCATGCGGTGCGGCTTGTCGCCCAGCGACTCCTCGTACTGCTTGAAGTAGCGCATCGCATCCTTGTCGAAGAAATCGGGCAGTGCATTGACCGGGACTTCCTTGCCATTGATCGTCAGCCGCTTGTTCAGGTAGGCGATCTCGTCGCCGGGCAGGCCCACCACCCGCTTGATGTAGTCCAGGCTGGGCTGGGGCGGGTAGCGGAACACCACCACATCGCCACGCTGCAGCGGCGTTCCCTGCGTGATCTTGGTGTTGATCACCGGCAGGCGCACGCCATAGGTGAACTTGTTCACCAGGATCAGGTCGCCCACAAGCAGCGTGGGGATCATGGAGCCCGACGGGATCTTGAACGGCTCGAACAGGAACGAGCGCAGCACGAAGACGATCGCGATCACGGGGAACAGGCCAGCCGTCCAGTCCAGCCACCAGGGCTGCATGAGGATGCGGCCCTTGGCCTCTTCCGACACCTCGATGTCGGTCTTGGCGATGCCCATGCGGTCGAGTTCTGCGCGGCGCGCCACGGCAGCTTCCTCGATGGCCACGGCAGCGCGGCGGCGGCGCGGCAGGAAGTACAGCCGCTCGGCCACCCAGTACAGGCCCGTGACCACGGTGGCCAGGAACAGCAGCAGCGCGAAGTTGCCCTCGATGAAGCCTGTGTACCAGGCGCCGATATAGCCCACGAAGGCCGCGAGTACGACGGCCGTAATCCATTGCATGGCTTGCATCAATCCTCCACTTGCAGGATGGCCAGGAAGGCCTCCTGGGGCACTTCCACCGATCCGATCTGCTTCATGCGCTTCTTGCCGGCCTTTTGCTTTTCCAGCAGCTTGCGCTTGCGGGTGATGTCGCCGCCGTAGCACTTGGCCAGCACGTTCTTGCGCATGGCCTTGACTGTTTCCCGCGCAATGATGTTGGCGCCGATGGCGGCCTGGATGGCCACATCGAACATCTGGCGGCTGATGATCTCGCGCATCTTGGCCACCACGGCCCGGCCGCGGTACGTGGCCTGGGAGCGGTGCACGATGATGGACAGCGCATCGACCTTCTCGCCGTTGAGCAGGATGTCCACCTTCACCACGTCGGAGGCGCGGTACTCCTTGAACTCATAGTCCATGGAGGCGTAGCCGCGCGAGACCGACTTGAGCTTGTCGAAGAAGTCCAGCACGATTTCGCCCAGCGGCATCTCATAGGTGAGCATCACCTGGCGACCGTGGTACTGCATGTTGATCTGCACGCCGCGCTTCTGGTTGGCCAGCGTCATCACCGGGCCCACATAGTCCTGGGGCATGTACAGGTGGACGGTGACGATGGGCTCGCGCACCTCCTCGATCCGGCCGGCGTCGGGCATCTTGGACGGGTTCTCGACCTGGATGACCTCGCCATCGCCCTTGACCACTTCGTAGACCACGCTGGGCGCGGTGGTGATCAGGTCCTGGTCGAATTCGCGCTCCAGGCGCTCCTGCACGATTTCCATGTGCAGCAGGCCCAGGAAGCCGCAGCGAAAGCCAAAGCCCAGCGCCTGCGAGACTTCAGGCTCGAACTGCAGGGACGAATCGTTGAGCTGCAGCTTCTCCAGCGCATCGCGCAGCTGGTCGTACTCGCTGGCTTCGGTGGGATACAGGCCGGCGAACACCTGGGGCTTGATTTCCTTGAAGCCCGGCAATGCCTCGGTGGCAGGGCCCAGGTTGTTGGGCAGCTTCTTTTCCAGCGTGATGGTGTCGCCCACCTTGGCCGCCTTGAGCTCCTTGATGCCGGCGATGATGTAGCCCACCTCGCCGGCGCGCAATGCATCGCGCGGCACATCGGCAGGAGTGAACACGCCCAGGTTGTTGGCTTCGTAGGCAGCGCCCGAGGCCATCATCTTGAAGCGTTCGCCGCGCTTGAGTTCACCATCGACCACTCGCACCAGCATCACCACGCCGACATAGGTGTCGAACCAGCTGTCGATGATCATGGCACGCAACTGGCCATCGGGATTGCCCTTGGGCGGGGGAACCTTGGCGACCACGGCCTCCAGGATTTCGTCGATACCCATGCCGGTCTTGGCCGAGCAGGGACTGGCGTCGCTGGCATCGATGCCGATCACGTCCTCGATCTCGGCCTTGGCGTTGTCGGGATCGGCCTGGGGCAGGTCCATCTTGTTGAGCACGGCCGTCACTTCCACGCCGAGGTCCAGCGCGGTGTAGCAGTTGGCCACGGTCTGCGCCTCGACGCCCTGCGAGGCGTCCACCACCAGCAACGCCCCCTCGCAGGCCGACAGCGAACGCGAGACTTCGTACGAGAAGTCCACGTGGCCGGGCGTGTCGATGAGGTTGAGGTTGTAGACCTGGCCATCCTTGGCCTTGTACTGCAGGGCTGCGGTCTGCGCCTTGATGGTGATGCCGCGCTCTTTCTCGATATCCATCGAGTCCAGCACCTGGGCTTCCATGTCACGGTCAGCCAAGCCTCCGCAACGCTGGATGAGGCGGTCAGCCAGCGTCGACTTGCCATGGTCGATGTGCGCAATGATGGAAAAATTTCTGATGTGGTTCATCAACGAGAAGGACTGCTAGTGAAAGTGGAAAACGACAGGGCCGGCGCGCAAGAAAAAAGGGCGCGTCCATGAACGACGCGCCCCGAACCAACAATCTCTGGCAACTGCGATAGTTGGGACTTTATTGTAGGCAAAAAGGGCTGAAAACCAAGCCCTGACAAGGCCTGCAAAGGTCCGGGCTTGATCTGTCACAATTATTTATCAACAGTTTATCAACAGAATCGCCGAGCCATTTCTCGCCCGTTGATCACCGGATAGTGCGGTGCTTTTGCACCGCAACAATCCCCTTTGAAAACAGGTTTCTGACGCCTTGAGCCGTCACGCTTTGGTGGGGCATTTTACCCAATGCCCCAAGGGGCATGGGCGGCTCCGGGTCAGGATTCCGAGGGTATTCCCCAGGACCCGGAAAACCGCCCTCGCATGCGGGCCTCAGCGCGCCGGACGGATCAGCACGTACTGAGCCCATTCACCACGGCGCACCAGCAGGTTCACCGGCTTGGTCTTGTCCACCTTGGCCAGCGTGGCCTCGAAGCTCTTGAGCCCCGTGATCTCGACATTGGCCAGTTGCAGGATCACATCGCCTTCGCGCAGGCCCGCGCGTGCCGCAGCCTCCACAGCGGCCGTCACGCGCACGCCGCCCTTGATGCCCAGCTCCTTCTTCTGGGCATCCGTGAGCTCGGCCAGCGTCAGGCCCAGCGGCTGGGAAACCAGGGTGCCGCCCTTGCCGGCGGCCTTGGCCTGCGGAGCAGCGCCGTCGGGCTCGACCTCGGCGATCACCATGGTCAGATCCTTGGCCGCCCCGCGTCGGAACACGGTGATCGTGCTGCGCGTGCCGGGCTTGGTATTGCCCACCAGGCGCGGCAGGTCGGCCACCTTGTCGATGGCCTTGCCGTCGAACTTGATGATCACGTCGCCGGCCTCGACACCCGCCTTGGCAGCGGGCGAATCCGGCTCGACAGCCGAGACCAGCGCGCCCTGCGCCTTGCCCAGGCCGATGGATTCGGCAATGTCCTTGGTGACAGGCCCGATCTGCACGCCAATGCGGCCTCGCGTGACCTTGCCGGTGGCGCGCAGCTGATCGCTGACACGCACGGCCTCATCGATCGGGATCGCGAAGCTGATGCCCATGAAGCCGCCGGAGCGCGAATAGATCTGGCTGTTGATGCCCACGACCTCGCCGCGCATGTTCAGCAGCGGGCCGCCCGAATTGCCGGGGTTGATGGCCACATCGGTCTGGATGAAGGGCAGATAGTCGCCAGTGTCGCGCTGCTTGGCGCTGACGATGCCCGCCGTGACGGAGTTGTCGAGGCCGAAGGGCGAGCCGATGGCCATCACCCACTCGCCGACCTTGAGGCGGTTCACATCGCCGATCTTCACGGCCGGCAGACCGGTGGCGTCGATCTTGACCACGGCCACATCGGTGCGCTTGTCGCTGCCGACGATCTTGGCCTTGAACTCGCGCTTGTCGGTCAGCGTGACGATCACTTCGTCAGCGCCTTCGACCACGTGGGCATTGGTCATCACGAAGCCATCGGCCGTCAGGATGAAGCCGGAGCCCACGCCGCGCGGCTGCTCCTCGTCAGGCTGCGAGCGCGGCTGTGGGCGCTGGCGCGGCACATTGGGCACGGGCAGGCCGAAGCGGCGGAAAAATTCCAGCATGTCCTCGTCCATGCCCAGCGCCTCTGAAGAGTTGGCGGACACCTTCTCCAGCGTGCGGATGTTGACCACGGAAGGGCCGACCTGTTCGACCAGATCGGTGAAGTCCGGCAGCCCCCGCACCACGGCACCACTTTGCGCATGGGCGGAACTCACCGGCACCAGCAATCCTGCGCTGCCTGCAGCCAGCGCCAGAACGCCGGCCAGTGTGCAGGACTGCAGCGTCTTCCATCGAACAGTGGTCATGGTCATCCTTTCCATCTCAATCATTACGTTGCCCCGACGCCATCGCGCCCAGGCGGTTTGTTCGGACACATGGCAGCCGACTTGCCTGCTTTCGGACGAACGTCACATTCTGGCGCAGTCCTGGCGAGCACCGGCCAGACGATGGCTCAGAAGCCTGAAAGACCCGGTTAGTTCCCGGTTTGCGGCATCCATGCATCGCCAGACACCATGCATGGCGCACAAATGACTGCACCCGCGTCCATTTCAATGCCGAAAGGCTGGACGCGGGTGCAAAAGAAGACAGCAGGGCAAAAAAGCCCGCCCGTGGATTTTCAGCGCTGGTTTGCGCGCGCAGCGGAGGCGAAATTGGCGTTGCGCAGGAAACTGGCCGGCATCTGCAGCGTGGCCGGGCCACTGTATTGCGGATGGGATGCCAGCAGCGCATCCAGTCGCGGATCACGCAGCATCACGCTCTGGCCGTAGGGACCGGCCACCGCCACGACGGAGGAAGACTGGGCCGTATCGCCAAGCGGGAAATCCTGGGCATTGCCAGCCACCGCAACCGGCGCCGAAGGAGTGGCCGTCTCAAGGGCCGCCAGGGCCTGGCCCGGTGCCGCGCCGGGACCGGCAGGGGCGCCCAGCATCACGCTCCAGCCGATGGCAGCCACAGCCGCCACGGAGGCAAAGCCCGCTGCCATCTTCCAGCGGAATATCGAGGCATTGGCCGCATCGCGCAGCGGCGCGCCATTGACCACTGCCCGGTCCTGTGCCGGATGCGCGATTTGCGCCAACTCTTCAGTGGCCACCGAAACCAGGGGGCGGCGAGGTTCATCGGCCAGCTGGGCGCGGATCCCGGAGAGCACATCGTGCCGGCTGTGATGCGCCAATTCAGGGGAACGCAGCACATCGCCCACAAGGTGGTACATGCGCCACTCCTGCTGGCCTGCATCGCTTTCCGCATAGGCCAGCACGGCCTGCAACTCTGCGGCAGAGAGTTCACCATCAGCCAATGCCGACAATTGTTCGCGCTTCGTCAGATCGTCATTCATGATCAATCACCTGCTTGTCTGCTCTGAGACCCTGTACCCAAAAAATGCGCCACCCGGCGGCCACAACCCCATCACGCCTACCAACGCTTGCCCGACTGGCGCTCCAGCAAAGGCTTGACCTTGGCCGAAATCGCTTCCCGCGCGCGAAAAATACGTGAGCGCACGGTGCCGATGGGGCAACCCATGGCGTTTGAGATTTCCTCGTAGCTCAAGCCTTCGATTTCCCGCAATGTGACAGCTTGCCGGAGATCCTCGGGCAAAGCCTCCATGGCGGCATTGACTGCCTGGGCAATTTCCTGGGCTGCCAGGATCGTTTCGGGCGTTTCTTCGGTGGTTAGTTCCTGGCTGACCCGGGAAGTTTCATCATCGTCATCCCCGTTGTGTAACGCGCTTTCGGTGATCAGCGGCGAGCGCTTCATGTCCAGCAGCGCCTTCTTGGCGGTATTCACGGCAATGCGGTACAGCCAGGTATAGAACTGGGCATCTCCCCGGAACTGGTGCAGGGCACGATAGGCGCGGATGAAGGTTTCCTGCGCGATGTCCGGCACCAGGTCCACATCGCGCACCATGCGGCCGATGAGACGCTCGATGCGACGCTGGTACTTGATGACCAGCAACTCGAAGGCCCTCATGTCTCCTGCGTTGGTGCGCTCGACCAGAGCCAGGTCGCTATCGGCAGAAGAAGGCGGGAATTCGGGAGGCGTCATGAAATCGGTGAAGACGGGCCGCGGCGGCCCTGGCGCAGTCATTGCGCCCGTTCTGTAGGTCTGGCCGGGGAATATACAGCACGCCGCAAATCACCCCAGGTTTCCGGACTCTGCCTGTACAACAGCAGCAGCCAGCGGGAGCTGCGCCAATGCAAGGGCCCCGCCGGCACCATGGAAACCAAGGGACAGGCCTGCACCCACAACCACGGTCCGCCATCGGCTCGCACCTGCAGCAGCACCGGCTGCGCCGCCTGGCCCGGGTCCGCCCCGCCGATCCACCACTGCACGCCGTCCCAGGCGATGAAACCCTTGCCCAGGCTGTGCCATCCATGCCACATGCCTGCAGCACTAACCAGGGAAACCACAACGGCCACGGCGGCAGGCCACCACCCTGACTGGAGATTCAAGGCCCATGCCAGCAAAAGCATGGCGGCCAATAGCCAAAGTGCACAAAGACACGCTGCCACGGTGCGCGATGGCTTCAGCGGATGGCGAACTGCGGGTGGCGCATGGCGAGACGGCATGCCTGCAGTGTCGCAAAACCGCAGCATGACGAACATTTATCCTGCACTCACCCGGCAAATGCGTGAAATAAAAAAGCCCGCTCCCTTGCGGGGCGGGCTTTTCATGTGCATTCCGCAGACCTCAGATTCGCTTGAACACCAGCGTTCCGTTGGTGCCTCCGAAGCCGAAGTTGTTCTTCACCGCCACCTCGATCTTCGCGTCCCTTGCCGTATTGGCGCAGTAGTCGAGATCGCACTCCGGGTCCTGGTTGTCCAGGTTGATGGTCGGGGGAATCTTCTGCTCGTGCAGTGCCAGCACGGTGAAGACGCTCTCGATGCCGCCAGCACCGCCCAGCAGGTGACCTGTCATGGACTTGGTCGAGCTGACAACGATTTTCTTGGCGTGATCGCCCAGAGCCGCCTTGATGGCGTTGGTCTCGTTGAGGTCGCCCAGCGGCGTGGAAGTGCCGTGCGCGTTCAGATAGTCGATCTGGTCGGCATTGATGCCGGCATTTCGCAAAGCTGCCAGCATGGCGCGGCGCGGGCCGTCCATGTTGGGTGCCGTCATGTGGCCGGCGTCGGCACTCATGCCGTAGCCGCACAGTTCGGCGTAGATCTTGGCACCGCGGGCCTTGGCATGCTCGTACTCTTCCAGCACCAGCACGCCCGCGCCTTCGCCCAGCACGAAGCCGTCGCGGTCCTTGTCCCAGGGGCGCGAGGCGGACTTGGGATCATCATTGCGCGTGGACAGGGCGCGCATGGCGGCAAAGCCGCCGACGCCCAGGGGGGAGACCGTGGCTTCCGTGCCACCGGCCACCACCACATCGGCATCGCCGTATTCGATCATGCGTCCTGCCTCGCCTATGCAGTGCAGCCCGGTCGTGCAGGCGGTCACCACGGCAAGATTCGGCCCCTTGAAGCCGAAGCGCATGGACACATGGCCAGCCACCATGTTGATGATGGAGGCAGGCACGAAGAACGGCGTGATGCGGCGCGGTCCGCGCGCAGCCAGTTCCGCGTGGGTGTTCTCGATCAGCGGCAAGCCGCCGATGCCCGAACCGATCACACAGCCGATGCGCGTGGCCATATCATCCGACAAGGCCTCGCCCGTGGGCAGACCTGAGTCCTGCACGGCTTGCGCCGCAGCAGCGATGCCGTAATGGATGAAGGTGTCCATGGAGCGCGCATCCTTGGCGCTCATGTACGACTCCACATCGAATCCCTTGACCTCACCCGCAATCTTGCAGGCAAAGTTCGAGGCATCGAACTTGGTGATGAGGTCAATGCCGGACTGGCCGGCCAAAAGATTGGCCCAGGCGTCGCCCACCGTGTTACCCACGGGGGAGATGCAACCCAGGCCGGTCACGACAACGCGACGACGGCTCATGCGTAAAACCTTCTGCTGATCGCTCGGGTCAGGGCCCTATCAGGCCTTCTGGTGGGTGTTGGCGTAGTCGATGGCGTTTTGCACCGTCGTGATCTTTTCCGCGTCTTCGTCGGGGATCTCGATGCCGAATTCATCTTCCAGGGCCATCACCAGCTCCACCGTGTCCAGGGAGTCAGCACCCAGATCAGCCACGAAGGCCTTTTCGTTGGTGACTTGAGACTCTTCAACGCCGAGTTGTTCGGCAATGATTTTTTTGACACGTGCTTCGATATCGCTCATGGTTTCCCTCTGGGGGTTGTGAATGAACCCGCGATTCTAGCTGCTTCGGGCCTCAGACCCTCTTCAGCCGGCCGTCGCGAGGAAACGGCCTCTTAGGTTGCAAGCAACGCCGGCTTCTGGCAGGGCTCTGCCCGCAGCCGCCGCAGCACTTACATGTACATGCCGCCGTTGACGTGCAATTCCTGGCCGGTGACATATCCCGCACCCGCAGATGCGAGATAGGCCACGGCATGAGCGATGTCGCTGGGTTGGCCCAGATCGCCCATGGCGATCTGCGATTTGAGGGCGTTCCTCTGCTCTTCGGGCAGCTCCGCCGTCATGTCGGTGTCAATGAAGCCAGGTGCCACGCAGTTGACCGTGATGCCGCGGCTGCCCAGTTCACGGGCCAGAGCACGCGTCATGCCGGCAACGCCGGCCTTGGCAGCTGCATAGTTGGCTTGACCCGGGTTGCCGGAGGCGCCAACGACGCTGGTGATGTTGATGATGCGGCCAAAACGCTGCTTCATCATGGGCCGAATGGCCGTACGGCTGACTCGGAAAACCGCCTTGAGATTGGTGTCGATCACCGCATCCCAGTCGTCGTCCTTCATGCGCATGGCCAGGGTGTCGCGCGTGATGCCGGCGTTGTTGACCAGCACATGCAGGCCGCCGTCATTCTTGACGATGCTGTCGATCAAGGCATCGACGGCCGCTCCATCCGTGACGTTGAGGTTCACGCCGCGGCAGCCTTCATGGGCCGACAGGGCCTGGCCGATCTTTTCCGCGCCACCGTCGGTGGTGGCCGTGCCGATCACGCGGTAGCCGCGCGCTGCCAGTTCCTGGGCAATGGCAGCGCCAATGCCGCGCGAGGCGCCCGTCACCAGGGCAACCTGGGGCTTGTTCTGGTTGTCAGTCATGCGAGGGATTCTTTCACGTCGGCCAGCGTGGCCGGATCATAGAGGGCAGCGGCCGTCAGGTCCGCGTCAATCCGCTTGGTCAGGCCCATGAGCACCTTGCCGGGACCGCACTCGACGAGATGCACGATGCCGCGCGCCTTCATGGCCTGGACGCATTCCACCCAGCGCACCGGGCCAAAGGCCTGGCGATACAGCGCATCGCGGATGGCGTCGGCATCTTGCTCGATCGCCACATCGATGTTGTTGAGCACGGGAATCTGCGGCGCAGCCAGCGCGGTGGCAGCCAGCGCTGCCTTGAGCTTTTCGGCTGCAGGCTTCATCAGGCTGGAATGGAACGGCGCCGACACAGGCAGCGGCAGGGCACGCTTGGCGCCTGCAGCCTTGAGAGCCTCGCAGGCTTTTTCGACAGCAACCTTGCTGCCGGCGATCACGGTCTGCGAAGGATCGTTGAAATTGACGGCTTCGACGACTTCAGCGCCACCCAGTGCGGCCGTGACCTCGGCGCAGCCTGCGCGCACCTTGTCGGCGTCCAGACCCAGGATGGCCGCCATGGCGCCCGTGCCCACGGGCACGGCCTCCTGCATGGCTGCAGCACGCAGGCGCACCAGCGGGGCAGCCTGGGCCAGCGTCAGCACGCCCGAGGCGACCAGGGCGGAATACTCGCCCAGCGAATGGCCAGCCACGACATCGGGCAGCGCACCGCCTTCGGCCCGCCAAACGCGCCAGGCGGCCACACCGGCCACCAGCATCACGGGCTGGGTGTTGGTGGTGAGCGCCAGGGCTTCCTTCGGTCCTTGCTGGATCAGCTGGCCGATGTTTTCACCCAGAGCCTCGGAGGCTTCGGCCAGCGTCTGTGCCACGACGGGATGGTCACCCCATCCGTCGAGCATGCCTACCGATTGCGAACCCTGGCCGGGAAAGACGAATGCAAACTTCTTCATATTTTCAAAAATAAAAGCCGCGCCATGGGAGCCTGCCGACAGGCAGGCCTCCCGCATCACATCTTGAGAAGCACCGCACCCCAGGTGAAGCCACCGCCCACGCCTTCCAGCAGCACGGTCTGCCCGGGCTTGACCTGGCCATTGCGCACGCCGTGGTCCAGCGCCAGCGGGATCGAGGCGGCCGAGGTATTGCCATGCTGGTCCACGGTCACCACCACCTTGTCCATGGACAGCTTGAGCTTGCGCGCCGTGCTTTGCATGATGCGGATGTTGGCCTGGTGAGGGATCAGCCAGTCGATGTCGGCATCGGTGAGCCCGGCCTTGTCCAGCGTCGCGCGGGCAGCCTTTTCCAGCACGCCGACCGCCAGCTTGAACACGGCCTGTCCATCCATCTTCAGCAGCGGGTCGCCGAGCACCTGGCCGCCGGACACATTGCCCGGCACGCAGAGGATGCCGACATGCTTGCCATCGGCATGCAGGTCGGACGCCAGGATGCCCGGCTGCTCGGACGCCTCCAGCACCACCGCGCCGGCGCCGTCGCCGAACAGCACGCAGGTCGTGCGGTCGTTGAAGTCAAGGATGCGGCTGAAGACTTCGGAGCCCACCACCAGCGCGCGGCTTGCGGCGCCGGACTGGATCATGGCATCGGCCACCGTGAGCGCGTAGACAAAGCCGCTGCACACGGCCTGCACGTCGAAGGCCGCACAGCCATTGGCGCCGAGCTTGTTCTGCAGGATGCAGGCCGTGGACGGGAAGACCATGTCGGGCGTCGAGGTGGCCACGATGATCAGGTCGATGTCCTGTGGCTGGCAGCCCGCCGCTTCCAGCGCCTTCTTCGACGCCTCCAGGGCCAGATCGCTGCTGGCAACGTCGGGCGCGGCAAAGTGGCGGGCATGGATGCCGGTGCGCTCGACGATCCACTCGTCCGAGGTCTCGATGCCATGCTGGGCCAGTTCGGCAGCCAGATCGTGATTGGTGAGTCGGCGGGGTGGCAGGTAGCTGCCCGTGCCGGTGATGCGTGCGTAGCGTCTCATCTGTATTAGGGCGCCGACGGTCCTGATTCCGACTGCGCAGCCATCAACAGAGGCAGGGCTGCGGAGATGCGGGTACGGACACGGTCGAGCAGGTTGTTGCGGGCCGCATCATACGCGCGGTTCAGCGCGTGCTCGAAAGCCAAGGCATCGGCCGACCCATGGCTTTTGAACACCAGCCCACGAAGACCCAGCAGCGCCGCACCATTGTGACGCCGATGATCCACGCGCTTCATCAGCGCAGTTAGCACCGGATAAGCAACGATTGCGGCCATTTTGGTGAAGATATTGCGCTTGAACTCCTGCTTGAGAATGCCTGAGATCATGGAGGCGACACCCTCCGAAGACTTGAGGGCCACGTTGCCGACAAAGCCATCGCAGACCACCACCTGGGCCGTGCCCTTGAAGATGTCGTTGCCTTCCACGTTGCCGTAGAAGTTCAGGTGGCCGGCCTTGCCGGCCGCGCGCAGCAGTTCACCGGCGCGCTTGATGACCTCGCTGCCCTTGATCTGCTCCTCGCCGATATTGAGCAACCCCACCGTGGGCGCTTCTTCGTTGTTGAGTGCAGATACCAGGGCCGAGCCCATGACGGCGAACTGCAAGAGATGCTCGGCCGTGCAGTCCACATTGGCCCCCAGGTCCAGCACGGTGGTGGCTTCGCCCTTGGCATTGGGCAACTGCGGGGCGATGGCCGGGCGGTCGATGCCATCCAGCGTCTTGAGCAGGTAGCGCGAGATGGCCATCAGCGCGCCGGTGTTTCCCGCAGACACGGCCGCCGCCGCAGCGCCATCCTTGACCTGCTGTATGGCAACGCGCATCGAAGAATCCTTTTTCCTGCGCAGCGCCACCTCGATGGGATCATCCATGCCAACGACTTCCGAGGCAGGCACCACACTGGCGCGCTCATGCGCAAAGCCAGCCAGCGCATCGGGCTGGCCGACCAGCAGCAGCCGGGCGTCGGAATGGGAATCGAGGAACTGGCGGCACGCCGCGAGCGTGACGCGGGGGCCGTGATCACCCCCCATGCAGTCAACGGCCAAAGTGATCATGAGCGACTGGCAAGCCTGTTGCAAGGCCTGGAAAGATAGGAACGGCCATCAGAAAAAACAAAAGCCCGCGCTACGAAAACTGTAGCCGCGGGCTCTGCGGGAACGGTCGAAGATCAGGCTTCGGACTTGTTCTTCAGCACTTGACGGCCGCGGTACACGCCGTTGGGGCTGATGTGGTGACGCAGGTGGGTTTCACCCGTGGTGGGTTCCACGGCGATGCCAGGCACATTCAGTGCATTGTGCGAACGGTGCATACCGCGCTTGGAGGGGGACTTCTTGTTCTGCTGAACAGCCATGATGGCTCCTGTGTATCTGAAAAGGGTTGGTAAAAAACGCGATCAGCCCATTAAAGACACGAGGGGGTTTCGCGCGAAGCCCTTGATTATAGCGCAATCGCTTTTCCCGGCCCCGACCTTTTTTCCGGGCATCTCGATCAGTCTGCGGATTTGCCCACATCCAGCCCGCGAAGGACGGCGAACGGATTGGGCTTGTCCTCGATGGCCTGCTCGAAGTCCGCGTCGCTGGACTGCATGCTCACAGGCTCGGGGCAGACATCGTGGCGCGGCACCACAGGCAGCTCCATGAGCAGCTCGTCCTCTATGAGTTCGAGCAGATTGAACTCGCGGCTGAGCACCAGCAGGTCCTCATCGCTTTCGTCGTCCTCGGACTCGGCTGTGGCTTCATCCGCAACAAAGCGAAAAGACCGATCAACCTGCAGGGTGATGGGTGCCAGGGCCAGGCAGCGCTGGCACACCATGGGCACGACGGCATCGGCCTGCAGATGCAGCCACACCTGACCAGGGCCACCGGTCTGCTCGACCAGTTCGCCGTCCGCCTGCCAGTGCACCTGGCCGTGCGTGTCGCCGGCATCCGGCTGCGCATCCTGGGCCAGACGCAGGAAGACCGACAGTGTTGTCTCGTCCTGGAGATGGCCCTGCGATTGCGCAAAAGCGCGAACGTCGAGGCGGGCCGCAGAAAATTCCTTGCTCATGCGGGCAGTGTAAGAGAATCCGGGCATGCAAGCTCCCCACCCCGCCTCAGCCCAGGCTCCCGGCCTGGCGCGTCCCCTGATCCTTGGCTCCACCTCACGCTACCGCCGCGAACTCCTGGAGCGGCTGCGGCTGCCATTCCAGACCGTCTCCCCGGAAGTCGATGAAACACCTCTGGCCGGAGAGACACCGCACGCCCTTTCCCTGCGCCTGGCCCTGGCCAAGGCCCAGGCCGTGGCGGCGCTGCACCCGGGCGCCGTTGTCATCGGCTCCGACCAGGTGCCCGAGCTCGATGGCCTGCCGCTGTCCAAGCCCGGCAACCATGAACGCGCTACCGAACAGCTGCGCCAGATGAGCGGGCGCCAGATGAATTTCCACACTGCCGTGAGCGTGGTCTGCCGGGAAACCGGCTTTTCCGAAACCGACGTGGTGACGGTTCAGGTGCGCTTTCGCGATCTCAACGATGCGGAAATCGAGCGTTACCTGCGTGCCGAGCAGCCTTATGACTGCGCAGGCAGCGCCAAGAGCGAGGGCCTGGGCATTGCCCTGCTCGACGCCATCGTCAGCGACGATCCCACGGCACTGATCGGCCTGCCGCTGATCCGCACATGCCAGTTGCTGCGCGCCGCAGGAGCCGTGCTGCCATGAGCGATGCCATCACCAAGCCCCTGACAGGAACGCTCTACCTGGTGCCCGCGCCGCTGGACTTCGGCTGCGATGAGCAAACACCGCTGACGCAGGTCCTGCCCGATGGGACACTGCGCACCGCTGCGCGGCTGACCCACTGGATCTGCGAAAACGCCAAGAGCACACGCGCCTATCTCAAGCGCATCGACGCGCTGCATGCACTGGCCCAGCCCTTGCAGGCCCAGCAGATCACCGAGTTGCCACGCGAAGCCCACAAGAAGGGTGACCATGGCGACAAGGGTGCCGCCGTCTTTGACGCCAAGCCATTGCTCGCCCCCTTGCTGGCCGGACACGACATGGGCTTGGTCAGCGAGGCCGGAATGCCCGCCGTGGCCGATCCTGGCAGTTCCATCGTGCGTGCCGCGCACGATTTGGGCATCCGTGTCGTGCCGCTGATCGGCCCCGTATCGCTGCTGCTGGCGCTGGCCGCCAGCGGGCTCAACGGGCAGAACTATGCCTTTGTGGGCTACCTGCCGCAGGATGCTGGCGGACGGGTGCAGCGCATCAAGGAGCTTGAAGCCCTGGCATTGCGCCAAGGCCAGACCCAGCAGTTCATCGAGACGCCCTACCGCAACGCCGCGCTTTGGCAAGCCCTGCTGCAGACGCTGCAGCCCCATACCCGCTTGGCGTTGGCCTGCGGCCTGACGCTGGAGAGCGCCCGCATCGAAAGCCGGCTGGTGCGCGAATGGCGCCAGCACAAGGAAGCGCCGGACAACCGCACGCCGGTGGTGTTCTCCATCGGACGCTGAAGCCGCCGTCCACCAACGAAAAAGCCCGCCTTCTTGTCGAAGGCGGGCTTTTTCGTCTTGGCAGACCGAGGGGGAAACCCCACAAGAATCAGCGCAGAGCCGGGAGGCTGGAACGCAGCGCCTGCACCGCACCACCGCCAAAAGCCGCGCCGAAACGCTTGGCCAGGCGCTCGGCCACGTTGTCGCGGCGCGTGTAATCCACCACCTCTTCCGCTTTGACCACTTCACGGGCCACATAGTCAAGACTGCCCAGCTTGTCGGCCAGGCCCATCTCCACCGCCTGCTGGCCGGTCCAGAACAGGCCGCTGAAAGTCTCGGGCGTCTCATGCAGGCGATCACCTCGGCCCGCCTTGACCACGTTGATGAACTGCGAGTGGATCTGGCCCAGCATCTTGTGGGCATGTTCGCGCTGGCCTTCGGACATGGGGCTGAACGGGTCCAGGAAACCCTTGTTCTCGCCCGCCGTCAGCAGGCGGCGCTCCACGCCGAGCTTTTCCATGGCGCCGGTGAAGCCGAAGCCATCCATGAGCACGCCGATGCTGCCCACGATGCTGGCCTTGTCCACAAAGATCTCATCGGCAGCGGCGGCAATGTAGTAGGCGGCCGAGGCACAGGTCTCTTCCACCACGGCATACAGGGGCTTGTCGTACTTGCCCTTGAGCCTCACGATTTCATCATTGATGATGCCGGCCTGCACAGGGCTGCCGCCCGGCGAGTTGATCAGCAGCACCACGGCGCGCGAACCCGAATCCTCGAACGCACTGCGCATGGCGGCCACCACGAATTCCGCACTGGCATCGGCACCTGCGGCGATCTCGCCCTTGACCTCGACCACGGCCGTGTGCGGGGAGGAACTGGTCGTGGTCGCCGTGTCCTTGGCAAACAGCACCCACAGCACCACGAGGATGAGCGCAGTCCACAGCAGGCGCCCAAACAGGCGCCAGCGGCGCGAGGCACGCTGCTCGTTGATGGTGGCGAAGACCAGCTTTTCCAGCACCTCCCGTTCCCAGCCGCTCGATGCCGCCGTGCGCGCATCGGCAGCCGCCGTGGCGGGCGTGGCCCGGGCCCACAGGTCCGCACCCGGGGATGGGTGCGATGCGGAGCCAGGATTTTCCGGAGGTATGGGGGAAGTCATGTCAGAACTCGACGGGTTTCAGGTTATCGGCAGTATGCCAGTGCACCACCCCCGCGCTTTCGCTCAGGGAGATTTTCACAAGGCCGCCACGGCAGGGCCCGCCAGCGCAGGCGCCACTGTCGGGCGCGTAGGCCGCTCCATGGGTGGCGCACAGCAGCCAGCGTCCGGTGTCATCGAAAAAGCGGCCCGGCTGGTAGTCCATCTCCATGGCCACATGGGTGCAGCGATTCAGATAGGCATGCACCTGTCCCTCGAAGCGGATGGCGAATGCGCGGCAGGAATGACCGGCGAAGACCACGTCGAAGGGCACGGCATTCGCCCCTTCCTGCAGGGCCTCGCTGGCGCACAGAACGATGCGTTCAACGGTCACGGGCGCACCTCACAAGCATGAATCCACGCGCTGACGCGGGCATGACGACTCAGCCATGGGCCAGCAGCCACTGATGCAAATCCGCAACACTATGCGCCACATGCAGCGGCTCCAGTGCGCCGAAACCGTCGGTGGGGTGCGCGCCATAGCCCACCCCCACGCTGGCACAGCCGGCATTGCGCGCCAGCTCCAGGTCGTGGGTGGTGTCGCCGATCATCAGCACGCGCGCGGGATCCACGCCGAATTCGGCCATCAGTTCCTGCAGCATCAGAGGATGCGGCTTGCCGGCGGTCTCGTCCGCCGTGCGCGAGCTGTCGAACATTCCGCGCAGCTGCGGGTCCTGCAGCGCATCGTTGAGACCACGGCGGCTCTTGCCCGTGGCCACGGCCAGCAGATGGCCTCGCTCGCGCAGCGCCGCAAGCATGGGCAGCACGCCAGCGAACAGGCTGATGTCGTCCTGGTGCCTGATGAAGTGGTGGCGGTAGCGGTTGCCCAGCTCGGGGTATTTCTCGGGCGGCACATCGGGCGCTGCGCGCGCCAGCGCAGGCATCAACGCCATGCCGATCACGTACGAGGCAGCCTCGTTGCTGGGCGGCGTGCCCCCCACGTCCGCCACGGCCGCCTGTATGCATTTGACGATCACGGCCGTGGAGTCCGACAGCGTGCCATCCCAGTCGAAGGCAATGAGATCGAAGCGGCGCGCACGGTGCATCTCGAAAGAACCAGGATTTGTCATATCTACAAGGAGTCAGAACCAGCGTCAGCCGGCGAAACGGGCCAGTTCTTCGGGAAGCTCGGCGCGCAGCTCCACCCGCTCGCCACTGGCCGGGTGGGTGAACTGTAGCCGCCATGCGTGCAGGAACATGCGTTTGAGCCCCTGTTTCTGCAGGCGTCGGTTCAGGTCGAAGTCGCCATATTTGTCGTCGCCCGCAATCGGGTGCCCCTGGCTGGACAGGTGCACGCGGATCTGGTGCGTGCGCCCGGTCTTGATGGTCACCTCCAGCAGGCTCATGGCCGGCAGCCCCAGCAGGGGCTGGGGCGCCAGCGTGCTGCGAACGCGCACCAGCGTGACGGAGCGCATGCCATCAGGATCATCGGCCGTGGTTACCCGCACGCGGCGTTCGCCGTCGGCCTGCAGGTATTTGTGCAGCGGCAGATCAATCACCTTGTGGTTGGCCGGCCAGGTGCCCTGGACCAGGGCCAGATAGGTCTTGCCGGTCTCGCGCTCGCGGAACTGGTCCTGCAGATGCGTCAGCGCCGAGCGCTTCTTGGCCACCAGCAAGATACCGGATGTCTCGCGGTCAAGCCGATGCACAAGTTCCAGAAAACGGCTTTGCGGCCGCGCCTGGCGCAGTTGCTCGATGACGCCAAAACTCACACCCGAGCCACCATGCACGGCCACACCGGCAGGCTTGTCGATGGCGATCAGGTGCTCGTCTTCCAGCAGGCTGGGGAAATCCCTGGCTGGCGCCGGCCGATCGGCCTTTTCGGCGACTTTTTCGGAAATGCGCACGGGCGGAACGCGGACGATATCGCCGGCCGAAACGCGGGTTTCCGCACTGACGCGCCCTTTGTTGATGCGCACCTCTCCACTGCGGATGATGCGATAGACATGGGTCTTGGGAACGCCCTTGAGATGGCGTATGAGAAAGTTGTCCAACCGCTGTCCGGCCGAATCGTCATCGACTTCGATCAGCCGCACTGCGGCAGTGGCTGCGTTCAGCGAACGGTCGTCTGCCGGTTTGCCCTCTATAATGTGTTTCACCTGTGCCGAACTATTTATAAGTGGTTGATTCTCATGGAGTTTAGTCCAAACAACCATTTCCCCGCACAGGCAGGTCGATGCCATCCGGTGTCATGCACGCGAAACAGCAGGAAAAGATGGCCTGCGAAGTTCGTCGTTGCATCGGTTGTGGCTGACGAATTGAAACACTGATACGGAATCTCAAGCTGGCAGAAGGGGTCGGACCCGGCGTCCACCGCTGCCAGCGGATCAAAAGCGAGCATGTGGATCTTTTGGGCATGGATGGTCACGCTGTGGAGCAGGAAAACGCCTGCGCCCAGGATCATTGTCGCCCCCAAGCCTCCCGCCTGCCCCGCACGTGCAGCAGCTTCGCTTGAAGCTGGACGGCGTGCCTCTCTCATCGCTCTCGTCCCCCTGCCCTTGCCCCCATTGCTGACTTGAGCCAGGTCTCAAGCATCAAGGCATCCGGCGATTCCTTTCGTTTCGACGCGTCAGTCCGGCATCTCGGCTCCCTCGCGAGCCTGTCTTTGATTACAAGTCAAAGGCGTGACGGTCTGGCAGCAGAGGCTGCACTCCGGCGCGCCCCAGAGAGAACGAATAAAGGAAACGCATCATGAAACGGATGCTCATCAACGCCACGCAGTCGGAAGAACGTCGCCTTGCCATCGTCGATGGCCAGAAGCTGCTCGACTACGAAATCGAAATCGAAGGGCGCGAGCAGCGCAAGGGCAATATCTACAAGGCCGTGGTCACACGCGTGGAGCCCAGCCTCGAGGCCTGCTTCGTCGATTACGGCGAGGACCGCCATGGCTTCCTGCCCTTCAAGGAAATCTCCAAGCAGTATTTCGCCGAGGGCGTCTCGCCGAGCCAGGCCCGCATCAACGAAGTCATCCGCGAAGGCCAGGAACTGATCGTCCAGGTCGAGAAGGAAGAGCGCGGCAACAAGGGCGCGGCCCTGACCACCTTCATCTCGCTGGCCGGCCGCTACGTGGTGCTGATGCCCAACAACCCGCGCGGCGGTGGCGTCTCGCGCCGCATCGAGGGCGAGGACCGTGCCGAACTCAAGGAGGCGATGGACCAGCTTGAGTACCCCAAGGGCATGTCCATCATCGCGCGCACCGCCGGCATCGGCCGCACCGCGCCCGAGCTGCAGTGGGACCTGAACTACCTGCTCAAGCTGTGGAACGCCATCGACGGCGCCGCCAAGTCGGCCAAGGGCGCCTTCCTGATCTACCAGGAATCGAGCCTGGTGATCCGCGCCATCCGCGACTATTTCAACGGCGACATCGGCGACATCCTCATCGACACCGACGACATCTACGAGCAGGCGCAGCAGTTCATGCAGCACGTCATGCCCGAGCATGCCGCCCGCGTCAAGCGCTACCGTGACGACGCCCCGCTGTTCAGCCGCTTCCAGATCGAGCACCAGATCGAGTCGGCCTACGCGCGCACCGTGACCCTGCCCTCGGGCGGCGCCATCGTCATCGACCACACCGAAGCGCTGGTCTCCATTGACGTGAACTCGGCCCGCGCCATCAAGGGCGGCGACATCGAGGAAACCGCCACACGCACCAACCTGGAAGCCGCCGACGAAGTCGCGCGCCAGATGCGCCTGCGCGACCTGGGCGGCCTGATCGTCATCGACTTCATCGACATGGAGGAGAGTAAGAACCGCCGCGAGGTCGAGAACCGCCTGCGCGATGCGCTGCGCCAGGACCGTGCCCGCGTGCAGTTCGGCACCATCAGCAAGTTCGGCCTCATGGAAATGAGCCGCCAGCGCCTCAAGCCCGCCCTGTCCGAAGGCGCGCACATCAACTGCCCGCGCTGCGGTGGCTCCGGCCACGTGCGTGACACGGAAAGCTCGGCGCTGCAGATCCTGCGCATCATCCAGGAAGAGTCCATGAAGGACAACACGGCCGCCGTGCACTGCCAGGTGCCCGTGGAAGTGGCCAGCTTCCTGCTCAACGAAAAGCGTGGCGAGATCACCAAGATCGAACTCAAGCAGCGCGTCAACGTGATCATGGTCCCCAACAAGACCATGGACACGCCGCACTACAAGCTCGAGCGCCTCAAGCACGACGACGTGCGCCTGGAAAGCATGGAAGCCAGCTACAAGCTGGCCGAAGAGCTGGACACGGAAACCACGGTGACGCGCCGCTCGCAGGAGCCCACCAACAAGCAGACGCCCATGATCAAGGGCGTGCTGCCCGACATGCCGGCCCCCATCGCCGAACCCCGCCCCGAAGGCAGCCGCAACCGACAGGCCAACGGCCAGCAGCGCGATGCCCGGCCCGCGGCAACCGCTGCAGCGCCCGCACCGGCCGTCGCCCCCGTCGTGGTCCGCGAACAAGGCTTCTTTGCCTGGCTCAAGAGCCTGTTCGGCTTTGGTGCGGCACCTGCGCCGGTCGCAGCGCCCGCCCCGGCCGCCGAAGTCCCCGCTCGCGAAGCACGCCGTGATGGCCGCAACGACAACCGTGGCCGCCGCAACGAACGCAATGGTGAGCGTGGCGAGCGCTCGGAGCGCAATGGCGAGCGTGCTGGCGCCCCCAATGCCGAACGCCAGGCTGGCAACGGTGACCGCAACCGCCGCAATGCCGAGCGCGGAGAGCGCACCGAACGCGGTGAGCGCCCGGATCGTGGCGAGCGCGGAGAGCGCGCCGACCGCGGCGAACGCCGTGGCCGTGGCGAACGCAGCCGTGACGGTGAAAGCCGCCAGCCGCTGGAAGCCGTGAACGGCGTGGCCGCTGTCGCTGCAGATGGCAGCACCATCGAGCAGCGTCCCGAGCGCGCCCCGCGTGGCGAGCGCCAGGAGCGCGGCGAAGGCCGCCGCGAACGTGGCGAGCGCGGTGAACGCGCCGAACGCAGCGAGCGCCAGCCCCGCCAGTTCGATGTCGCTCCCGAGACCGAAGAGAACCTGAACAACCAGGCCCAGCAACAGGACCAGTCCCTGGACAACGTTGCCCCCGCCTCCGGCGAAGAGCAGCCGCGCCAGCGCCGTTCGCGCGACCGCTATGGTCGTGACCGCCGCGAGCGTGGCGATCGCGGTGACCGTGCAGAGCGCGCACCGCGCGAAGCGGAAGGCGAAGCCGTCCAGTCCTTCGAAGCCGCCGCTCCCGAGCAGGACCAGCCTGCCCGCCGCAGCTACTTCAACGCAGCCAGCCCTGCCGCCGAAGCCCAGGCTCCTGAAGCCGTGGCCGAAGCGCAAGTGCCTGCGCAGCCCGCAGCAGCCGCAGCAACCCAAGCGGTGCAGCAGCCCGTCGCGGCCCCCGTGCCCGAGCAGCAGATTGCCGCTCCCGCGCCTGTGGCTGCGGTGACACCCGCGCCGGTCGCACCCGCCCCCGTGGTGGCATCTGTGGCAGTGGTCGCCGAGCCCGCGGCAGCCAAGGCCGTTGAAGCAACCGCCGAGCGCGGCCTGCCCAAGGTCCAGGCCTACGAGTTGCCCATGTCCGAGCTGCAGGCGCTGGCCGCTGCTTCGGGCCTGCAATGGGTGGGCTCTGATGCCGACAAGGTGGCAGCAGCCCAGGCAGCCATCGCCGCCGAACCCCAGCCCGAGCGCGTCGTGCGCGAGCGCCCGCCTGTGGTCGCACTGGATGACGGCCCGCTGATCCTTGTGGAAACACGCAAGGACCTCAGCGAACTGCAGCTGCCGTTCGAGCAGCAGCCGCAGCCACAGGGCGCGGCCCAGGTCTGACCACAGACAGTGACAACACAGGGGCCCTCGCGGCCCCTGTTTGTTTCCGGCGCCGCCCTCACCTCATCCCTCTCCCTCGCCTTCCGTCCACCTCTTTCCAGGAGCTTCCGTCCCGCCATGCTGTTGCTGCTCTCCCCCGCCAAATCGCTGGACTACGACACGCCACTGCCCCCGAAACTGCCGCACACGCTGCCCGTCTTCTCCGAACAGCCGCTGGAACTGATCGAAGTGCTGCGCCGCCAGTCGCCCCAGCAACTGTCGGAACTCATGGGCATCAGCGACAAGCTGGCCGCCCTCAACGTGGCGCGCTACGAGGCCTTCAGCCCGCGCTTCACGGCCACCAACGCCCGGCAGGCGCTGCTGGCCTTCAACGGCGATGTCTACGAAGGCCTGCAGGCACGCAGCCTGGATGCCGAGGACCTTGACTGGGCCCAGCAGCACCTGGCCATCCTCAGCGGCCTGTACGGCGTGCTGCGCCCGCTGGACCGCATGCAGCCCTACCGACTGGAAATGGGCACGCGGCTGGAAACCGCGCATGGCAGCAATCTCTACCAGTTCTGGGGCAGCCGCATCGCCGAGCACCTGAACCAGCGCGCGGCCCGCCAGCCGGCGGGCGAGCGCGTCATCGTCAACCTGGCTTCGCAGGAATACTTCAAGTCGGTAGACTTGAAGCACCTCAAGCCCCCGGTGGTGGAATGCGCATTCGAGGATTACAAGAACGGCGCCTACAAGATCATCAGCTTCCATGCCAAACGTGCGCGCGGGCTGATGGCACGATTTGCAATACAACGACGCGCTCGCAGCGCGGCTGAACTCGAAGCCTTCGATCTGGAAGGCTACGCGCTGGCGCCAGCTTCCTCGACGCCGGCGCGCCTGGTGTTCCGTCGCAAGACCGCTGACTGAGCCTCGCCGGCCACCGGTCGGCACCGGCCTCGATGCCTTTGGAGTCCATTCACTGCGGCAAGGGCCGCACTGCACGCCATGAGCCTCAAATCCTCACCAGATTCCCAGACCGCCGCGCAGGAGCTGCCCGTGGGTCTCACGCCTGAACTCATGCAATGGGTGCGCGACCAGCGCGCAGCCGGCATAGGGCCTGCGGCCCTGCTGCGCTCCATGCGCGACGTGGGCTGGAGCGAAGAACTGGCAAGGCGGGCGCTGGACCTGCCCGAACAGGGCGAGGTGGCGCCGCCGGCCATCGTCGTCTCGGCCTCCTGCCTGCCCGAGCCGGACCTTGCCCAGGATCCCAGCAGCATCGATGTCGGCGACCGCCAGGTCCAGGTGCTGGTCAGCATGCGCAATCCGCGCATCGTGGTCTTCGGCAACCTGCTCTCGCACGAGGAGTGCGACGCCATCATCGCTGCCGCACGCCCGCGCATGGCGCGCTCGCTCACGGTGGCCACGCAAAGCGGCGGCGAAGAGATCAATGACGACCGCACCAGCAACGGCATGTTCTTCCAGCGCGGGGAAACCGGCATCGTCAGCCAGTTGGAAGAACGCATCGCCCGCCTGTTGCGCTGGCCGCTGGACCATGGCGAGGGCCTGCAGGTGCTGCACTACGGCCCGGGCGCCGAATACAAGCCCCACCACGACTACTTCGCGCCCGGCGAACCCGGCACGCCCACCATCCTCAAGCGCGGCGGCCAGCGCGTGGGCACCCTGGTTATCTACCTGAACGAGCCCGAGCGCGGCGGCGCAACCATCTTCCCCGAAGTCCCGCTGCAAGTCGTGCCACGCCGGGGCAACGCCGTCTTCTTCAGCTATGAACGCCCCGACCCCTCCACGCGCACCCTGCACGGCGGCGCGCCCGTGCTGGCCGGCGAGAAATGGATCGCCACCAAATGGCTGCGCGAGCGCGAATTCCATTGAGAACCAGCCAACCCGGGTGCACCGACCTTTATTGGCCCCATATGGCCGGCCGTGCCTGCGGGCATGAAAATTCAGTTAGCTTCAGGGCCTTGGTCCACGCGCCCCGCGCGGACCGCACAGGCCAGACCAGCGCCGGCACGGCCGGCCCCCTTCCATGAACACTCCCGAACAATCCCAGCTGGGCAAAAGCTCCGCCTACATCGACCAGTACGACCCCTCGCTGCTGTTTCCCCTGCCGCGCGCCCCCAAGCGCGAAGAAATCGGCCTGCAGGGCAGCCAGATGCCCTTCTTCGGCGCCGACCTGTGGACGGCCTTCGAGCTGTCCTGGCTCAACCTGCGGGGCAAGCCCCAGGTGGCCCTCGTGCATTTCACGATCCCCTGCGAGACCCCCAATCTCATCGAGAGCAAGTCGTTCAAGCTCTACCTCAACAGCTTCAACAATACCCGCCTGGCCGACGCCGCCGAGGTCCAGGCACGACTGCGCACCGACCTGGCCGAAGCGCTGTGGCGCGGCAGCGAGCAAAAGGGCAGCATCGGCGTGAAGATCATCGGCCTGGACCGCTTCGACCAGGAAATGGTGCAGGAGCTCGACGGCCTGCTGCTGGACCGCCTTGACGTGGAATGCACCCAATACCAGCCCGCCCCCGAGCTGCTGCGCGCCAACCATGAAGAGGGCCCCGTCACCGAAACCCTGGTCAGCCACCTGCTCAAGAGCAACTGCCTGGTCACGGGCCAGCCCGACTGGGGCAGCGTGCAGATCCGCTACAGCGGCGCGCAGATCGACCAGGAAGGCCTGCTGCAATACCTGGTGAGCTTCCGCAACCACAACGAATTCCATGAGCAATGCGTGGAACGCATCTTCATGGACATCTGGACCCGCTGCCGCCCCATCAAGCTCTCGGTCTACGCACGCTACACGCGCCGTGGCGGACTGGACATCAACCCGTTCCGCACCAGCCATCCTGGCGCCTTGCCGGCCAACGTGCGCTCGGCACGGCAGTAGTCCGGCGAAACGCCAGCCTGCACACTACCGCAACGTAAACACCTCCAGCGACCGCTCCAGCGTCTTGGCGCTGGCGCGCAGGGAGCCTGCGGCGCCGGCCGATTGTTCGACCAGGGCGGCGTTCTGCTGGGTGACGGAGTCGAGCTGGGCCACGGCGTCGTTGACCTGGGCAATGCCCACGGACTGTTCGCGCGTGGCGATGCTGATCTGGTGGACCAGGTCGCTGACGCGGCCCACGGCCTCGACCATGCCATCGATGGTGCGGCCTGCGGCGTCCATGCGGGCGTTGCCATCGTTGATGCCGTCCACGGTGCGGTTGATGAGGCCGCTGATTTCCTTGGCGGCGGAGGCGCTGCGCTGGGCCAGGGCGCGCACTTCGCCGGCCACGACGGCAAAGCCGCGGCCCTGCTCGCCCGCGCGTGCCGCTTCGACGGCGGCATTCAGGGCCAGCAGGTTGGTCTGGAAGGCAATGCTTTCGATCACGCCGATGATCTCGCCCATGCGGCGAGAGGAGCCGCGGATGTGCTCCATGGCCGCGCCCACTTCCTGGATGGCGGCGCCGCTCTTGCCGGCCACCTGGCGGCTCTGGTCGCTTTCATGGGCCATGAGCTGGGCCGTGTCGGCGGTCTGCGCCACGGTGCCTGATATCTCTTCCATCGAGGCCGCCGTCTGCTGCAGGCTGGTGGCCTGGGATTCGGTGCGCGAGGCCAGGTCGAAACTGCCCTGGGCGATCTCGTGGGCCGTGGTGGCAAAGCCGCGCATTTCCGTGCGCACGTCGCCGACCACGGCCCGCAGGTTGATCTGGATCTGCTGCAGCCGCTGCATCAGGGCGCCCATGGGGCCGCTGTAGTCGTGCTGCATGTTCGTGCCCAGCTGGCAGCTGGCAATATCGGCGGCAAAGCCGCTGGCCTGCTCCAGGCCCGCCACGCAGCGCTGCTGGAAGCGCCACAGCACAAAGCCGCCACCGGCCAGCAGGACCGCCAGGCGCGCGCCCCAGGCGGCGGCCCCCTGCCAGCCCAGCAGGTCAGGCAGCATGGCGGCCAGGCCCACGCTGCCCAGCATCAGCGCCATGCGGGCCGTCAGGCCCAGGTCGCTGCGGCGGTCCCACAGGCCTGCCAGGCCCAGGCGGCGCAGTTCTCCGCCGCGCAGTCGCAGGGTTTCCTGGCCGGCATCGGCCTCGGCGCGCATGCGAGCATAGAGGGCTTCGGCGGCCTCGATCTCGTCCGGCCGGGGCTTGGTGCGCACCGACAGGTAGCCGCGCGGCCTGCCGCCTTCCATGATGGGCGTGACGTTGGCACGCACCCAGTAGTGATCTCCGTTCTTGCGCCGGTTCTTGACCAGGGCAGTCCACGGGTAGCCGTGGGCGATGGTGCGCCACATGTCCTTGAAGGCGGCTGCCGGCATGTCCGGGTGGCGGATAAGGTTGTGCGGCTGCTCGATCAGTTCTTCGTAGGAATAGCCGCTGACCCGCACGAAGGCCGGGTTGCAATGGGTGATCTCGCCCTTGGTGTTGGTGACGGATACCAGCAGCTCATCGCCCGGAAAGTCGTAGTTGAGCTGGCTGACGGGCAAATTCACGCGCATGGGTACCACTCCTTTGGGATGTCTCTTGTTCTTGTGAAATGGCAAGGCGAAGCGCTCTGAAGCCATCGGAATCCATCAAACGGAAACACAAATTCACATTTCCAAATCATCTCACAGCACGGCAACCGCAGGCCCATGCTCAGAAATGGTGCATGGCTTTTGCAGCGTGTGCGCCGAATTTGTGGTGATGAATCAGAACAGTTGAGGTGTAAAGGGATCGCTGTCCGGCGCGGGCTGGGCCGGTCCCCTGAGCAGTTGCTCCCGCGCCAGCGGGTCGTTGGCGGTGGCCTCCCAGTCGGCCGTGCGAACGAGGTTGCCCACGCGCACGCCCAGCAGGCGCAGCCGCTTGGCCAGCGGCACGCGCTTGAGGCATTGGCCTGCGGCGCGGCGCAGGGTGGCGGCATCGGCCATGGGCAGCTCCAGCGTGTGGTCGCGCGTGGCGGTCTTGAAGTCGTCGTAGCGCAGCTTGATGCCGACGGTGCGGCCCATGTAGCCCTTGCGCTGCAGGTCCTGGGCCAGGCGTTCGCACAGGTCGGTGAAGATGGCGCCCAGTTCGGCCCGGTCGCGCACGGCGTGCAGGTCGCGCTCGAAGGTGGTTTCGCGGCTCATGGAGACGGGCTCGCTGTGCGTGACCACGGGCCGCTCGTCGCGCCCCCAGGACACGCCATGCAGCCAGTTGCCGTAGGCGCGGCCGAACCACTGCACGAGCTGGGGCAGGCTTTGCGTGGCCAGCTCGCCAATGGTCTGTATGCCCAGCGATTGCAGCTTGGCATCGGCCTTGGGGCCTATGCCGTTGATCTTGCGGCAGGCCAGCGGCCAGATCACGGCCTGCAGATCCTCGGGCTGGACGATGGAGATGCCGTTGGGCTTGTTGAATTCGCTGGCCATCTTGGCCAGCAGCTTGTTGGGCGCCACGCCGATGGAGCAGGTCAGGCCCGTGGCGTCGGTGATGGTTTTCTGGATCAGCCGCGCCAGCACGCGGCCGCCTTCGCGCTGGCCGCCGGGCACGTCGGTGAAGTCGATGTAGACCTCGTCCACGCCGCGGTCCTCCATCAGCGGGGCGATGGAGACGATGATCTCCTTGAACATGCGCGAGAAGCGCCGCACCTCGGCAAAGTCCACGGGCAGCAGGATGGCCTGGGGGCACAGGCGCGCGGCCTTCATCATGCCCATGGCCGAGCCCACGCCGAACTGCCGCGCCGGGTAGGTGGCCGTGGTGATCACGCCCCGGCCCACGTAGTCCTTGAGGCGCGAGAACTCGTCCACGGGAATCTCGTGCAGCCGGCCGGCGTAGCGTGCGTCCAGCGCCTCGTCGTGCGCGCGGCGTCCGCCGCCGATGACCACGGGCAGTCCCTTGAGCTGCGGATAGCGCAGCAGCTCCACCGAGGCATAGAAGGCATCCATGTCCAGGTGGGCGATGCGGCGCGGGGGCGCGGCGTCGGCAGGGCTTGTGGGTGTCGTTGGTGTCGTTGGTGTCGTTTCAGGCACGCCGCCATTATTGCGGCAACTGTGCATTCATACAGCCCACAGGGCTTGTTCACGCAGGCCCTGAACCATTCATCCCTGCAGGCAGATCAGCACCAGGCCGAGCACCATGAGACCCATGCCGATCATTTCCTGGCGGCTCAGGCTTTCGCTGAGCACGCGGCGCGAAACGATGTAGCTGAATACCACCTCGACCATGCCCAGCGTGCGCACGGGTGCCGCGCCCTGCATGGCGTAGGCGGTGAACCAGGCCAGCGAGGCGGCCGCGCCCATGCCGCCGGCCAGCAGCGAGACGCGCCAGGCACGGAAGATGGGGCGCAGGCCCTGCGCGTGGGTGCGCGCGATCCAGGCGCCCAGGCCCAGGGTTTGCATGAGCTGGGCGATCAGCACGCCCCAGGCGCCTGACAGCCAGGGAGATATCTCGCCCAGGCGCGCCAGTTCCACGGCGCCGCCCCGGTAGCCCACGGTGGCGATGGCGAAGCAGGCGCCGCAGGCCAGGCCGTAGAGGGCCGAGCGGCTGGCCCAGGCCGACAGCGACAGCATCTGCCCGCGCGGCGGCAGCGACAGGATGAGCACGCCGAAGGTGGCCAGCCCCATGGCCAACAGGGCCACGGCCGTGGGCATCTCATGCAGGAAGATGCCGGCGAACAGGGCCACCTGCAGCACCTCGGTCTTGGACAGGGTGACGGCAACGGCGAAGTTGCGCTCCTTCATGGCCAGCAGCAGTGCCGCCGTGGCGGCGACCTGGAAGAAGGCCCCCAGCGCGATCCAGCCCAGGTAGGCCCATGAGAGTCGGGGCAGCGTCCAGGCGCCATCGCCTCCCAGGTACAGCGCCAGCAGGTAGATGCCGGCAAACGGCAGGCCGTACAGAAAGCGCACCAGGGTGGCCGGCAGGGTGCCGAGCTCGGCGGTCAGCGAGCGCTGGGCCGTGTTGCGCACGGTCTGGGCGGCTGCGGCAAACAGCACCACGGGCACCCACAGCCAGGTCAGGTCTTGAAGAGAAAAAGGCATGTCAGCAAAAGGGAAGGGGCCGCCAGCAAGGCGCGGGCAACCAGACGCCGGCCAGCATAGCCGCCGGCCGGACGCCAGGCACACGCGCTTGGAGAGGGCTGCCCCGCCAGGCAGCGAAACAGCAGCCCGCCAGCCGGGCTGCACGCGCGCCCTGCCCTGGAGCGCCCCTCCAGGCTGCGCTGTGCAGCAGCACGGCCGTCGCCAATGGCGAGCAGGCCTGCGCTGCGCGCTACAGGTCGCGCCGGATCAGCGCGCCCTTGAACAGCACCGGCCCCGTGGGCCCGGTCTGGCTGGGCACGCCGCCCTTGGGCTCCAGGCTGATGGCCAGGGCAGGCACGCCCTGGACCTCGGCGGCCGCGGCGGTCAGCTTGACCAGCTTGTCGCGTCCCAGCACGCCCAGCGATTGCGGGCCGCCCTGGGGCGGCAGGGCCCACAGCTGCAGTGATTTGTCGGAGGCCTCATGGAAGTTGCCCACGCGCTGCAGCACCAGGGTGTTCTTGCCGGGGTCGAAGGTCACGAGCATGGAGGCATCGGCCTTGTCGTCGGCCAGCACGGCCACGTACTGGATCTGGGGCGCGGCCTGCAGCGCAGCCTGGGTGGCCTGCAGCTGGTTGTTCAGCACGGCCAGCTGACGCTCGCCGCTTTGGCGCAGGTCCTGGTGCGACCACAGCCCCACGGCCACGGCCGCCACGGTGGCGCAGGCGCCCAGCACGGCTGCGCCGCGCCACCAGGCCAGGGCGCGGCCCACGGCGGATTCCGTGCGCTCGGCCATGCCCGGCGCATCGGTGGCGCGCCGCCGGTGCGCCTGAGCGGCGCGGGCCTTTTCGGCCTGCAACAGGTTGTCGATACGGAGCCAGACCGCATCGTCGGGGCGTACGGGGGCCTGCATTTCGGACAGGGCCGACCAGCGGCCCTGCCACAGCAGTGCGGCGGCGCGCACCGGCGCCTGGTCACGGGCCAGTTGCTCGAAGCGGCGGCGTGCCGCGCCGCGCAGCGTGCCCAGGGCGTAAGCGGCGGCCAGCCGGTCCAGCAGTTCGGGGTGTCGAGAAATATTCATGGCAAATCCTTGGGGCCGCTCAGAGCATGTCGACTGTTTCACGCATGGCGTGACAGGCAGCGGCGCAACTGCTCCAGGCCGCGCCGTATCCAGGTCTTGACCGTGCCCAGCGGCAGTTGCAGCTGGCCCGCCAGCTCGCCATGGCTGAGATCGCGCAGATAGGCCAGGCTGACCACCTCGCGCTGGCGGCCTTCCAGCCGCTCCAGGCACTGGTACAGCGCCACGGCCTGTTCGCTGGCCTCGGCCAGTTGCAGCGGGCCCTGGCTTTCATCGTCCCCGCCGCCATGGGCCGCCAGCTGCGCCTCGTCGAACTCCTCGTTCAGGTGCAGGCGTTCGGCGCGGCGCCGGCGCAGAAAGTCCAGGGCCCGGCTGCGCACCACCAGGCCCATCCAGGCCAGCGGCGGGCTCAGCGTGCCCCGGTAGCCCGAGGCGCTGCGCCAGATGTGCAGGTAGCTGTCCTGCAGCACGTCTTCGGCCCAGTCCTTGTGTCTGAGGATGCGCAACGCCAGCCCGTACAGCCGGGACGAGGTGGCCTCGTACAGGCTGCGGAGCGCGGGCTCGTCCTGCGCTGCGATGCGGTCCAGAAGGTCCATCAGCTCTTGGTCGGTTGGTGTGGTGCCCATGGCCCCATTGTGGGCGAGCGGGCGGCCCCGTGGCCGTCACTGTTGCGTGGCCGCCCCGGGGGGCTTGTCGTGTCTTTCAATCGGCTGCAAGGGTCATATCGGTGGCCTGCAAGAGGTCTGGTACGGGTCTACCGGCTTGCACCGGCTCTCCGTGATCAATACGCAGCACATTGCGAACCGGATGCGGATAAATTTTTTTTCACTCAGGTGAATCCAACCGCACCCATGCTGCGTATCCCGTGTGTCGCGCCCCGGACAGCGGTCCAAGGCGACATCCCTCAACCCATCGACCTGGAGACCTTCATGAGCTACATCCTCCCCCTCGGCCTGGCCACCATGGCCGCACTGACCCTTGGCGCCTGCTCCTCCATGGACATGGGCAAGAGCTATTCCCAGTCCGACCTGCCGGCCGCCGTGCAGGTGCCCGCAGGCCACAAGGTGGCCATGGAGACCGTGGGCATAGGCCAGATCACCTATGAATGCCGCGCCAAGAAGGACCAGGCGATGGAGCAGGAATGGGCCTTTGTCGGACCCGATGCGCGTCTGACGGACCGCCAGGGCCGCGTCATCGGCCGCTACTTCGGCCCGCCCGCCACCTGGGCGCACCAGGACGGCTCCAGGGTCACGGCCACCCAGGTCGCCGTGGCTCCGTCCAGCGCGGGCAACATTCCCCTGCAACTGGTCAAGGCCGAGCCCGCCACCGGCATGGGCGCCATGCAGGGCGTGACCTATATCCAGCGCGTGGCCACGCGCGGCGGCGTGGCCCCTGCCATGGCCTGCAACAGCTCCACGCTGGGCCAGAAGCAGGTCGTGCAGTACCAGGCCGACTACATCATCTGGAAGGCTGCCTGACGCGGCCTGGCCCCTACGGCCTGTCGCCCCGGGCCCCGAATGCCGAGGGCGGCATGCCGAAATGGCGCCTGAAGGCCAGCGAATAGGCGCTGTGGCTTTCATAGCCGGCCTCCAGCGCCACCTGCACGATGGGCCGCCCCGCCAGCAGCGCCTGCATGGATGACAGCAGCCGTGCGCGCTGACGCCAGCGGCCGAAACTCATTCCGGTGGCCTGCAGGAAGTGGCGGTGGAAGGTCTTCTCTCCCATGGCCAGCCGTGCGGCCCAATCACCGGCTGTTGCGGCTGCGGCGGTTGGGGCGCCTGTGCCGGCTGCGGCGGCAAAGCCGTCCGCCCCGTATCCCTCGGCCAGCGCATGGCAGACGGCGGCCATGCGCGCATCCTGCGGCCAGGGCAGGTGAAACGGCACCACGGGCGGCTGGCGCAGCTCCTGCAGCAATAGCTCGACCACCATGGATTCGCGCCGCCCCGGCGCTGCCGAAGCAGTCCAGCGCGCCACCTCGCTGATGAGCTCGCGCAGCAGGGGGGAGACCTCGATCACGCAGTCCGTATCCGGCAGGTCTGCAGCGGCCTGTGCATTGACGAACAGGCTGCGCACCTGTACCGCGCCGCGCATGCGCAGGGCGTGGGGCACGCCAGAGCGCAGCCAGACGCCGCGCGTGGGTGGCACCACCCAGCGCCCGCTGCCTGCGCGCACCTCCAGCACCCCCTGCACGGCATAGAGCAGTTGGCAGCATTCATGGGAGTGTTCCGCCACCTCCAGCCCCGCCGGATAGTCGGCGGCCACGCCGGTGACCGGCAGCGGCGCGGCGGCCTGCAGCTCGGGCAGCCCGGCATGGCTGCAGGGAATGGCGGTCGCCGAAGCCGGGGCATGGGTCGTGCGCATATTGTCCAGATCCATATAGAAAATGAGAAATTCTATAAAGACAGACAAACACCCTGCCCGCAAACTGGAACCCGTTCCCTGTGACTCACCGCCATCGCACCATGCACTGCCTGACCTCGCCTCCCCTGCTATCCCTGGCCCATGGCCGGGGTCCGGGCGCCTGCGCAGGCGCCGCATTTCGCACCGACTCTCCCTGATCCCGGCCTGGCGCAGCTTCCCCATCCAGGGAAGCCAGGGGAGCGGGGCTGCCGGCTGACCCGGCGGCTGCAAACCCCAGCGTTACCTGCGAGGCCCGCATGCTGAAGAATCCCGCGTCCAGATACCCGTCCTTTCCCGCCATCGACCTGCCCGATCGCCAATGGCCCTCACGCCAGCTGAGCCAGGCGCCCGTGTGGCTGTCCACCGACCTGCGCGATGGCAACCAGGCCCTGTTCGAGCCCATGAACCGCGAACGCAAGCTGCGCCTGTTCCATGAACTGGTGCGCATAGGCTTCAAGGAGATCGAGGTGGGCTTTCCCTCGGCCTCGCAGACCGACTACGGCATCGTGCGCCACCTGATCGACCACGGGCTGATCCCCGACGACGTGACGCCCATGGTCATCACCCAGCTGCGCGAGGACCTGATCCGCGCCACGGTGGACAGCGTGGCCGGGGCGCGGCGCGCCATCGTGCACTTCTACAACGCCATTGCCCCGGCCTGGCGCGAGATCGTCTTCGGCATGGAGGTGAGCGAGATCATCGCCATGGTGGAGCACCACATCGCCCTGCTGCGCGAACTGACCGATGCCCACCCGGAGACCGAATGGGTGCTGCAGTACTCGCCCGAGACCTTCTGCATGGCCGAGCTCGACGTGTCGCTGGCCGTGTGCAACGCCGCCATCCGCGCCTGGGATGCAGGCCCGGCGCGGCCCATGATCATCAACCTGCCGACCACGGTGGAGGTGAGCACGGCCAATGTCTTTGCCGACCAGATCGAATGGATGGACCGGCGCCTGGAGCGGCGCGAGCACATCGTGCTGTCAGTGCACCCGCACAACGACCGGGGCACGGGCGTGGCCTGCGCCGAGCAGGCGCTGCTGGCCGGAGCCCAGCGCGTGGAAGGCTGCCTGTTCGGCAACGGCGAGCGCAGCGGCAACCTCGATGTGGTGACGCTCGCCCTCAACCTGTACACGCAGGGCATCGCACCGGGCCTGGACTTCTCGGACATCGCCGCCGTGGCGCGCATTGCCGAGGAATGCACGGCCCTGCCCATCCATCCGCGCCACCCCTATGTGGGCGACCTGGTGTTCACGGCGTTCTCGGGCTCGCACCAGGATGCCATCGCCAAGGGCTTTGCGGCGCAGCGGCCCGATGCGCCCTGGCGCGTTCCCTACCTGCCCATCGACCCGCAGGACCTGGGCCGCACCTACGACAGCATCGTTCGCGTCAACAGCCAGTCGGGCAAGGGCGGCATTGCCTTCCTGCTGCAGCGCGACCATGGCGTGACCATGCCGCGCCGCATGCAGGTGGAGTTCAGCGCCGTGGTGCAAAAACAGGCGGACGCCTGCGAGGCCGAGCTGGCCAGCGACGACCTGTGGAAGCTGTTCGAGGCGACCTACCTCGCCCCCCGGCAGCTTCCCTGGCACTACCGCAGCCACCATCTGTTCGACAGTGCCCAGGGCCAGGGCATTGCGCTGGAAGTGATGCAGGCCGACGGCCTGCGCATGCAGCTGTACGGCGAGGGCAGCGGCCCCATCGATGCCGTGGCCGCCGCCATCGGCCAGCACCTGGGCCTGGCGCTGCGCATTGACCACTACGAGGAGCGCAGCCTGGGCCAGGGCGCCGGGGCCATGGCGCTGGCCATCGTCGAGGCCGCCCTGCCCGGCGTGGCGGGCACGCGCTTCGGCGCGGGGCGCCATGCCAACATAGTGACCGCATCCATCTTGGCCGTGCTGCATGCGGCGGGCCGGCTGGTGGCGGCGCTGCCGGAAAACCGGCGCGTGCCTGCCGAAGCCTGAGGCGCAGCCTGAAAGGAAAAAGGACCGCCAAGGCGGTCCTTTTCTCGTGCGGCTTTGGCCGGTTCAGCGCACGGCGCCCGGATAGGTTCCAGGCAGCAGGATGCTGCGGTCCACGGTATCGATCTGCGTATGGCCGCAGAAGGCCATCGTGGTCTCCAGCTCCTTCTGGATGATCTGCAGCGCACGCGTCACGCCGTCCTGGCCGTAGGCGCCCAGGCCGTAGAGGAAGCTGCGGCCGATCATCGTGCCCTGGGCGCCCAGCGCGCGCGCCTTGAGCACGTCCTGGCCGCTGCGGATGCCGCCGTCCATCCAGACTTCGATGTCCTTGCCCGCCGCCTCGGCAATGCCGGGCAGCGCCTCGATGGACGAGGGTGCGCCATCCAGCTGGCGGCCGCCGTGGTTGCTGACGATGAGCGCATCGGCGCCGCTGTCGGCCGCCAGTCGCGCGTCCTCGGCGTCCATGATGCCCTTGAGGATGAGCTTGCCGCCCCAGAGCTTCTTGATGCGCTCCACGTCGCCCCAGTTCAGGCTGGGATCGAACTGGCTGGCGGTCCACGACGACAGCGAACTCATGTCGGCCACGCCGTCCACGTGGCCGACGATGTTGCCGAAGCTGCGGCGCTTGGTGCCGAGCATGCCCAGGCACCAGTGCGGCTTGGTCGCCAGATTGGCCAGGTTGCGCAGCGTGGGCTTCGGGGGCGTGGACAGGCCGTTCTTGATGTCCTTGTGGCGCTGGCCCAGGATCTGCAGGTCCAGCGTCAGCACCAGGGCCGAGCAGTTGGCGGCGCGGGCACGCTCGATCAGGCGTTCCATGAACCGGCGGTCGCGCATCACATAGAGCTGGAACCAGAACGGATGGCGGCCCGTATGCTCGGCAATGTCCTCGATGGAGCAGATGCTCATGGTGGACAGCGTGAACGGAATGCCGAAGGCCTGGGCCGCGCGCGCGCCCAGGATCTCGCCATCGGCGTGCTGCATGCCGGTCAGGCCCGTGGGCGCAATGGCCACGGGCATGGCCACCTGCTGGCCGATCATGGTGCTGCGCGTGCTGCGCCCCTCCATGTTCACGGCCACGCGCTGGCGCAGCTTGATCTTCTGGAAGTCGTCCTCGTTGGCGCGGTAGGTGCCCTGGGTGTAGGAGCCCGAGTCGGCGTAGTCATAGAACATGCGCGGCACACGGCGCTGGGCCACGACGCGCAGGTCTTCGATGCAGGTGATTTTGGAAAGGTCGGTGGACACGTTTTCTAGCCTTCTGGAACCCGCATGCCGCGGGACTGCCGAGCATGGTAGTGCGCAGGGCGCGTTCCAGTCACCCGTTCGGGTTTGAAGTGATTTGTGCGCCGATTGAAATTTTCTCTCGCCCCGCCCAACCGAGGGCTAACGCTAGTGTGCCAACCAGCCATGAGAGCGACGATCCGCCCCGCACAACATCCTAAAAACTCTTCAGGAGACGCTCCTATGGTTTGGCAGCAGGTCTACGACCCTCTTTCCAACATGTGGCTGTCCACACTGCTCGCGGCCATCCCGGTCGTGGTCATGCTGGTGGGACTGGGCTTTTTGCACATGAAGGCCCACCTGGCAGCCGGCGCCGGGCTGATTGCGGCGCTGGTGATCGCGGTCTTCGTCTACAACATGCCGGCAGGCATGGCAGGGCGCGCGGCGCTGTTCGGCGGCTTCACGGGCCTGCTGCCCATCGGCTGGATCGTTCTGAACATCATCTTCCTGCACCAGCTGACCGAGAAGAACGGCAGCTTCAAGGTCCTGCAGGACTCCATTGCCGGCATCACCGAGGACAGGCGCATACAGCTGCTGCTGATCGCCTTCGCCTTCGGCGCCTTCTTCGAGGGTGCGGCCGGCTTCGGCACGCCCGTGGCCGTGACGGCGGCCATTCTGATCGGCCTGGGCTTTTCGCCGCTGGCCGCCTCGGGCCTGTCGCTGATCGCCAATACCGCGCCCGTGGCCTTCGGCGCGCTGGGCACCCCGGTGATCACCCTGGCCAAGGTCCACGGCTACGACCTGATGGAGGTCACCGCCATGGTGGGCCGCCAGCTGCCGTTCTTCTCGGTGCTGGTGCCGTTCTGGCTGATCTGGGCCTTTGCAGGGCGCAAGGCCATGATGGAGATCTGGCCCATCATCCTGGTGACCGGCGTGTCCTTCGCCATTCCGCAGTACCTGGTGTCCAACTTCATCGGCCCCGAACTGGTGGACATCATCGCGGCCATCGTCTCCATGGTCTGCACCGTGGGTTTCCTGCGCATGTGGCAGCCCAGGACCATCTGGCGCTCGACCTCGCTCAAGGGCCATGAGAACAGCGGCGGCGAAGCCCAGGCGCCCCGCGCCGTGACCCAGCACCCGCGCGCCGACGTGATCCGCGCCTGGACGCCCTGGGCCATTCTCACGGTCTTCGTCTTCATCTGGGGCCTGCCATCGGTCAAGGCCGCGCTCAACGGCCTGTTCGCGCCCGCCTTTCCCATGGAAGGCCTGCACAACATGATCGAGAAGGTGCCGCCCGTCGTGCGCCAGCCCACCAAGGAAGGCGCCATCTATACGCTGAACCTGCTGTCGGCCACGGGCACGGGCATCCTGCTGTCGGCCATCGTGGGCGGCCTGGTCATGAAGTACAACCCCGTGCAGCTGGCCAGCCAGTTCGTGCGCACCATCTGGCTGGTGCGCTATTCGCTCATCACCATCGTGCTGATGCTGGCGCTGGGCACGCTGACGCGCTACTCGGGCACGGACACCACGCTGGGCCTGGCCTTCGCCAACACGGGCGTGTTCTACCCCTTCTTCGGCACCCTGATGGGCTGGCTGGGCGTGGCGCTCACGGGTTCGGACACGGCATCGAACGTGCTGTTCGGCGGCATGCAGAAGGTGGCGGCAGAGCAGCTGGGACTGTCGCCCAACCTCATGGGCGCGGCCAACAGTTCGGGCGGCGTGATGGGCAAGATGATCGATGCGCAGTCCATCGTCGTCGCCTCCACGGCCACGCGCTGGTTCAACCATGAGGGAGACATCCTGCGCTACGTGTTCTTCCACTCCGTCGCCCTGGCCTGCCTGATGGGCATCTTCGTGACACTGCAGGCCTATGTCTGGCCGTTCCACCTGATGGTGAATTGAGCTCTGCGCATCTGCGCCAGGCCCCAGCCGCCCGCATGCGCCGGGCGGCTTTTTTACGCCTGGGGAACGCATCGCTTCAAGCGACAGGTGCGCAGCGGCATTTATGGTTGTACCATGCAACCATATTCAAACCCTGCACGGCCCCAAGGAGCACCCATGCCGCAGCACGATCTTTCCCTGGTGGATGGCATCCGCGCCGCCTCGCGCCTCATGGTGCGCGAGCTGGGCTTCATGCAGGCCACGCTGGCGGCCACGGACTACCCGCCCTCGGCCGTGCATGCCATCCTGGAGATGGGAGCGCAGGGGCGCATGACCGCCTCGCAGCTGGCCCAGACCCTGGGACTGGAGAAATCCAGCGTCAGCCGCATGGTGCGCAAGCTGGTGGAGGCGGGCGAGCTGAAGGAGGCCGCCGATGGCGAGGACGGCCGCGTCAAGCAGTTGGCCCTGACCGCCAAGGGCCGGCGCACGCTCGCCGCCATCGAGGCCTTCGGGCGCCAGCAGGTGACGGCGGCGCTGGACCGCATGCAGGCGCCGCAGCAGCAGGCCGTCGCCCAAGGGCTGGCGCTGTACGCGCGGGCGCTGCAGGCGCACCGGCAGGAGGAGCCCCTGCCCCAGCCCGTACCCTTACCCGCACCCGCGCAGATACAGGTCCTGCCCGGATACCGGGCCGGCTGCCTGGGCCGCATCGTGGACATGCATGCGCGCTTTTATGCGCGCCACGCAGGCTTTGGCGTCTTCTTCGAAAGCCGCGTGGCCAGCGGCCTGGCGGAATTCGCGGGCCGGCTGGACAAGCCCTGCAACCAGCTGTGGACGGCGCTGGACGGCGACCGCATCGTGGGCTCCGTGGCCATCGATGGAGAGGACCTGGGCAAGCACCCCGAGGACCGTCAGGCGCATCTGCGCTGGTTCATCCTGGAAGACGGCCTGCGCGGCGCCGGCACGGGGCGCCAGCTGCTGCAGCAGGCCCTGGCGTTCTGCGACCGGCAGGCCTTCGAGGCCACCCAGCTGTGGACCTTCCGGGGCCTGGATGCGGCGCGCCGGCTCTACGAGTCGTCAGGCTTCACCCTGGCCGAGGAATGGCCGGGCCAGCAATGGGGCGAGCCAGTGATCGAGCAGCGCTTCGTGCGGCCACGGCCTGCCGCGGCGGCATGGGCAGGCCAGGCCCCCTGAGTCAGGAGCCCTGCTCGCCCGCCACCAGCACGAAGGCAATGCGCGCAGGCCGGCCCGAGCGGTTGGCCCAGGCATGGTTGGTGCCGCGCTGTATGAGCACGTCGCCGGCGCGCAGCACGGTTTCCTGGCGGTCCAGGATGGCGACCAGCTCGCCTTCCAGCATCATTGCGTAGTCCACGGTATCCGTGCGGTGCATGCCCGGATGCTCGCCGGGCTGCACGTCGCGGTGGGCGTCGCCGTACATGCGTGTAAAGGTGGCATGCAGGGCGCGCGCCAGTTCCTGCGGATCGGCAGGTTCGGGCGGAATGTCCAGGATGCGCAGCACCGTGCCATAGGGCGGCGGTGCCACGCCCTGGTGGATGGCGATGGTGTCGGGCGCATTGATCTGCGCGGGTGAGGCATCGGTGCGCCACAGGTTGGTGATGCGGTAGCCGGGGCGTTCCTCGACCAGGCGCACGGCGGGCGAGGCGCCGTCCTCGGCGATGAAGGAGCGGCCCTGTGCGTCGTTGGCCGTGATCACGCGGCGGATGGGGGGCAGGCTGGAATCGGTCATGGATGAAGAGATGGCGGAAAGGAGGTCACTGCGCATGGCGTTCGGCCGCTGCGCCCTGTTTGCGGAATTCGTCGTGGATGCGCCGGTCCCACTGGCGGCGGTCCTGGTGGAAGACCACCTGGTCGCCGCGCTGTGCCACCTGCCTGACGGCATCGGACCGCGCTGCGGCGGCGCAGGCGGCGTCCAGCCGGCCCAGCACCGCCTCGGGCACGCCACGCGGCACGAACAGGCCCGCAAACGATTCCTCCTGCACCGCCATGCCCAGTTCCTTGAAGGTGGGCACCTCGGGGAAGGCCGGGTGGCGGCGCTCCGAGGCCACAGCCAGCAGGCGCAGCTTGCCCGCACGTATCTGGGGCGCAGCCGAGGCTGCGATGCTGCTGACGAAATCCAGCCGCCCGGCCAGCAATTCCTGTATCGAGCCGGCATCGCCCTTGTAGGGCACATGCACGAGCTTGAGGCCCTGGTCGCGCTCCAGCTGGTCCATGGCCAGGAAGGGGGCCGAGTTCGGCCCCGGCGATCCGTAGCTCAGCGAGCCCTTCTTGGCCGCCGCCACCAGCTCGCCTATCGTCTTGAAAGGGCTGTCTGCGCGCACGCTGACGCCCAGGATGTTCTCCGTCACGCCGCACAGCGGCTGCACGCTGTCGGGCCCCAGCTTCAGGCCCTTGACGTAGTGGGGCTGCACGGTGATGGGGGTCATGGGCGTGAAGGCCAGCGTCAGCCCGTCGGCCGGCGCCTGGGCCAGCACATTCATGCCGATCACGCCCGAGCCCCCGTCGCGCGAGACCACGACCACGCTCTGGCCCAACTGCTTGCGGAACTCCTCGGCCAACGTACGCGCCATCACATCGGTGGAGCTGCCCGCCGCCCAGGGGTTGATGAGGGTCAGCGGCCGCGACGGGAACGGCTCCTGCGCGGTGGCCAGGGTGCAGCCCAGCGCCATCAGGGCGCCGAGCCACTTGCGGGTGGTCATGCTGTGTCTCCTTGTCGTTGTGTGATGGCTGCGCATGTTAATTCAGTCAGTCGACTGAATCAATCCATGTCACCACCATGTCATGGTTTGGTGCGGCAAGGGCCTGGCGCTGTCTATGATCCGCAGCCATGACGTCCAGCATCGATGACACAGCGGCCGAGGAACCCCGCGCCCAGGCCCGCGAACGCCTTCTGCAAGCCGCCGAGCAGCTGTTCGCGCGGCACGGCTATGCGGGCACGTCGCTGCGCGCCGTCATGGCGCTGGCCGATGTGGACACGGGCGCCATCCACTACCACTTCCGCAACAAGCTGGGCCTGCTCAAGGCATTGTTCGAGCAGCGCGTGATGGCCGTCAACGGACAGCGCCATGCGCTGCTGCAAAGGCTGGAGCAGCAGTTGCCGCCGCCCGCCGTGGAGGAGATTCTTCAGGCCTTCATCGCCCCCGCGCTGCGCGCCGCCCACAGCGAGGGCGAAGCCGACTTCAACCGCGTCACGGCCCTGTGCTCGGTCGATCCCGACCAGGAGGTCAGGGAGGTGGTGTTTGCCGCCTACGACGAGGCTGCCAAACGCTTTGCGGCCCTGCTGCGCCAGGCTCTGCCGCAGCTGTCGCAGCACGATTTCCAGTGGCGGCTGGAATGCATGTACGGCGCCATGATGTACATCCGCTCCGACAACGGCCGAGTCAGCCGCATGCTGGGCGGCGGCCACCGCGCCGACCCCGTGGAGCATGTGATCGACGAGCTGGTGGCCTTCACGGCGGCGGGCTTCCGTGCGGCGGGCACCCGCGCAGCGCAGTGATCACGACCGGCGCCTGATCAACGCCCGCCCGCGCGCGAAGCCACCACGCCGGCGCCGCGCACCTCCACCTGCACGCTGTCCAGCACCTGCCCCTTGGCATCGACCAGTTCCAGCTGGTGGCGGCCGGGCCAGGGCATCCAGGCGGCGGCAGCACCCCGGCCAATTTCCTTGGGCGCAGGCTCGGCCGCGCCGGGCGGGGCGGCGCTGACCATGCGCCAACGCAGGCTGGCGTCCTGCCATTCCTGGGTGGCGACCGTGCCGGCGGGCCGGGCCGACAGCTGCACGCGCTGGCGGTCTGGCGGTATGTCGGGGTCCAGCGCGAGGATGGTGCCGTTGGCCGGGCGCGCAATGCGCACGGGCGAGGCCGCCGAAGTCCCGCGTGTTGATGCCGATGCGGCAGGCAGGCCGCTGCCCGCCATGGCGAACAGGCTCTGCTGCGTGCCCGCCACAAACCATTCGCTGCGCGCGCTCTCCAGCGGCAGCCCCGAGGCATCGGGGCCGAAGCGCACCGCCTGCTGCAACACGCCGTCCGGCGCCTTGGGCGTGCGGCTGGGTGTGCGGGCATGCAGGAAGCCCATCACCGCGGCCCAGACCGGCGCGGCGCCGCTGGTGCCGCTGACCGAGTGCATGGCATCGCCGCGCGCATTGCCCACCCATACGCCCACGGTGTAGCGCTGCGACCAGCCCACGGCCCAGTTGTCGCGCATGTCCTTGCTGGTGCCGGTCTTGACGGCCGACCAGAAGCGCGTGGCCAGCACGCTGTCCGTGCCGAAGGTGGGCGCGCGCGCCATGGGGTCGGACAGGATGTCGCCGACGATGAAGGCCGCGCGTGCGTCGATGGCCTGCACGGCGGCACCGGCCTTGGCCTGCGTCTTCGGCGCGGTGGCCTGGGCCGCAGTCCAGCGCACGGGGGTCAGTTGCCCGCCGTTGGCCAGGGCGCGGTAGGCATTGGTCAGTTGCAGCAGCGGCACCTCGGCGCTGCCCAGCGCCAGGCTGAAGCCGTGGTAGCCGCCGCTTTCACGCAGCGGCAGGCCCAGGCGCTGCAGCTGCGAGAAGAAGGCATCGGGCGTGACCATGACCAGGGTGCGCACGGCCGGCACGTTGAGCGAGGAGGCCAGCGCCGTGCGGGCCGAGACCCAGCCCTTGAAGCGCCGGTCGTAGTTCTGCGGAATGTAGAGTCCGTTCTGGGTGGGAATGTGGGCCGATGAATCCTCGATCAGCGAGGCCGCCGTCAGCCGCCGCTCGGCAATCGCCTGGGCATAGAGAAAGGGCTTGAGCGTGGAGCCGGGCTGGCGCATGGCGGTGACGCCATCCACCTCGGCCGCCTGGCTCAATTCGCCCGACGAGCCCACCCAGGCCAGCACCTCGCCCGTGGCGTTGTCCAGCACGACGATGGCGCCGTCTTCCACGCTCCGGCCCTGCAGCTCACGCAGTTGCTGCTGCAGGCTTTGCACGGCAAAGCGCTGAACGGGCGCGCTCAGCGTGGATCGCACGCGGGCCTGGCCCCTGGACTGCGGCTCGGCCAGCAGGCGGCGCGCCAGATGCGGGGCCTGGCCTTCGCTGGCCGGCCATTGCCGGCGCAGCAGCACGCTGGCGGTGAGCAGTTCCATGGCCGTGCAGTCGCGCGCCGCCGCGTCCTCGGGCGCCAGCGACTGCAGCACGCCGCAGGCGCGCCGGCCCACCCGCTCGGGCGAGGCGTTGGGGGCGCGCACCAGGGCGGCGGCAATGGCGGCCTCGCGCGCGTCCAGCCCGTGCGCGGCCTTGCCGAACAGGGTGCGCGACAGCGCGTCTATGCCCACGATCTCGCCCCGGAAAGGCACGAGGTTCAGGTAGGCCTCCAGGATCTGGTCCTTGCGCCAGCGCCGGTCCAGCACCTGGGCCGACACGGTCTGGCCCAGTTTCTGCACCACGCTGCGCCCGCCCGGGCCCTGGCGCCAGTCACCGTCGAGCAGGCCCGCCAGCTGCATGGTGATGGTGCTGGCGCCGCGCGTGCGCTGGTTCCAGAGGTTGCCCCAGGCGGCGGCGGACACCGCCGCCCAGTCCACGCCGCTGTGCTCGTAGAAGCGCTTGTCCTCGCTGAGGACCAGGGCCGTGCGCAGAGCGGGAGAGATGTCGGCCAGGGCCACCCAGTCGCCACGGCGCACGCTGGTGTCGGTGCGCTGGCGCTGCAGCACCTCGCCCTCGCGCGAGAGCAGTTCGGTCTCGGAGGAGCGGTGGCCTTCGCGGACCTCGGAAAAGCTGGGCAGCGCCTGGGCGGCACCGGCCGCGAACAGCAGCGCGGCCACCAGGGCCGCGCGGGGAAGGCGCATGAAGGAGGGAGTTCGCCGGCAATGGATCATGGAGCCGGCATTGTCCGCCTTTGCGCCAGCGGCTCAGGAAGAATGGCGTATGCCCTTCTTGAGCTTGAAGGACAACAGCACCATGAGCACGCCGAAGATCACCGCATACGTGGCCAGCACCCAGAGCATGGCCATCATGCCCGCGCCCGGCTGGGCCAGCACGAAGGCGCCGAAAAGCACGGACAGCACGCCGCCCAGGATCAGCAGCCACTCGCCTGTGATTTCCTTGCGCAGCCGCACGGCCGCCACGATCTGCAGCAGGCCCGTGACCAGGGCCCAGGCGCCGATGTACAGCGTCATCACCAGCGCCGTGACGCCGGGCGCGACCACGGTGAGCACGCCCACCACCACGCCCGCCAGGCCCCACAGCAGCAGCACCCCCCAGTGGCGCATCTGGTCGCGGCCCTGGATGGCCGAGTACACGCCCAGCAGGCCATCGACGAAGGTGAAGGCGCCGAAGGTCAGCACCAGCGCCGCCAGCGATACCGCCGGCTGCACCCAGGTCAGCACGCCGAAGGCGATGGCGACCAGGCCGCGCAGCAGCAGCACCCACCAGGTGCGGTGAAGAATCGTGGACAGGGGGTTGGGGCTCATGGATGCTCCTTCAAAACAGTCCCCATGACCTTGGGGCAGGCCCGCGCCACTGTCTGTAGGCCAAGGCCGGCTTGGCGGCGGACCCTGACCTGGATCAATTCAGCTGCAGCAGCACGGGCTGGTGGTCCGAGAGCCGGGTGTCGCTGTCCACGGCCCAGCAGCGCACATGGCGGCGCAGGCTGTCGCTGACCCAGGCGAAATCGCAGGCGCCGGGCTCGGGCCCCCATTGGCGGTCGAACAACCTGAAGGTGGGCGGCTGGGGCTGGTCCGGGTGCAGCAGGCTCCAGCTGTTGTGCCACTGGCCGGCGCTCAGTGCACCTTCCTCGCCGGCCGCCCAGGGAGCGGACAGGCGGGCGTATTCGTCCTCATGCGGCTCGAAGTTGAAGTCGCCGCAGAGCACGGCATGCGGCGTGTGCGGCTTGGTCTGCTGGGGCGAGCCGTCGCTGGCGGGCTGGGGCGGCGCCTCGGCCTGGCCCAGGGCCTCGATCTGCAGGGAACGCAGCGCCAGCGCCTGGGCCATGCGCTGGCGGCGCGAGAAGTATTCGAGGTGGGTGCTCATCACCCGCACGGGGCCCAGCGCGGCATCCACCACCGTGGCCACCGTGCAGCAGCGCGGCATGCTGCGCACGCCGCCGTCGTGCGGATAGGGCAGGCGGTGGTGGGCCAGTTGCAGCACCGGCAGGCGCGTGGCCACCAGGTTGCCGAAGCGCTGCCGACCCACGGCCGTGAACTCGTCCACGGCGGCGCCGAAGAAGAGCTTCCAGCCTTCGGGCAGGGCCTGGCGGATCTGCGCCACCTGGTCGCCGGGGGCACCCTGCAGGCCGGGATAGTGGACGGCGATTTCCTGCAGGCACAGCACGTCGATGTCGGCCATGGACAGCGCATGCGCGACGATGCGATCCGGGTCCATGCGGCCGTCCAGGCCCAGGCACCACTGGGTGTTCCAGGTGAGGATCTGCATCATGCGGGCAGCGGCTCGCGCAGCTGGAACAGGTTGCCTTCGGGGTCCATGGCGTTGCAGACGCGAAAGCCCGGGCCCTGCCAGGACTGCTCCCACAGCTGGCCGCCATGGGCGATGACCAGGGGACGCACGGCAGCGAAGCTGGTCACGGTGGCGAAGAACTTGAGGGCCACGTTCTCGCGCGGCTGGGGCGGCTCGGTGATGGTGATGTGCCGCGCAATCGCCTCGGGAATGGCGTGCAGCACCAGCTGCAGGTCCGGCGACTGCAGCACCATGAGCTCGCTCGTGTGGTGCAGCATGCGCATGGCCAGCACCTCCATGTAGAACAGCGCCAGCCGGTCAGGCTGCTTGGCGTAGATGAACAGACCTGCGGATGCGGGACCGGACATGGTGGACCTCGGGGTGAAAGGCTGGGACGAGGAACTTTAGCACCGCCCTCACTTGATCCCCGCACGCATGAAGCTCTGCACGAACTGGCGCTGGAACAGCACGAAGGCCACCAGCAGCGGGCCCGAGCTCATCAGCGTGGCGGCCGTGATGGTGGCCCACTCCACGCCCGATTCCACGCTGGAGAACACCTGAAGGCCCACGGTGAGCGGGCGCGCCTGCACGCTGTTGGTGATGATCAGCGGCCACAGGAAGTTGTTCCAGTGAAAGCTCACCGACACCAGCGCAAACGCCAGGTACACCGGCCGCGCCAGCGGCACGTAGACGCGCCACAGGATCTGCAGGGTGCTGGCGCCCTCGATGCGCGCGGCCTCGTCCAGTTCCCGGGGAATGCCCAGGAAGGTCTGGCGCAGCAAAAAGATGGCAAAGGCCGATGCGAAGTACGGCAGGCCGATGCCCAGCAGCGTATCGACGGCGTCCAGGCGCGACAGGGTCTGGTAGTTCGCCACCAGCAGGATGTCCGGCATGATCATCAGCTGCACCAGCACCAGGGCAAAGGCCAGGCCCTGGCCACGAAAGCGGTAGCGCGCAAAGGCATAGGCGGCCAGCGTGCCCAGCACCAGCTGGGCCGCCAGGATCATGGCCACCAGCACGGCCGTGTTCAGGAAGTAGCGCGCAAAGGGCGCGGCCTGCCAGGCGCGGCGGAAGTTCTCCAGCGTCCAGGGCGCGGCCAGGTCGAAGCGTGCCGAGTACTCGGCCGGGTGGAAGGCCGTCCAGAACGCATAGGCCAGCGGCAGTATCCACAGCAGGGCCAGCAGCCAGGCAGCCAGCGTGTCCAGCCAGGTGGCGCCGTACGGCGCGGGCGGCGCATGGCGCGGGGCAATGGGTGCGGCGCTCATTGGTAGTGCACCTTCTTGTCGAGCACGAAGAACTGCAGCAGCGCCACGGCCGCCAGCACGGCGACCAGCACCACGGTCAGGGCCGCCGCATAGCCCGTGTCCCAGAACTTGAAGCCCACTTCGTAGAGGTGGTAGAGCAGCAGCGTGGAGGCGTTGTCGGGCCCGCCGCGCGTGAGGATGAAGAGGTGGTCCACCAGGCGGAAGGCGTTGATCACCGCGTTGACCAGCACGAACAGCGTGGTCGGCATCAGCAGCGGCCACTGCACGCGGCGCAGGAAGTACCAGCGCGAGGCCCCCTCGATGGCCGCCGCCTCCTTGAGGCTGGGGTTGAGCGTCTGCAGCGCGGCCAGGTAGAAGATCATGAAAAAGCCCGCCTCCTTCCACACCGCCACCACGGTCACGCAGGCCAGCGCCGTGGAGGGATCGCCCAGCCAGTTTCGCGGGGAAAGCCCCAGCGCACCGCGCAACTGCTCCAGCAGCCCGTACTGCGGGGTGTAGAAGAACAGCCAGATGTTGGCCACGGCGATCATGGGCAGCACCGTGGGCGTGAAATACGCCATGCGCACGAAGGCGCGGCCGGCCAGCCTCTCGTTGACCCACAGCGCCATGGCCAGCGCCAGCGCCATGGACAGCGGAATCGTGGCCGCCGCAAACCACAGGTTGTTGCGCACGGCCTGCCAGAACACCGGGTCGTCGGCCATGACGGCGTAGTTCTCCAGCCCCACCCACGGCCCCGGCCGGCCGCCGCGCGGCGTGGCATGCAGGCTGTCTATCAGCGTGGCCACGGCCGGCCAGTGCGTGAAGGCCACCAGCAGCGCCAGCGCCGGCAGCATCATCAGCCAGGCATGGACGGCCTGGCGGCCGCGGACAAGGGAGGCGGGAGCGGAGCGCATGCGGTCAGCGGCACTGCGCCATCACTTGTAGCGGCGCAGGATGCGGTCGGCTTCCTTTTGCGCATCCTGCAGGGCCTGGGCCGAGGTCTTGCTGCCGTTGAGGGCGGCCTGCACGGCGTCGTTCAGCACCTTGGTCACGCGCTGGTTCTCATGCGTGGAAAACTCGGCCACCGATACCGGCAGCTGGTCGCGCGCCACCAGGGCCTGCGGGAAGTCCTGGCCGTACTTCCTGAGCGCGGGCGTGTCATAGGCGGCGGGCGAGACGGCCACGTAGCCGCTGTCCATGCTCCATTGCGCGGCCAGCGGGGGCTGGGTGACCCACTTCATGAACTGGAACGCCGCCTCCTGCTGCTCCCGGGGAGCCTTCTTGAACAGGTAGAAGTTGCCGCCGCCCGTGGGCGAGCCCTTGCGCACATGGCCTGCGATCTGGCCCACGCCGAAGTCGAATTTGGCATTGGCGCGGATATTGGTCAGGTTGCCCGTGGTGGTGACGATGATGGCGGCCTTCTTCTCCATGAAATCCTTGGGCGTCGTGCCCCACTCCACCACGCCGGCCGGGTGCACGCCTTCCTTGACCAGGCTCACCCAGAAGTCCAGCGCCTCCACCACCTTGGGGCTGTCCAGCGTGACCTGGGTGCCGGCCTCGTTGGCCAGCAGCGCGTCATTGGGCGTGGTCAGGGTCTGCAGCATCCAGTAGGCAAAGCCCGTGGACGGGATCTGGATGCCGTACTGCACGACCTTGCCGCTGGCGTCCTTCTTCGTCAGCTTGTGCGCGGCTTCCTTGAGCTCCTTCCAGTTCTGCGGCGCCTTGTTCGGGTCCAGGCCGGCTTCCTTGAAGGCTTCCTTGTTGTAGTACATGACCACGGTGGAACGCTGGAAGGGCACGCCCCAGGTCTTGCCGCCCGCCTGGCTGTTGGCCATGAAGGCCGGGTAGAAGCCCTTGAGCCAGGCCCGGTCGGCATCGGTCTTCACGAAGTCGTCGATGGGGGCGATGGCGTCCTCGTCGATCAGCGTGAACATGTCGGTGGACAGCAGCACCGAGCTGGCCGGCGGCTTGCCCGACTTGTGGGCCGTCAGCGCCTTGACGATGGTCTCCTGGTAGGTGCCCGCATAGACGGGCGTGATCCGGTACTGCGGATGGGCCTTGTTGAACTCGGCCGCATAGCCGTCGATCACCTTGGTGATGGGGCCGCCCACGGCGACGGGGTAGTAGAACGGCACCTCCAGCGGCGCCTGCGCGCTGGCGGTGTTCAGCAGGCCCGTGGCGGCCAGCGCGGCTGCAGCGGCGAGGGTTTTGATGAAGGCATGGCGTTGCATGGCGGACTCTCCTGGAAGGTGCTTCGGGTGCGAAAACCGGAAGGGCTGAAACGGTGGATCTGCAAAGGAAGATGGGACCGGCGCCACGGCCTCAGACCGTGCAGCGCCGCCCCTTTTCGTCAAAGAAATGCGTGGCCTCGCGCGCCCAGCGCAGGCCCACGAGCTGGCCCGGCTGCAGGCCGCCCAGCTGGCTGCCTGCAGTGCGCACCATCAGTTGCTCGCTGCCCACGCGGCAGCGCAGCACCAGGTCGGCGCCCAGGTATTCGAGGCTTTCGATGTCGGCAGCGACCACGGGGCCGCCGCCGACATCGCCATGGAGCGACAGGCGCATGTCCTCGGGCCTGACGCCCAGCCAGCGCGCCTGGGCCGGCTGCTGCAGGCCGGCGGGCGCGGCGCTGGCATGGCTGCCGGCGATGTGCAGGCCATCCAGGCGCACGATGTTCATGGCCGGCGTGCCGATGAAGCGCGCGGCAAAGGTGGTGGCGGGGCGGCGGTAGATCTCCTGGGGCGCGGCGCACTGCTCCACGCGCCCCTGGCTGAGCAGCACCACCTGGTCGGCCATGCCCATGGCCTCCGCCTGGTCGTGCGTGACATAGACCACGGTCAGGCCCAGGCGCCGCTGCAGTTCGCGCAGCTCGGTGCGCATTTCCTGGCGCAGCTGGGCGTCGAGGTTGGACAGGGGCTCGTCCATCAGGCAGACCCGGGCGCGGGCCACCAGGGCGCGGCCCAGGGCCACCCGCTGCTGCTGGCCGCCCGACAGCTGGCCGGGCCGGCGTAACAGCAGCGCGTCCAGGCCCAGCAGCGTGGCGGCTTCGTCGATGCGCCGCCGCGCCTCGCCCACCGGCACCTTGCGCACGGACAGGCCAAAGCCGATGTTCTCCGCCACCGTGAGGTGCGGGAACAGCGCGTAGTTCTGGAACACCATGGCAATGCCGCGCCGTGCGGGCGGCAGTTGGGTCACGTCCTGCCCATCGATGCGCACGCGGCCCGCCGTGGCGCTTTCCAGACCCGCGATGATGCGCAGCGTGGTGGACTTGCCGCAGCCCGAGGGGCCGAGCAGCACGCAGAAGGATCCGGGTTCAATGCGCAGATCCAGCGCCTGCAGTGCCGTGGTGCCGCCCCAGGACTTGGCGACACCTTCCATCTCGATCAAGGACATCACGCCAGTCTAGGAAGACTGTGTGACAGGCCCATGTCGTCAGGCGGGCGGCCTTGGCGTGCCGCCCCCTGCCGTCGTCAGCTGTGCCCCGGCGCGCGGTTGAGCAGGTGCGTGCGCTGGTCGGCGCTCAGCGACAGGTAGCGCTCGTAGTGGCGCAGGATGTCGGCGATGACTTCTTCGGAGCGCAGGTACTGGATGTCGTGGCCCAGGCGGCCGTCCTCGAAGAAGGTGATGGGCTCGTGGACATGGCGGTGCTCGCCCTCGCTGGCGGCGTCGCGCACCATAAAGGTGGGCACGGCGCGGCGCGTGCTGCGCACGCCGTAGACGAAGTCGCGCAGCGAAGGATCGGGCACGGTCAGGCGCACGGCGCCCTCGCCGTCTAGGTCTTCGGTGACCACGGCCTGCACGCCGCGCCTTTGCATCTCGGCGGCCACCTCGTTCATGGCGGGCAGCACCACACCGGCCAGGAACCGGCGCACATCCGCGCGCGAAGGCTGGTGCACGATCTGCTCCAGCCGCTTGCGCCAGTGCTGGCCGCTCCAGAAGCTGGTGGCGGGCGCCAGGTCGGGCGAGAAATGCGCGCGGTCCGCCTGCAGCCCGCGCCACAGCCCGTAGCACAGGGCCAGCATGATGACCGCCACGGGCAGGGCCGCCACCAGGGTCATGGCCTGCAGCGCCTTGAGGCCGCCGGCCAGCATCAGCACCATGGCCGTCACGCCCAGCACGGCCGCCCAGAACAGGCGCTGCCAGACCGGCGAGCGCGGATGGCCGCGCGAGGCGATGTTGTCCACCACGAAGGCCCCCGAGTCCGCCGAGGTGACGAAGAACACCGCGATCAGCACGATGGTCAGCCAGGCCACGGGCTTGAACCAGGGCAGGTATTCGAAGAAGCGGAACAGCAGCGCATCCACGTTGGAGGCCGTCTGGCCCAGGGCGCCGAAGGCCACGTGGGTGTCTATCCAGATGGCGCTGTTGCCGAAGGCCGTCATCCACAGCAGGTTGAAGGCCGTGGGCACCAGCAGCACGCCGGTGACGAACTGGCGGATGGTGCGCCCGCGCGAGATGCGCGCGATGAACATGCCCACGAAGGGCGACCAGGAGATCCACCAGGCCCAGTAGAGGATGGTCCAGCCGCCGAACCAGCCTTCCTGGTTGGCGGGTTCATAGGCAAAGGTGCGGAACGACAGCTGCACCAGGCCCGAGAGGTAGTTGCCGATGTTCTCGCTCAGCGCCTCGAACAGGAAGACCGTGGGCCCCGCGACGATGACGAAGGCCAGCAGGACGAAGGCCAGCACGAGGTTGAACTCGCTCAGACGGCGCACGCCCTTGTCCAGGCCCGAGACGGCCGACAGCCCGGCCAGGCCGACCACGATGACGATGACCGAGATGCGGAACAGCGCCGTGGAGGTATCCCAGCCCGTTACCGTGTGCAGGCCCGCGGCCAGCTGCAGCGCGCCGTAGCCCAGCGTGGTGGCGATGCCGGCGATGGTGCCGACCAGCGCGAAGGCATCCACGCTGTGGCCGATGGGGCCGTTGATGCGCTTGCCCAGCAGCGGGTACAGGCCCGAACGCATGGTCAGCGGCAGGTTGTAGCGAAAGCCGAAATAGGCCAGCACCAGGCCCATGGTTCCGTAGACGGCCCAGGCATGGAAGCCCCAGTGGAAGAAGGTGGACTGCAGCGCCTCGCGTGCGGCGGCCGGCGTGGAGGGCATGGCCGTGGGCGGCTTGAGGAAGTGCTGCAGCGGCTCGCCGACTCCGAAATACATGAGCCCGATGCCCATGCCGGCAGCGAACAGCATGGCGGTCCAGGAGATGAAGCTGAATTCGGGCTCGGCATCATCGGGGCCCAGGCGGATATCGCCGAAGCGGCTGCACGCGACAAAGATCAGAAAGACCAGGAACAGCGTGACCGAGACGGCATAGAACCAGTCCATGTGTCCCACCACCCAGTCCTGGGCGCTGGAGAACAATCGGTCTGCACTGTCGGGAAGCAGGCCGCAGTACAGCAGCAGCAGGCCCAGCACCAGCAGGGATGGAATGACGACGGGGCCTGAGAAGGTGATGCGCGGAGCCGGGTCGGCGGGCTGCGGCGCAGTGGCCTGCGGAGCATCCGGAGCCGGCGCCGCAGGTGGCGCCGGTCGGGGATCGGTGGTCGTGTCTGGCATATACCCTCTCTCTTGTGATCCATGGTGTGCCCGGGAACCGATTCGCAATGGTGGCGGCCCTGCCCTTGTGGGGCGGGCCGCGTTCCCTGCTCGGGGGATGTCCGCCGGGCAAAGGCCGCAAGTATCCGGAAACATCCCCGGCGCCCGCGTCGGACGGCACCCCTGGATGCTTCCGTTTTGCTGACGTGCCCGTCTCGCAGCCCGCTTTTCAGGCGGCCAGCTTTGCCACCACGGCCGGCGCGATGACGCGGTGGGCCGGCGTCACGCCCAGCATGTAGATGCGGCCCAGCGCGTTGTGCACATGGACCACGGTGGACATGGCCACGGTGAAGGTGGCCGACGACAGGCCCTCGGGCCGGGGCAGCTTCATGAGGGAGACCTGCACGTCCAGGTGCCGGTCGCTGTCGCCCAGCACCACCTCGCTGTCGCTCAGGGCATGGACACGGAAGATGCCGGCGCGGTCGCCCACGCGGTAGCTCGATGGCTGGCGCTGCGCATCGACGCCGCTGAGCGTGCCCAGGTCCTTGATGCCGAAGGGCGCCACCACACGGTTGCGCATGCGCATGAGGAAATCGATCCAGCCCGGCGTGCGCCCCATGCAGCGCAGGTACAGCGCCATGGGGCTGCTGCCGTCGTCCGGCAATTGCAGCTGGTAGCTGTCGTGGAAATAGGCGGTCTTGAGGCGGGCCTGCAGGGCGCTGCCTGCGGGAACCGGAGAGAGGATGACTTGTGCCATGGAGCGGAGGGTGATGAAAAAAAGGGGGCGGTCCTGCAGCCATCATAGGCCGCAGGGCCGCCCCCCTGTCAGGGCGCCGTCAACGCTGCATCAGCGCTTGTCGCTCACCTTGATGCGGGCGTTGGGCACCTCGCCGAACATCTCGGGCGCATACAGCGCCTCCACCCGCGTGGGCGGCAGCGCGAAGTCGCCGGCATTGTTCAGCCGCACGGTGTACTCCACGCGCGTGTTGCCCTTGGGCAGGTACTGGTAGTAGGCGCGGTAGGCCTCGAAGCTGCGCTCCTCATAGGCCAGCCAGCCCGAGCCCTCGGCGCGCTCGCCGCCGGAGGCGATCTCCGAGTCGCGCCCCAGACCGCCGCCCAGGATGGTGGCGCCCGTGGGCACGGGGTCGGTGATGGCCACCCAGGTCATGTCGGTGCGGGCCTGCACCTCCAGCGTCACGCGCAGCACGTCGCCGCGCGAGTACTGGCCTGCGGGCAGGCTCTTGTCGGCCTGCTCCACGGGCTTGACCGTGCGTGTGACGGTGTAGCCGGCGCTGAACGGAGCCTTGAGCTGAACGGCCGCCACCGACTGCAGCGTGAGCCAGGGCTTGCCGGTGCCCTGCTGGGTCACCGTCAGCTGGCCCTTGCGGGCATCGCCCACCGCGCTCCAAGGCAGGAACATGGTGTTGTTGCGCAGGCCGCCGACCACCGTGGTCGCGCCGAAGCTGGACGCCTGGTGGGCTGCGCCCTCGGTGTCGCTGGCGCGCATGCGCGTGACCTGGCTCCACTCCACGCGGGCCTGGGACGCGCCCAGGGCCGCCAGGGTGGTGCCCGTCACGGGCGTGGCCTCGAACTGCTGCGAGAAGCGCTGCAGTGCCAGCGCGCCCCACAGGTTGGCCGTGGTCGTGTTCCAGGCGCCACCGCTTTGGCGCGAGATGAAGCCGTTGGCCAGGCGCGGCAGCTCTTCCTTCCACGTCGGGTCATCCATGTTCACCAGCATCAGGCGCGCCAGGTTGACGTCGGGGCTTTGCATCAGCCACCACCACTGGTCGTCCTGCTCGTTGCTGAAGCCCACGCGCGTGCCCTGGTAGCTCAGGCGTGCGCGCAGGATCTGCTGGGCCTGGGCCAGTTGCTGCTCGCGCTGGGGCAGCTCGCGCATGTGCTTGAGCAGGGCCACCCAGTCGATGACGGCATGCGTGGGCCAGTCGTTGGGCGCGATGGTGATGCTGTCGAGCATGCGCGGGTTGGCGCGGCCCGTCAGCGCCAGCGCCTGGATGGCGGACAGCTTGCGCATGTCCAGATCCTTGCGCGGGCTCCAGAAGCTGCGCTGGATGCGGCCTTCGACGAAGGCGATCAGGCCATTTTCCATGCGTTCGCGTTCGGCTGCCGGCAGCACAAAACGCTTGTCCACGCCCTGCGCCAGTGCCGAGAGGTTGAGCAGGTGGGCCGTCAGCGTGTCGCTGCCGCGGGCCACCCGGCCCGAACCGTCGCCTGCCAGCGGGAAGTAGCTGGCCAGACCGTCGCTGTCCAGGTAGTTGGGCAACTGGCCCATCATGGATTGCCACAGCGTGGCGTCGCTCATGCCCACGGCCTTGCTGGTGACCTGCTCCAGGCAGCTGTAGGGATAGCGCGCCCACCAGTCGCGCACGCCCGGCAGGCCTTCGGCCAGCTTGGGCGCCAGCGACATGCGCAGGCCGCCACGGCCGGCCAGCGCGTCGGCCGGCAGTTGCACGGGCAGGTTGATGCTGCCATCGACCTGCATCAGCGTGCCCTGCTGCACCGTGAGCGGCACGGCCGGGATGATGCGCTGGCTGACCTTCAGCCTGTCGCTGGCCGGCTTGTCACCGCCTGCGGTGTCGCGGGCCTCGATCTCCCAGATCAGCGCCTCGGCGCGCGTCTGGCCCAGCTGTGCAGGCGCCGTGACGTTCCAGGCCACCTCGCGCGCCTCGCCCGCAGGAATGTCCAGGGTCTGCGGCGCCAGCTCCAGCAGCGTGGCACGCGGCGTGACCTGCACCTTCATGGCCTTGGCCGAGGTGTTGCGCAGCGTGACCATGGCACGGAACTGGTCCTCCTCGCGCACCAGCGGCGGCAGGCCGCTGATGATCTGCAGGTCCTGGGCCGTGCGGATGGGTGCCTGGCCCGTGCCGAACAGCGCCACGCCATGGTCGGCCACGGCCACCACCTGGAAGGTGGTCAGCGAGTCGTTCAGCGGCACGCTGACCTGGGCCTTGCCCTGGGCGTCCAGCACCACGCGCGGGTTCCACAGCAGCAGCGTCTCGAACAGCTCGCGCGTCTGGCTGCGGCCACCGCCGCCGCCTGCGGCCACGGCCTTGCGGCCGTAGTGGCGCCTGCCGATCACCTCCATCTGCGCGGTGGATGTCTGCACGCCCCACTCGCGGCGGCGCAGCATGGCGTCGGCCAGTTGCCAGCTGGTGTTGGGCATGAGTTCCAGCAGGGCCTGGTCCACCACGGCCAGCGCCACTTCGGCACCGGCAGCCGGCTTGCCATCGGGCAGCGTGGCGCTGATGGTGACCTTGGCGGTGCCGCGCACCTGGTAGCTGGCCTGGTCGGCCGTGACTTTGACGTCGATCCGGTGGGCCTTGGTGCCCACGCGGATCTCGGCCATGCCCAGGCGGTAGGCGGGCTTGGACAGATCGACCAGGGCCGTGGGCGCGATGTATTCCTTGCCCTCGTGCCAGAAGGCATTCCACCACTCGCGCGGCGCCTTGAAGCCCCAGGTGAAGAAGCTGTACCAGGGCACTTCGCGCAGGCGGCCGCGCAGGGCCAGCACGCTCACGTAGACGTTGGGCCCCCAGTCGGGCTGCACCTTCAGTTCCACGGTCGGGTTCTGGCCATTGAGCTGCATGACCTGGGTGCTGACGATGCCTTCGCGCTCCACGGCGACCAGGGCCGTCGCATAGCGGAAGGGCATGCGCACCTGGAAGCGTGCGGTCTCGCCGGGCTCGTAGCTGCGCTTTTCGGGCAGCACGTCCATGCGGTCATGGTCCTCGCCGCCGAACCACAGTTCGCCCTGGCGCGTGACCCAGACGCTGGAGGCGGCCTGGGCGGGCCGGCCGTCCTTGTCGGAGGCGGTGACGACCAGCTCGACCTCGCCGGGCTGCGAAAGCTGGGCCTCGCACTGCACCAGGCCCTGGGCATCGCTGTTGCCCGTGCACACCGTGCCCATGGACTTGAGCGTGGTCTGGTTGTCGTAGCTGTAGAAGCCCCCCACCAGGCGCTTGCGGCTGCTGGTGGTGACGCGGGAGATGGCCTCGACCTTGACCGGCACGCCGGCCTGGGGCTTGCCATCCACACCCAGGGCCAGTGCCTGGAACTGCAGCTTGCGGCCCGTGGTGATCCAGCTTTCGGCGCGCACGCCGGCCACGATGGCGGCAGGCCACAGCGTCTGCGTGCTGCGCAGTGTCTGCACCTCGCCATTGGGGTCGGCATAGGTGGCCTCGATCAGCAGCTCGCGCGGCTCGCGCAGCTTGGGCAGGTTCTCGATCTTGAGCTTGCCCAGTCCTTCGCGGTCCAGCGTCACGGGCAGCTTGTCGGCCACCACCTTGCTGTCCTGGGAGGCCGTGGCCTCCTCGTCATCGCTCTGGCCCGTGTCCTGGGCGCTGCGCGGTGCCGAGAAGCTGAAGCCCTGCCAGTCGCTGCGGTCCATCGCGGTGGAGCGCACCAGGGCCGACACGCGCACCGGCAGGTTGGCCGCCGGGCCGCCGGAGACGTAGTTCACCTGCACCTGCACCGGCAGGCTGGACAGTCCGACCAGGGCCTGCTTGCCCTCGGGGCCCACGCGGCCTTCGAGCACGGGCAGGCGGAATTCCTCGACACGGAAGCTGCCCGTGCCGAAGCGGTTGTTGCGCCCGCGCGAGCCGTTGCCCTCGCCGCGCAGCTCCACGGAGTAGGAGCCCAGCTTGGCGCCCTTGGGCACGGAGAAGCTGTTTTCGGCGCTCAGGCCCCCCGTGCCCGTGGAACGCCACTCCAGCGGCTGCGTGTACTGCTGGCCGCTGCCTTCATGGGTGATGACCAGTTGCGTGGGCCGCTGCTCGGGCAGCGCAAAGCCGCCCTGCCCCTGGCCGATGCCGGTCTGGGTGCGCATCAGGTGCTTCATGGACACGGTCTCGCCGGCGCGCAGCAGCGTGCGGTCGAAGATGGTGTGGGCCACCTCGTCGCGCTGGGCGCTGTGGCTGGTGGGCACGTTGAAGCGCCAGGACTCGATGCCGCGCTGCCAGTCGCTCCAGGTGAAGGCCAGCTCCTGCTGGCCGTCCTTGCCCTGGGCGCGTGCGCTGACGAAGTAGGCGGGCGAGCGGTAGCCAACACCGCCCGTGCACTGGGGCGGCTCGGGCGACAGGCCTTCCAGGCGCGCCACGCCGCTGGCGTCGGTGGTGGCCGAGGTCAGCACCTTGCCGTTGCAGTCGGAGACCTGGATCCTGGCATTGGCCACGGCCTGGCCCTTGTCCAGCGTGGTCACCCACGCGGCCGCGTTCTCCCGGCCGAGCTTGAAGTGCACGGACAGGTTGGTCACCAGGGCCGAGGTGCGCACATACATGCTGCGCGCCGAGCCGTAGCGCTCATCGAGCAGCGACTGCCCCAGCAGCGGCGAGGCGATCTCGACCACGTGAAAGCCCGGCGTGAGCGGAATGCCCACCACCTCGAAGGGGCGCGGGTCGCCCTTGACGGGCTTGGGCAGCTCCAGCGTCTTGACGTCGCCCTGGCCGGCCAGCAGCGACAGCATGCGCGTCTGCACATAGTCGCGGTTCTCATTGTCGATCACGGGCGGCAGCGGGCCCTTGATGTCGCGCGAGGCGCGCTTGCGGTCCATGTCGGAGGACTCGTAGTCCGCCACACGGCGCATCCAGGCAATGATCTCGGCATCGCTGCCGGGCTGCTTGGTGCTCACGCGGCTGGCATCCAGGGACTTGGTGGCCAGCTCGGACTCCACATTGCGCAGCGTCACGGGCAGCAGGGCCGGGCCGTCCGGTCCCTCGGCATAGCGCTCGACGATGCCGAAGGGCGAGGCCGCGAACTTGGCCAGCGGCGGCAGCGCGCCCGTGGCCACCTGCAGCGGGAACATGTCGGCATTGCTCAGGCTGCGGCCCGCCGCGTCCTTGAACTGCGGCGGCAGCTCCACCGTGTAGCGGCCCTGGGCCTGCATGGTGGCCGGGAAGCTCAGGTTCTGGACCAGCGAATCCTCGCCGAGCTTTTCGCCGTATTCACCGTCGATGACGGGGGCCACCTTGGAGGCCCCGCTGCTCAGGCGTATGCCCTCGGCCAGCTTGCGCGGCACGGGCGCATTGAAGCTCAGGCGCATGGGGCGGATCGGCAGGCAGGCGGCCTGGGCGTTCTCGCGCTCGCAGCTGAACTCGGCCGCGAAGGGCTCGCGCACGCGGTACTCGAAGCGCTTGTCCTGGCGGCTGGCCACGCCATTGGGCGTGGCAATGCCTGCACCGAAGACCAGCTTCATGGTCGTGCCCGCCGTCAGGCGGCGGTTGCAGGCCAGCGTGGCGTACTGCAGCGGGTTCTTGGCAGCGGCCTTGTCCCAGCCGCGGTGCTTGAGCAGCTCGTCGCGCTCCTTGCCATCGATCAGGCGCACGGGAATGCGCTCGCCCACGCCTTCGGCCGTGCACCACATGTGCTGCTGAAGGCTCTGCACGGTGGCCGGGCCCGACAGGCGCAGCGCGAAGTACTGCTCCTCGTCGATCTGTTCATAGGTATCGGGCGCCATGTCCAGCACGGCCGGGCCGCCGGTCTGGAACTGGTAGCTGGCAGCGCCCGTCACGGCCGTGCCCGCAGGCGACTTGTAGCCGGCCACCAGCTGGGCCGTGCAGCGCACGCCGGGCGGCAGGGCCTGCTTGAAGTCGAACACCCATTCGCGGTCGCTGTTCCAGCGGCCCGTGCCCTGGGTGGCCGCCGCATCGCTGCAGCTGAGCGTGACGGGCGCGGCCGCCTTGGGGTCGCCAAAGCGCACGGCCGTTCCGTCGAACTGCACCACCACCTGCTCGACCTTGGCCACCTCCCCCTGCGGGCTGAACTGGCGCACGCCCACGGCCTGCGCCGCCAGCGCCGCCGATCCCAGCAGCAGCCCCAACCCCCACCGGCCCCAGGGCCGGCTGTGCGCCGGAGCCCCCTGCAACCCATTGATCGCTTTCGTGCGAAGCACCCCCATGGCAATCCCTTCTGTCGGGCTCAGATGGCCCGCTGTTTTCTTGGAATGAGCAGGCTTTCAGCACTGCGATGCGAGCTGTCCGCATGACACGCTGCAAATGAAAAACCCTGCGCTGCAGGCAGGGCTCGGCGGCAAGGGCTGGAACAAGGCGCTGGCCTGTCGCCCGCATGCACCGAATGCAGGGCCGCATCCGCTGCGGCTGAAAACCACTGCGCGGGATGATACCGGCCCGCATCCGCTGCAGGCCCTGCTGCGGGTGCCCGGAACAGGGTCTGCGGTGTATCCATCTGTAAGACATCGACGCATGAAGGCGTCATATATGTCCGATCACAAGGGTTGGCGCCGCCCACTGCGCTGCCAGCTACGGCGATGGCCGTACCAAAACACAGCGCTTGCCGGCCGCGGGGGCTGTCGCCCCGCAGTCCGCATGTCTTACTGCGGCTGGAAGCCGCTGGTCTGGATGATGCGTTTCCAGACCTGGGTATAGGCCTGCTCGCGCTCGGCCAGCTGTGCGGGCGGCATGTGGCCGACGGTCAGGCCCAGGGCGGTGAGCTGCTCGTGCACATCGGGCTGTTTGAGCACGGTGGCCACGGCGGCGGAGAAGCGGTCGATGAAGGCCTGGGGCGTGCCGCGCGGCGCGTAGATGCCGTAGTAGGGCGTGTCCTCGAAGCCCTTGACGCCCTGCTCGGCCAGCGTGGGCACTTCGGGCATGGTGGCCTGGCGGCGCGTGCCCAGCACGCCGATCACGCGCAGCTTGCCGGCCTTGTGGTTTTCCATGAAATCCTGCACCGAGGCGATGCCGGCCGGAATCTGGTTGCCCAGCATGTCGGCCAGCATGGGCGCGCTGCCCCGGTAGGGCGCGGCCACCAGGTCCAGCCTGTAGTGCTCGCCCAGCAGCCTGACCAGGAATTCCGGCGTGGACGCGGGCGCGGGAATGCCGATGCTGCCGCGCTTAGCGCCCTGGCGCACCCATTCCACATACTCGGCGAGGTTGCGCGCCGGCGTGTTGGCGGAGACCGCCAGCGCGTTCACGAAGGTGGCAAAGCCGGCCACGGGAACGAAGTCATGGCCAGGGTCGAAACCCGGCTTCTTCACCACCTGGGGCAGGATGGAGATGGTGTGGTCGTGCGTGAGGAACAGCGTGTGGCCATCGGCCGCAGCCGCCTTGAGCTGCTGCGCCGCGATCTGCCCGCCCGCGCCGGGGCGGTTGTCCACCAGCACCGTGGTGCCCAGCACGTCCTTGAGCCGGTCGGCCAGCAGGCGCGCGATGGCATCCGTGCCGCCGCCCGGCGGAAAGCCCACCAGGATGCGGATGGCCTGTCCCGGCTGGGCCCAGGCCAGCGGAGCCAGGGCCGACGAGGCGGCAACGGCAGTCACTGCGCCGGCCGCGCGCAGCGCCCCGGTCAGCAGTTGGCGGCGGGAGGATGTCATGGCGTGGCTCCGGCGAACGGGGGGATCAACCCAGGCGAGCCTTCAGGCGCGCCTGGTGGCCTGCGAGCTGCTTGCGCACCTGGGCCGGCGCCGTGCCGCCCAGGGTGTTGCGCGCATTGAGCGAGCCTTCCAGGCTGAGCGCCTCGAAGACATCGGCCTCGATGCCGGGGTTGAAGGCCTGCAGTTCGGCCAGCGGCAGCTCGGTCAGGTCCACGCCCTTTTGCGAGGCCAGCTTGACGGCGTGGGCCACGGTTTCGTGCGCATCGCGGAAGGGCAGGCCCTTCTTGACCAGGTAGTCCGCCAGGTCGGTGGCGGTGGCGTAGCCCTTGAGCGCGGCGGCGCGCATGGCTTCGGCGTTGACGGTGATGCCGCCCTTCTTGCCGCCCGTGGCCGGGTCGGCCTGGCCGCCGATCATCTCGGCGAAGATGCGCAGCGTGTCCTTCAGGGTGTCCACCGTGTCGAACAGCGGCTCCTTGTCTTCCTGGTTGTCCTTGTTGTAGGCCAGGGGCTGGCCCTTCATCAGGGTGATCAGGCCCATCAGGTGGCCGACCACGCGGCCGGTCTTGCCGCGTGCCAGTTCGGGCACGTCGGGGTTCTTCTTCTGCGGCATGATCGACGAGCCGGTGGTGAAGCGGTCGGCGATGCGGATGAAGCCGAAGTTCTGGCTCATCCAGATGATCAGTTCCTCGGACAGGCGGCTGACGTGCACCATGCACAGGCTGGCGGCCGAGGTGAATTCGATGGCGAAGTCGCGGTCGCTGACGCCGTCCAGCGAGTTCTGGCAGACGCCTTCCATGCCCAGCGTGCGGGCCACGCGCTCGCGGTCCAGCGGATAGGTGGTGCCAGCCAGGGCGGCACTGCCCAGCGGCAGCACGTTGACGCGGCGGCGCAGGTCCAGCATGCGCTCGGCGTCGCGCTTGAACATTTCCACATAGGCCAGCAGGTGGTGGGCGAAGCTCACGGGCTGGGCCACCTGCAGGTGGGTGAAGCCGGGCAGGATCACGTCCACGTTCTTCTCGGCCACTTCGACCAGGGACAGCTGCAGCTCGCCCAGCAGGCCTTCGATGAGGTCGATCTCGCCGCGCAGCCACAGGCGCACGTCGGTGGCCACCTGGTCGTTGCGGCTGCGGCCCGTGTGCAGGCGCTTGCCGGCATCGCCGACCAGTTGGGTCAGGCGGGCCTCGATGTTCAGGTGCACGTCTTCCAGGTCGAGCTTCCACTCGAACTGGCCGGACTCGATTTCCTGCGTGATCTGCGCCATGCCCTTGCGGATGGACTCGTGGTCGGCGGCGGCGATGATGCCCTGGGCCGCCAGCATCTCGGCATGCGCCAGGCTGCCCATGATGTCGGCCTGCCACAGGCGCTTGTCGAAGAACACGCTGGAGGTATAGCGCTTGACCAGATCGCTCATCGGCTCTTCGAAGAGAGCGGACCAGGCCTGGGCCTTGGTGTCGAGCTGGTTGTGCGAGGCGGACGTTGGTTGATTGGCAGACATGTGAGGACGCGATCTTCGATTAGGCGGTGCAGGCAGCGGGCGGCGCGCGCCCCGCGCAGGCAGGAAGCGAAGATTCTATCGACCTGGGCGGCGCCACGCCCGTGCAGGGGCCGGGCAGCGGCTGTGCAGGCCCGCCCGGCATGACCATAATCCGGGCATGCGGCGCGGACCCACTCCACCGAATTCCGCCGAATCTTCGCCGAAACACCCCAGCACCCGCCCCTTGCCGACCCAGCCATCCACCTCCGCCGCCCCGCCGCCCCTGCCTGCGGCGCTGGTCTTCGACGCCTGCAACGTCGGCGTGGTGCTGCGCGCCGTGCTCTTCGTGCAGGCCGTGGCGGCCACGGCTGCGATGTTCGGCGCCGACTCGCCCCTGCAGTGGCTGGAGAGCATGGCCCTGCTGACCGGCGCCAGCCTGCCCGGCACCCTGGTCTGGCTGGTGGCGGCCTGCCTGCTCAAGCACCCGCTGCAGCGCCTGCCTGCTTCCGGCCAGTACGCAGCCGGCGTGCTGCTGGGCATGGCGGCCGGGCTGTATGCCTGCGCCATGCTGCAGTTGGCCGGCGGCACCAACGCCCCCTGGCTGGCCAGCGCCATGTCGGGCGGACTGCTGGCGGCCCTGCTGGTGGCCGCCCTGGTGCTGCGCGCACGCGGCCATACCCCCGCCGACACGCAGGCGCGGCTGGCCGAGTTGCAGTCGCGCATACGCCCGCATTTCCTGTTCAACACGCTCAACAGCGCCATTGCCCTGGTGCGTGCCGAGCCCGCCAAGGCCGAGGCCCTGCTGGAAGACCTCAGCGACCTGTTCCGCTACGCGCTGGCCGAGCCGCACAGCACGACCACGCTGGCCGAGGAGATTGAGCTGGCCCAGCGCTACTTGGCCATCGAGCAGGTGCGCTTCGGCGAACGGCTGCAGGTACGCTGGCAACTGGACCCCAGCGCCCACGGCGCCCTGCTGCCACCCCTGCTGCTGCAGCCCCTGGTGGAGAACGCCATACGCCATGGCGTGGAGCCCAGCGCGCGCGGCGGCAAGCTGCAGGTGCGCACCGAGCGCCGGGGCGATCTGGTGGAGGTGCGCATCACCAACACCCTGCCCACCGAGACCGACTCCGCCAACGCCGCTGCCAAGCGTGGCAACGGGATTGCGCTGGCCAATGTGCGCGCCCGGCTGTCGCTGCTGCACGACCTGCAGGCCCACCTCACGGCGCGCACGCTCAAGGGCCATTTCGTGGTGCGCATCAGCCTGCCGCTGGCTGCGCCTGCCAGCCACCCCACGAAGGCCGTATCGAAGAAGAAGGACCATGCACATCCTGATCGTTGACGACGAAGCCCTGGCCCGTGCGCGGCTGCGCACCCTGCTGGCCGATGTGGAGGCCTGCACGGGCACCGGCCCGCACCAGGTCAGTGAAGCGGCGGACGCGCACCAAGCCATGGCCGTGCTGCAGTCGCCGGGGCCGCGTGCCGTGGAACTGGCGCTGCTGGACATCCACATGCCGGGCCAGGACGGCCTGGCCCTGGCCCACGCGCTGCGCCGCCTGCCGCTGCCCCCTGCCGTGGTCTTCGTCACCGCCCATGCGGGCCATGCGGTCGAGGCCTTCGACTTGGACGCCGCCGACTACCTGACCAAGCCCGTGCGCCGCGAGCGCCTGCAGCAGGCCCTGGCCAAGGCCGCACGCACGGTGGTGCATCAGACTGCCGAGCGCGACGGCGGGCCCGTGCTGCTGATACAGGACCGTGGCGCCACCGTGCGCCTGCCCCTGTCCGAAGTGCTCTACCTCAAGGCCGAACAGAAATACGTGACCGTGCGCACCGTCGGCCGCAGCTACATCCTCGACGGCGCCCTGGCCGACTTGGAAACCCGCCACGCCGACCACCTGCTGCGCGTGCACCGCAACGCGCTGGTGGCCCGCAGCGCCCTGCGCAGCCTGGAACGCCACGACGACCCCACCGAAGGCGAAGGCTGGGCCCTGCGCCTGCACGGTATCCCCGAGCTCCTCATGGTCTCGCGCCGCCAGCTCCCCCAGGTCCGCACCGCCATCCGCGACGAAGGACAACCCGGCTGAGGCGCAGGGCTCAAGAAGCGCGGCCCAAGACAGCCCCCTGCGCCAGAAAGCACGTCCCCAACACAAGCATGGCCCAACGCGAGGGACACCGAGCAAGGGCCGCCCCGCAGCGAGGGTGTCGTCCCCCTCCGCGAAGCGAGAAGGGGGAAGCCGCGAAGCGGCTCAGGGGGTCAAGCCATCTTTCTAGACAAATCCCACATCGCATCCACCAGCAGATCGATGTCCCGCGCGTCATGCCACAGGTGCGTGGAGACGCGCACGCCGTAGTGGTCTGCCGGCGCGCCGATCACGGGGAAGTTGGAGTTGCGGATCACAAAGCCCTGCGGATAGTCGCTGAGCATGCGCGCCACGAAGGTCGATGACTTGGTCCCGTTCATCACGTCGTTCTTGTTCTGGAACGGGTTGAAGCAGGTCAGCGCCGACAGCAGCTTGGGATCGTCCTTGGGAGAGTACAGCGAGTCCACGCCCCAGCGCTCGACGATCTTCTCCTTGAGGTAGGACGACAGCGTCAGGTCATAGGTCTCGATCTTCTTGCGGCCGATGCTGTCCCACTGCGCGCAGGCCTGGGCCAGCGCCAGGAACATGGGCGTGTGCACGCTGCCGCAGGATGTGACCGAAGCGGCGATGTCGTAGGTCTCCTTGGCCGTGGTCGTGCGCTCCAGCGCCGGGTAGGCGCTGGTGTGCACCGGGTACCACTTGGGCAGGGGCAGCGGGTTGGAGGCGCGCATCTTGTTGCGGATGATGAGAATGCCCGTCGAGCCCGGGCCGCACTGCCACTTGTGGCCCGCGCCGGACATGAAGTCCATGCCCAGCTCCGCATAGTTGTAGGCCATCATGCCCGGCAGGTGGGCGCCGTCCACGATGCTGATCAGACCATGCGCCTTGACCACGCCCATCAGGTCCGCAATGGGCAGCATGGTGCCGGTCTTGTAGGTGGGCGAGGACCACATCATGGCGCGCACGCGCTTGCCCTGGGCCTTGAGCGCGCGGATGCGCTCGTCGAACAGGTTCACGTAGGTGGCGGCCGTCTGGTTGTTGCCCACGGGCAGGGCAATGCGCGAGACCTCGATGCCGTAGCGGTCCTGGGCGATCTTCAGGGGCGTGTCGCCGCCGCCGTGCTCGTGGTTGGTGGTGACCACCACGTCCCCGCGCTGCCAGTCGATTCCCAGGATGGCATGGCACATGCCCGAGGAAGTATTGGCCGAGAAGGCCAGTTCGTCGGCATCCACGCCAAAGCCCGGCGCCACCTGCTTGCGCAGGTCCAGCAGGTTGCTGTAGCCATTGCCCGAGTCGGCGGCCTTCTTGCGGTTTTCGGTATCGAACACGTCGAGCACCAGCTTGGGCATGGAGCCGGCCGTGCCGATGTTCATGTAGGTCTTCTCGGGCTTGAGGATGAACATGCTCTGCACGTCGGTCCAGAAGGCCTCGTCGCGCATGAGCTGCTCGCGCAGCGCGGCGGCCGAGGTCTGCGCATTGCCGCTGCCGCAGGCGGCCAGCAGCGGCCCCAGCGTGGCGGCGCCGGTGCCGTAGCCCAGCATGCGCAGGAAGTCACGGCGCTTGGATGTCCAGCGTGCGGGGTAGCCGGGTTCGCTGGCGGCCGGGGTTGCGGTCAGGGATGCGGCCTGCCCGGCCGCGATCTCGGGGTGTCGTGCGTTCATGCGGTCCTCCTGTCGTTGCGCAAGCGTTCAGCGGCGGCCGACGATGGCCGAGATTTCGATCTTCACGTCGCGCGGCAGGCGCGCCACCTCCACCGTGGCCCGCGCCGGAGCCCCGGTCTTGAAGTACTCGCCATAGACCTTGTTCATGGCGGCGAACTCGTTGAGGTCCTTCATGAAGACCGAGGTCGAGAGCACGTCCTCATAGGACAGGCCCTGGGACTTGAGCTTGGCGCCGATGTGGTCAAGCACGGCGCGCGTCTGCTCTTCGATGGTGGCGCCCTGGATGGCGGTTCCCTGTGCATTCAGCGGCAGCACGCCCGAGAAGTAGATGGTGTTGCCATGCGCCACCATCTGCGAGTACGGGCCGATGGCCGGGTAGATCTGCGTGGTGGACAGCACCTCGCGCTTGCCGGGTGCCGCGCAACCCACCAGCGCCGCCGCCGTCACCGCCACCCCGCATGCCAGTGCCACGCGCCGCAGGTTCATTCGAATATCCATGGTATTGCCCTTCTCAAACAAAAATACAAGCTGCCACTGCCTTGCCACGCATTACTGCATTGGCGTTTCGGAAACACTTTGTCACCATTAACCCAGTCATCAGAGGTGACCTGAATCATCTATACAAAATGATTCGAATTCGTGATTTCACGGAGAAATTCTAGGCAGGGATCTGGAGCGTTCGATAATGAATTTTCCCTTACGCACCACTACGCACACGGACCCACGCAGTGCTACGCAGAGCGTCGACATTCTTTGAAAACAAAGACTTGGCACGGAATCTGCTGAACCACAACCAGCACATCAGGCATCAGAGGGACGGCGCACCACAATACGGCAAAACGATTATCCAAAACCCCAAAAAGGGGAGTACGCACCAAGAAAATGCACACCGAATTTCCAGTATTCATGGGATATTCTTTCGTGCCCGAAAACCATTTTCCATGGTGTTTTCATCGGGATATTCAAACGCCTTTTCACGCGCGCGTGAAAAGGCGTGGATATACAGGGCACGCAGGCCATTGGGAAATACGGTGCCTGCCATCCAAAGGCCACCGCCCTGGCGCCGGTGCCATGCGCGCAAGCCCTGTTGACAAGGCCCGGCCACTGGGCGGAAAAGATCGTCGGTGCTCCCCACACAGGCTCCCATGCAACTTCCTCTGAAACTTGCACTTCTGTCGATCGCCGCCATCGTGCTCGCCCTGGGCCTGGTCGCGGCGACCGTGCAGCACCAGACACTGGAGCTGGCCCACCAGGAACGGGAACTGGTCGAGGCCGCCTACCTGCACAGCAAGGAGACGGAACTGCGCCACTACGTCCAGCTGGCGACCACGGCGCTGACGCGCATCAAGGCCAGCGGCGAGGAGCAATCCGTGCAGCAACGCCAGGCGCTGGAGACGCTGTCGCGCATGCAGTTCGGCGAGGACGGCTACTTCTTTGTCTACGACGAACGCGGCAACGTGCTGCTGGACGCACGGCAGATGGGACTGTCCGGCGTGGACCTGTGCGACCCCAACAGCCCCGGCGGCGCCGAGCCCGCCAGGATCATCCTGGACGCCGCGCGCAGCGGCGGCGGCCTGGTGCGCTACCAGTGGCAGAAACCGTCATCGCTGCGTACCGAGGCCAAGCTCGCCTACGTGGCCACGGTGCCCGAATGGGGCTGGTCGCTGGGCACGGGCCTGTACCTGGACGATGTGGAGCAGGCGCTGCGCCAGATCGACGAAAGCGCCCAGGCCAACATCGCGGCCACGCGCTGGCGCATCTTCGGCATTGCGGCGCTGTGCATCGTGCTCATCGGCGTGGCGGGGCTGGTGTTCAATGTCAGCGATCACCGCGTGTCCAGCAACAAGCTGCAGCGGCTGGCCCAGCGCGTGGTGCATTCGCAGGAAGAGGAACGCACGCGCGTGGCCCGCGACCTGCATGACGGCGTGGTGCAGGTGCTGGTCTCCTCCAAGTTCCTGCTGGAGACGGCCCAGGCCCAGCTCAGGCGACTGGCCGCGCAGGACCCGGTCACCGCCCAGCGCATGGTGGACCAGGGCCTGGAGCAGCTCAACCACGCGCTGGTGGAGATACGGCGCGTCTCCCACGGCCTGCGCCCCGCCCTGCTGGACGACCTGGGCCTGGCCCCGGCCCTGGCGCTGATGAGCCAGCAAATGCAGGCCGAGGATGGACTGCGCATGCAATTCGGCTGCCGCGGAGAGACGCGCTTCCTGCCGCCCAGCCACGCCACCGCCCTGTTCCGCGTGGCCCAGGAGGCCGTGACGAATGCGCAAAACCATGCCCGGGCCACGCGCATCGACGTCAGCCTGCACTTTCAGCGCCGCCGCGTGGTGCTGCAGGTCAGCGACGACGGGCAGGGCTTTGACATGCGCCGCGTGCAGCGCGACCGCCAGGGCGGCATCGGCCTGCGCAACATGCGCGAGCGCATCGAAGGCCTGGGCGGCCACCTGTCCATCAGTTCGGGGAGCCGGGGCACCCGGCTGGTCGCCGTGCTCTACCGCGATGGCGGCATGCCGCTGTCTCCCTCACCGGAATTCGAACTCCCGCAGGCCGCTGCATGAACTCCATGATCCGCATCCTCCTGGTGGACGACCACCCTCTCGTGCGCGACGGCGTATCCATGCGCCTGCAGGCCACGGACCATGTCCGCGTGGTGGGCGAGGCCGCCAGCGTGGACCAGGCCCTGCCGCTGGCACGGGAGCTGTCGCCCGACCTGGTGGTCACCGACATCCGTATGCCAGGCGCCAGCGGCATCGACCTGGCGGCGCTGTTCCGCGATCAATTCCCGCTGGTGCGCGTGCTGGTGCTGTCCATGCATGAGGACCCCGAATACGTACGCCGCGCCGTGGCGCTGGGCGCGCGCGGCTATGTGCTCAAGGACGCGCCTGCGCAGCAGCTCATCGAGGCCATAGACAGGGTCTACGCCGGCGGCCTGTATTTCAGCCCCGGCCTGCAGCCCGTGGCCGAGGACGCTGGCGGCGCGGCCGGCCCCCGGCGCGCCCTCACGCCGCGCGAGGCCAGCGTGCTGCAGTGGATCTCGGAGGGCCGCTCCAACAAGGAAATCGCCGCGCTCATGGGCACCTCGGTGCGCACCGTGGAGACCCACCGCCTGCACCTGCGCCGCAAGCTGCGCATCGACGGCCATGCAGCCTTCATCAAGTACGCGGTGGATTACGCCGACCTGCTGGGGCCGGCACCCCAGGAGACCCGCGCAGGCTAGGGCACGCGCCTCAGCCAGAACATCAGCTTCAGTGCGCGTGCGCCGCGCGGCTGACCACGGTGACCAGCACGATGCCCAGCATCAGCCAGCCCACCTGGGCCGCGGTCTCGCGTGCGCTCAGGCGCTTTTGCAGTTGGGGAATCAGGTCGGCCAGCGCCACGTAGATGAAGCTGCTGGAGGCCACGGCAAGGAAGTACGGCAGCAGTTCCTGCAGCTGGCCCACCAGGAAATAGCCGCCAATGCCGCCCAGCGTGGTCACGGCCCCGGCCATGGAGACCTTGATCAGCGCCACGCGCCGGTTGGAACTGGACTGGCGCAGCACCACGATGTCGCCCATGTGGTGCGGCACCTCGTGCGCCAGCACCGATACCGCCGCGATCAGCCCCAGGCGCATGTCGGCCATGAAGGCGGAGGCGATCAGCACGCCATCGCCAAAGCAGTGCACGCTGTCGCCGGTCAGCACGGCCCAGCCGCCGTGGCGGTGGCCATGATGGTGGTCATGGGAATGGTCATGGGCGTGGACGTGGGCGTGGCCCTGGTGGTCGTGGTGATCGTGCTCATGGGCCGGCGGCGCGCCGTGCTCGTGCCCGTGGTGCCACAGCTCGGCCTTGGACAGCAGGAAAAAGAACACCAGGCCCACCAGCAGCGTCACGAACAGGTCATGCGCCCCGGCCTCGCTCTCGAAGGCTTCGGGCAAGAGGTGCATGAAGGCCGTGGCCAGCAGCGCGCCGGCCGCCAGGCTCAACAGCCGCTGCGGCATCATGCCCGGCGAGCGATTGCCTCCCAGCCCCATCAACAACGCGGCCACCCAGACGCTGCCAATACCGGCGGCCAGGGTGGCCAGAATGATTGCTACCAATGTCATAGCGATTTGTGCTTCAACCGTATGCCCTTGCAGGCGAAACCCGCGAATTCTCGCAGAAAGACGGGCCCCATCGCAGCCGTGGCCTGCGATCCCATGAGGGAAGCAGGCCACGGTGTCGGGTGCCCTCGGTTTCAGCCTACAGAAGCTGTCAAGCCCCCCAGCGCGAATAAAGTCGAAAGCTAGTCAGCAATACCTTAAAAACTGGCGCGTCCTCACACCAGGGACACCGAGGAAGGGCCTAGGCCGGCCGCGCCGCCCCACACCGGGGGTGTCGTCCCCTGCCCGCAGTGCATAGCACTGCGAGAGCGGGGGAAGCGGCGCAGCCGCTCAGGGGGCAACCCCATTTTTATTGAACCAGGCCAGCATTTTTTGCCAGCCGTCGCGTGCGGCCTGCTCGCGGTAGCTGGGCCGGTAGTCGGCATGGAAGGCGTGGGGCGCCTCCGGGTAGATCACGAACTCCGAGGCCTTGGCCGCTGCCGAGCCCTGCTTGAGCGCCTCGCGCATGCGCTCCACGGATTCCAGCGGAATGCCCGTGTCCTGCCCGCCATACAGGCCCAGCACCGGCGCCTTGAGGCTGGAGACCAGCTCCAGAGGATGGCGAGGCTGCAGCGCCGTCCTTGCGCCTTCCAGCCGGCCGTACCAGGCCACGCCGGCCTTGACCGGGCCATGGGCCGCGTACAGCCAGGTGATGCGCCCGCCCCAGCAAAAGCCCGTGATGGCCACGCGTGCCGTGTCGCCACCCTGGGTGCCGGCCCATTGCACGGCGCCGTCCAGGTCGGCCATGACCTGCTCGTCGGGCACCTTGGAGACCAGCTCGCTCATGAGCTTGGCGATGTCGGTATAGGTCTTGGGATCGCCCTGCCGCGCATACAGATCGGGGGCAATGGCCAGGTAGCCGGCACGCGCCAGGCGGCGGCAGGTGTCGGCAATGTATTCGTGCACGCCGAAGATCTCGGAGATCACCAGCACCACGGGCACATTCTTCTTGCCCGCGGGCGCGGCGCGGTAGGCGGGCACCTTGAAGCCGTTCACGGTGAAATGCACCTCGCCGGCCGTCAGGCCGTCGGCCGGCGTGGAGATGGCGGTCTGCGCCATGAGCGGCGTGGCCGCTGCGGCATAGCCCAGGCCCAGGGCGGTCTGCAATGCCAGGCGCCGCGTGGGCCCCTCTTCGCTGCTGCGCCCCGGAACCAGGGCCTTCAGGTCTTGCTGCTGATCATCACGCATGCATCTCTCCTTGGTGGTGGTTGAGAACCGGCCAAGTCTACGATGCGCGCGTGAAGCTCAATGTGCCTTGTCCCAGTTGGGGCCGAGACCCACTTCAGCGAGCAGCGGCACCTTCAGGTCGGCCACGCCGGCCATCAGGCGCGGGATCTCGTTGCGCACCCAGTCCGACTCGCCTTCGGGCAGCTCGAACACCAGTTCGTCGTGCACCTGCATGATGACGCGGACCTCGGACTGCCTGGCATCGAGCTCGGCCTGCACCGCCACCATGGCCTTCTTGATCAAGTCGGCCGCCGTGCCCTGCATGGGCGCATTGATGGCCTGGCGTTCGGCCGCCTTCTTACGCGGGCCGCTGCCGCCGTTGATGTCCACCAGGTACAGGCGTCGGCCGAAGACGGTTTCCACGTAGCCATGGTCGCGAGCGAATTCCACCGTCTCGTCCATGTAGCGCTTGACGCCCGGATAGCGCTGGAAATAGCGGTCGATATAGGCGGCCGCGGCCTTGGTCTCTATGCCCAGGTTCTTGGCCAGGCCAAAGCTGCTCATGCCGTAGATCAGCCCGAAGTTGATGACCTTGGCGTAGCGGCGCTGCTCGCTGCTGACCTGCTCCAGCTCCACGTTGAAGACTTCCGATGCCGTGGCACGGTGCACGTCGCGGCCTTCGTGGAAGGCGCGCAGCAGCGATTCGTCGCCCGACAGGTGGGCCATGATGCGCAGCTCGATCTGCGAGTAGTCGGCGCTGGCGATCACATGGCCGGGCGCGGCAATGAAGGCCTCGCGCACGCGCCGGCCTTCGGGCGTGCGGATGGGGATGTTCTGCAGGTTGGGGTCGTTGCTGGACAGGCGCCCCGTCACGGCCACGGCCTGGGCGTAGTGCGTGTGCACGCGGCCCGTGCGCGGCAGCGCCAGCTGGGCCAGCTTGTCGGTATAGGTGCCCTTGAGCTTGGACAGGCTGCGGTGCTCCAGCAGCTTGGCGGGCAGCGGGTAGTCCTCGGCCAGCTTCTCCAGCACCTCTTCATCGGTGCTGCGTGCGCCGGTGGCCGTCTTCTTGACCACGGGCATGCCCAGCTTGTCGAAGAAGATTTCGCCCAGCTGCTTGGGGCTGGCCAGGTTGAAGGGCTGGCCCGCGATGTCGTAGGCCTCCTGCTCCAGCTGCACGATGCGCTGGCCCAGGTCGTTGCTCTGCCTGGCCAGCGTGGCGGCATCGATGAGCACGCCGTTGCGCTCTATGCGGAACAGGGCCTCGCTGGTGGCGATCTCCAGCTCGTAGACGCCGCGCAGGCCGTCGTTGGCCTGCAGCTGCGGCCACAGCACGCGGTGCACGTCCAGGGTCTGGTCGGCATCCTCGCAGGCATAGGCGGCAGCCTTGTCCACGGGCACCTGGGCGAACGGGATCTGGTGGGCGCCCTTGCCGCACAGGTCTTCATAGCTGATGCCCGTGCGGTTGGTGTGGCGCAGCGCCAGGCTGGCCAGGCCGTGCGGTCGGTGCACTTCCAGCACATAGCTTTGCAGCATGGTGTCGTGCACATAGCCCTGCACCTCGATGCCGGCATTGGCAAAGACATGGCGGTCGTACTTGACGTGCTGGCCCAGCTTGGGCCGGGCCGCATCCTCCAGCCAGGGCTTGAGGCGCTGCAGCACTTCGTCGGCCGGCAGCTGCTCGGGCGCGTCGGGGCCGGCATGGCGCAGGGGGATGTAGGCAGCGGCGCCGGGCTCCACGCTCAGCGAGATGCCCACGATCTCGGCACGCATCTCGTCCAGCGAGGTGGTTTCGGTATCCAGGGCCGTGAGTTCGGCGGCGTTGATCTTGGCCAGCCAGTGGTCGAATGCCTCCCAGGTCAGCACCACATCGTAGTCCAGCGGGCGCTGCTGGACAGCCTCTGCCTCGGTGGTGGCGTCGTCGGATTCGGCCTGCTCCTCGGCGAACATGTCGCCCGTGGACTGGTCGGCACGCGGCTTGGCCGCTGGCTTGCGGCCGGCCTTGACGGCTTCCAGCGCATCGGGCTCGGGCGCGGCACCGCCGAGCATGCGCGCCAGACCCTTGAAGCCGTAGCGCTCATAGAAGTCGCGCAGCGGCGCAGTATCGGGCTCGCGCGGCGCCAGCGCGTCGAGCACCGGCAGGGTGGGCACTTCGGCGCTCAGGTCGCAGTCGGTCTTCATGGTGACCAGCTGGCGGCTCAGCGCCAGCTGGCCCGAGGCGATGGCATCGCGCAGGTTCTGGCCGGCCACGCCCTTGATGCCGTCGGCCGCAGCAATCAGGCCGTCGAGCGAGCCGTGCTCGGCCAGCCACTTGACGGCCGTCTTGGGGCCCACCTTGGCAACGCCGGGCACGTTGTCCACGGCATCGCCGACCAGGGCCTGGTAGTCGATCATCTGCGCGGGCGGCACGCCGAACTCGGCCGTCACGCCGGCCACGTCGCGGCGCTTGCCGCTCATGGTGTCCATCACCATGATGTGGGAGTCCACCAGCTGGGACAGGTCCTTGTCGCCACTGGAGATCACCACGTTCACGCCCTGGGCGGCCGCCGTCTTGGCCAGGGTGCCGATCACATCGTCGGCCTCCACGCCCTGGATGGCCAGCACGGGCCATCCCAGCAGGCGCACCACTTCATGGATGGGCTCGATCTGCGAGCGCAGATCGTCGGGCATGGGCGAGCGGTGCGCCTTGTATTCGGGGTAGAGCGTGTCGCGGAAGGTGGGTCCGCTGGCATCGAACACGCAGACCGCGTAGTCGGCCGCCACTTCCTTGCGGATCGCCTGGAGCATGTTGATCATGCCGCGGATGGCACCCGTGGCGGGGCTTTCCGGGTTGCCGGGCTCGGCGCGCAGGTCTGGCATGGCGTGGTAGGCGCGGTAGAGGTAGCTGGAGCCGTCGATCAGCACCAGGGTCTTGGAATTGCTCATGCGCCGATTGTGCACGCGCCGGCAGGGTGACAGGGCAGGACAGCACCCGCTGCAAGTCCTACAATGGAGCCCATGCGCGCCGCCCCACTTTTCATCCTCCTGAGCCTGGCCGCCAGTTCCGTGCTGGCCCAGAACCCCACGCCTGCCCCGGCTGCCTCCACCGCTCCTGCGGCGGCGACCGAGCAGACCGCGCCGGACACGGCCAGGCCCGAGGGCCGCGACCGAACCAACCAGCGCGTGGAACACATCCATGTGGAAGATGGCGGCAGCCGCGTCGACGAGTTGCGCGTGGGCGGCCAGACCCGCAGCATCACCGTGCAGCCCAAGGTCGGCGACATGCCTTCGTATGAAGTGCAGTCCAACGACGGCGCCCGTTCCTCGCGCAACCGCGGCGATGGCGACGGCACCAACGGCACGCGCGTCTGGAACCTCAAGAAGTTCTGATCCTCACCGGACTGACCGGGCCCCGGGCCCGGCGGCATCCCAGGGGGCAGCACCTGACGGCGCTGCCCTCTTTCCATATCTGACGACAACGATTTCCGCCGCGCCCTGAAGGCCGGCAATGCAACATGGCCGTTTTCACCGAAGTCTCCGACAAAGACGCGCGCGAGCTGCTGCGCCGCATGTCCCTGGGTTCCTTCAAGGAGCTGCGCGGCATCCAGGGCGGCATAGAGAACACCAACTACTTTCTCACCACCGAGCAGGGTGAGTGGGTGCTGACACTGTTCGAGCGCCTGACGGCCGAGCAACTGCCCTTCTACCTGTACCTGATGAAGCACCTGGCGCAGGCCGGCATTCCCGTGCCCGACCCGCAGGCCGAGACCCGCAGCGGCGACATCCTGCTGAGCGTGTGCGGCAAGCCGGCCTCCATCGTCAACCGCCTGCCCGGCAAGAGCGAGCTGGCGCCCCAGCCCGCGCACTGCGCCGCCGTGGGCGAGATGCTGGCGCGCATGCACCTGGCGGGACGCGACTACGATCGCCAGCAGCCCAATCTGCGCAGCCTGCCCTGGTGGAACGAGACCGTGCCCACGGTCATCCCGCACATCGACGCACCCACGGCCGACCTGCTGCGCTCCGAGCTGGCCTTCCAGAACCATGTGGCCGCCTCGCCCGCCTATGCGGCCCTGCCGCGCGGCCCCGTGCACGCCGACCTGTTCCGCGACAACGTGATGTTCGAGGGCGAGCGCCTGACCGGCTTCTTCGACTTCTACTTCGCAGGCGTGGACAGCTGGCTGTTCGACCTGGCCGTGTGCCTCAACGACTGGTGCATCGAACACGCCACCGGCGCCCATGACGCCACCAAGGCCAGGGCCATGATCGATGCCTACCAGTCGGTACGCCCCCTGACCGCCGCCGAGCGCGAGCTGTTCAACCCCATGCTGCGCGCGGGTGCGCTGCGCTTCTGGATCTCCCGCCTGTGGGATTTCCATCTGCCGCGCGAGGCCTCCATGCTCGTTCCCCACGACCCCACCCATTTCGAGCGCGTGCTGCGCCAGCGCCTGGCCCACCCGGTGGCGCCGGACTGACGTCCGAAGACCGCCACAGCGCGGCCGGCAGAGGGCTTTGCGGTCCACGGGCCGCGCGTCCTCGGGTACAGTCCCCGTTCGGGCGCCAGCGGCGCGGCCCATGCCAGAGGCCATGCCCCATCCAGGCGCCCCGACTTCCTCACCCCATGAAACTTCTCATCGTTCCCGCCCGTACCGGCCTGCAATGGGTGCAGCAGGGCATCCGCACCTTCCGCCAGCAGCCGCTGGCACTGGCGGCGCTGTTCTTTCTGTCGATGGCGGCCATGTCCCTGGTCACGGTGCTGCCGCTGATCGGCCCCGTGATCGCGCTGGGCCTGCTGCCGGCCACCTCGCTGGCCATGATGGTGGCGGCGGCCGAGGCATCGCACGGGCGTGCGCCCACGCCGGCCCTGCTGCTGGTGGCCTTTCGCACGGGGCGCCAGCGCCTGAACTCCATGCTCACGCTGGGCGCCATGTATGCGGCAGGCTTCCTGCTGATCATGGGCCTGTCCATGCTGGTGGACGACGGCCAGTTTGCCAACGTTTACCTGGGCGGCGAGCCGCTGACGCGCGAGATCGCAGAGTCGCCCGACTTCCAGGCCGCCATGTGGCTGAGCATGGGCCTGTACCTGCCGCTGTCCCTGCTGTTCTGGCACGCGCCGGGGCTGGTGCACTGGCACAACGTGCCCCCCGTCAAGGCCGTGTTCTTCAGCCTGGTGGCCTGCGTGCGCAACATCGGCGCGCTGGTGGTCTTCGGCCTGAGCTGGATGGGCGTGTTCATCGTGGCCGGCATCGTGATGGCCCTGATCTCGGCCGTGCTGGCCCAGGTGCTGGGCAGCATTGCCAATGGCCTGATGATCGGCACGGCCATGCTGCTGGCCGCCATGTTCTTCACCTCCATCGTCTTCACCTTCCGCGACTGCTTTGCAGCGCCCGATGAAAGCGACGGCAGCGATGCCATCGGCACCGAGCCGCCCGCGCCGCCCGGTCTGTCCGGCTGAGCGCCTCGCCACTGGAACCCCGAAGCCCCTTTCAAGGGGCTTTGTCTTTGGGCCCTTTCTTTGGGTCTTTTCTCTGGTTCTTTGACTGGCCGTATCGCCGGGCAGCTCTCGCCTGGCGGCTGTCATATGACGCCGTCACGGTTTCGTCATTTGGATGCCATCGCTCTGTCACACCGGCTGCCTAGCATGCCGGGCGGATGTCAAGCCAGTGAGTGCGCGGCGGCATCCCGGCCCATCCCGCCCCCGATGGGTCGACGCCGACAAACCCATAACGGAAGCCCCATGCCCCAATCCACGATGCTCTCCCGCCGCAAGGCGCTGCAACTCCTGACCGGCGCCCCCCTGCTGCCGCTCGGCTCCGCCGTGTCCGCCACCGGCCTGCTGACCGCCTGCGGCGGCGACGACGGCCCCGCGAAGAACTATGTGGCGGCCAGCTTCACCTCCATGGCAGCGCCCACGCTGGCCAATCCCCAGGCCATGGCCAGGATGACCGTGGCCTCGCAGCTCAAGGTGCAGTACAGCGACAACAGCGAGCAGAGCTTCGACCTGGGCTACCAGCCCTTCTTCGTGACCGGTGATGAAGTGCCCGACGGCAAGGGTGGAAAGATCCTGGCCGGCGGCTACTACGACATCAACAACAACAAGATCATCGACCGCACCGTGGCAGGCAGCGAGCGCCACTTCTTCTCAGACTCGCCGGACGGCACCTCGCTGCTGACCGTGCCCAATGCCAAGGTGGACGGCGTCAAGGGCAAGCCCGTGTTCGCCGTGGTGCAGTTCGAATACACCACCTGGGCGCAGGACGGCAAGACCGACATGTACGGCAAGCTGCCCTCGCCCATCGCCGTGCTGACCCTGGATCAGGACCAGACCACCGGCAAGCTCAGCCTGGTCAAGTACCACAACGTGGACACCTCCAAGGTGCACGGCCTGTGGATCACCTGCGGCGCCAGCCTGTCGCCCTGGGGCACCCACCTGTCCAGCGAAGAGTACGAGCCCGACGCCTTCGCCACCGGCAATGCCCAGCTGCTGGCCTACAGCCAGAACCTGTATGGCGACCAGAACAAGGCCAACCCCTACCACTACGGCCACATGCCCGAAGTGACGGTCAACGTGGACGGCACGGCCAGCATCAAGAAGCATTTCTGCATGGGCCGCATCTCGCACGAGCTGGTCCAGGTCATGCCCGACCAGCGCACGGCACTGATGGGCGACGACGCCACCAACAGCGGCTACTTCGTCTTCGTGGCCGACAAGGAAAAGGACCTGTCCTCGGGTTCGCTGTACGTGGCCAAGGTGGGCGCGGGCTTTTCCATCGACCCCGCATCGGGCAGCGCCGCCGCGCTGACCTGGATCAAGCTGGGCTCGGCCACCAGCGCCGAGATCGAGCAACTGGCCAACACGCTCAAGCCCACGGACATCATGACCGTGGCCAAGACCGATCCGGGCGACGCCAGCTACACCAAGATCACGGCCAACGGCAAGGTCGAGTGGATCAAGATCAACCCCGGCATGGACAAGGCCGCCGCCTTCCTGGAAACCCACCGCTACGCCGCCTTCAAGGGCGCGAGCATGGGCTTCACCAAGATGGAAGGCACGACCGTCAACGCCAAGGACAAGGTCGCCTACTCGGCCCTGCAGAACTGCGAGAAGTCCATGGTGGCCGGTGATGCCCTGAACGTGGCCGGCAACGGCGTGTCCATCCCCAAGCAGCTCAAGGCCGGCGCCGTGATGGCACTGAACCTGCGCGGCGGCCAGAAGGACACGGCAGGCAACGCCATCAACAGCGAGTGGATGCCCGTGGACACCAAGGCCCTGCTGGCCGGCGAGGACATCAGCGCCGACGCGCTGGGCAACACCGGCAACCCCGACAAGATCTGCAACCCCGACAACCTGAAGTTCTCGGAAAAGATGCGCACCCTGTTCATCGGTGAGGACAGCGGCCAGCACGTGAACAACTTCCTGTGGGCCTACAACATCGACACAAGGAAGCTGTCGCGCGTGATGTCGATTCCCGCCGGTGGCGAATCCACGGGCCTGCACGCCGTGGACGAGATCAACGGCTGGACCTACATCATGAGCAACTTCCAGCACGCCGGCGACTGGGGCAGCATCCACAACGTGGTCAAGCCCACGCTGGACCCGCTGATCAGCGCCAACTATCGCGGCAAGTTCGGCGCCGCCGTCGGCTACCTGACCGGCGCCGCTGCCCAGCCCAAGCTGTCGGCCTGACCGCCGCCCCAGCGCCCCGCCGCCCTGCGGCGAGTGGCGCAGCCACACAAAGGCCATGGATTTCCATGGCCTTTTTGCATGTCTGCTCCGCAATTGCACGGATGTCATGAGCCCGACCCTTAGCGCTAGAAACAAGATTCATTCTCAACTGATCGCTATAATTTCTGATGCATTGCGAGGTCCATTACCGGGCATTGCACCCCGTTCCGCCCCGCCCGGACCGCAGCCTTCAAGGCCCGGCTGGCGGACGCAGAGCCACACCACAGGAGAGACTCCATGACCCCAGCTTCGCGCATCCTTCGCAGCACGGCCTCCGCATGGCTGGCGGCCGCTGCCACCCTGGCGGTGCCGGCCGCACATGCAGACTACCTCTGGCTGCAGCAGGACGCTGGGCAGGCCCGGGCCTATGCCGGAGAGCTGCGCAAGCCGCTGGAACAGTTGCCGGCCCTGGAAGATGCCAAGCAGGTCCTGCCGGACGGCAAGAGCCTTCCCCTGAAGGCCGACGCCCATCATTTCACCGTGGACGCAGGCCAGGGCCCTGGTCAGGGAGATGTGCGCATTGCCGCCACGCGCCCCGGCGCCAATGGTGTGCTGACGTACTACCAGGCCCGTTTCGGCCGCAATGACACCAAGGCCGTGAACGACCTGGAGCTGGTGCCGACCACGGCGGGTGGCGATGCGTTCCAGCTGATGTTCAAGGGCCGCAAGGTCGCGGCCAGCCAGGTCAACGTGCAGACCAGCGAGGGCTGGTACCGCACGCTCACGCCATCGCAGGACGGCACGGTCAGCTTCAAGCCCTACTTCCCGGGCCTGTATGTGCTGGAGGTGACGGCGCGCGTGGACAACGGCTCGGTCACGCTGGACGGCAGGAAGTACACCGACGTGCGCCACACCACGACGCTGAGCTTCGAAGTCAAGCCCTGAAACTTGGGTGCGGCACCCCGGCGCTCACTCCACGACCGTGAGCTTGGCAATGGACAGCGCCAGCCACTTCGTGCCGTGGCGCCCGAAGCTGACCTGGGCGCGCGCATCGTCGCCCGTACCCTCCAGGGCCAGCACCTTGCCCTCGCCGAACTTGTTGTGGAACACGTTCAGGCCCACGCGCAGGCCGTGGCCCGGATCGGCCTTTTGCGGCGGCACGGGCGGGCTGGCAAAGACCTCGCTGCGCCAGCCTTCGGCCTTGTTGCCGAAGCCGCCGCGATCGCGTGAACCATAGCCACCACCACCACCGCCGCCGGGCCGGGGTGTGTAGCTGCCAAAGCCGCCCTGCTTGGGGGTGATCCACTTGAGCGCCTCATCGGGCAGCTCGTCGAAGAAGCGGCTCTTGACGTTGTAGCGCGTCTGCCCGTGCAGCATGCGCGTCTGCGAATGGCTCAGGTACAGCCGCTTGCGCGCGCGGGTGATGGCCACATAGGCCAGGCGGCGTTCTTCCTCCAGGCCGCCCCGGTCCATCATGGCGTTCTCGTGCGGGAACAGGCCCTCTTCCACGCCACCGATGAAGACGGCGTCGAACTCCAGCCCCTTGGAGGCATGCACGGTCATCAGTTGCACGGCGTCCTGGCCTGCCTGGGCCTGGTTGTCGCCGGCCTCCAGCGCCGCGTGCGTCAGGAAGGCCGCCAGCGGCGAAAGCGTCTCGCCGGTATCGGCATCCACCACGCCGGCCACGGTGCCTGCCGGCGGCGTGAGCGGCGTGTCCAGCAGCGGCTGCGCAGGGTCCAGGCCCTGGCTGGCCGGGCTTTGCGTCAGCGCCCTGGCGCCGTCGTGCTCGTCCAGCGGCAGGGCCACGGCGTCGCGGCCAAAGCCTTCCTGGGTGACAAAGCTCTCGGCCGCGTTCACGAGTTCCTGCAGGTTCTCGATGCGGTCGGCGCCTTCCTTTTCGTTGCGGTAGTGCTCGAGCAGGCCGCTTTCCTCCTCGATGGCCTCGATGATCTCGCGCAGCGTGCGGCCCTGGGTCTGCTCGCGCAGCACGTCGATCTTGGCGACAAAGCCTGCGAGCTTGGCGCCCGGCGCACCTGGCACGGCCGAGACGGCATCGTGCAGCGAACAGCCCGCGCTGCGCGCCGCGTCCTGCAGCGTCTCCACGCTGCGCGCGCCGATACCGCGCGGCGGGAAGTTCACCACGCGCAGAAAGCTGGTGTCGTCGTGCGGGTTCTCCAGCAGGCGCAGATAGGCCAGCGCATGCTTGATTTCGGCACGCTCGAAAAAGCGCAGGCCGCCGTACACGCGGTACGGAATGGCGGCGTTGAACAGCTGCGACTCGATCACGCGGCTTTGCGCATTGCTGCGGTAGAGCACGGCGATTTCCTGGCGCTGCCAGCCGTCCTTTTTCACGAGCTGCTGGATTTCCTCGACCATCCACTGCGCCTCGGCCATGTCCGTGGGCGCCTCGTAGATGCGCACGGGCTCGCCCGGGCCCTGGGTGGTGCGCAGGTTCTTGCCCAGGCGCTGGCTGTTGTGGCTGATGAGCGCGTTGGCGCAGTCCAGGATGTTGCTGTAGGAGCGGTAGTTCTGCTCCAGCTTGATCTGCTGGCGCACGTCGAACTCGCGCACGAAGTCCTGCATGTTGCCCACGCGCGCACCGCGAAAGGCGTAGATGCTCTGGTCGTCGTCGCCCACGGCGATCACGCTGCCCGTGGCCTGCAGACGGCCATCCACCATGTCGCCGGCCAGCTGCTTGAGCCACTGGTACTGCAGCTTGTTGGTGTCCTGGAACTCATCGACCATGATGTGGCGAAAGCGTCGCTGGTAGTGGGCGCGCAGCGCGGCGTCGTCGCGCAGCAGCTCGTAGGAGCGCAGCATCAGCTCGCCGAAGTCGACCACGCCCTCGCGCTGGCACTGCTCCTCGTAGAGCTGGTAGATCTCGACCTTCTTGCGCGTGTCCGGGTCATTGGCCACCACGTCGCCGGGGCGCATGCCCTCTTCCTTGCAGCCGGCAATGAAGTACTGCAGCTGCTTGGGCGGGAAGCGCTCGTCGTCCACGTTGAACTGCTTGCACAGGCGCTTGACGGCCGACAGCTGGTCCTGCGTGTCCAGGATCTGGAAGGTGGACGACAGCTTCGCCGCCTGGTGGTGGGCGCGCAGCAGCCGGTTGCACAGGCCGTGGAAGGTGCCTATCCACATGCCGCGCACGTTGTAGGGCAGCATGGCCGACAGGCGGGCCAGCATTTCCTTGGCCGCCTTGTTGGTGAAGGTCACGGCCAGGATGGAGCCCGGCGTGGCCTGGCCCGTCTGCAGCAGCCAGGCGATGCGCGTGGTCAGCACCCGCGTCTTGCCCGAGCCCGCGCCGGCCAGGATCAGCGCGTGGCCGGCAGGAAGCGTGACGGCCGCAAGCTGCTCCTCGTTGAGGTGGGTCAGCAAAGGGGAGTTGGGGGCGGGCGCGGCACCGGAGGCGCCGTCGAGCAGATCGATCGGGAACATCCCGGCATTGTAGAAAGCACCTCGCCCCCCAGGGAAACCGATGCCGCATTTCCCGCAATCGGTCCGCAATCGGCACGCGCAGCGCGCCCTTGCAGGCCCATAACGCCATTCCTATAACCGCTATATCGACAGGGCGCCCAGGCCCGTCGCCGGCAACGTATAGAATCAATCACCGGGCCCAAGTTTCTTGCGGTCCGGTTTTTTGTGCCCGGGCCACAGCCGCCCTGGTGACGCGGCCCGCCCGCGCCGCCCGCAAGACCGGCCTCCAAGCCAAGCGCCCCATCGCGGAGGGATGTTCCTGCCGCGACCTTTCATGGAGCTTGGAATCAAATGGAAATCTTCGACTACGACAACATCCTGCTGCTGCCGCGCAAGTGCCGCGTGGAAAGCCGCTCGGAGTGTGATGCCAGCGTGGAGCTGGGCGGTCGGTCCTTCCGCATCCCGGCCGTGCCGGCCAACATGAAGACGGTGGTGGATGAGCGCATCTGCACCTGGCTGGCCCAGAACGGCTACTTCTATGTGATGCACCGCTTTGACCTGGACAACGTGCAGTTCGTGCGCGAGATGCAGGGCAAGGGCTGCTTCGCCTCCATTTCGCTGGGCGTCAAGAAGCCCGACTACGACACCGTGGACCGCTTCGTCGCCGAAGGCCTGTGCCCCGAATACATCACCATCGACATCGCCCATGGCCATGCCGACAGCGTGAAGAACATGATCGGCTACCTCAAGGAAAAGCTGCCCAAGTCCTTCGTGATCGCCGGCAACGTGGGCACGCCCGAAGCCGTGATCGACCTGGAGAACTGGGGCGCCGACGCCACCAAGGTCGGCATCGGCCCCGGCAAGGTCTGCATCACCAAGCTCAAGACGGGCTTCGGCACGGGCGGCTGGCAGCTGTCGGCGCTCAAGTGGTGCGCGCGCGTGGCGACCAAGCCCATCATTGCCGACGGCGGCATCCGCAGCCACGGCGACATCGCCAAGAGCGTGCGCTTTGGCGCCACCATGGTGATGATCGGCTCGCTGTTCGCGGGCCACGAGGAATCGCCGGGCCAGACCGTCGAGGAAAACGGCCAGCGCTTCAAGGAGTACTACGGCTCGGCCTCGGACTTCAACAAGGGCGAGTACAAGCACGTCGAGGGCAAGCGCATCCTCGAACCCGTCAAGGGCCTTCTGGCCGACACCCTGATCGAGATGGAGCAGGACGTGCAAAGCTCGATCAGCTACTCCGGCGGCAAGAAGCTGATGGACATCCGCAAGGTGAACTACGTGATCCTGGGTGGTGACAATGCAGGCGAACATCTGCTGATGTAAGCGCACTGCGCACCAGCACCCCAAAGGCGGCCTCGGCCGCCTTTTTTGCGGCTATGCACCGGGTGGCACGCTGGCCAGGCTCAGCGCCGCCACGCCATGAACTAAAAATTTGGCTCGTCTTCCTGCAAGCGCACAAAAAATGCCGCATAATTGCGGTCTCGTTTGCAGCGCAGACTTGTTTTTGGGGCTCTTAGCTCAGCTGGTAGAGCAGCGGACTCTTAATCCGTTGGTCGAGTGTTCGAATCACTCAGGGCCCACCAAAAATTCCTTTTCAGCCTGGATTCATCCAGGCTGATTCCTTCGGAATACCCGAGGGGGCTCTTAGCTCAGCTGGTAGAGCAGCGGACTCTTAATCCGTTGGTCGAGTGTTCGAATCACTCAGGGCCCACCAAGAATTTTTTGTCTGATCCCATCAGGCATCCACGCAGAAATACGTGGGGCTCTTAGCTCAGCTGGTAGAGCAGCGGACTCTTAATCCGTTGGTCGAGTGTTCGAATCACTCAGGGCCCACCACCAATACCCGGAACAAGGCACTCGGCGCGACAGCGCTCAGTGCCTTTTCTTGTTGTACTCCATCAGCACAGACATATTGCTGCTGCCCGCCTTGGCCACCCACTCCCGGCCAAAGCGCTCCCCCATCAAATCAAGCATGCGGCGCAGGTCCGCCGACGGCGCGACCACGGACATCCTGTTGTCGACAAGAACCTTCTTGCCCAGCTCATCGGCCTGCTGGGCCAGCGCCCAGCCTTCTTTCTCGGCCAGCACGGCGGCGCGGCTGATGGCCTGGCGCTCGGACTCGGCAAACCCCTTCCAGGCGAGCTCGCTGACGCACAGCATGTTCTTGGGAATCCAGGCCCTGATGTCCAGAAACACCTTCATGCTCTTCCAGGCCTGGCTATCGGCACCCGTGGTGCTGGACGAGATCATGGCGTCTAGACTCCCCTGCTCCAGCACCGTCCCGAGATCACCCGCGCCAATCACCACCGGCTGAGCACCCCAGAGTTCAGCCAGCCGCTTGGTCACATCGCTTTGCACGCGCAGCTTCAGGCCCTTGAGATCCACGATGCTGTTGACCGGGCGCCGGCAGAACAGGCCCTGCGCCGGCCAAGGCACGGCAAACAGCAGGCGCACGCCCTGCTGGGCCAGCAAGAACTCCTGCAGCACGGGACGGGTCAGTTGCCACAGGCGGGCAGCCTCGTCAAAGCCACGCACCATGAACGGCAGCGAGTCCATGGCCAGCAGCGGATGGATATCCGCACAGGACGACATCAGCACTTCGCCAAACTGGATGTCATTGCGCTTGAGCGCAGGCAGCACCTGCGCCATGGGCGTGAGCGCCGAGTTGGACACCACATCGATCTGCAGCGCCTGCTGGGTATCGGCGCCCACGCGTGCCGCGAAGTTGCGCAGGTTTTGCGTGTGAAAGATGCCATCGCCATAGGCCGCCGAGAACTGCAGTCGGCGACCCTTGGACCAGGCAGCTCCGGCAGTCAGTTGCAACGCGGCTGGAGCCAGACCCGAGATCAACGCACGTCGAGAAATAGTCATCGAAAACCCTGGGCGAAAGCGCCTTGGACCCCGCCTCTCCACCCCCATGGCGGATTGCTTCGGCACATCGGCGGAAAAGATAAATTTTATCGATATTTTGATTACTTAGATACAAACTATAAATCTCGACACCCCAGCCGCTCTCCAAACCACCCACCGCACCGAATTGCAGCCAAGCCGCTACAGTGTCACCCTGCCGCAGGCGCATGAGCGCGCGGCCTTTTTCTGCGCCAGCGGCCCTCCCGCAGCGCACAACCGCCTCGCCTGCATGCCACAAAATGTTTCCCCGCTCTGGCAGGGCCCGCGCTGGGCCCTGGCCGTCCTGCTTGCCATCCTGGGCATGCTGGGGCCGTTCTCGATCGACACCTATATCCCCGCCTTCTCCGGCATCGCCCAGGCCCTGAACGCCACGCCGCTGCAGATGCAGCAGACGCTGTCGGCCTATCTGTTCGGGTTTGCCTTCATGAACCTTTTCCACGGCGCCATGGCCGACAGCTTTGGCCGCCGCCCCGTGGTGCTGTGGGGGCTGGCCGTGTTCACGCTGGCATCGGCGGGCTGTGCGCTGTCGCAGAACATCACCCAGCTGGTGCTGTTTCGCGCGTTGCAGGGCCTGTCCACGGGTGCCGGCATCGTGGTGTCGCGCGCCGTGGTGCGCGACCTGTTTCCACCCGCCCAGGCCCAGCGCGTGATGGCGCAGATCACCATCTTCTTCGGCATCGCGCCAGCCCTCGCCCCTGTGATGGGCGGCTGGCTGTTCATACACCTGGGCTGGGCGGCAGTGTTCTGGTTCCTGACCCTGGTGGGCGTGCTGCTGTGGGGTATCAACTGGCGCTTCCTGCCCGAGTCCCTGCCCGAAGCGCAGCGCCAGCCCTTCCGCTTCAAGCCGCTGATGCGGGGCTACAAGGAGCTGTGCAGCGATCCGCGCTTTGTGCTGCTGGCCTTTGCCAGCGGCGTGCCGTTCAACGGCATGTTTCTGTATGTGCTGTCGGCGCCCGCCTTCCTGGGCGACCTGCTGCACCTGCAGCCGCAGCAGTTCTTCTGGTTCTTCGTGATCTCGATCTCGGGAATCATGGGCGGCGCCTGGGTGAGCGGCCGTCTGGCCGGGCGCATTCCGCCCAAGCGCCAGATCCGCCATGGCTTTCTGATCATGTTCGTCGTGTCCATCATCAACCTGGTCGCCAACCTGATCTGGCCCGCCCATGTGAGCTGGGCGCTGATTCCCGTGGGCGTGTTCGCCTTCGGCTGGGCCATGATGGTGCCAGTGGTCACGCTGCTGGTGCTGGACATCCACCCGGAGCGGCGCGGCCTGGCCTCATCGCTGCAGGCAGTGGTGGGCTCCACGGCCAACGGCATCGTGGCCGGCATGATTGCGCCGCTGGTGATGCATTCGACCGTACTGCTGGCCCTGGGCTCGATCAGCATGATGCTGATCGGGCTGGCCTCCTGGATCTACCTGCACCACCGCTGGCCCGAAATCGGGCGGCACGCCTCGGAGGCCTGACAGGCAATGCGGTGCACGACCGCTATGCGCCGCCCGTGCGGCGGTCCAGCATTTTTTCCTTGTAGTAGCGCGCCTTCTCGGCATACATGGCCTGGTCGGCGCGCGAGACGGTGGCCTCGACCTGGCTGCCCGAGTCGCAGCAGGCCACGCCCATGGACAGGCTGACCGCCTGGCCCGGATAGAACTGGTTGTTGAGCTCCAGCAGCGAGAGGATGCGCTCCTTGATCGCCTCGGCGCCGCGCTCGTCCGAAGCCGGCAGAAGCACCATGAATTCATCGCCGCCCACGCGCGCCGCACAGGCAGGCGCATCCACGGCCTTGGTCAGCACTTCGCCCACGCGGCGCAGCATGTCGTCGCCTGCGGCATGGCCATGCTCGTCATTGGCCTCCTTGAGTCCGTTCATGTCGATGGCAATCACCGCCAGCGGCCAGGGACCCTTTCGCGCCAGGCGATTGAGTTCCTCGATATAGAAGGCGCGATTGCGCAACTGGGTCAGCACATCATGCTTGCCCAGGTATTCGAGGTAGGCCTCGGCCTTCTTGCGCGCCGTGATGTCCACCAGCGACAGAAGCACCAGCCCCCAGTCGTCTGCATGGCCATCGAGCACGGCCAGCTGCATGTGGATGTGCAGAGCGTCGCCCGACAGGGCGTAGTTCACCACTTCGCGGTGCTGCACGAGCTTGCCGCTCCACAGGTCCTGCAGCTGGTCGGCAAAGGAGTCGATCATCTCGTCACGGAAGATGCGGCCCAGCCGGCTCAGCAGTTGCAGCTTGTCGGTGGCGCCGAACATGCGCAGCGTCTGGCGGTTCACGTCCACGACGCGAATCTCCTGCATGCAGCGCGAGACGAATTCCGGGTGCACCTTGAGGAAGGTGGCGAAGTCGCTGATGCCCTGGGCGCGCACATCGTCGAGCAGGCGCTTGATGGCGCTGAAATCCTCGACCCACAGCGACACGGGGGAGTACTCGAACAGGTCGCGCGAGTACTGTTCGCTGCGGTGCAGCTGGCGCGCGCTGCGCATCTCGGCCGTCACGTCTTCCAGCGACACCAGCACGCAGTCCCACAGCGCTTCATGACCGGGCAGGATGCGGCCACGGATCTGCACGTCGAGCCGTCGCCCGTCCAGCGTGTAGTTGGCGGTGCGGTTGGCAAAGCTCAGGGAGCCCTGCCACAGATCCTCCAGCTCGCAGGCCAGGCCGGCGTGCATGTCATCGCGGAACACCTGGCCCAGGCTGGAAAGAAAGGTCTGCTGGTCACTGGCGCCGAACAGGTCCAGCGTGCGCTGGTTGACGCGCACCACCTTGAGCGCCGCGCTGCACTGCTGCAGCGCCTGGGGATGGGCAAGGAAATGCGCCTGCAGATCGGTCACGCCCTGCGCACGCCACTGGTCGAGCAGCTGCTTGAGCGCGCTGTAGTCCTCCAGCCATAGCGAGACGGGGGCCAGTTCGAACATGTGTTCAAAATCCACACTGGACGCGATCAAAGACTCCACAGGGCACCTCCGCGCCGCGATTATGGCAGTCGCAGAGCCCGCCAGACAGCAGGTTCTGCACCATCAAGGACAGGCCGCGTCACGCGAGGGCGCGGATGGCCAAAAAAAAACCGGCCCCGAAGGGCCGGTCTGCATGCAATGCCGAGATCGATCAGCGCACGACGCGCTTGCGATCGCCGCCCTGGGGCGAGTAAGGCTTGGGAGCGCTCTTGCCGAAGGCAGGACGGCGCTCGCCGCCGCCGAAGCCGCCACGGGATTCGCCACCGAAGCCACGCGATTCACCGCCGCCGAAGCCGCGCGACTCACCGGATGCACCACGGAAGCCGCCTTCGCGAGGGGCGCCGTCACGGCGATCGCCACCACGCGGAGCACCACGGTCACCGCTGAAGCCACGGCCTTCACCGCCACGGCCAAAGCCGCCTTCGCGCGGGCCCTGGCTGTAGCCGCCCTCACGCGGAGCCTGGCTGTAGCCGCCTTCGCGCTGGCCCTGACCTTGGCCGTAGCCGCCTTCGCGCTGGCCACCGCCAAAGCTACCGAAGCCAGCCTTGCGACCATAGCCTTCGGAATCACGGCGTGCGCCGAAGCCACGATCGCCGCCGCGATCACCGAAGCTGCGCTCGCGATCGCCGCCAAAGCCACGATCACCACCGAAACCGCCACGGCCACCGGCACCGCGGCGATCGCCGCCACGGCTTTCAAAACCGCCGCCGCCACGACGGCCGCCACGGCCTTCGTTGCTGCTGGGTGCGCGCTGTGCAGGCTCCAGGCCAGGAATCACTTCGGCCTTGAACTGCTGGCGGCTGTAGGCCTCGATATCGAAAATGCGACGACGGTCACGGAATTCGGCGAACGTGACGGCCACACCTTCGCGACCGGCACGGCCCGTGCGGCCGATGCGGTGGGTGTAGTCCTCTGCCTTCATGGGCAGGCCGTAGTTGAAGACGTGGGTGATGGTGGGCACGTCAATGCCGCGTGCCGCCACATCGGTAGCGACCAGCACCTGCACCTGACCGCTGCGCAGCGCCATCAGGCGGCGGTTGCGCAGGCCCTGGCTCAGGGCGCCGTGCAGTGCCACGGCGGAGAAGCCGTCTTGCTGCAGGTCATTGGCCAGACCGTCGCACTCGACCTGGGTCGATGCGAAAACGATGGCCTGATTGATCGTGGTGTCGCGCAGCCAGTGGTCCAGCAGCTTGCGCTTGTGCTGGGAGTTGTCGGCCCAGAACAGCACTTGCTTGATGCTGGCGTGCTTTTCCTGGGGCGTGTCGATGGTGACCTTCTTCACGCCCGAGCCGCCGTCATGCATCACGCGCATGGCCAGCTGCTGGATGCGGGGCGCGAAGGTGGCGCTGAACATCATGGTCTGCTTGCGCTGTGCCGTCAGGTCGTTGACTTCGGCCAGGTCGTCCGAGAAGCCCAGGTCCAGCATGCGGTCGGCTTCGTCCACCACCAGGAACTGAACCTGGTCGAGCTTGATCTGCATGGAGCGCTGCAGGTCCAGCAGGCGGCCGGGCGTGGCCACCACGAGGTTGGCATTCTGCAGCTTGGCGATCTGCAGCTGGTAGGGCATGCCGCCCACCACATTGGCGATGCGGATGCCGCGGCAGTGCTTGACCAGCTCGATGGCGTCATGCGCCACCTGCTGTGCCAGCTCGCGCGTGGGGCACAGGATCAGGGCGCCGGGAACGGCTGCCTTGAAGTTGCGGGGATTGGTGGGGTCCTTGCGCTTGTTGCGCTTGGGCGTGGGCTGGCCGCTGGCCGTTGCTTCGGCGCACTGGCGGTCATATTCGGCGCGGATGGCGGCTTCTTCGTCAGCCTTTTGCTGGATCAGCGTGTGCAGCACGGGCAGCAGGAAGGCGGCGGTCTTGCCCGAGCCGGTCTGGCTGGACACCATCAGGTCGATGAAGGCCTGGTCACCACTGCCCATGGCCAGGGGAATGGCTTGCGCCTGCACGGCCGTGGGCTGGGTATAGCCCAGATCGGCAACGGCGCGGACCAGTTCTTCAGCCAGGCCCAGTTCGATGAAGGCGTTGGGCAGTTCAGAGGCCTCGGCGCCTTCGCCAATTTCCACGACTTCGGCGGCGGCCAGGGATTCGGCGGCCTGCTCGGCGCTGGCAACGGCGGCGTTCAGCACGGAGGATGCTTCAGCGGCGGAAGCAAAAGAGGAATCGGCAGCGGCAATGATGCCCTGCTCTTGAGAGATATCGTTCATGAATGGCTCTAACGAAAAGCACGCGCAGTCAGCGATCTGGCACGCTTTTCTCGACGGTTGGGTCAACATCCACCGTCAGACTTGACCGGCCCTTCGCAAAAGGGCGGATGGGCATTTTCGGCTGGTCCGAAACCGGTGGTCCTGCCATCCATGAAAGTTTTCATGGTGGTCCATGGACACCGACCGCAGACACACAGCGCAGGGGGCCCTTGTGTGATGGAGATGTGCAAATTGCCCCTTGTTGATGGGGGCAAGCTAGAGATTGTCGCACTCCCCGGGTTTTCCCGCAAGTCCCTGCCACAAAAAAATGGCCTGGACCTCCAGATTTCAGACGTTCAGCAGGCGCGCGCGGTAGTGCGCCAGTTCATCGATGGACTCGTGCACATCGGCCAGTGCCGTGTGGCGCTGGGCCTTCTTGAAGGACGCATAGGCGTCGGGCTTCCAGCGCCTGGCCAGCTCCTTGAGGGTGCTGACATCGACATTGCGGTAGTGGAAGAAGTTGTTGAGCTTGGGCATGTAGCGCTCCATGAAGCGCCTGTCCTGCCCGATGCTGTTGCCGCACAGCGGCGCCTTGGCCTTGGGAACGTACTGCGAGAGGAATTTGATCAGCGCAGCCTCCGCATCGGCCTCGCTGGTGGTCGATGCCTTGACGCGATCGATCAGGCCGCTCCTGCCATGCGTGCCCTTGTTCCAGGCATCCATGCCATCGAGCAGCGCATCTGCCTGATGGATGGCAAATACCGGCCCTTCGATGCGAATGGCCAGGTCCGGACTGGTGACGACCACGGCGATCTCGATGATGCGATCGGTATCGGGCTGCAGCCCGGTCATCTCGCAGTCGAGCCAGACGAGGTTGAGATCGGATTTGGCCAGGGTGATGGACGTGCCGGGTTCGGCGGGGGCGGGAATGCAAGCGCTGGCGGCTTCGGAGGCTTCGGACATGGCCCAAATTGTCGCCTACACTGCGGCCACATGGCCTTCAACCCCGATTTTTCCTCGACGCTGTCCCTGCTGTTTGCCGCCGCCGTGCTGGCCCAGTGGCTGCTGCGTGCCTGGCTGGCCTCGCGCCAGGTCCGCCACGTGGCACGCCATCGGGCCGAGGTGCCTGCGGCCTTTGCGCAACGCATCAGCCTCGCGGCCCATCAAAAGGCCGCCGACTACACGCTGGCCAAGGCCCGCATCGCCCTGATCGAGATGACGCTGGGCGCCGTGGTGCTGCTCGCATGGACGCTGCTGGGCGGGCTCGACGCGCTCAACCAGTGGCTGCTGGAACTGATGGGCACCGGCCTGTGGCAGCAACTGGCACTGCTAGCCGGCTTTGCCCTGATCTCCGGGCTGGTGGAGCTGCCGCTGTCGCTCTACCAGACCTTCGTGCTGGAGCAGCGCTTCGGATTCAACCAGATGACGCTGCGGCTGTGGCTGACCGATGCCATCAAGTCCACCGCCATGGGCACGGCCATCGGCCTTCCGCTGGCGGCCCTGATCCTGTGGCTCATGGGCTCGGCCGGCGACCTGTGGTGGCTGTGGGCCTGGGCCGTGTGGACGGCGTTCAACCTGCTGCTGATGTGGATCTTTCCGACCTTCATCGCACCGCTGTTCAACAAGTTCGAACCGCTGGCAGAGGGCACACTCAAGGAGCGTGTGAGCGCGCTGATGCAGCGCTGCGGCTTCACCGCCAAGGGCCTGTTCGTGATGGACGGCAGCCGCCGCTCGGCCCATGCCAATGCCTATTTCACGGGCTTCGGCCATTCCAAGCGCGTGGTGTTCTTCGACACCTTGCTCAAGCAGCTCGACGCCGACGAGGTGGAGGCCGTGCTCGCGCACGAGCTGGGCCACTTCAAGCACCGCCATATCCTCAAGCGCATGCTGCTGATGTTCGCCGCCAGCCTGGCCGGCTTCGCACTGCTGGGCTGGCTTTCGCAGCAGCTGTGGTTCTACCTGGGCCTGGGCGTGCGCCCGGGTCTGGACCTTGCGCTGGGCCATGGCGGGATAGGCGCCGGAAACGAGGCCGTGGCACTGCTGCTGTTCCTGCTGGCCGTGCCGGTGTTCAGCTTCTTCGTCACCCCGCTGTTCTCGGCCCTCTCGCGCCGCGACGAGTTCGAAGCCGATGCCTATGCCATGCAACAGGCCAGCGGCGCCCATCTGGCCTCGGCACTGCTCAAGCTGTACGAGGACAATGCTTCAACGCTCACGCCCGACCCCTGGTACGTGGGCTTTTACTACTCGCATCCGCCCGCCCTCGCCCGGCTGGCGCGCATGCCTTCTCCGACCTGACCCTTTCACATCCACCATGAGCACACAACGCTTGCAACAACAGGACTGGTCCACCCAGCAGCGCCGCGCGCTGACGCCGGACGAATTGCGCACCGCACTGGCAGCCCTGCCGGGGTGGCAGCTCGATGGCGATGCCATCGCCAGGAGCTACGCCTTCGCCAATTACTACGAGACCATGGCCTTCGTGAACGCGCTGGCCCTGATCGCCCACCAGCAGGACCACCACCCCGACCTGACCGTGAGCTACGGCCGTTGCGGTGTGCGCCTGAACACGCATGACGTGAACGGCATCTCGTCCACCGACATCGAGTGCGCACGGCGCATCGATGCGCTGCTGGAGCGTCCATGAATCCCGCCCCGGCATCCCATGGCTGAGCGCTCCGCATTGCGAGAAGGCCTGGTCGTCTCCAGCCATGGCCGCCACTGCGTGGTCGAGACCGAAGAAGGCGCGCGCCACATCTGCCATCCGCGCGGCAAGAAGAGCCAGACCGTGGTCGGCGACCGCGTGCGCTGGCAATTGCCCCCCGCCGGCCAGGGCGAGGAAGGCACCATAGAGAAGGTGCTGGAACGGCGCAATCTGTTCTACCGCCAGGACGAGATACGCACCAAGTCCTTTGCAGCCAACATCGACCAGGTGCTGATCCTGATCGCGGCCGAGCCGGTGTTCTCAGAAAGCCAGCTGGCCCGCGCCCTCATCACCGCCGAGGCCACCCACATCAAGCCCCTGATCGCCCTGAACAAGCGCGACCTGGCCGAGCCCTTCGCCGATGCCTGGGAGCGCCTGAAGCCCTATCGCGAGATGTACCTGGGCCAGGAAACGCCGCACTACGAGGTGCTGTCACTGTCGCTGGCCAACGAAGGCGAGGCCGACCGGCAACTGCTGATGCAGCACCTCAAGGGCAAGTCCACCTTGGTCCTGGGCCCGTCCGGCTCGGGCAAAAGCACCTTGATCAACCTGCTGGTGCCCGGCGCACGCGCGGCCACCAACGAGATTTCGCAGGCGCTGAACTCCGGCAAGCACACGACCACCACGACCAGCTGGTACTGGATGGACGAAGAGCGCACCACGGCGCTGATCGACTCGCCGGGCTTCCAGGAATTCGGCCTGCGCCACATAGAGCCCACGGATCTGCCCCGCTGCATGCCCGACATCGGCGCCCATGCGCAGGAATGCAAGTTCTACAACTGCACCCACCTGCACGAACCGGGATGCGCCGTCATGCCACGCGTGGAGGATGAGGAAACCGGAATGGATGCCGACCACGACATCAGCGCCAACCGCTACTACATCTACGCCGAACTGTTCGACGAATTGAGCCAGGCGCAGAAGTACTGACCTCCTCAATACAACGGCCCGGCTGCATGAAGAAAGGCGCCTTGCTGCCTGGCAAGACAGGCAGGATTCGCCTCCTTCGGCGCAGCGATCAGCCCAGCAAACGCGCCAGTGACAGCAGGGCCAGCAGCAGCAGCCAGACCACGACCGAGCGCCATACAAGGCCGACCACGCTGCGCAGATGGCCGATCTCGGGCTCTCGACCCGGCGTGGCTTCGCTGTCCACATCGAGATCGATCTCCTCGCCGTCGTCGCGGGTCACCGAGATGCCCTCGCGGCGCTTGAGTGCCTCGCCGCCCAGGCGCACGTTGATGGCACCCGAGGTGGCGGCCAGGATCACGCCATCGTTGTCGTTGGGAAAGCGCTGGGCATGGAAGCGCCAGCCTTCGATAGCCTCCTCGAAGCTGCCGACCACGGCAAAGGACAGCGCCGTCAACCGTGCAGGCAGCCAGTCGATCACGGTCCAGGCCAGCCGGGAGGTGTGCTGCAACTGGGGGCTGACCTGGGTACCGCCCACCAGGCCCTTGCGCGACCAGGAGCGCGACAGATGCTCGGTCATGCGGTAGAACACGGCGCCGAGCGGCCCCAGGCCCAGCGCCGCCAGCGCGGAGAACCAGAACAGAACGCCAAACACATGGCGATGCGCGGCCAGCACCGAGTACTCGATCACATGGCGCACGACCTCGCTGCGCGGCACCTCGCTGGCATCGACCTGCTGCCAGTGAGCCAGCGCCTCGCGCGCCGCATATTCGTCGCCTGCATCCAGCGCGTCGCGGATGCGCGTGAAGTGGTGGCTGAACTGGCGAAAGCCCAGCGTCACATAGAGAACGGCCACATTCCAGACCATGGCCAGCGGCCAGCCCACGCCCCACAGCAGCAGCAGGTAGATGCCCGTCACCAGCACGCAGGGCAGTGCCACCGCCACGGTCCAGGCCAGCCAGCCATGGTGCGCCTGGCCGGCATCGAAGTTGCGGCGCACCGAAACCGTCCAGGCCCTGTAGCCTGTGTGCACGAGATTGGCCGGCGTCAAAGGGCGCGCCTGCTCGATCAGCAAGGCGATCAGAATGGCAAAGAAACTCATCCGGCCATCATACTGGCGCATGCAGACAGGTCAGTGACCCTGGGGTGGCACAGCCCCCGATCCGGGCATCAGGCCGACAGGAATCGGTAAAGATTTCGCAGCATGCCGGCCGTGGCGCCCCAGATGTAGCGCTGGCGATCGCCATCTTGGTAAGGCATGGCGAACCATTCGCGCGGCACGCCGTTCCAGACCATGGAATGGCGCTCATGGTTGGCGGGATCGAGCAGGAAGGCCAGCGGCACCTCGAACACATCCGCCACTTCGTAGGGATTGGGATTCAGGTGCGCCCGGGGATCGACCAGGGCCACCACCGGCGTGATCAGAAAGGCCGTGCCCGTGATGTAGATGGGCAGCGTGCCCAGCACCTGCACATCGCTGGCGGCCAGTCCGACTTCCTCATGCGCCTCGCGCAGGGCCGTGGCCTGGGCAGAGGCATCCTCCGGATCGCGCTTGCCGCCCGGAAATGCCACCTGCCCCGAATGCGTGGACAGGTGGGCCGTGCGCTCGGTCAGCAGCACCGTGGGTTCCGGGCGCATCACGATGGGCACGAGCACGGCAGCATCGGTGGGCTGGCGATCGCTGAAGCGCTTCTCGCGCACCACTTCGGGAGCCCACTGCGGCGGCAGCGCAAAGCGCTGGCGCAGGGCATCGGGCGTGCGGGCTTCGGGGGGCACGGCAGGCAGGTGGCTGTCCTTGCCGATCAGCTGCGCCATGCGCGGGTCGGCGATCGACTGCACGGCTGCGGGCGCTGGCCCGCCGGTCGGCACGGGAATGGCGGTATCGGGCAGTGAGGACACGAATGAAGGGCGGTGATGGAAAACGGCCGGACAACAAAAAATTTCTCGTGTCAAGCCCTGAGTGAAAATTGCCCAGGGCTTGAAACTCTATATGGGACGTTAGGTTAGCTCTGTTTCGGGCAGTTTGGATTGACTGCTGCGTTGTGGGCTAGGTGCCACATAAGAGCGTCGAGGGAGAAAGCCGGGGCGCGTTGCATCGGGTACGTTTCCCAGCAGCAGGCCGACTTGCCTTTCTCCATAGTAGCCCAACTGCCCCCCGGAACGACAAGGTCGTCAGGTCTGTTTCTGAGGGACGACCTTGGCGCTCGTTCCTTTCCTGAATCCACGATCCCCCGCCATGAATGCCTCCAGCATGTGCGGGATCAACTTCTCGACATCTACAACCTCGCCATACGCCTGCGCGTGCAGCGCGGCGTAGCGGTCGAGGTCGGCCTTCAAGCTGGCCGGACAAGCAAAGGTCAGCTTGACACTCTCGGTATTGGGCAGCGGCCCCAGCCGCAGCTTCTTGGTCGTGCTCATCGCATTGCCCCCCTGTTGAAGAAAAGCGGCTGGTACGGCCGCAGCACCAAATCGCGGTTGACGATGATGCGAACCGGCAGGCCCGGCCGTTCGGTCAGCGTCGGCTGGATGTTGATGTTGCGCCGGGTCATCTCCTGACCGACTTGGTTCACGCTGTCCTGCAAGCTGCCCTGTCCGGCGATGATGACGCGGTTGCCGTTCTGCCGGTTCTGTGGTGCGGCCAACTCGGCGCCTACGCCCAGCAGCGTGGTCAGCGCCGCGCCGGCAAAGACGCGATCCCAATGCCAATCGACCCCATCCTCCAGGCCGGCGTAGCCGGCCGGGTCGGTGCCTGCCAGATTGTCGAGCTTCAGCGAAGACGTGTCGGGCAGGATGATGCGGTTCCACACCACCTGCACGCGGCTCTGCCCATAGCTCACCTGGCTGTTGTACTTGCCCAGGATGCGCGAGCCCTGCGGGATCAGCAGGAACTTTCCCGCGGCCGAGTCGTAGACCGGCTCCGTCACCGTGCCGATCACGTCGCCCGGCAGGTCGGACTTGATGCCCGTCACCAGCGCGCCCGCGATCACCGTTCCGGCCATCACCTGGTAGGGCGAGGCCGGCATTTGCAGATTGCCGGAATTGCGAGTTTCCGTAGAACCGCCTTTCAGGAAAGCCTCTTTCTGGTCTTGCCGGTTTTGCACGGCAGTCGGGTCGGATGGCTGGGCCGCCGTCGAGGCTGGCCCAGCGGCGAGCGGGTCGAAGCCCGCCAAGGCGCCGCCCGGCACAGCCGTAGCGGCAGGCGCTGCGGCCTTGCCCTGCTGGCCCGCGCGGAAGAACACCGTCGAGGCCGCCGCAGCGTCGGCCTCCTTGCGCCGCGCATCCTCCGGGTCGTGGCCCGGCGGCGCATAGGTCGGTGTCACGGGCTGCTGAGACTTCACGATGGCCGGGCCAAGGTCGCCCGGCAACGGCGGCCCCAGCTCCGGCACCTTCGGCGGCAGCTTGGAATAGTCCGAAGGCAGGCCGTCCAACCCTTCGGACTTGGACACGCGATCCACGTTGTACAGCTCGGTCTGCTCGCCCGCATTGCGCCGATGCGGCTGCAACGACCAGATCGTGGCGCCGAGCACGGCGACCGACAGGCCGCCGGTGAGGATGGCCAACGTGCGCCGGTTCAGGCGCGTGACCGGGCGCGGCTGCGCGCGCAGCGCCATTGCCTCGGGCGCCACCTTGCCGGCCTGCGGCGCGGCATGGTCAGAAATGTCGTCCTGGCTCATGGTCAGTTCCTCCGCGTGCCATCCGTGCGTTCGATCCGCACCACGTCGCCCTTGTCCCCGCCCAGGCGCAGTTCGGCCGCGCCGAACAGCCGATCCACGATGTAGTACGGGGAGCGGAATCGGTAGTTCACCAACTGCCCGTCACCCTGCGCGCCGATCACGAACAGCGGCGGCAGCTCGCCCTGGGCAATGCCCGGCGGGAACTGGATGTAGACCTTCTCCCCGTCATCAAAAGCGCGCAGCGGCTTCCACGGCGGATTGCTGCCGCTGACCGCGTAGCGGAAACGGATCTTCTCCAGCGACAAGCCGGTATCGACCGGCGCAGCGGCGCTCGCTGCCTGCGCCTGGCGCTGCAGGGCCAGCATCTTGTCCTTGGGGTACTCCCAGGACACCGAGGCCATCCACGTCTTCTCGGTCGAGGTCAGCTCCAGCAGGTACGTCCGGCGGCTGGTCGTGATGACGAGATTGGTCTTCAGGCCCGAACGGATGGGCTTCACCATCACATTGACGCGCAGCGCATCGCCGCTGCCGCTCGATGTGTCACCCACGATCCAGCGCACGGTATCGCCAGCGGCGACCGTCACCAGTTCTTCGCCCGGCTGGAGCGCGATCACAGTCACGCGGCCCACGGCCGCATAGACCTGGTACAGTGCGCCATCAGTGAAGGGCCAGACCTGAATGGCATTGACGTAGCCCTCGCGCGTGGGCGCAATGCGCGCCTCGGCATTGGCGCGGGCTACGCGCACGGTTTCGTCGGCGGGCTCCGCCGCAGGCTTGGCGTCCGCTACAGGCTTCATCTGCGCCGGCATCGGCAACACCTCGGGCACGGTCACGACCTCCACCGGCTTCGGTGCCTCGGGCAGCGGCTGGGCCTGCACGGGCTCATCCAGCGAGATGACCGGCGGCGGCGTGCCTTGCGTGGCGCAGCCTGCAAACAAGACGCTTGTTGCCAGCAGGATCAGCGGCAAAACGGATTTACGGAAATACGGATTCATGGCTTGGCTCCTTCGGATGAATCGAGTTCGCGGCTCCACGACAGGCCGTTGACGTAGATGCCCAAGGGGTTCTTGCGCAGCCGCTGCTCGGTGCGCGGGGTCTGCTGCACGATGGAAATCACCGCGTTCCAGCGTTCGGTGCGATCCAGTGCGCCGTTGACGTAGCGCGTCTCCGTCCAGCGCACGTTGAACGACGTGTCGCTGGCGCGGGTCACGGAAGTGATCTGCACCGTCACCGACTCCTTGCCGATGCGCGCGAACGGGTCGTTCATGCGGGCGTAGTCGTTGAGCACCACGGCGCCCTTGTCGGTGGTGTAGTTGTAGGCATCGAGCCAGTTCTGCCGCACCACGATGGGGTCGATGGACAGCGAACGCACCAGGCCGATGAAGCGGCCCAGGTGGTAGGCCACCTGGGCATCGCTGGGCCGGTACGGCGTGGCGGCTTCGCCCACGGTACGCACCTGCCCAGCCTGATCGACCTCGATCACATAGGGCGTGACGATGGACTGCGCCGAGCGCCAGACCAGGCCACCGGCCATCAGCAGCGCGAGCGCGAGGCAGCCGAAGGCCATCAAGCGCCAGTTCTTCGCCTGCACGCGCGGCGAGCCGATGCGCTCGTCCCACACCTGGCCGGCGGCTTGGTACGGCGTGGCTGGCTGCGGCGTGTCGGCGTAGCGCACTTGGGGTCTTTTGAATCGCATGGTTCGTCTCCTTATGAATCGGAATCGCGCAGGCTCGGGCCTTGGCTGGAGCTGCCGCCATCGCCACCGCGCAGCGTGTGAGCGGCGGTGGTCGCGGCGTGGGTGAGTTGCTGCCTGCGGTGCAGGCGTTTGGCCCAGGCGGGCTGTTCGGCAGCGGCAGGCGCTGCGGAATCGGCTGCGCCCTGCGGGCCGCCAGACGCGGCGGCGTCATCGGGCCGGAAGGCGGCAGCGACACGCTCCTTCATCGAGCGTGCGCCATCGGCAACCTTCTGCCCGGCGGCTTGCGCGCCGGTCTTGGCGACATTGCCCACGCCGGCGGCGGCGCCCTTGAGGCCGCCGCCCGCCGAAGCCGAGCCGGCCTGATATGCCGACTTGGCACTGCCGGCGGTCGATGCCATCGCGCGAGCACCGCTGCCGGCCAGCTTGGCAGCAGCCGGGGCCATGCGTGCGCCGGCTGCGACGGCGCCACCGACGCCCGTGGCCGCTGCGCCCACGGCAACCGCAGCGCCGGCCGCGCCCAGCGCGGCACCGGCCATCGCGCCCGCGCCAAGCTGCGGGCCACCTGAAACCAACCCGGTCGCAATACCCGGCCCGAAGATGCCCAGCGCCAGCAGGGTCAGCGAGGCCAGCATGACGACGACCGAATGGTCGATGGACGGCTCGGCTGGCTGCACCTGGAACTCGGCGAACAGGCCCGAGCCGATGCCCACGATGATGGCCAGCACCAACACCTTGATGCCCGACGACACCACGTTGCCCAAGACCTTTTCAGCGAGGAACGCGGTCTTGTTCCAGAGCGCGAACGGCACCAGAACGAAGCCCGCCAGCGTCGTCAGCTTGAACTCGATCAGCGTGATGAAAAGCTGGATCGCCAGCACGAAGAAGCACAGCAGGACGATCAGCCACGCGAGGAACATCACGACGATGGGCGTGATGTTCACGAACACCTCGGGGAATCCCGCCATGTCGCCGATCTGTTTGAGGATCGGCGCCCCGGCGTCGATGCCGACCTTGGCCAGCCTGCCCGGTTGCAGGAAATTCTCCATGCTCAAGGTCGAGCCGCTTGCCGTCAGGCCCAGGCTCGCGAACGAACGGAACACGATGCCGGCCAGCCAGTTGAAGTTGCCGATGATGTAGGCGAAGGCGCCGACGTAGAGCACCTTGCGGATCAGCTTGGCGATCACGTCCTCGCCCTGGCCGGTGGCATGGCCCATCGCCCAGAGCAGGCCGGCGATCGTCATGTCGATGACGATCAGCGTGGCAGTCAGAAACGCCACCTCGCCATGCAGCAGGCCAAAGCCCGAGTCGATGTAGCGCGAGAACGTATCGAGGAAGCGGTCGATGATGGTCACGTCATTCATGGCGAGTTCTCCTGCCCAGGCCCGTTGTCATTGGCGGGTTCATCGAAGCTGGGCGGAATCGGCGGCAGGTCAGCGAGCGTCTGGTACTCACCGGGGCCGGCCTTGCCGGAGAGAAAGCGGCGCAGGTCGGCTTGGGCCACCTGCGCGCAGAACGCGCCGCCGTGCTCGCCCGCGCAGCATTGCGTGCGCAGCGCGTGCAGCCGGGACGGGTCGGCGGCCAGCGCATCCACCGAAGGCGGCCGGTCGCAGCTGGCCAGCAGGGACGCGAGAGCGAACAGGACGGGCGCGTTCTTCATGGCCGTCCCCCTCAGCGGTTGTAGAAATTGACGGGCTGCGGCGTGTACGGCGTGCCTTCACCCAGGAAGCGGCGCGTCACCTCGCGCCCGCGCTCCGTGGCCGCGGCCTGCCGCGCCAGCTCCAGCGAAGCGGCCCGGTCTTGTGTGATCTGGAGCCGCTGCGTCTGGATCGACTGCTTGGCTTGCAGGGCGAGCAACTGGTTCATGGCCTGCATCGCCTGCAACGCGCCTTCTGCCGACTGGCTCTTGCCCACGAGATCGGCCAGCAAGCTTTCGTCGTCGCTAAGGTTCTGCGATGCCTGTGCCTGCATCTGCATGGTGGTCTGCAAGCCGTTGAGCGTGTTTTTCCAACGCTCCTGTGCATCGAGGTACATCTGATTGCCGCTCACCGTGGCGGCGTACTTCTCGGGATACAGGCGCGCAAACTCGCGGTCGATGCTCGTCACGTCGTAGGCCAGGCCCTTGGCCTGCGCGATAAGCCGCTGGGTGGTCGCCAGGTTCGCGCGCAACTGGCCCACCACGCTGGACGGCAGGCTTGCCAGGTTGCGGGCCTGGTTGATGAGCATCTGCGCTTCGTTCTGGAGCTGGCGGATCTGGTTGTTGATCTGCTCCAAGGTGCGAACGGCGGTGAGCGTGTTCTGCACCAGATTGGTCGGGTCGAGCACGATGTCGCCGACGCCGAACAGCGCGTGCGCGGGCTGCACGATGCCGAAGGCGAGCACGCAGGCTGCGGTCAATGCGGCGAGCTTGGGGGTATGCAGTTTCATGGCTGGTTCTCCTGTGAGTGGTTGGCGGTACGGACGGAGCCCGGCGCGAGGCCGGGGAATGAGGGCAGCAGGTCGGCCGCCCAATCGAGGCCGCGATGGCGCAGCCAGGCGGCTGCGAACGGGGAAGACGCTGCGGAGCTGGCATCGGCTGCGGCGAGCACCGCGTCCATGTCGCGCTGGTCTTGCGGCGTGGAAGCGCCCGCGAAGGCCAGCGTCGCCGGCCCCAGGTCAAGGTCGAACAGGCGGTTGCCGAGGCGGGATTGGTAGTAGTAGTCGCGTTTGGGCTGCGCGGTGGCGACGATCTCGATCTGGCGCGAATTCAGTCCGAAACCCTCGTAGATCGTGCGAATCTGCGGCTCGGTCGCCTGTGGGTTCGGCAGGAAGATGCGGCTGGCGCAGCTCTCGATGATTGCTGGCGCGATGCTCGAATCCTTGATGTCGGCCAGACTCTGCGTGGCGAAGATGACGCTGACGTTTTTCTTGCGCAGCGTCTTGAGCCACTGCCGGATGCGTGCGGCAAACACCGGGTCATCGAGAAACAGCCATGCCTCATCAAGGATCAGCAGCGTGGGTGCACCGTCAAAGCGTTCGTCGAAGCGCGCAAAGAGGTAGTGCAGCACGGCCATGACGGCGGCCTTGCTGTGCATCAGCTCCTCCATCTCGAAGCACTGCACGTCGGCCATGCCCAGCCGGTTGTGATCGGCGTCCAGCAGCTTGCCGTGCGCACCGCCGAGCACATACGGCGCGAGCGCCTGGCGCAGCGCATTGCTCTGCAACAGCACGGACAGCCCGGTCATTGTGCGCTGCTCCACCGGCGCACCGGCAAGGCTTTGCAGCGCCGACCAGATGGCCGCCTTCTCGTCCGGGCCGACCGCCACGCCCTCGTGCAGCAAGCGTCCTTCGATCCATTCCGCGGCCCAGGTGCGGTAGCCCTCGCGGTCGATGCGAGCAAGTGGCTGGAAGGCGATTTCGCCATCCGTGCCCAGGTCGTAGTGCTCGCCTCCCAGCCCGAGGATCGTGGCGCGCATCGAACGCCCCATGTCGAAGGCGAAGATGCACGAGCCGCGATAGCGGCGGAACTGCATCGCCAGCGTGGCGAGCAAGACCGACTTGCCCATGCCGGTCGGCCCCGCTACCAGCGTGTGGCCCACGTCGCCGATGTGCGTCACCAGCCGGAACGGCGTCGCGCCATCGGTACGCGTGACGATCAGCGGCGGGCCGTCGAGGTGGTTGTTCTTCTCCGGCCCCGCCCATACCGCAGACAAGGGCATCAAGTGCGCCAAGTTCAGCGTCGAGACAATGGGCTGGCGCACGTTGGCATAGGCGTTACCCGGAATGGACGACAGCCACGCATCCACGGCGTTGAGCGTTTCGGGGATGGTGACGAAGCCGCGTCCCTGGATGACGCGCTGCACCATGCGCAGCTTCTCGTCGGCTGCGCCGGCGTCCTCGTCCATGACGGTGACGGCCGCCGTCAGGTAGCCGAAGGCCACTTGATCGCTGCCCAGCTCCTGCAAGGCGACGTCCGCGTCGGCGGCCTTGTTGCTGGCGTCGGTATCCACCAGCGGCGACTCCTGCTGAAAGATCGTTTCGCGCAGCAGTGCGATGACGTTCTTGCGCTTGGCGAACCACTGGCGGCGCAGGCGGGCGAGTTCTTTTTCCGCCTCGGATTTGTCGAGGCACAGAAAGCGCGTACTCCAGCGGTACGCAAATCCCAGGCGGTTGAGGTCGTCCAGAATCCCCGGCCAGGTCGAGGTCGGGAAGCCCCGCACTGTCGCAATACGCAGGTGCTGGTCGCCCAGCATCGGCGCGAGGCCGCCGACCAGCGGGGCATCGGCCAGCAGCGCATCGAGGTGAAACGGCACTTCAGGTACGCCCACACGGTAGCGCCGCGTCGAGATAGCCGCGTGCAGGTAGGTCAGCGTCTGGCTGTCGTCCAGCCAAGCGATTTCCGGCATCACGCCGTCGAGCAGGTCAAAGACCCGTTCCGTTTCCGCCACGAAGGCGGTCAGGCGCTCGCGCCAGTCCACGCCTTCGGTGGGACGGTTCTCGTACAACATGCCCGCCGCGCGGGCGTGGGATTCCTCGGACGGCAGGTACACCAGCGTCAGGTGATAGCCGCTCTCGAAATGGTTGCCCGATTCCTCGAACGCTGCCCGGCGTTCCTCGTCCACCAGCCACGACAGCGGCTCGGGAAACTCCGAGTGCGGATAGCCGGCGGCAGCGCGGCGCTCGGCTTCGATGAACAGCGCCCAGCCCGAGCCCATCCGGCGCAGCGCGTTGTTCAGCCGTGCGCTAGTGGCGATCAGTTCGCCTTGTGTGGCGCTGTCGAGGTCAGGCCCGCGGAATCGGGCCGTGCGCTGGAAACTGCCATCCTTGTTCAAGACGACACCCGGCGCGACCAGCCCGGCCCAGGGCAGCCAGTCGGCCAGCAGCGCGGGCCGCTGGCGGTATTCGGCGAGGTTCAGCATGGCGGCGTCCCCTCACACGTCCAACAATGGGCGGTGCTTGATATGCCGAGCGAACACGGCCATGAACTGCGGGTCAAGGCGCGCACCCCAGACCGCCAGCGCATGGCCGACGATCCAGAGCACGACGCCGGGAATCCACAGTTGCAGGCCCAGCCCAACAGCGGCGGCCAGCGTGCCGTTGGCGATCGCCACGGTGCGCGGCGCGCCGCCCATCAAGATCGGCTCGGTCAGCGAGCGATGCAGCGGCACCTCGAACCCGGCCGCGAAGGTGTCAGGCCCGCTCATACGACAGCTCCGCCGGAGAAGCTGAAGAACGACAGGAAGAACGAGGATGCGGCGAAGGCGATGCTCAGGCCGAACACGATCTGGATCAGCTTGCGAAAGCCGCCCGATGTGTCGCCGAAGGCCAGCGCGAGGCCCGTGGCGATGATGATGATGACGGCCACGATGCGCGCTACCGGCCCTTGGATCGACTCCAAGATCGACTGCAACGGGCCTTCCCACGGCATCGAGGAGCCGGCGGCCTGCGCCGTGCCGGCCAGGAACAGCAGCAGCCCTTGCGCTGCAGGGCGGCCCAGGCTGTGCAGCCGCGACAGCGTGGGCAGGCGCAAAGCCGGATTTGCAGAAAAACGGAAAGCAGGAACGATCATCTGCGTCATGGCAGTTCTCCAGGTTGGTCAGGGGACGGGGAAATCGCCGCAGCGGGTGCGGCATCGGGAAGTGGCGGCAGCTCGGGAAACGGCGCTTCCAGCGCGTCCGCCAGTTGGTAGCCCACGCCGTCAAAGCCGACGACGCGGGCGATGCTCTCGATGCGGCGCTTGCGTCCGCGTCCGGCGATGTGGATCACCACGTTGACCGCCTCGGCGATCAGCGCACGCGGCGGGTTCACCGCCACTTCGAGAATCAGTTGCTCCAGGCGCAGCAGTGCACCGAGCGCGGAGCCGGCGTGGATCGTGGCGATGCCGCCGGGGTGGCCGGTGCCCCACACCTTGATGAGATCCAGCGCCTCGGCGCCGCGCACCTCGCCGACCACGACGCGATCCGGCCGCAGGCGCATGGACGAGCGCACCAGCTCGGTCATCGACACCACGCCAGCGCGCGTGCGCAGCGGTACGTGGTCGCGGGCCGCGCATTGCAGTTCCACCGTGTCTTCGAGCACCAGCACGCGGTCGCCGGTGGCGGCGATTTCGGCGAGCAAGGCATTGGCGAGCGTGGTCTTGCCGCTACTGGTGGCCCCGGCGATCAGGACGTTCTGGCGCTCGCGCACAGCGCGCACCAGAAAGCCCGCCTGGGCGGTGGTCATCATTCCGTCCACGACGTACCGCTCCAGCGGGATCACGCCGATGGCCCGCTTGCGCAGCGCGAAGGCCGGCCCCGGCGCGGCGGGCGGCAAGATGCCCTCGAAGCGTTCGCCGGTTTCGGGCAGCTCGGCCGATAGCAGCGGCTGGCCGCGATGGACTTCTGCACCGACGTGGGCCGCGACCAGGCGGATGATTCGCTCGCCATCTGCCTCGGGCATCTCCACGCCCATCGGCGCGCGCCCCGAGGACAGGCGATCCACCCAGAGGGTGCGATCCGGGTTGAGCATGATTTCCACCACGTCCGGGTCTTCGAGCGCAGCGGCGATCAACGGCCCCATCGCCGTGCGCAGCATCTGGATGCGCCGGTCGAGCGCGGCGGTGGTCATGGATTGGGGAACGGCGCTCATGACACACGCTCCTGCGTTTCGGCCCGTACCGCCGCATCCGCCATGGTCGTGATGTCGGGATGCAACTCCTCCACCACGTCACGCACCAGGCTGCGTCCGCGCAGCAGGTGGCGGCCAAGCTGCTCGGTGAACTGCTCGAAGCGCGCCTTGCCCTGGGCGCGGGCCGCGTCTTGGTGCGCCTCGGGAATCGGCGTGCTGACCGTGAGGTAATAGCGGATGAATAGCGCCAGCGTTTCGATGGCGATGTTCTGGTCGCGCTCGATGCGTTCGGCCTGGCGCGACAGGCGATCCAGCCGCTTGGCGATGGCCGCCTCGCGCTGGTCGGCCGCATCGGGCGACAGCCACGATGCGAGCGCCGCTGCGACGATGGATGACTTGGACACGCCTTTCTTGGCGGCCAGTTCATCGAGCCGCTGGGCGTGCTCGGGCTGGATAAAGAGATTCAGGCGGTAGTGGCTCATAGCTCGATTCCGTCGTTGGGGTCGAGGGATGCCAGCCGGGCCGTGCGCTGCATGGCCGGATCAAGCTGGCGAGGAAGGGGAAGCGGCAGGTCGTCGTCATCGAGCAGGCCGAGGTCGGCAGTGCTGGTGGCCAAATCGGGGTCGTAGGCGACGGTTTCGGAAAGCTCGGGCTGGCGGCGTGGGCCGCCGTCGTCGGCGCTGCCGATGCCCTCGACGGCTTCGGTAGCCGGGGCGGCTGGAACAGCGGGAATCGCCAGGCCACTCCAATCGTCAGCGCGTGCCGGAGGAACATCGGCATAGCGCCCGGCAGCCAGCACAGGCGGCTTCAGCACGCGGCGCTTGAAATTGGTGTCCGCGTAATAGCGCAACTTCTTGGCCTTGATCGGTGCCACGCTGGATACCATCACCACGGCCTCGTCGGTCGGTAGCTGCATCACCTCGCCCGGCGTGAGCAGCGGGCGGGCCGTCTCCTGGCGCGACACCATGAGGTGCCCCAGCCACGGCGCGAGCCGGTGGCCGGCGTAGTTGCGCTGCGCGCGCAGCTCGGTGGCGGTGCCGAGGGTTTCGGAGATGCGCTTGGCCGTGCGCTCGTCGTTCGTGGCGAACGTCACCCGGACATGGCAGTTGTCCAGAATCGAGTGGTTCTGCCCATACGCCTTGTCGATCTGGTTCAGGCTTTGCGCGATGAGGAAACTGCGGATGCCGTAGCCCGCCATGAAGGCCAAGGCCGTCTCGAAGAAATCCAGGCGCCCCAGGGCCGGGAACTCATCGAGCATCAGCAGTAGCTTGTGACGGCGCTCGATGCCGTCGGAGCCGTCCAGCGATTCGGTGAGGCGCCGCCCGATCTGGTTGAGGATCAGACGGATCAGCGGCTTGGTGCGCGAAATATCCGAGGGCGGCACCACCAGGTACAACGACACCGGATGTTCGGCGGCGATCAGGTCGGCGATGCGCCAATCGCAGCGCGACGTGACTTCGGCTACCGTCGGGTCGCGGTACAGGCCAAGGAACGACATGGCCGTGGACAGCACGCCCGAGCGTTCGTTGTCGGATTTGTTCAGGACTTCACGCGCAGCCGAGGCGACGACCGGATGCGGGCCACCACCTTCCACACTCACCAGATGCCGCGTGGTCATCATCCGGTGCAGCGTCACCTCGAACGGGCAAGCCGGATCACTGAGGAAGTTCGCTACGCCGCGCAGCGTCTTGTCTTCGCCTGCGTACAGCACATGCAGGATGGCGCCGACCAGCAGCGCGTGCGAAGTCTTCTCCCAATGGTTGCGGCGTTCGAGCGCGCCTTCGGGATCGACCAGGATGTCCGCGATGTTCTGTACGTCGCGCACCTCGTGCGCGCCGCGTCGAACTTCCAGTAGCGGGTTGTAGGCCGCCGACTTCGCATCCGTCGGGTTGAACAGCAGGCAGTGCGAGAAGCGCGAGCGCCAGCCGGCAGTGATCTGCCAGTTTTCGCCCTTGATGTCGTGGACGACGGCGGACGCCGGCCAGCTCAACAGCGTCGGCACCACCAGGCCGACGCCCTTGCCGGAGCGCGTCGGCGCGAAGGTCAGGACGTGTTCCGGGCCTTCGTGCCGCAAGTACTGGCCGTGGTGTTGGCCAAGGAAGACGCCCGCCGGGCTCGATAACCCAGCCTTGCGAATGTCATCCGCGTTCGCCCAGCGTGCCGAGCCGTAGGTGGTGACGAGGCGTGATTGGCGCGAACGCCAGATCGACATGCCGATGGCGACCAGCACGGCGACAAGGCCGCTGCCACCGGCAATCGCACCACCGATGTCAAAAACACGGGGCGCGTAGGCGTCGAAGAAGAACCACCACTCGAACAGCCGCCACGGGTGGTAGACCGGCGTGCCCAGGAAATCGAACCAGGGCGAGCCAAGGCGTACTTGATAGCCAAGGGCTGCTGCCGTCCATTGTGTGGCTGCCCACACGCCGGCGATCACGATGCCGAATACAACGGCAATCTGACCGAACAGCACGTTCGTCCCTTGCATGACCTTGCCTCCAATCACGGCACACGGAGGTGCCGCAGCACGGAGGATCAAGGCGCGTGCGCAGGCCGGTCAAAGGCCGTTATGGCGGTAATTCAGGCTGAAAAGGCCAGATTTCTTGCAGGGGCGAAGACAATAAAAACGCCGCGAACGCGGGCGCGTTGTGGCGTATGGAGGTAATAGTGAGAGCTTCGTCGCAGCGATACGACAGCAGCGGACGTTACTTCGTCTTTTGCTCCGGCCGATCACCGAAGAAGCGTCGGTTGGCGGCTTCGGCCGCGCGCACGCAGAGTTCATCACTGACCTTTGCGCGATCCTCCTTGCATTGGCGCTGGAGTTCCTTGATGCGGTCGGGATGGGCCACAAGGTAGTCCACGGTTTCCGAAGGTTGGGATTGGCCACATGCGGTCAGCGTGGCGGTCATCATCATCAGCGGCAGCACTTTGTTCATGGTTCCAGTCCTTTCATCGGGTAGGAGGAGATCCTTCGCCGGTGTTCAGGTGATCCGCTGAATCAATGAAGGTCACTCGTTCGATGAACCGGGCCAGCATCTGAGAAGGCTCCGCATCACGGCACAGCAGATAGGTACTCAGCATTGGCGGCTTGCCCGCCAACGGACGACCTACGATGCCTAACTCTCGGCAGGATGCTATATGCGCCGTGCCTGCCAGGCCCAAAGCCAGACCGGCAGATACCAAAGCCATCATCACGTCAAAGGTCGCTACGCGCTGGACTATCAATGGCTCCTGATTGAGTTTGCGGAGGAAACGATCGACTTGGCGAGCATGGCCTTCGCACACCGCGGGGTCGCCGAGCACCAACGGGTGACGTAGTACCTCTTCCGGCGGGACACGCTTATGGGCAAGTAGCGAATGGCGAGCAGGCACCGCTACCATCAGTTCATCCTCCCAAGCAGGTGTGACCAAGATACCGTCGCCTCCATCCTCTGCCATCGAAAAACCTGCGTCATACAGATCTTCATGCAAACCCTTGATCTGCTGCCCGAGCGGCACCTCAAACAGACGTATCTCAACTTCGGGGTCCTCTTCACGGCATCGCGCCAGCAAAGTTGACAACCGTGCGGGTGTTACCCCATCAGACACGGCAATGCGTAACTGGCCGAAAAATCCGTTGGCGGCCGACTTGACGCCATCACGGGCCTGATCCAACGCGGTAAAAATGCGCGGGACATGCTCCAGAAGCTGTCGCCCGGCACGGGTTAGTTGAGTGTTTCGGGTAGTACGAATGAATAAACGAACACCAAGCTCCTCTTCCAATTCTTTGATAGTGCGTGAAAGTGGAGATTGGTCGATATGTAGCCGTTCAGCGGCGCGAGCGAAATGAAGCTCCTCCGCAACGATGAGAAAACAGCGAAGATGTCGAAGCTCCATTGTGCTCACTCCACTTTAATTCGTCTAATTTCATTTGCGCGGCTAATTAATTAGCCTTTGCCAGAGTGCTGACAGCCAAACCCCCCCGGTCAACAAAGTGGCTAACAGCACGGCAGCGCTTCCCATGTCCTTTGCACGCTTTGATAGCTCATGCCATTGAGGGCCAATACGATCAATCGCCGATTCCACAGCAGTATTGAGCAGCTCCACAATCATCAAAATAAGGATACTTCCTGAGAGAAGAGCGACCTCCACCCAGCCCCGCCCCAACCAGAAGGCCAATGGGACCAACACAAAGGAAAGTACTGACTCAAGTCTAAAGGCCGGCTCATTCCATCCAGCGCGCAATCCCTGAATTGAGTAATGGGAGGCATGCCAAACTCTCAATATTCCTCGGCGAGATTTTTGTTTATTTTCGAATGCGGACAAGGGCGCAGTTGTGACCGTGTGTTTTTCATCTTTCATGAGAATAACTCTTACATATTCTTATCATCACAGCCAAAGAAAAAATCGAAATTCTTGTCGTACTCAGTTGTTTTAACCTGCATTAGCCCCAAGACAGACGGAAACAATGCGTCGTGATTCGCATAAGAGCGGGCTCGCGCACTCAAACAGCCAATATTCAGCCCGCGACTTTGCGTAAACGTTGAAGAGAACCACATAACCAAAGGAACACGAGTCTGCTCTTGTGGAGCAATCGAATAAGGCATACCGTGCAGAAAAAGTCCCTTCTCGCCCAGGGATTCGCCGTGATCCGAGACGAATATCATAGCTGTGTCGTAGTCGGAAAGCCCCTGCAATTTTTTGATGACTTGGGTTAGGAAATGATCTGTGTAGAGAATAGCGTTGTCGTAGCTATTCACGATCTGTTCGCGGGTGCATTTCCCCATTTCCGGTGTGTCGCATGTTGGGATGAATTTGCGATACGCTGCTGGGTATCGTTGAAAGTAGCTCGGGCCATGATTTCCAAGCTGGTGCAAAAAAATCACACGATCACCGGGAATTTTTCGAGCCTGAGCTGGTAAGTCTTCAAGCAAAATCTCATCGAAACACCGACCATCAACGCATAAAGAGGGACTTTGTGCACTCCCTAGGTGTTGATATTCGAGACCATCGCACACCCCTTTGCAGCCTGACTGGTTATCCCTCCACAAGGTGGTAATACCGGCGCGCTCCAGAACATGCAGTAAGGATTGGTGTGAGCGAATCTTGTCCTCATCGTAGTTTCGGCGACCAAAGGACGAGAACATGCAAGGCACAGAAACCTCGGTGTTAGTTCCACAGGAGTGCATGTCGGAGAAATTGATCACACCCATCTGAGTCAATTGAGGCGTTGTGTCGCGTGCATAGCCGTTCAATCCCCAGTTTTGGGCGCGAGCCGTCTCACCTACGACGAAGACTAATAAACGTGGCCGACTGCCTTCGGGCCTGACTGTTGCGACGGCATCAGCTCCAATGGTTTTTTTTTCAGCGGATTGCGTGATAGAGGAACCTTTCAGTGCCTTTGGCAAGCCCACCAAATAGTTTCCCGGTGTAATCAAGTATCGAACTTCGCGATGATTTCTCATCAGTGCGGACATGTCCTGAAATGACAGCATGGCACCACCTGAAATCATCAGTGCCGAAAACAGCATCAATCCCATACGCCACACGGTTGCTTTCAGCCAAGTACGCCCGATCAATCGGATTCGCCAAAGCAAAATAATCGGCACTACTGCCAGCAGGCTTAGTGGAGCAATCAATGCAGGCGTCAGTAGCTCGCGACTTTCCTTGAAGTCTGTGGCTAGAACATTGCGCAACATGCTCGAATCGAGGTAGATATGAAAGCTGCGCATGTAGTGTGTCGCGAGGGCAGAGGCAACAAACAGCACCGCAAGTAAAACCTTGGCATTCCAGCGCCACACAATCAAACTCAACAGCAGACTATGAATTCCCACCAAAAACAGCAGTACGGATGTGCCCATGCGTAAGCTGGACTGGATGCCTAAGGCGCTACTCCAAAATAGACCATTGCAGGCCAGTGCAAAGAAAATACTGGTCATCAAGATCAGCCACTCGACGCTGCATTGTGGTCGCCAATGGCTTAGGTTCTTGAGGTTTGCAGTTCTGAATCGCGGCACCATACCGAGAGCCTGTTTGAAAGTTCTCATGCTTGGAACCCCGATGAATGGACATCGCCTGAGCCATCAACAAACCAGCGTTGCCAGACCATGAAAAGACCCAAGGCAACGACCCAACAAATCAGGAGCGTCCACAAGTCATGGGAAAGGAAGTGGGCTCCGCGCACCTGCTGGGTCCATCCAAAGATGGCACCTATCATCAAACTTGCGGCCAAGGCCATCCAACGCCAGGCAGGACGAACCATCAAGGTAAAGAAATATAGGCTGACCCATGCATATCCGGCACTTGCATGCCCTGCGGGAAAGCACACACCGCGGGGCATACCGAGCGGGCGTGTTTCAAACAGGCCCACAAACACTCGCGCTCCGCCATAGCGCACCAAGTTCCAAGGGCAATCCATGTTAGTGAACGATTTCAGCGCCGAAACCGTCAGTGCCCCTATCAAGTACGCACAAAAAAGATACAGTAGCGGCCAGCGTAGGTATGCCGCGCATTTGTTGCTACGTTTTTTTCTCCAAGCCCAGATGCACGTTGCTGCAACCGCAATTGCCAGCAAGGTGGAAAGATTCTTTCCTCCCCGATGCAGCAGATTGTTGGTTAGCCAGGCATCTCGCAAAGCCCATCGGCTGCCCTGCAAGCGATAAAGATGATCAGCGACCCAGAAGTCCCCACCGCCATCCATCAATAGACTGCTGATGATCAGCGCCGCACCCGCTGGTAGCGCTAAATGAGTGATTAAGAATCGAGGTGCGAATGGTGCGTTGGATAGTGGGGCGTTGCCAAGTAGTCAGAATTCATTGGGGGACATCGGCATGTGCCTCCTTCGAATGCCACAGGGCATGTGCATCGATACGCACCAGTGCTGACGCTTGCAGCGCATCGACGCGAGCTTGTGCCTCACCGAGGCGTGTCTGGCGCAGGTTGCGCAACGTCAAGAGGTATTCGGCCAAGGGGGCCTCTCCCAGTTCCCAAGCCCGCCGCGTGCGGTTGCTGGCCGTGGTCTGCGCGGCCAGCGCCTGCACGAATGACTGCCACTGCGTGCGCTTACTGTCAGCTGCCTGCGCGGCTACCCACGCACTTTGCTCCACCGCGCGCCGCACGCCGAGCGCCTCTGCCTCTGCGGCAGCTGCGTTGGCGCTTTCCGTGGCAGCCATTGCACTGCGATAGTCAGTGCCAAATGGCACCGTCAGGACAACGCCAATGACACGTTCCGTCCCACCGCGTTCAGACATCATCCGTACCCCGACTGTGGGGTCGGGCGTGCGGTTGGCGTGGGCGCGCTCAGCCACCTTGGCAAGACGGGCCGCCTCTCCATCTGCAATGCCGATTTCGACGCTCTGCCGCACGATACGCGCCAGCCAGTCCTGTGAGCCTCCTGGTAAGGGAGCGGGATCTGGCAGCGTGGATGGCTGGGCGGGAATCTCAATGCCGGGGAATTTGATCACCACCGTTTGACGCGCTGCCCGTTCTGCGTCGCGCGCAGCGCTGACCTGGGCTGCAAGCATTGCAAGCTCGGCTTGCAGAACGTCGCTGTCCCGCCGCGCGGCATCGCCCAGGGCCACGCGCCGGGCCATTGCTTCCTGCTCACGAATAAGCAACTTTTCCTGCGCTTGCATCTCGTCGGCTACGACGAAACTGCGCAGCCATCCGGCCCAGACTTCCAACAGTCGCCTTGCCATTTGGTGCTCGGCATCTTCAAGGCGCATATCGGCCACCCTACGGGTGCGGCTGCCGATGTCCCGATCTATACGCGCCTTGTTTGGCAAGCGAACAGCACGGCTGAGCTGGATTTCCCATTCGTTGTAGCGACGCGCTTCGTTGGTCACGTTGCGACGTTGTAGGCCACTACTGAGTTCAAATTCGTGGCTACCGGCTTCAAGGGCGCTTTGCGTGGCGGCCGCCGCGTCCAAGCGAGCGGCTGCGGCATTCACGACCGGCTGGATTTTTATCGCCGCTTCGACTTGCGCCTGCGCAGGCAGCCACGAAAGATCATCGGCGCGCGCTTGCGCGGGATGAAATGTCAAAGCCGCGATAGCCACCATGACGGCACCAGTCGGTAGTACTAGGCTGCATCCTTTGTTTTTACTCGTCATACCAGTCTTCCACTTGCCAACACCGACTCCACCCACCAGCGGACATCGCTAGACGCGATGCGCTGGCGCAGATGCGCCAGGACCTGTTCCAGTTGTTCATATTCGATCAACACCCAAATGACGCGCCGATCCACACGGCCGCGAACCTTCTCGCGAATGGACGCGCGCGCGAAGTCGCCGGTATGCCCTTCGGCGTGCAACAGGGTGAACCCTGGCAGCACCGGGTCGGCCATCAGGGCATCGGTGACGGCGTCTTCGAGCGTGGGTGGAATCAACAGATTCAGGCGCACCAGTTGCGCTTCTTTCAATCCGTTCATGCGTGGACTCCTTGTTGTGAGGAGATGGCCTGGCCGAATCGCCGGTACAGCACCGGCAGCAGGACCAGGGTCAGCGCCGTGGAACTGACCAGTCCGCCAATCACCACGATGGCGAGTGGGCGCTGGATCTCAGAGCCAGGGCCACTGGCCAGCAGCAGGGGCACCAGGCCAAAAGCGGTGATGGAAGCCGTCATCAGCACGGGGCGCAGCCGTCGCAGCGAACCTTCGCGCACCACCTGTTCCATGGGCAGGCCTAGCGCGTGCAGGTGGTTGAAGTGCGTCACCAGCACCAATCCGTTGAGCACGGCGATGCCCAGCAGCGCGATGAAGCCGACCGAAGCAGGCACCGACAGGTACTGCCCCGACAGCCACAGCGCCGCCACGCCGCCGACCATGGCAAACGGCACGTTGCCGAGGATGAGCGCGGCCTGCCGCACCGAGCCGAAGGTCATGAACAGCACGAAGAAAATCAGCCCCAGGGCCACCGGCACCACCATGCCAAGGCGGGCTGCTGCACGTTGCTGGTTCTCGAACTGCCCGCCCCATTCGACGCGGTAGCCGGGCGGCAGCGGCACGTCGCGCGCCACGGCGGCGCGCGCTTCATCCACGAAGCCGACCAGATCGCGCCCGCTCACGTTGGACTGGATCAGCGCGAAGCGCGAGCCGTTCTCGCGCCGCACCAGCACGGGGCCATCGGTGGTGGCGATGCGCGCCAGCGAGGCCAGGGGGATTTCGCCCTGATCGCCACGGGCGAGCTGCAAGTCCTTGAACCGCTCGGCCGATCCGCGCAGCCGGGCATCCCCACGCACCACGATGGGCGTGCGCCTGTCCGGCTCAATCACCAGCCCGGCCGGAACGCCTTCGAGTTGCGCACGCAGCTCGTCCTGAACCTGCGTCACGGCCAGTCCGGCGCGCCCCGCCGCCTGCGCATCCACCTTCACCTGCAGGTATTCCACGCTGTCGCTGGCCTGGGTGAGCACGTCGCGCGCACCGGGCACTTTCTCGATGCGAGCGGCCATGCGCTGCGCCAGATCGCCCAGCGTTTGCAGGTCAGGGCCGAACAGCTTGACGGCCACGTTGCCCCGGCTGCCGGTGAGCATTTCCGAGATGCGCATCTCGATGGGCTGGGTAAAGCCGAATTCCAGGCCGGGGAAGGCATCCATCACCTTGCGTATCTCGGCACTCAACGCGTCCTTGTCGGCTGCATGCCAATCCTTGCGCGGTGCGAGCTGCATGAACAGGTCGGTTTCGTTCAGGCCCATCGGGTCGAGCCCCAACTCGTCGGAGCCCACCCGCCCGATGCTGTGCCGCACCTCGGGCACCGCCGCACCGATGGCCTTCTGCACCGCCAGGTCAATCTCCAGCGAGCGCTGCAGCCCAATGGACGGCGGCTTTTGCAGTTGCAGCAGGATATCGCCCTCGTCCATCGTCGGCATGAACGCCTTGCCCGTGCCGAGGTAGGCCACCACACCCAATGCCAGGGCCGCGATGGCGACCGCCGATGCGCGTAGCGGGTGGTGAAGCGCAGCCTCCAGCAGCGGTTGGTACAGGCGCGTGGCCCAGCGCATCACCCACGGCTCGGTGTGCGCGTGTTCCTTGAGCAGTAGCGAGGCCAGCACCGGCACCAGCGTGAGCGACAGCAGCAGCGAGACACCCAGGGCGAACACGATGGTCAGCGCCACCGGCACGAACAGTTTGCCTTCCAACCCTTGCAGCGTGAGCAGGGGCATGAAGGTCAGACAGATGATGAGGATGCCGGAGGCCACAGGCATGGCGACCTCGCGCGCCGACGCGAATATGCGGTGCAGGCGCGGCTGGTGCGCACTGGGTGCGTGCGGGTCGAGCCGACTGACGGCGTTTTCCACCACCACTACGGCAGCGTCCACCAGCATGCCGATGGCGATTGCGAGGCCCCCTAAGCTCATCAAGTTAGCGCTCATGCCGACAAGGCGCATCAGCAAGAAGGTACCCAGCGCCGCCAGCGGCAGCATCACCGCCACCACCAGCGCGGCGCGCAGCTCGCCGAGGAACAGAAGCAGCAGGATGACGACCAGTACCGTCGCTTCCAGCAAGGCGCTTTCCACCGTGCCCACGGCGCGCTCGATCAGCGTGCTGCGGTCATAGAACGGCACCACCTTGACGCCGGGCGGCAGGCTGGGAGTCACCTCGTCCAGCCGGGCTCGAATGGCTTTGACCAGCGCCGAGGCATCGGCCCCGCGCAGCGCCACCACGATGCCTTCCACCGCTTCGCCCGCGCCGTCCCGGGTGACGGCGCCATATCGCGTCACGCCTTCGATGCGCACCTGGGCCACGTCGCCCAGGCGAACTGGGGCCGTACCATTGGCCCCCGCGCGCAGGATCAGACGGGATAAATCGTCCAAAGTGTGGATCGCGCCTTCGGCGCGCACGATCAGCGTGTCTTCGCCTGCAGCCAGGCGGCCCGCACCGTCATTGCGGTTGTTGCGGCCGATCGCCGTGATGACATCAGAGAAGCTGAGGCCCGCAGCGGAAAGCCGTGCGCGATCCGGCACCACAGCAAAGCTCTTGGCTTCTCCACCCAGCACGTTGACATCAGCAACACCGGGCAGCGTGCGCAGGGCCGGGCGCAGCGTCCAGTCCAGTAGGGCGCGGCGCTCGCTCAACGTGAGGCCACCGCCTTCGATGGTGAACATGAACACGTCCGACAGCGGTGTCGAAATCGGCGCCAGCCCGCCGCTGACGCCTTCGGGCAGGCTGCCCGAAACGCCGGCATAGCGTTCAGCCACCTGCTGACGCGCCCAGTAGATGTCGCTGCCTTCGGCAAAGTCCAGCGTGATGTCGGCGATGGCGTACTTGGCCGTGGAGCGCAGCATCACGCCCCGCGGCACACCGAGCAACTCCATCTCCAGCGGCGTGATCACGCGCGACTCCACCTCCTCGGGCGTCATGCCAGGGGCCTTGATAATCAGCTTGACCTGCGTGGGGGAAATATCCGGATAGGCGTCGATCGGCAATTGCAGGAAGGCCGCCAGGCCCGCACCCGCCAAAGCCAGCACGCCAAGCAGTACCAGCGCACGTTGGCGCAGGGAAAATTCAATCAGACGGGACAACATGCGTGGTCGCCCCTCATTGCAATGGAATCATGGATTTAAGCAGTGCCGTACCGCGCACGACGACCTGCATGCCTGCCGCAAGCGGCGCAGTGTCTGGCGAGACGGCACGCACGGCGCTTGACGCCTCTGATTCGTCTTGCCCCAGCAGTCGCACCGGAACAGCGCGGACGCGTAGGTCGCCGTGCTTGTCTTGCGATGACGGCTCAGCAACGTAGACCACGTGGGCGCTGCCCGCTGGCAGCAGTGCGGACGATGGCACGCTCAAGGTGCCCTGCGGTGCTGGCAGCAACAGCGCGACACTGATCTGCTGCCCGGCCGCATAGCGGTCTGCCCCTGCCTGATCTGCATCGACGCGGGCACGTACCCGCAGGCTCTGACTACTGAGGTCAGTGTCGCCACCAACAGCCGTCACGCGAGCGATCGTGCCATCGGGAAGACGCACTTCCAAGCCTGGGTGGAGATCCGAGCGCCAGCGCAGCGGAACCGCGACGCTGACATCCAGCGGGCCAGGCTGAGCCACTATGAAGGCGATGTCGAGCGGCGCGACCGCCTGCCCGAGGCTCAGGTGACGACGCATCACCCGCCCGGACAAAGGCGCCAGCAATTCATACTCGCCGGCCTGCCCGCCGCTAACGGGTCGAAGCCGTGCGAGGGCGCCATTGGCCTCTTGCAACGTACTTTGCGCAGCCGCCGCGCGCGCCTGGGTTTGCTCGTTGCGCGCGGCGGGGATGATGCCCTCGGCGAGCAGGGCAGCATCGCGCCTGGCCTGCGTGGCGGCTGCGGTCGCGTCCGTGCGGGCACGCGCCAGATCGGCTTGCGCCGCCAGAACGTCCTTGCTCTGGATGCGCGCCAAAGCCTGACCTTGGCGCACTGCGGCGCCTTCATCGACCAGAACGCGCGTCACCACACCGCCATATGGCGCCACGACCTGCGCGCTAGCCGAGAGTGGTGCCACCGTCTGCGCGGGTAAGCTATCCAGCGGTATCACTGCAGCATCCTTGACGAGTGCGGTTTCCACACCCTGCGCGCGAAGCTGAGTGGCATTGAGGTGAACGCCGCCAGCGTTCAGTTGGGCGACAGCTTCGCTCGCGTCTTTATCGGCTACGGTTGTCTGCTGGGTTGCCCAAGCCCACCAGCCGTACCCTACGGCAGCCAGAACTGCCACACCGACGGCGGACAGGGCCAAGGTCTTGGTTCGGCTGGAGGTGCCCGCCGCTTTCAAGGTCGGGAAGCTCATGCTTGTGCCGCCCCAAATGACGTAGAGCAGAGTAGAGAGCACACAGCGCGAATTGAAAATTCGTCGCATATGAAGCGGTGCGCGAGGTTAATGAGGCGAAACATGCGGTCGATCTCTTGTAAAGATCAGCTCATGTTCTTCGGTGAAGCTTTGAGAAAGCTTTGGAGAAAGCGAAATTTTCTCTGTACGATCTATTCAGAAAAACCGCTTGTCTTGAGCCACAAGCTGCCGGTAAGTTGACTTCTCAGTCACTTGATCCGATAGCCAGGATAGCCAGCGGTTCGCTTTTTTGCCATCTCAAACATCGGGGCCATGCGTCATGGACATCAAGAATTCCGAATACCGTTTCAGTCCCTTGGTCATAGGCTTGCACTGGCTGACCGTGATTCTCATCATTGCGGTCTATGCGAGCATGGAATTGCGCGGACTGGCACCCAAGGGAGCCTTGAGAGACGCCATGAAGTCCTTGCACTACCTGCTGGGCCTCAGCGTTCTGGTGATCGTCGTGATCCGTATCGGGGTGCGCATCCAGGCGGGCGTGAAGCCCGCGATCCAACCACCCATGCCACGCTGGCAGGCCACGCTCGCCGATGGCATGCACTATGCGCTCTACAGCTTCATGCTCGCCATGCCGCTGCTCGGATGGCTCACCTTGAGTGCGGCGGGCAAGCCGATTGTTCTGTTTGGCTTGCCCGTTCCCTCTCTGATCGGCACCGACGTTGCTTTGTCGCGCCAACTCAAGGATGTCCATGAGGCGCTGGCGACATTGGGCTATGTCTTGATCGGATTGCATGCGATGGCGGCGCTGTTGCACCACTACGTCATGCGTGACAACACACTGGTTCGCATGCTTCCCGGTCATCGCACCTGAACTGCTGGCCTTGGGCTGCTTCACATGGATTTGATTTTTCAATGACAAAATTTCATCATCGCGCTCACCCTGAAAGTCATCGCACTGAACATATCGGATGGCTACGCGCAGCTGTTCTGGGTGCCAATGACGGCATCATTTCCACGGCCAGCCTAGTTGCAGGCGTGGCTGCGGCCCATGCAAGCCATGCCAGCATCATGACCACGGCCATCGCGGGGTTGGTAGCCGGTGCCATGTCCATGGCTGCAGGCGAATTCGTATCGGTCTATTCACAAGCTGATACGGAGAAGGCGGATCTGGCGCGGGAACGTGATGAACTGAAGAACAGTCCGGAAGCCGAACATCGCGAACTCACGGCCATCTATGTTCGGCGTGGCCTGGATCATCGACTCGCGGATCAGGTCGCCACGCAATTGATGGCGCATGATGCGCTGGGCGCGCACGCGCGCGATGAATTGGGCATTTCTGAAACCTTGAGCGCTCGCCCGCTGCAAGCCGCCATGGCGTCCGCTGGAAGCTTCGCCGTGGGTGCTGCCATGCCGCTGGCCGTGGTTCTGTTGGCGCCGGAGCAGAGCCTGCTCTATTGGATCGTCGCGACGGCGATTGTCTTCCTGGCCCTGCTCGGCGCTGCGGCTGCTGCCGTGGGTGGTACGCCGCTCTTCAAAAGTGCGCTGCGCGTCGCGTTCTGGGGCTCATTTGCCATGGCGGTGACAGCGGGCGTGGGAGCCATGTTCGGCACTGCGGTGTAGATCTGTGTCAATGTCAGAGCAGCGGTGGCCAAGGGCCAAGCCGCGCGGACAGCCGACCGTTGTCCAGTGAGAACGCCAGTGGCAGGTCTATGGCATGCGCGAGAGCCAGGGCCAGTGCAAGTCCCAGCCCAGCATGGTGCGCCGTGCCACCTTCGGAATCCTTGCGCCAGAAGCGAAGGCCGAATTGATCTAGATCGGATGCCTGCAAATTGGGAGCTGTGTTGACGATGGTTAACATCCAGCCGGATGCCTCGAGCTCCAACCTACATTGAATGTCGTCGCCTTCGGGCGCGTATTCAATGGCATTGTGCAAGAGGTTGGAGAGGATGCGTTCGATCACGCCCTGATCACTTTGCACCCATGCTGATTCAGGCAAAGTCACGCGGATGGGTGACTTGGGTGCCATTTTCTGGACGTTGAGTCCCGCCAGCAACTCTTGCAGCAAAGCTGTCAGATCCAGAGGATCCAGCGCCAGTGTGTGTTGGCCGGACTCAAGACGCGCCAACAACAGCAGAGTGTCCACACTGCGCTGCATGCGTGAACTGGCCTGGATCATTGCATTCAGGGCGCGCTGGATTCGGGCCGGGTCGGCATCGATCAAAGCGCTTTCTGCGCTGATGCGGATTTCCGCCAGAGGCGTGCGCAACTCATGGGCCACATCGCGGGAGAAGCGGCGCTCGCGGGCAATGGCCGCATACAGGTGATGCAAGCCCTGATTGAAGGCTTCGGCAAACGGCCGCAGTTCGCGTGGAAAGTCCGCTCCGATCCGCGCAATCGGCCGATCCGAACGCAGGTCGGCCAGTTGCACGCCGACGCGCTCCAGCATGACCACGATGCGCCGAACCATGAGCAGCGCCAGGCCTGTGGCCAGGAGCGTCGCCAGTGCGATACCGCCCAGGAGCGTGAAGTGGATGCGCCGCTCGGTTTGATCCCAATCCCGACGTTCTGTTGCCACAACCAGCAATCGAGATTCCTCACCTCTTACCGGCACGCGCGTCGCCAGCGCGCGGCCCGCGTGGCCGTCCGGGAGTATCACGTCGTAGTAGCGTGGGGTGCCTTGCTCCACCGGTCCAAGCGCCAGCTCGGCCCCAGCACTGCTGGGCGAACGCAGCAAGGCCCGGTGGGTCTGCGGATCGAAGATCGTGAAGAACTCGGTATGCCCGCCAGGCTCGTATTCCGGCATGAGGCTTTCGAGCTTTCTCGCATCCAACTCCTGCAGCACGCGCCCCACCGCCGCTGATCGTTGCATCAGGGTGGTATCCATCCGTCGGTAGATTTCGTGGTCGATCCAGTGGTCGAGGACGGGAAACAGGATCGCGAAGGTTCCTCCAATGCAGATCACGAGGCTGGCAGCCAGCCGCCGCTGCAAGGACCAGGATCTGCCTTGACTCGTATCAGAGAGGGCTTCGGAATCGGGACGTACCATCGTTCAGGGCAGTATGTAGCCGAAGCCACGTCGTGTCACGATCAGTTCATCCAGGCCGCACTGGGCGAGCTTGGTTCGCAAGGTGCTGACAATCACCTCCACCACCTTGTCCGATGCATCGCTGCGGCTGTCGTACAAATGTTCAAAAATCTGCGGGCGCGACAGCGTGGCGCCGCGCCGACGCAGCAGCAAGTCGAGTAGTCCATATTCCTTCGGCGTGAGCCCAAGATCAATGCCCTTGAACCTCGCGGTGCGCGAGCGCGGATCGACTTCCAGATCGCCGTGGCGCAGAACTGGAACGTCCCGTTGCGGCGGACGCCGCACCAGCGCCCGCAGGCGAGCCAGCAGTTCGGCCAGCTCGAAGGGTTTTGTCAGGTAGTCATCGGCACCCGCATCCAAGGCCCGCACCCGGTCGTCGAGCAACTCGCGCGCGGAGAGCACCAACACCGGTGCGGCATGGGCCTCCCGGCTCAATGCGCGCAACACGCCAAAGCCGTCCAGCCGGGGCAGCATCAAGTCCAGAATAATGGCGTCGTACCGGTAGCTGGCAAGAAACTTCAGCGCGGACACGCCATCGGCTGCTGTATCGCAGGCATAGCCTTCCGACTGAAGGCTCTGGCTCAGGGCTTCGGCCAGCGTTTGCGAGTCTTCCACGATCAATACGCGCATATGCTTTCTTCCATTCAGCGCATCTCGAAAAGCTCCTGGTGGAACGCCTCCGGCTTCAGCCCCTGGGCCAGCAGGTCGGCGCGCAACGCGCGGCCGAAGGCCGTGGGGCCGCAGAACCAGACGCTGGCGTCTTTCCAACCCGGCACCATGGCACGCAGGCGCTCACCTGTCAGGCGACCGTCCTTTTTGTCGATGAACAGGTGTAGCGCAACGCCGGCCGCCTGGCTGTCGGCGCGCAGTTTCTCGATGGCCTTCGGATCAACGTCGCTCGTCGGATGAAACAAATCGATGGGACGTGCGTCCTGGCCCTCGTGCTGCGCCAGGAACTTCATGCGCGCGATGAACGGCGTGATGCCGATGCCAGCACCGATCCAGATCTGGCGGGCACGCCCGTCGTCGAAAGTGAAGCAGCCGTAAGGCCCCTCGACCGTTACCCGGTCGCCGACCCGTAGGCGCTCAGGCAGCCGGCGGGTGTGGTCGCCCAGCGCCTTGGTGATGAAGGTAATGCGCCGGTCTTCCGGCACCCAGGCTGAGGCCAGCGTGTAGGGGTGCGGGCCTTCTTTCGGGTTGGACATAGCGAAGGCAAACTGCCCGGGCCGGTGGCCGGGCCAACCCGGATCCATCCGCAGGGTGGTTTCCAGCACATTCAGCGCCGGGTAGGCTTGCAGCGACTCGATAACGCCGCGCGCGGTGCGCTGCGCGCCGATCCGGCCCAGCAGCACCCACACCGCCGATACCGTGCCGCTCGCCAGCAGCATAGCCAAAGCCCAGCCCACGGGCTGCGCCCAGTAGGTGAACTGCACCAGCACCAAGGTGTGGAAGGCCAGCACCAGGTAGATCGCTGCCATCCAGTGGTGCGTCTTGGCGAACAGCCGGTATGGAAAGCGCTTGAGCAACGCCAGTACCAGTAGCACCGCGACGGCGTAGAAGGCCCATTCGCCCAAGTCTTCGGCCAGCCCGCGCCAGCCGCGCAACGCCGATTCAATGGAGCCCATTGAATCAGCCTCTGCGCGGGGCTTGCGCGCCGGGCGCGTCAGCCAGCCCCAGCCCACGGCCCACTTGGTGCCCTGCGCCCACAGCCAGTGCACTGTTGCGGCGGCCAGAGCGGCTATGCCGAGCCACTTGTGCAGGCGGTACATCTTGTCCAGTCCGTTCAAGCGGGGCTCCAGCCACGCAGGGCGCGTGGCCAGCACCATCGCCACGGACATCGTGCCGATGGCCAGTACGCCGCTGTATTGAATCCATACCGTCCGCAGGGCGAAGTAGTTGGACTGTGCAGGCCACAGCGTATCGGCAAAAAACCATAGAGCGCTCAATGCCAGCGCAAAAACCCAGAACGTCCAAATTATTCTCTTCATCGTGGATTTGCCCCAAATTCTGCGGAAGGCGCATGCGGTACTGGTCGGAAACCATCAATCCAGATAAGCGATAGCGTGCCTTTGAATGTGACCATGTATCCGCAATTACAGAAAATTTTAATTCTGACATCCCAACCTTTGGAAACGCTTTGGATTGATCAATCATCAATGAATAGGATCTAATTTTTTCCGCCGGCTTGTGGCATTACCTTGACTCAAGAAATGGTTGGCCCCCGATGCCGCCCAATCTCCCATGACACCCCGCCGCCGCGCACCGTCGCGGCCAGTTGCTTCCCCAGCCGCTGCTCGATCACCGGCTTCCACGGCACCAGCGAAAACCCCATGCCGTCGTCGAGCATCGCATAACGCCCACTGGCAAGCATGATGCTTCGCCGGTAGATGCCGGCCACGCGTTGCCCGTCGGCCACCGGGCGATGCTCTAGGCCGGTTTCGCCGGCAATGTCCTTCGCGGCCTGCGCTAGTTCCCGGTTGCGCAGCGTGCCCAGCAGGTTGCGCGCCAGGATCGCACGCTGCCCGCGCCGCACGGCCAGCCCCTGTTCGGCCAGGAAGTCGGCGCGCTGCTGCATCGCCTGCTTGGCCTCGCCACCAAAGCCCAGGTCGCCCAAGCCCGAGCCGCCGTCGATCAACTGCTGGTCGAGCCAGGTGGCCCCGATCACGCGCGCCTGCCGCTCGATGGGCAGGTGCGATTTCAGCTCCACGGCCACGCCGCCCAGCCGTTGCGCGTCGTAGCGGCGGCCTTGCTCTGGCAGGTCGCCCGGCACCTTCCATAGCCCTTCGGCCACGCGCTCCACGATGCCAGCCCGGCGCAGGGCTTCCAGCCTGCGCACATGGGTGGCCACGACCTCCTGCGGGTCACGGCCCGGTGCGGCCTGCCCCTGCGCCACGGCCAGGTGATGATCGGTGCGGTACAGGCCATCGCTCGCCAGCGCGGCGATGTTCCTGTCGGCCGCGCGCACGTCGGTCGATCCCTTCACCTCCACCACGGCCTCGGTCGGGTAGTTCGCCAGCTCGTCGCGGGCGTTCAGGGCGACGTAGTGGGCCTTGCCGTCCACGCCGTCGATGACCAGATAGCCCCGGTCGCGCAGTTCGTCGGCCAGCCCCTTCGCGGCCACGCGCCCGAGGATGGTTCTGCCATTGTATCCAGGCTCGAATACCGCCAGTTCGCGCGGCTTCCCACTCATTGCCCGCTGCATGGTGCGGATGATGTCGCCACGCTCGCCCAGGGCGCGCAGGGTCTTCTCCGCATCGGCATGGACGGCCCAGGCGCCCGGCTGCGTCTCGTCGGCCAAGCCCAGGCGCTGCAAGCGTTGCAGGCGGCCAATCAGCAGCAGGCGCTGGCGTTGCAAGTTCGGCTCGTTGAAGCGTTCGATCTGCACGCGGCCATCCTCGCCGGCCTCGCGCTTCAAGGTGCGATCCAGGCTCGTCCACCGCTCTTGCGCCACCTCGCGCTGCAAGGTCTGCTGGATCTCCAGCTCGGTGCGCGGCCCCAGCCACTCGGTCGCCAGTTCGGCGGCCCGGTGGCGGAAGCCGTCGGCGATGTAATCGCCCGCGATGATGAGGTCTTTGCCGGTGTCATCGCGCCCGCGCACGATCAGGTGGGTATGGGGGTTGTCGGTGTTCCAATGGTTTACGGCCACCCAGTCGAGGCCCGTGCCCAGGTCGGCCTCCATGCGGCCCATGAGGTGCCGCGTGTAGGTGCGCAGGTCTTCCAGTTCCGCGCCATCTTCGGGCGAGAGGATGAAGCGGAAATGATGCCTGTCGTCGGCGCAGCGTTCCTTGAAGGCGTCGAGGTCGGCGGTATCGGTCTGCGGCCCGTAGGCTTGGCCCGGCTCGCCGTCGCGGCCCACGCCATCGCGCTCGATGTAGCGCAGGTGCTTGGCGAGCGACTGCGGGCTGGCCCGCTGGTGATTCACCAGCAAGGTCTTGATGGTCACGCGCCGGGACATGGGCGTCAGCCTCGCCCCGGCGAATCGAGCTGCCGTGTGGCCGCGCCCCAGGCGCGAGCCGGGACGCTGGCCGGTGCCATGAGCCGACGCCGGACGGCGCACCGTGGACTTGCCGCTGCTGGCCTTGCCCGCCTGCTTGAGCACCTTGGAGACGAAGCTCTGCCCCTGGCCCTTGCCCCGGTTCTTCGGGGCGCTGGGGCGCACGCGGAAATCGTCATCGCGGCGGTCGCTCATGGCTGTGCTCCCTGAAAGCTGGGGCGTGTCCTGTCGTGCGAAAGCACGCGGACATGCCTGCATTGGCGCGGGCCTCGCGCCCCACGCGGCACGGCGGCAAAGCCGCTCCGTGCCGCGCCACCCCCACGTGCAGACTGGTTTTCGACGCGGGCCAGTGCCGCGTCCTTTTGTCTTGCCTTCCGCCTTTGCCCCTCGCTGGCGCTCCGGGCAGCGGCGGCCCGGCGGTGCTGCTGCGCGAGCAGCCAGCGCGCCGGCGAACGCGGCGACGGCCATAGGCCGGGCGCGTTCGAGGCAAGACGCCTGCACGTTGGACGGCTGCGCCGAAGGCAGCGCGAAGTGCGGTGCGAATGCACCCGCACTGCACGCGCGACGACACGGCGACGGCCAGCAGAGCGACACGCCCGATGGCACGACAAGATGCACGGCAACGTGCAGCGAGTCGGCGGCCATCATGGGCGGGATTCCAGCCAGACTGGATGCGCGACCCCGATCACGGCGGATGCGCTGACCGGCCCGAAATACCGGCTGTCGAACGACGCCGGGTTGGTCACACTCAAGAGGAACAGTTCGCCGGATTCGAGGCGGCGGCATTGCTGCCAGGATGGCAGCGGCCGGCCCCAGCGGTCGGCAGGCAGCACGGCGGCCGAAGGCACGCCGTCGATGCGGACGACGCGGCCAGTGCTGCACACCTCCTGCGGCGCGACGGCGCCCACGCGCTTGAGCAGCGGCACGCGCGCCGGCAGGTAGCCGCGCTGCGCGGCCAGCGCGGCGGCGTCTGGCGGCAGCGTGGTCAGGACGATGCTGCCCACGGACAAGGGACGTGGCGGCGAGTCGGTGCCGTGGCCTTGCGGATCGACGCGATACCAGCCGACCGCCACGCTGTCGGACGGGTTGTAGATCAGGCGCGGCAGCGGATGCACGAAGGACGCCCAGGCGAGCGCAGCGAGGCCGCAGGCGGACAGGCCCGCCAACACGAGGCGAGCGCGCAGGCGCGAGCGAGGATGCGGCGGGATGCCGGTTGCGCTGGCAACGGCGGATGGAAGCGTCATGGCAGCGTCCTCCCGGTTAGCCAGGCAGCGTGCCGCTCGGCGGTGTATTCGGGCAGCGGCAGGCGTGCAGCGAGCCGGTTGGCGAGCGTGCGCCAGTACGCGGGCGAGACAGCGGCGGGCGCGATGCCCAGCGCCTCGATGGCGTCGATGCACTCCAGCACCGCGCGCACCTGGTTCTCCCCTTCGGCGTGGAGCAGCAAGCGCGCCCCCGGCTGCACGCCGGGGATGCGCTGCGCTGCATCCAGCGGCGTGCAAGCCTGCATCACCATGAGCTGCCAACGCACAGTGCCGTAGTCGTTGGCCTGCCAGCGGATACGGCACAACATGGCGCCCGGCAGGAACACCGCGCAACGGCGCCAGCGGTCGAGCTGGTGCGTGCGCGCAGGTTCGCCGAAGCGCAGGTAGAGCTTGAAGCGTGGTTCGATGTAGGCCAGCGCCACGCGCGTCAGCGGCGCGCTGGCAGGCTGGCCGGCAAGTGCAGCCGTAGCCGCGCCAGCGGCAGGCGAAGCGGATGCAGTCATGGTGCGTTCTCCCTGCGGTGCTCTGGAAACTCCCGCTCCAACAGGCCACGCAGCAGGTCGGCCACGGTCACGCCTTGCGTGAAGGCCGACACCTTGATGCGTGCCCGCATCGCGGGCGTGATGTCGAGAGTCAGACGGGCGGTGTAGAGGTCGCCCTTGCCCAGCGCATCGGCGTCGCCCTGGCGAATCCACGCCTCGGCGTGCGGATTCGCGGGCGGACGCGCGCCGATGCCGACGCGCTTTGCCGTGCGCTTGCTGTTCGATGGCGGCTTCGCGGTCATGTCGGCCACCGCAGCAATTCGTCCACCAGCGCAGTGATTTCGCGTGCGGCGGCGCTGTCGGGTGCCGTCTCGCGTGCAAGCCGGCCAGCGGCCACGCTATCGGCGAACACGATGCGCTGATGCACTTCCGCGCGCAGCGCAGGAAGCGGCTGGTCGGCGAGTGCCTGGCGTGCTTCGCGCCCGATCACGGTGGTACTGACGCGCCGATTGATGACGAAGGCCGCGCGCAGCGCAGGCCGAAATACCTGCGCCTCGCGGATCAGCGCCACCATCTCAGCGCTGGCCCACAAGTCGTAGGGGCTGGGCTGCACCGGGATCAGCACGCGCTCGGCCGCCAGCAGCGCGGAGCGCGCCAAGGCGGCGATGCGCGGCGGGCCGTCGATGACGACGTGATCGGCCCGCCTGGCGAGTTCCGGCGCCTCTTGGTGCAGCGTTTCGCGTGCGAGGCCCACGGCGCTGAACAGCCGTGGCAAGCCTTGCTGGCTTCTGCGCTGCGTCCAGTCCAGCGATGAGCCCTGCGGGTCAGCGTCCAGCAGGACGACGTGCTGGCCGCGCATCGCCAACTCGCCGGCGATGTGCGTGGCGAGCGTGGTCTTGCCGACGCCGCCTTTCTGGTTGAGCAGTGCGACGATCATGGCCTGGCCCTCCATGCTGGAAAGCCGGGCTTTTGCTGCTGCGTTTGTGGCCGCGGGGTGGTTGTCCACCGCAGCGGCGTTTCCCTACTAAAAGTTAGAGAAACTAAGTTAGGGAAGTTAGAGGACGCGCAAACCCAGTGCTGGCGCGGGTTTGCGGCCGATCGGCACGCCTGATAGCACGATAGTCCCACGCCTGATAGCACGATACCCCGCACGCCTGATAGCACGACACCATTCACAGGCTTTCCCGGAGTTATCCCCGTGCCGTCTGCGGCACGGGCCGGAACGTCAGCAGTTCCATGCCGTTGTCGGGCATCCGCTCGATGCCCAGGACGTAACCGGGCAGCGACTGCCGCGCGACGAGCGCGCGCAGATCGCAGGCGAAGTCGTAGGGCTTCGCGGTGCTGCCGGACTTCTGGTGCAGATAGCGAAAGTCGAACTGCCAGCCGTATGCCTGCTTGCCGCCGTGCTTGCGCACCAGGCGGTACAGCCACCGCTCGATGCCGCCGGTGAGCCGGAAATACGCCGGGTCGATGGTCAGCACCAGCGCGGCGTCGAGCACGCCGGCAAAGAACCAGTCCGGCAGGATCAGCTCGATGCCCAGCGGCGTGCCGCTGGCATCGGCCAGTTCCTTCCATTCGTTGATCCACGAAAAGCGGTGCAGGCGCCGGCCTGTTGTCTCGCGGATGGACGTGGCCACCGTGGTCGATTGCAGGCGATCCAGCGCGGCCTTGAGGCGCTGGTAGTCTCGCAGCGACTTGCCGCGCCCGATGAAGCGCAGGATCTCGTAGGGCGTCGCGCGCATCAGCCGCGACGGGCGCAGGCCCGCGTCCTTCGCTTCCACGATCTGCGAGGCCGCCCATATCAGCACGTCCGCATCCCAAATCGTGGCGATGCCGTGCTCCTGCGTGCCCTCTACGCGGATCGTCACGTTGCCCGCGCGGAAGTCGATGGGTTTGACCCGCTTGGACTTGCCGAGCGAGAAGAACGGATAGGCCATCAAGTCCTGGCTGTCGCGCGGCGCCATGTCGCCGGGCAAGGCGCGGAACAGGTCGAGCTGTTCGCGCTCCTGCAACGACCGCTGCCGGAACGGCAGCGCGGAGCTGGACATGGTGATGGCCTGCCGCGCGCCGCCGATCAGCGCGCACGGCTGTCGGCCGAGTGGTGCTCGGCGTACTCGGGATCGGAAGTCGTCTCGAAGCTGCGATCGGCGGCCCAGGCATCGAGGTCGGCCACGGCGTACATGACGCGCCGGCCGAACTTGCGAAAGCGCGGACCACCACCGATCACGCGCTGCTTTTCCAGCGTGCGCGGCGACAGCCGCAGGTACTCGGCGGCTTCGTCGTTGGTGAGATAGCGTTGGGGCTGCGCGGCAGCGGTCGAGACAGTGGCGGCAGGCCGCAAAGGAGCGGGACGCATGGTGTGAACCTCCATAGCTTTCAAAGCTCCGGCCACACAGCGCAACCGGATGGAGGCAGTCTCAGAAAACCAAGCTGTCCTGCTCAGGGCCGTTTTGCGTCGTCCTCAAAACGACCCTTCTCAAGCGGCGGAAGCTGTGCTAGGCGGCGATAGCCGCCGCGCATCAGCGCATCGCCGCGCCGTACCAAGCGGCGTACCTTGGAGCGCAGGCCGCCGTCGCTGTACCAATCGGCTGCGGCATCGCCGCCGAACAAGCCTTCGGCCACCTCGCGCAAGGACGCACCCGCTAGGGTTGCGTCGAGCGCCTGCAAGGTGTGTAGCTCAAGCAGCGCGGCGGGTGCCGGCCTGGGCTTCGCAGAAGCCAGGGCCGCGCCGAGCGCATGGTTGCGCGCAGGTGCGGCGGCGCCGCCGCGGCGGGCATAGGCGACAGCCATCCCGTCTTCCAGGCCGGGCGCCAGCGCGAAGCGCAGGCAATGACCTGGGCTGTGCGCCATCAGCGCCAGCCCTTTGCCGTCATGGAGCAGTTGCTTGTGCCCGGCAATGCGCCAAAACGTGAACGCGGGAGCATACTGCGGCGGATCGGCGTCGGGATAGAGCTGCACCACGGCCACATGGCCGGGCAACCAGGCTGGATGCGCGTCGCGCGCATCCAACGCCGGATCTTCCAGCAGGCGCAAGCCCCAGCGATGCGCCGCCTGCTGCGCGGCTTTCGGCCGGCGATGATGGCGCAGCCAGTCGAGCCGGTAATCGGGGTTTCTGCGCAGATATTCCCAGGCCGTCCCAAGGTCGTCCAAGTGCAGCACGTACAGATACGCGGCAGTCGGATACCAGTGCTCGGCGCTGCGATCGACCATGACGCAACCTCCCTGCGAACAGGACTGGCCGCGACGGAAGAACTACGTGCTACATCGGTGTCATCAGAACGAAATGGGTTAAGGGAATAGTTGGGCTGTCAAGTCCGACTGGCTCCGATGCGTTGCGGTATTCGTCTCAATGCTGCGGCGGCAGCGTCCCTCCCGTGGGACGCCGTACAGGCCAGCCTGCCGCAGTCCGCGTCAGGCATCATGTCCGTTTGGATCAGACTGGCGCGGCTACGCCGCAAGAATCTCGATTGAGACCTGCCCGGTATGACACCAGACTGAAAAAGTCACAGTAGGCTGTGTTCAGTCCGGGATAGCCCCGTCGCGCTCGGCCAGCCGGGTGTATTCCGACAGCGTGCGCGTGGGCCGGAAGTAGCGGTCGCGCATCACGGGCTGCTGATGCGGCCCGACGATGCCAGCCAGCTCGGACAGCTTGACGGTTCCTTGCGCCGGCATTCCGATTCCCAGGTCGATGAGGCCCCAGGCGGTGTCGCCATCGGCGGGATCGAGTGCGGCCAGCAGCCAGGTCACATGCGCGTCCGGCGTGAACAGCCGCACCACGGGCACCGGGTCGATGGCCTGGCCGGCGGCACGAGCCTCGCCGTTGGCGAGCAGTTGCGCGCGCTCCGGGACGGTGGCGAGTGGCTGGGGCATGGTTGGCAATCCCACAAATCCAATGATGCACGGATGCGGTTTCACGCCCAAGCGCAGAACCGCCAAACCGGATTTACGCCTTCGTGTGCAAGCACGGATGCGCTTGCGTGGCTTTGCTGGAACCAGCAAATGCGGATTTCCGTAAAGGCACGAAAACGTAGAACACCAAATGAACACTATAGATTGTAGCCCTATAGGGCGCAATGGGCTGTCATCTTGGTTTTTCGAGGGAAACCATAGGTGGCGGCTGGGAACTCATTGGCGAAGGCGTTGAAGACAGTCAGGAAGGCGCGTGGCTTGAGCCAGGAAGCCTTCTCTGACGTGTCCAGCCGCACCTATATGAGCACCCTCGAACGCGACCTGAAAAGCCCGACCCTGCATAAGCTGGCCGAGCTGTGCGAGGTGATGGAGATCCACCCGCTCACGCTGCTGACGCTGGCCTACGCGGGCGACAGCCCGCACAAGGCCGACGAGCTGCTGGCGCAGGTGCGCCGGGAGCTGGAGGCGGTGCTGAAGGAGCGCGGCGCGGCGAAGCCGCGCGCGTGACGTGGTGATGTGCTGCGAACAGCAGCACAGCGCCCCGCCGCGATGGGCGGGGCGCTGCGGCGGTCACGCCGCCTGGGGCTTGCTGCGCGACCAGATCAGGTCGTGCGTACCGTCCTCGCCTTCGATCAGGCGGGCATAGACCGGAGCCGGGAACGAAGGATCGTCGAGGGTCACGGACTTGTATTCCCGCCCGGCCTCGCTGGTCTTGTTCCACGCCGCGCCGATGTCGTGGCCGGCGGCTTGGAGGCGGAAGTCGGGGGCGTTCTCGCTGCTGCCCTTGTCGTTGGGAACCAGCTTGACCTTGACGTTGAGCGTCAGGGTGCGCAGCGTGCCGGTGAAGCCGTCTTTGTCTGCGGTGAAGGTGCCGATGTTGGCCATGATGATTTCTCCTTTCGGTTGAACAAGGTTCGCGCCCATCGCGTCCTTGTTGTGATCCGGCCGGCGGGGGACGGGCTGGCTGCACCGCTTGCGGTCGAAACGCAGTGGAGAGCCGGGAGGCGAAAAGAATTTGCTGCGCGAGGAAGCCGCGCAGCGGCGGGGAAATTGTTTTCGCCGGACGGTTGCAGCCATGAAGCCCGAGGCGCAGCCGCGCCCCCGCCAGGATTCACAACGAGACAAGGACGCCTTGGGCCGAACCGCTCCGAAAGAAGATGGGGCCGACTCGGCATCCCCGCCCGAAGGCTTCTCCGGCTCGCCCGCTGACGCGGGCCAGGTCAACCCCGCAACGACAGGCGAGAACGCCCCCGCCATACCTTGCGGCGCCGGTCTTGAGGCGTGGCGTGGAAGCTCCATAGCGATACCGGGCGGGTTGTCCGTGAACCGTCCTTCGTGACGTGATGGGCAGGAACCGCCAGCGTTGAGGACGGCACGCACCTGCACAACCTGCCGCAGCAAGCGCCAGCGTGTTCGCCAGCGTCCCGTCCATCGCGGCGGGACGTTGGGCGGGCCGATCCGGCGCAGCCGGTTCGGCAGCATCGAGGGGCGCCAAGCATCGCGCGGCGGGGATAGCTCGCAGGGCTTTCCCCTGGAGGCAAGCGAAGCGCGCAGCGCCGCAGGCGCGAAGGCGTGAGGGATTGAAGCCGAATGGCCGTGACGGCAAAGACGGCACGGGGCGTAGCCCGAAAGCCCGGCGGCGCTATGCGCCGACACGCCCAGGCCGTTCCAGATTTCTAAGCAGGAAACGCGGACATGCCTCTGATGAAATGGGCGCGGCCCTACGCTGCGAGGTATGCACGCGGCAAGCCGAAAACCGCTGGTGATTCCCGCGCACGGCGGGCGCTACGGCTTGCAGGCCCATACGGGCCTGCCATTACCGGGCGGGAAGCCCGGTCACGTCAACGCCGCCGTCTGAGCTGCCGCGAGGGCGGCGGCGTGCCGATTCGGCTGGTGGCCTTGAACACCGGGCGCGGCCACTGCCGCGCCCGGTGTTCAAGGCCACCGCGCCCAGGACGGTACGGCCTGGGCGCGGTGCTGATCGCGGTTATTCCTTCGTCTCGATGAGCCACCACACGGCACGCGGCAAGGCGCGGCCCGTGATGGGGTGAATGTCGGTGAGGTCGGCGCAGGCCGTCCAGCCCGAGGGCGGGCGGTAGCCGCGCACGTCGCCATCGCCGTTCCAACGGCGGGCGCGTACCGTGCCAGCGGCGTAGATCGCCGCCATGCGCGGGCGGCTAATGGTGGTGCGGGTCATGGGGGCTTCTCCTTCCAGCGAAGCGCCCCGGTCGAGGCCGGGGCGCTTGCCTTCGGCGCGGGTCAAGCGGCCAGCGCCTCGGCGGGTTCATCCGCTATTGCCTCGGCATCCTCCGGGGCGTTCTGCTCCGGGCCTGCCTCTTGCGCGGCGTCCTGCGGGCCTGCGGCCTCGAAGATGGCGGGCATCCAGCCCGTGCCATCGGCCAGCCGCTCGGCTTCGCTGGCAATGTCGGCCTTCTTCAACTTCGCCAGCCGGTTGGCCTGCTCGGGTGCGTACTCGCCCACGGCATCCAGAATCACGGCCTTGGAAACGTGCTTGAAGTAGCCTTCTGCGGTCGGCTTCCACCATGCGGCCATGTCGAGGCCCACGGCCTGCGCCAGTTCCTCGCCGGGTTGCTGCACCGTGGCGCGGGGCGTCACCACGTCCACCGTGGAAGCCACGCACACGGCCAGCAGCCGCACCAGTTCATCTTGCGACTTCGCCAGCAGCGCGGCGAACAGTTCGGCGCTGTCCTCCGGCAAGGCTTCACCTGCCACCTGTTGCAGTTCGCGCAGCGCCACGGCAGCGGGCGATTCCGGCCAGTCCGGGGCCATGCCTTCCAGCCGGTCTTGCACCGTGAGGCGCACGCCGAGCGGCAGGCCATCGCCGTAGGCGTCGGGCTGCAAGACAGTCTGCACCATGCCATGCACCAGCGCGGCCAGCGCGACGTGCGGATGCCGCGCGACTTCGATTTGCAGCGCCGCCGTGCGGTGGGCGCTCAATCGCTGCGCCAGCCGATCGGACAGGCTCGCGGCCTTGGGTGCGTCGTCGGCGTCCTCGTGCTCGTCGTTGGCGGCTTCGCCTTCGGCGCTGCCGAAACCGCGCCGCAGCTTTTCCAGCGTGCGCAGCGCCTTGGCCTCGGCTTCGCGCAGCAGGCCGCGATGAATGACGGCCTCGCCGTTGCGGTCGATGGTGACGATGGCACCGGCCACCTCGCGCACCTCGGGGGCATAGCCTTGCAAGGCGTCCTCCGCGTCTTGCAGTTCCCCGACCACCTGATCGCGCCGCTGTTCCAGCTTCTCGGCCTTGTCCTCGTCCTCGGCGTCGCAGGCTTCTTCCAGTTCGGCGTCGATCTTTTCGAGGCGGCTTTCCAGCGAGGCGATGCGGCGGGCCTCGCGGGTGGTCGGCTCGCGGCGATGGCGCGGGGCGTTCTGGAACGCCTGCCGTTCCTCGTAGGCCAGATGCGGCACGGCCTCCACCCATGCCCATCCCTCGGCGCGCACGTCCTCGGCCAGCGTTGCCAGCTTGTCGCGCACCAGCGTTTCCAGCACTGCGGTATCGGTGAGGTAGGTTCCGGCATCGCCTTCTGCGAACAGGTCGCGGCGGATGCCACCGCCTGCCTGCTGGTAGGTATCCAGCCCGACGAAGCGCACCAGCGCGTGCGTGGCGTCGATTTCGCGCTCGGTCAGGCGCTCGCGCAGCTTGGACGGGCTGCGCTGCCATTCCGGCGCACCATAGAACGCGGCTTCCTGCGCGGCGTGGTCGTCGGTGATGGTCAAGGCCATCAACTGTTCCAGCGTCACACCACCGGCCCGGTAGTCGGCCATCAGGCGCGGCGATACGTTCGCCAGCTTCAAGCGGCGCTGCACCACCAGCGGGGACACGCCGAAGTCGGCGGCAATGTCTTCGACGGGCCGGCCTTCCTTGACCAGCGCGGCGAAGGCCGCGAACTGGTCGGCGGGGTGCATGTTCTCGCGCTGCACGTTCTCCGCGAGGCTGACGGTGCGCGCGGACGCATCGGCCACCAGCAGGCACGGCACTTCGTAGTCGGCGGGGATGCGCTTCTTCTTCGCCAGCAGCTTCAAGGCGGTCAGGCGGCGGTCGCCTGCCACCACTTCGTAAGCCTCGCCATCGGTGGAAAGGATGACGATCAGGTTTTGCAGCAGGCCGATGCGGGCAATGCTCGCGGCCAGTTCGGGGATGGACTGGCGCGGGGTCGTGCGGACGTTGCGCTTGGAGCGGCGCGGCAACAGTTGCGACAGCGGAACCAAGATCAGGTTCTTGGTCGGGTCTGCCACTTCCAGCGGTGCGGCGGCTTCGATGGCGACGGTTTCGGTTTTGAGTACGGCGTTCATGGTGATAACTCCTTGCGGTTGGGATGCAGCAGCGAGAGAAGCGGCAAGGGCTGCTGCCTGCCCCTGCCGCGTGGGGATTCAGGCTTTCAACTGGCGCAGGCCATCGGCCAGCAGCCACAGGGCGCGATTGAGGCGCACGCTTTGGTCGATGCCCTGTACGGGCCGGGTGGTCTGGCGGCGGCCATTCGCGGCGCGGGCGGACAGGCCGCCTTTGGTCAAGTTCTCCTGCGTGCGGTTGAACACGCTCCACAGGTCGCGGCGGTCGTCGTCGTGGCGGCGCGGAATCAGGATTTGCGATTCCGTGATGGGCGCGGGCTTGTCCTCGTCGTACTTCAACGCCAGCGCAGCGCGGGCGAACACTTCCGATTCCCCGGCGTCGAGCGTGATGGCGCGCATAGCATCGCGGGATTCCTGCGCCCGGTCGAAGCCGTGCAGGACTTCGTAAGCGCCTTCGATGACGTGTCCGGCTACGTCGCCCTTGTGCGGCACGCGCACGTCGGCCACGGTGTCGCCGCAGACAAGCCCATTGCTGCAAACGAAGCGGAACATCCCGGCCAGCATCTGATAGCTGCTGGTGCCGTCATGGGAGTTCAGCAGGATGATTTCGTTGGCCTCGCGGCCGTTGATCTGGCTGGCGTGGCGCAGCCGGATCATGTGCTTGGTGTAGTCGCGGCGGTCGTCGTGGCGCACGCGGGTCTGCGTCACCATGAAAGGCTCGAAGCCTTCCCCGCGCAGTTCTTGCAACACCGTGGCAGTGGGGATGTAGCTGTACCGCTCGGAGCGGCTTTCGTGCGGGGCGTCCGCGAAGATGGACGGGGCCACGGCCCGGATTTGGTCGTCGGACAAGGGGCGTTCCGAACGCAGCATCGGGGAACGGGAAGCGAAGCGGGATGCGAGTTGCATGGCATTTCTCCTGACAAAGAAAAAAGGTTTGCTGTTCACCGCACACCGGATTCCTAGATTCGGAGCCCAGCCTTTCGGCTGTTTGGTGCGGTCGGCACGAGGAACCCGGTTGGCCCTGTTGCCACCGTCTTTCCTGAGTTCATCGCCCGCGACGGTCAGGAGCGCGCGAACGAGGGCCGTCAAGGAGGCAAGCGCAGGGTTGGTGCGGCCCGCAGGCGCAGCCGAGGACACGGCCCTGCGCGCCTTGACGGCACACGGCCGCGGGCTACAGTCGCGGACAAGGTGATGAAGTCAGGGGAGACGGCTGGACATGGCAACGGCCCTCCAACACGCTGACCGCACGGCAAGCGAAGCGCGCAGGCCCGAAGCTGGAAGCCGGGCCGGAGGCGTCAGCCGAGCGGAGCGAGGGAACGATGGAAGCCCGGAAGGGGCGAGACGCCGCAGGCGGCTCGATGCGCAGCGCGCACGACAGCGCGACCGGCCATGTTTCTTGGCCGGGGACGCACAGCCTTCAATGCTCGATGCACAAGCTCATGCGCCGGTCATGGGGAAGCGTGTTCGACAGCGACTGCTGCGGTCTGGCCGATCCGGCGCAGCCGGTTCGGCGGTCTTTGAGGGGCGCCAAGCACCGCGCGGCGGGGATAGCCCGCAGGGCTTTCCCCTGGAGGCAAGCAAAGCGCGCAGCGCCCCGCAAGGGGCGCGTAGGCATCACGCCGAGTCGTCAGGGCGCAGGCTGGATTCCAATACCGGCATCCACGGCGATGACGAGTCCAGCAGGTAGCGCGCACCGCGCGCGTACAGACCCGACAGCCCGGTGGGCTGGTAGAACCCGGTGACGCGGCGGCGGAACTGTGCGCCGTACTCGTTGGTGTAGATCACCGCGTCGCCGATCTTGAAGCGCAAGGGCTGGCCGTTCTCCGGCGCGAACGGTTTGAGCGCATCGTGCTGCGCGGTGATTTCGATGATGTAGTCGTGATGGCTGCTCATGGCATGGATCTCCTTCGATGGTCGAGAAAGCACAAAGCACAAGGAGCGCCTTGCGGCGCTCCCAAGGCCAGGTCAGACAGCGATCCGCCCGGCCAGCCGCGCATCGCGCGCATAGACGCTCAACCGCTTCTCGGCGCGGAAAGACAGGTCGCGCTCGATCGGCAGGCCCAGCCCGCCGCGCACCGTCGCCAGCTCGCCCAGGCTGACCCAGCCGATTTCCGGCGCCCCCAGGCCCAGGTCGCAAAGACCAAAGGCGTGGTCGTGGTCGTCGGGATCAATCTCGGTCAGCAGCCAGGTCGCGCCGGCGTCCGGCGTGAACAGCTTGACCACGGGGGCCGGATCGAAGTCCGGGTTCTCCAACGATTCGCGGCCGTTGGCCAGCAGCACGACGCGCTGCTCGTCAGTAATGAGTGCGTTGTTCATGGTGAACTCCTGAAAGGATGCCGGGCGGAATTGCCCGACCCTTCCGGGGCACGGCGCAGCGCAAGCAGTCAGGGGTCGCAGACGGCCGCCAGGACGCAAGCGCGCATGGCGCGCATGGCGCGCGCCGCCCTTGACGGCGAGAACGCCGTGGCACGATGAAGGGAACAGCAAGACCGCCTCCCTCGCACCTCCACGCACGCGGTTTTTGGCAAGCGAAGCGCGCAGGCCCGAATAGCAATCCGGGCCGGAGGCATCAGCGATGTGAAAGGCGGGCAGTTCTTAAATGCGCGCTCAGTCCCGGTGCAGATCGTCAACGATCATGGGATGACGGTGCCCGCCTCGGTCTGCTTGTTCGCGCAAGTGAGGATGATCTGGCGGTAGATGATCGTGGGCGATGTCGGAAGAATCACTAGCGGGCCAGAGCCACAGCGCCAGTCCCACTCCGACAAGACCAATCAGCGACATGATGATGAAGGTCGATTGCAGCCCAAAGGCAGCGCCGAAGCGACCGGCCAAGGGATAGCAAATGAGCCAACACGCATGGGACAGGGCGAATTGCGCGGCAAAGACCGCGGGGCGATCCTCGGGATGAGCGGAGCGGCGCAACAGCCGGCCGGAAGGTGTTTGCGCCACGCTGTAGCCGAAGCCGACCACCAACCAGATCACCACCAGAACGGCATAGGTCGGAATCATTGCCCCGGCTGCCGTTCCCACAACCAGCATCGTCGCTCCCGCAATCATGACAGGTCGATCAGCAATCTTGTCGAGCAGGCGAGGCAGCGCGAAGGCCGCAACCATCGACCCGCCTCCGAAGGCCGCCAGCGCCCACGCTACCTCGGATTCGCCCAGGCCAAAGCGTGCCTTCACGATGACCACCGTGTTCACGATCACCATTGACCCCGCTGCTGCCACAGCGAGGCTGATCGCCAGCAGACCCCGAAGGCGCGGCGTGGCGAGGTAAATGCGCGTGCCCCGCGTAGTACGATCCCATATGCCACGACACGGGCCGGGAACGGTTGTGGGAAGCCTCACGCTGACCACAAGCGCGGCTGACACGAGGAAGCCGAGAACCGTTCCGGCAAACAGGTTGTGGAAGCTGATGACCGTCAGTAGCGCGGCGGCCAGCATCGGGGAAATCAGGCTTTCCAAATCGTAGGCCAGCCGGGAAAGCGACAGTGCTTTCGTGTACTCGTCTTCGTCGGGAAGGATGTCCGGGATAGTGGCTTGAAAGGTCGGCGTGAAGCCTGCGGACGCCGCCTGCAAGACGAAGATCAGCAGATAGATTTGCCAGATTTCGCTGACAAAGGGCAGGCAGAGCGCAACGGATGCTCGTACTAGGTCAAGGGCAACGAGCAACGACCGTCGCGGCAGCCGGTCGGCGAACGCCTGCGCGACCGGGGCGACTCCGACATAGGCCAGCATCTTGATTGCGAGTGCCGTCCCGAGTACCGCGCCGGCATTCGCCCCGGCCAGATCGTAGGCAAGCAGGCCAAGGGCCACCGTCATCAGGCCGGTGCCGACAAGCGCAATCACCTGAGCGGCGAACAGGTGACGATAGGTACGGTTCTTCAGGACGGAGAGCATCGGCGGGCCTCAGAGCAGTTTGGTCAGTGCCTTCATTTCGGTCAAAACGGAGTCTTCGTCATGGGCCAGGCAATGGTCGATGTGGTCGTGGATCAGGACGCGCTTTGCGGCCGTCACCGCGCTTTCCACCGCCGCGAGCTGGCGGGCGATGTCGAGACAGGATTCGCCACTTTCGATCATCCCTATGACGTGCCGAAGATGACCATCGGCGCGTTTCAGCCGCTTCACGAGATCGGGATGGGTTGAGTGCTTGTGTGTCGCGTTCATGTGGCAATTGTATCCCCCCTGGGGGGATATGAAAAAGTGCGCCGCCCGCGAAGGAGCGACGCACCGAAGGCCGCACGACGCAATCAGCCCGCCGCCGGCGCTGTCATCGACTGCAACTGCTCGATCACGCCAGGCTCAACGAACACGCAAGCCTGCTCGTCCGCGATCGGCACGTTGAACACCTGCGCGAACACCGTGCGCCGCAGATGGGCCAGCCGGCCCGTCCGGTATGCCTGCTCGGGCTTCATGCGCCCGCCAGCCTGCGACCCGCTGCGCTGCGGATCGCATTCGACCAGCGCGACAAAGCCATCGTCGGCCAGCTTCTGATGCTCGGGGCACAGGCCCCAGCCGGTCGCCGTGTGGCGCTCCATGCTCGCGCGCAGGCGCTTGTCCAGCAGGATCGCGCCGGTGTCGAACGCCGTGCCGCAGACCAAGCAAACGTGCTGTTCGAGGGAAACGTGTGATTTGTCGTTCATGACGGTTCTCCGGTTGCAAGGGCGGAATTGCCCGGAACCGTCGCCCTCACGGCGCAGCGCAGCAGTCAGGGGTCGCAGACGGCCGCCAGGACGCAAGCGCGCAAGGCGCGCGCAGCCCTTGCACGGCGAGAACGCCGTGATACGGTGAAGGGACACAGCAAGACCGCCCCCTCACACCACCCCACGCACGCGGGTTTTTGGCAAGCGAAGCGCGCAGGCGCGGATCAGCGAGCCGGGCCGGAGGCGTCAGTGATGGAAGCCCGACAGGGGCGAGACTCGCGCAGCGAGGCTCGATGCGCAGCACGACAGCGCGACGGCGGTACGCCGGGACGCCCGACTGCTTGGGACAGGACTATTCGTTGTCGGTCTTGCGCTGCTCGATCTGCAACTGCGCCCGTTGCGTTGCTTGTTGCAGCCGCTCCACCAGCACGCCCCTCGGCGGCAAGGCGGTCAGGTACTCGGCGACGTGGATGCCCGACTTGTCCAACTCCAGCAATTCGATCTGCTCGCGCTTCTTGCCGGTGCAAAGGATGATCCCCAGCGGCGAGGCTTCCTCCGGCTCCCGTTCGTGCTTGTCCAGCCAGCGAAGATAAAGCTCCATCTGTCCCTTGAAAGCTGCCTTGAACTCGCCGACCTTCAACTCCACTGCCACCAGCCGCCGCAGCTTGCGGTTGTAAAACAGCAGGTCGAGGTGGAAATCCTCGCCGTCGATCTGGATGCGCTTCTGCCGGGCCACGAAGCTGAAACCCGCGCCCAGCTCCAACAAGAACGACTCCATTTCGCGGATGATCGCCGCCTCCAAGTCGCCTTCCTGCCAAGTGTCCCGCAGCCCCAGGAAGTCGAGGATGTACGGGTCGCGCATGACCAGGGCGGGCGACATGCGCTGCGCATCGCGCATCGTCGCCAGCTCGTGCGCGATCGTCTCGCCCGGCTTTTGAGACAGCGCCGTGCGCTCGTACAGCATCGAGTCGATGCGCTCGCGCAGCGTCCGGACGCTCCAGCGTTCGGCGCTCGCCATCTGCGCGTAATAGTCCCGCTGGAGCGGGTCTTTCAGCGGGATCAGGGCGATGAAGTGCGTCCAGCTCAATTCTCGTATCAGTGATACGAGAATCTGCTCGTCGGGGAAGGTGGCCGCGAACTGCACCATGCGGCGCAGGTTCTGCTCGGCAAAACTGCCGCCGTACTCCTTCACCAACTGCGCCGCCAGGGTGGGCAGGACTTCCTTGCCGTAGGCGCCCCGGCGTCCGTCCAAGACGTGCGTGCGGATGCGCTGGCCGATGCGCCAGTAGAGCATCGTCAGCTCGCTATTCACCGTCGAGGCGGCGCGCTTGCGCGCCGCCTCGATCAGTGCCCGAATGTCGCCCAGCAGCGCCGAAGGCGCTGCGGACGATGCTGCGGATGACCGGCGCGTGTTCATGCCGCCGCCTCCGCAAGCTGGCGCGCACCCGTGATGGCTTGGCGGCGGCTGGCCACCAGCTCGGCCGCATCGCGCACCGGCTTGTCCTCGGTGTGGACGTAGTGCATGAACATCGCCACGGTCTTGTGGCCCGTCAGCTTCATGCCCACTTTGGTCGGCACGCCCGAATTGGCAATGTCGGTGGTCGAGCGATGGCGGATGCCGTGCGTGCCGACGTGCGGGACGCCGGCGGCCTTGAGCACCCGGCACCAGCCGCCATAGTGCTCGCCAAAGGTCAGGTGCTTGGCCGGGTCGTTCGGCGATGGCAGGACGTAGGGGCAGCCCTCCCGGCGCGGCGCCGTCGAAAGCAGCCGATAGGCTTCCTCGCTCATGGGCTTGGAAATGCCGCCGACCTTGCTGTCGGGCCACACCACGCGCCGGTTCTCGAAGTCCAGCCAGCTCCATTCGAGCGGGCAGATTTCGGAGCGCCGGGCGGCGAACTCGAATTGCAGCCGGATCGCCAGCGGGATGACGTAGTTCTCCAGCCCCTCCGCCTCCAGCTTCTCCAACTGGCGGAAGATCCGCACCATTTCCTCGTCCACGATGAGCCGGGTTTCCTTGCCCGGCGGGTACATGGGGACGTGGCGGCACGGGTTCGTGCCGTCCGGGCGGTAGCCCCACACTTCGGCCAGGTTGAACATCTTGCGCAGCACGCCGAAGGTCTTGTTCGCCTCGGTCGGCTTGTAGGCCAGTTTCTCCATCAGCCCGGCAATGTCGGGCCGCTTCACGTCATGCACCTTCTTGCGGCCCAGCAGCGGGATGATGTTGCGGTCTATGACGCCCTGATAGCCGTCCTGCGTGCTGGGCTTGTTGCGCTTCTTGGAGTAGTCCTCCATGAACTTCTTGCACAACTCGGCCATCGTGGGCGCCTTGCGCGCCTCGGCCTTGGCGCCGCCGGGGTCGCCGCCCCGGCGAACCTCGGCCAGCCAGTCCTGTGCCTTGACTCGTGCCTGTTCGACGGTCAGCTCCCCGTACAGCCCCAGCGAGGGCTTGCGGGGCTGGCCGGAGTTCGTGCGGTACTGGAGCATGAACACCCGGCGGCCGGTCGGGGTAATCTTGCACAGGAAGCCGGGCACCACGGTATCTCGCAGTTCAACATCCTTGGCCTGGGGTTGGGCCGACTCCACGGCGGTCTTGGTGAGCTTGATCTTTGCCATGATGACTCCTCGGAACAACCCGGATTCCAGGAGCCAGATAGGAGCGGCGCGAGGGAAAACCGGGTCAAGTTTCAGAAAGCACCGGCATATGATGGACGCGCGTAAGTTATTGATAAACCTGCTGTATCTAGCTACGGCGCAGTCCAGCGAACTACCGGGCTGGAGTCATCGTGAAACAAAAAAGCCGCTACAGGCGACTGTAGCGGCTTTCCAGCTGTGACGCAGGTGCTTAGGCTTCGGCAGAAACCTTGACACGCGACGGCAGCTTTTCCTTGATGCGGGCCGACTTGCCGCTGCGCTCGCGCAGGTAGTACAGCTTGGCACGACGCACATCACCGCGGCGCTTGACTTCGATGCCGGCGATCAGGGGCGAGTAGGTCTGGAACGTACGCTCCACGCCTTCACCGCTGGAGATCTTGCGCACGGTGAAGCCACTGTTCAGGCCACGGTTGCGCTTGGCGATCACCACGCCTTCGTAAGCCTGCACGCGCTTGCGGCTGCCTTCGACCACGTTCACGCTCACGATGACGGTGTCACCGGGGGCGAACTGGGGGATGGTCTTGTTCAGACGGGCGATTTCCTCTTGCTCGAGGATCTGGATCAGATTCATGGTCAACATCCAATCGATCTTGTCCGCGCCAGGATTGGCAAGCGCCGGGATTGGCGCCATGGCTGCTTTGTTCGTAGCAGCGGCCGGATAGAGGATCGAAGAATCGCGGATTATAGCCCGGAGACGTTTTTTGCCAAAAACCCCTCGTCCTTGGCGTTGAGCAGGCCCTGGGCGCGCGCCTGCTCTATCAGCTCGGGCCGGTGCCTGGCCGTGATGGACAGGCGCTGGTCGCGGCGCCAGCGCTCGATCTGCGCGTGGTGGCCGGACAACAGGGGGGCAGGCACTTCCCGCCCCTCCCAGACTTCGGGGCGGGTGTAGTGCGGGCAATCGAGCAGGCCGTCGAGCGCCGGATTGAAGCTGTCCTGCTGGAAACTGCCTTCGTCGTTGAGCACGCCGGGCTGCAGCCGTGCGACGGCATCCAGCAGGGCCATGGCAGCGATCTCGCCGCCAGAAAGCACGAAGTCGCCCAGGCTCAGCTGGTGCGTGACATGGGTATCGATGAAGCGCTGGTCCAGGCCCTCGTAGCGGCCGCACAGCAGGATTGCGCCCTGCCCCTGCGCCCAGTCGGCTACCACGCCATGGCGCAGCGTGGTGCCGATCGGCGAGAACAGCACCACGGGAGCCGGCTCGGGCTCGCCGGCCTCGCGGCGCGCCTGCTGCACCGTCTCCAGGCAGCGCTGCAGCGGCTCGGCCATCATCACCATGCCCGGACCGCCGCCGAAGGGGCGATCGTCCACGCGCCGGTAGTTGCCCTGGGCATGGTCGCGCGGATTCCACAGGTGCACGCCGACCTGGCCCGAGGCATAGGCACGGCGAGTGACGCCGCTTTCAAGAAACGGCGTGAACAGCTCGGGGAACAGCGTGATGATGTCGAAGCGCATGGAGGTCGGCGATCAGTAGTCGGGCTGCCAGTCGGCAACGATGGTCTTGCCCGGCAGATCCACCTTGTCCACGTAGGCATCGACAAAGGGAATCATGCGCTCGCGCTCCTTGCCATCCTCTTCATAGGCCAGCACCAGCACGGTCTGCGGGCCGGTGGACAGCAGGTCGCGGACAACGCCCAGGACCACGCCCTCGCGGTTGACCACGGACAGGCCGAGCAGATCGACCCAGTAATACTCGCCGTCTTCGGGCTGCGGGAAATCGCTGCGCGCCACGAAGATGCGCGCCCCGCGCAGGGCCTCGGCGGTATTGCGGTCGTTCACGGCTGGCGATGTGGCGACGACGGAATCGGAGTGGACGCGCGCCTGCTTGACCGGCAGCAGCACCGTGCCGGTGAACTGCCGCGCACCCTTCTCGGGGGGCTGCAGATACCACTGCTTTGCGGTGAACAGGGCCTCGGGATCGGCGCTGAAGGCTGCCACCTTGAACCAGCCCTTGATGCCCCAGGCATCGGCGATGCGCCCGACCTCCACGGCATCGGCAGGCAGGACGCTGGCTTCGAGTTCAGGCATGTGGCTCATGGCAGTCGGTAGGCAGTAGATGGACAGTCAATGCAGATCGTTGCATATCCCTGCAAGGCGATCCAGAGGGGGAAAACAAAAACGGGCTCCGTCAGACAAGCCAACGGAACCCGATTTCAGAAGGGATGCTGAATTAGGCAGCGGTCTTCTGGGTGGCCTGCTTGATCAGGCGCTCTGCGGTCTCGGAAGCCTGCGCGCCAACGCCCTTCCAGTAGTTCACGCGGTCCAGAGCAACGCGCAGACCCTCTTCGCCGCCACGGGCGTTGGGGTTGTAGAAGCCCAGGCGTTCGATGAACGAGCCATCGCGGCGCACGCGCTTGTCAGCGGCAACGATGTTGTAGAACGGACGGGCCTTGGAACCGCCGCGAGAGAGTCGAATGACGACCATGATTTTCCTTCGGGTGGGCGCAGCCACCACACAATTAACCAGACAATGAATGGCTGCACATGTTTTGCGGCGTTTGAGACACGCGACATGGCCACCCGGCCAGCGACACGCCGTAAAACCAGCGATTATATCCAACTTCCTTTTCCATGCCTACCATTCGCTCAAGCCTGGACGGCGATCTTGCCGCCATCACCTCCATCTACCGCCACCACGTGCTGCACGGCACGGGCACGTTCGAGACCGAGCCACCAGCCGAATCCGACATGGCCACCCGCCGCGCGGACGTGCTGGCCAAGGGCCTGCCCTATCTGGTCGCCGTGGACGAACAGGGCCAGGTGCTGGGCTTTGCCTATGCCAACTGGTTCAAGCCGCGCCCGGCCTATCGCTTCTCCGCCGAGGACTCCATCTACGTGCATGACGCGGCGCGCGGCCAGGGCGTGGGCCGCCTGCTGCTCGATGCGCTGTCGCGCGAATGCGAGGCGGCCGGCGTGCGCAAGCTGCTGGCGGTGATCGGCGACTCGGCCAATGCCGGCTCCATCGGCGTGCACCGCGCCGCAGGCTTCACCCCGGCGGGCACGCTGAGATCGATGGGCTGGAAGTTCGGCCGCTGGCTGGACATCGTTCTCATGGAGAAGACCCTGGGAGACGGCGACCGCAGTTCGCCCGAATAATGGGCGAATGAACCGACCCAGCACGCCTTTGCCTCAGTCCGCCCAAGCACAGCAGCGGGCCCCACGATCCAAGAGCAAGACCCTGACGACCTGGCTGGCCTTCGTCGGCGGGCCGCTGGGGCTGCACCGCTTCTACCTGCATGGCTTCGGCGACTGGCTGGGCTGGCTGCTGCCCGTGCCCACGGCGCTGGGCGTGTACGGCATCGAGCGCGTCCAGCAACTGGGGCAGGACGATCAGCTCAGCTGGCTGCTGATTCCGCTGTTGGGCTTCACCATCGCCGGCTGCGCGCTGCGCGCCATCCTCTACGGGCTGACGGACACCGAAGCCTGGAACCGGCGCCACAACCCCGGCATTGACGCGCAGGCACCGGCCGGGCGCACGGGCTGGTCAACCATCTTTGCCATTGCGCTGTCCCTGATGCTGGGCGCAGCGGTTCTCATGGCCAGCATTGCCTACAGCTTCCAGCACTACTTCGAGCACCAGGTGGAGGAGGCGCGCAAGATTTCGCAGTGAAGGCGCGTGCCTCCCCCAAAAAGAAAGACCGCCATCGGCGGTCTTTCTTTTTGGGGGCACTTGCCCTGGCTCAGTACAGCTGGAGGCTGATCCAGTAGGCAATGGAAGCCACGAAGGCGCTGGCAGGAATCGTCAGCACCCAGGCCCAGACGATGTTGCCCGCCACGCCCCAGCGCACGGCGCTGGCACGCTGGGTGGAACCCACGCCGACGATGGCCCCCGTGATGGTGTGCGTGGTCGAGACCGGTACGCCCAGGAAGGTCGCGAAGAACAGCGTCAGAGCGCCGCCGCTTTCGGCGCAAAAACCTCCCACGGGCTTGAGCTTGGTGATCTTCTGGCCCATGGTCTTGACGATGCGCCATCCGCCGAACATGGTGCCCAGGCCGATGGCCAGGTAGCAGCTGACGATGGTCCACAGCGGCGGCTCCGCGTCGCCGGCATTGGCATAGCCGGTGGCGATCAGCAGCAGCCAGATGATGCCGATGGTCTTTTGCGCATCATTGCCGCCGTGGCCCAGGCTGTAGGCGCCAGCGGAGACCAGCTGCAGCCGGCGGAACCAGCGGTCCACCCGGTTGGGAGCGGCGCGCCGGCAGATCCAGGCCACCAGCACCATCATCAGCGAGCCCAGCAGGTAGCCCAGCAGCGGCGAGACGAAGATGAAGGCCACGGTCTTCCAGATGCCGCTGGCGATCAGCGCGCCCGCGCCGGCCTTGGCGATCACGGCGCCCACGATGCCGCCGATCAGCGCATGCGAGGAGCTGCTGGGGATGCCGTAGTGCCAGGTGATCACGTTCCAGGCAATGGCGCCGACCAGGGCGCCGAAGACCACGTGCGTGTCCACGATGCCGGGCTGCACGATCCCCTTGCCCACGGTGGCCGCCACGCTGAGATGAAAGACAAAGACCGCCACCACGTTGAAGAAGGCCGCGAAGGCCACGGCCTGCGTGGGCTTGAGCACGCCCGTGGAGACCACGGTGGCGATCGAGTTGGCAGCATCGTGGAAGCCGTTCATGAAGTCGAACAGCAAGGCCAGCACCACCAGCAGGATCACGACCCACAGGGCCGCTTGTACGGATTCCATAACGAAACGACTCCGCGAGGGCTCAGGAATTCTCGAGGACGATGCCCTCGATCAGGTTGGCCACGTCCTCGCAGCGGTCGGTCACCGTCTCCAGCAGTTCGTAGATGGCCTTGAGCTTGATGACTTCGCGCACATCGGGCTCTTCGCGGAACAGCTTGCTCATGGCCGAGCGCATCACGCGGTCGGCGTCCGATTCGAGGCGGTCGATTTCCTCGCAGGTCTTCATCGCCGCGTCCACCACCGACGGATCGGAGATGCGCGACAGCAGCTTGACCGCATCGCGCAGCCGCTCGCAGCAGCGCACGCACAGGTCGGTCAGGCGCGTGATCTCGTCCGTCATGTGGCGCACGTCGTACAGCGCCATGGTCTCGGCCGAGTCCTGGATCAGGTCGGCCACGTCGTCCATGGTGTTGATCAGCGAGTGGATGTGCTCGCGGTCCAGCGGCGTGATGAAGGTCTTGTGCAGCGCCTTGGTGACGTCATGCGTCACGCGGTCGGCGGCACGCTCGGCGTTGTTCACGTCCTCGTTGTACTTCTCGCGAAGATGAGGATCGTTGTAGTTGGCGACAAGCTGCGAGAAGGCATGCGCGGCTTCGACGATGCGATCGGCATGCTGGTTGAACATCTCGAAGAAATTGCCTTCGCGTGGCAATAGTTTGCCAAAAAGCATGAATGCTCCTTACCGGGAAAAGTGGGAACCAGGCGACTCACTGCGTCACATTGCGGATGCTTGGCATGGCTTCCCGGCTTGAACGGGGCGAAGTGTACCCTTGAGTCCCGAGCGCGTTTTTGCGCGCAAGCGCACCGTCCGGTCAGCCGCTGCGAAAAATAAAATACACGGCCCCCACCATGCACAGGCCGGCCCATAGGAAATCCCATTTGAGGGGCTGGTTCAGGTAGAGCACGGCAAAAGGCGCGAAGACCGACAGCGTGATCACCTCCTGGATGATCTTGAGCTGCGCCACGCTGAACTGCGTATGGCCTATGCGGTTGGCGGGCACCTGCAGCAGGTACTCGAACAGCGCAATGCCCCAGCTGACAAGGGCTGCCACGTACCAGGGCGACGAGGCATGGTTCTTCAGGTGCCCATACCAGGCGAAGGTCATGAAGACATTGCTCATGGCCAGCAGAACCACGGTCTGCAGACCGACGGGGATGTGTTGGAGCCAGTTCATGTGAGATGCGCCCGGTGCTGGAAGGCCTGAATTATCGCGCCCGCAGCGCCAGAAACCGTATTTTCGATTTCTTTCCAAAAATTGCCTTTTTGCGCGAATTTTCTCGAAAAACCTGCTTCATCGCACAGATACGCAACATCCCGCATCGATAGGCATTCGACGAATCTTCATCAAATCGTCATATTTTTGCCATATCCCGTCGATGGCGCGGGACATTCCAGCGGCCTTTGCGCAGGCGGCGACACCGGAACTCACTCGCCCAGGTAGGCGGCTCGCACGCGCGGATCGCTGAGCAGGGTCTGGCCGGGCCCGGTCATGGTGATCAGGCCGGACTCCATCACATATCCGCGATCGGCCAGCGCCAGCGCACGGCTGGCGTTCTGCTCCACCAGCACCAGTGTCACGCCCAGCGCGTGCACATCGCGCACCACCTCGAAGATCTTGTCCACCATGATGGGCGACAGGCCCATGGAGGGCTCGTCCAGCAGCAGCACCTTGGGCTGGCTCATCAGGGCGCGCGCCATGGCCAGCATCTGCTGCTCGCCACCCGACATGGTGCCGGCCAGCTGGTCGCGGCGCTCCTTCAGGCGCGGGAAGATGCCGAACATGCGCTCGATGTCGGCGGCAATGCCGGCCTTGTCGTTGCGCGTGTAGGCGCCCATGAGCAGGTTCTCGGTGATGGTCATGCGCGCGAACACGCCGCGCCCCTCCGGCACCATGACCAGGCCCTGGGCCACCAGATCCCAGGCGCCCACGTTGCGGATGCTGCGGCCCAGGTAGTGCACGTCGCCGTCCGCCATCTGCAGGCTGCGCGTGACGGCCTTCATGGTCGTGGTCTTGCCGGCACCGTTGGAGCCGATCAGCGAGACCAGCTCGCCCTGGCGGACCTCGAAGTCCACGCCCTTGACGGCCTGTATGCCGCCATAGGCCACCTTCAGCCCCTGGACCTTCAACAGAACCGGCGCGGACACGCCCTTGTCTTGCACTTGCTCACCCATGGTTCAGTGTCCTCCGGTTCCCAGATAGGCTTCGATCACCTTGTCGTTCTTCTGCACCTCGGCCGGCGTGCCTTCGGCGATGGGCTTGCCATAGTCCAGCACGGTGACGCGATCGCACAGGCCCATGACCAGCTTCACATCGTGCTCGATCAGCAAGATGGTGCGCTGGTCGCGGCGGATGCGGTCGATCAGCTCGCGCAGCTGCACCTTCTCGGTGGCATTCATGCCGGCGGCAGGCTCGTCCAGCGCGATCAGTTGCGGGTCGGTGGCCAGCGCACGCGCGATCTCCAGGCGGCGCTGGTCGCCGTAGCTCAGCGTACGGGCCTTGAAGTCGGCGTATTTGGAAATCCCCACGTAGTCCAGCAGTTCGTGGGCCCGCGCACGGATCGCGGCCTCCTCGGCCTTGAAGCCGGGCGTGCGGAACACCGCGCCGATCAGGCCCGAATGCGTGCGCACATGGCGCCCGACCATCACGTTCTCCAGCGCCGTCATCTCGGCGAACAGCCGGATGTTCTGGAAGGTGCGCGCAATGCCGGCCTTGGCCACCTTGTGCACGGCCGAGGGCTCGTAGGCCTTGCCGGCCAGCTCGAAGCGGCCGCTGTCGGGCGTGTAAAGGCCCGTGATCACGTTGAAGAAAGTGGTCTTGCCCGCGCCGTTGGGACCGATCAGGCCATAGACCTGGCCACGGCCAATGGTCATGCCCACATCGGACAGGGCCTGCAGTCCGCCAAAGCGCTTGGAAATACCCGACACCCTGAGCACCGGGGCGCTGGAACTGTTGTCTGCCGTGTTCGCCATCTGCGGTTTCTCCATGCTCAGGACTGGTGCGGCAGGTTCTTGCCATGCTCGGGCGACGGCCACAGGCCGCGCGGACGCATCAGCATGATGACGATCATGGCCAGCGCGATCAGCAGCTGGCGCAGGATGGAGGCGTCAAGCCGCCCGTCGGTCATCTGCTGCAAGGGACCGGCCACATAGCGCAGCACTTCGGGCAGGGCCGACAGCAGCACCGCCCCCAGGATCACGCCCGGCAAATGGCCCAGGCCGCCCAGCACCACCATGGCCACGATCATGATGGACTCCATGAGGCTGAAGGACTCGGGCGAGACGAAGCCCTGGAAGGCCGCGAACATGGCGCCCGAGACACCGCCGAAGGAGGCGCCCATGCCGAAGGCCAGCAGCTTCATGTTGCGCGTGTTGATGCCCATGGCCTTGGCGGCGATCTCGTCCTCGCGGATGGCCATCCAGGCGCGGCCGATGCGCGAGTCCTGAAGGCGCCAGCAGATCACGATGCTGACCAGCACCAGGAAGAGGAACAGGTAGTAGTACAGCGTGACCGAGCTGATGTCGTAGCCGAAGATCTCCTGGCGCTTGGCCAGGTCCAGGCCCAGGATCTTCACCGAGTCGATCTGGCCTATGCCCTTGGGGCCGTTGGTGATGTTGACCGGCTGGTCCAGGTTGTTCATGAAGATGCGGATGATCTCGCCGAAGCCCAGCGTGACGATGGCCAGGTAGTCCCCGCGCAGCTTGAGCACCGGGATGCCCAGCAGTATCCCCGTGATGCCCGCCAGCAGCGCCGCCAGCGGTATCACCAGCCAGATGGAGGTATGCAGCCCGTCAGGGAACAAGGCGGCAAAGCCCTCGAAGGTGTCCGCCAGGTGCGGCGAGGCCATCAGCGCGAACATGTACGCGCCCACGGCGTAGAAGGCCACGTAGCCCAGGTCCAGCAGGCCGGCATAGCCCACCACCACGTTCAGGCCCAGCGCCAGCAGCACATAGAGCAGGGCCAGGTCGGCGATGCGCACCCAGGCATTGCCGAAGTACTGCAGCACCAGCGGCAGCACCATGAGCGCCAGGCCGCCCAGAATCCATTGCACGGTCTTCTTGCTGTTCATGCGGGTCTCCTCAGGCGCGGTCGGCCACACGCTCACCCAGCAGGCCCGAGGGGCGCAGCGTCAGGATGATGATGAGCACGATGAAGGCGAAGATGTCGGTGTAGTGGCTGCCCAATACGCCGCCCGTGAGGTCGCCGATGTAGCCCGAGCCTATGGACTCGATCAGCCCCAGCAGCATGGCGCCGACCACGGCGCCGGCCAGGTTGCCGATGCCGCCGAACACGGCCGCCGTGAAGGCCTTGAGCCCCGGCAGAAAGCCCATGGTGTGGTGGGCCGTGCCGTAGTTGGAGGCGTACATGATGCCCGCGATGGCCGCCAGCACGGCGCCGATGATGAAGGTGGCCGAGATCACCACGTCGGGCTTGACGCCCATCAAGGCCGCCACGCGCGGATTCTCGGCCGTGGCCCGCATGGCGCGCCCGAGCTTGGTGTAGTTGACCAGATAGGTCAGCGAGGCCAGCGCGATCGCCGTGACCACCAGCACCAGGATCTGGGTGGGCGTGATCACCGCCGTGCCGATCTCGAAGGGCGTGCTGGGCATCAGCGTGGGGTAGGCCTTGTAGTTGGGCTTCCAGATGATCATGGCCAGGGTCTGCAGCAGCAGCGAGACGCCGATGGCCGTGATCAGCGGCGCCAGGCGCGGGCTGTTGCGCAGGCGGCGGTAGGCCACTTTCTCGATCACGAAATTCAGTGCCGCGGCCACCACACAGGCGATCACGGTCGCCAGCAGCAGGATCAGCCAGCCCGGCGCGCCAGGCATGGCCTCCTGCATCAGGCCTATGCAGCTCCAGCTGGTCAGCGCACCGACCATGAGCACTTCGCCATGCGCGAAGTTGATGAGCTGGATGATGCCGTACACCATGGTGTAGCCCAGGGCGATCAAGGCATACATGCTGCCCAGGACCAATCCGTTGATGACCTGCTGAAGCAGTATGTCCATATGCGCTCTCCCCTTTCGTCCAGGATGGAGACATTCAGCGTGCCTCGCATCCAAACGAACGGAGCCAGCAATGCCATGGTGGTGGAAGCTCTCCCGCCGCATCCTGGCTTGTGGCCCGGAAACCGCAGGGGATTGGCGATTCTAGGCACCCCCCGGTGGCCCGCAACGCCTTGTTGCAGGGGGGTTTTCCGAGGCTTTACAAGCGAAACGCTCTTATGTAGCACTGCAGCAATTTGCCGGGGAGCCGATGAACTCCTACCATCGGAAAAGCGGCCTGCCCCGGGCCACGGAGACCCTTCGATGAAATACCACGGCAGCTGCCACTGCGGCGGCATCGCTTTCGATGTGGAAGGCGAACTCACCCAGGCCATGGCCTGCAACTGCTCCATCTGCACGCGCAAGGGCGCCCTCATGTGGTTCGTTCCCAGGGAACAGCTGCAACTGGAGACGCCCGAAGAACAGATGCGGACCTACACCTTCAACCGGCACCTGATCCAGCACCGCTTCTGTCCGACCTGTGGCATCCACCCGTTCGGCGAGGCCATCGATCCCCAGGGCCGGCACATGGCGGCCGTCAACGTGCGCTGCCTGGAGGGCGTGGACCCCGAGGCGCTGCGCATCACGCGCTACGACGGGCGGTCGGCCTGAACACCGCTGCCGGGTCGCTGGACCATCTCGTCGCGCTCGCCAGGGCCTGCACGCTGTGCGCAGACCACTTGCCCCTGGGGCCGCGTCCGCTGCTGCAGGCGGGGACCGGGGCGCGCATCCTGATCGCGGGCCAGGCACCAGGGCGGAGAGCCCACGCCTCGGGCATTCCTTTCGACGATGCCAGCGGCGACCGGCTGCGCGGCTGGCTGGGGCTGGAGCGCGCGCAGTTCTATGACGCTTCGCGCATCGCCATCATTCCCATGGGACTGTGCTACCCGGGCACGGGCGCACACGGCGACCTGCCGCCCCGCCCCGAATGCGCACCGGCCTGGCGCGCGCCACTTCTGGAGCAGCTGCCGCACACGGAGCTGACCCTGGTGCTGGGCCGCCATGCACTGGCCTGGCACCTGCCGCGGCATGCGCGTGCCACCCTGTCAGAACTGCTGCTGGCCTGGCTGGCCCAGCCCACGCCCGTGATCCCGCTGCCCCACCCCAGCCCGCGCAACCAGGCGTGGATGAAGCGCCATCCCTGGTTCGGGGAGCAGGTGCTGCCGCTGCTGCGCCAGCGCGTGGCACAGGCGCTGGCCAGCCGCTGAAAGCGGGGTGCTAGGCGACCGCGCCGGCCCGCAGTGCCTCTTCCTCCACATCGCGCAGGCGATCCTTGCCGAAGTAGATCTCGTCGCCCACAAAAAAGGTGGGCGATCCGAAGGCGCCACGCTGGAAGGCCTGCTCGGTATTTGCCAGCAGCCGTGCCTTGACTTCGGGCGTCTGGCTCGCGGCGATCAGGGCCTGGGCGTCCAGGCCGGCTGCGGCCAGTTCGGCTGCAATCACCTGCGCATCGTCCATCTTGCATCCCTTCTCCCACATGCTGGAGAACACCGCGTCCACGTAGCGCCCGAAGCAGCCCAGGCCCTGGGCGGCCACGGCGCCGCGCATGATCTGCAGGGTGTTCACCGGAAAGTGTGGATTCATCCGAAAGCGCGTGAGCCCGTGCCTTTGCACGAAGCGCTGCAGCTCCAGCGCCTCATAGGCACGCTTGTTGGGGATGCCTGCATTGGCCTCGGCCGGCGAGCGGTTGTTGGCCAGCTTGAACAGGCCGCCCAGGAGTACGGGCACGTAGTCGAAGCGTATGCCGCTGCGCGCCTCGATCTGCGGGATGACCTGGTGGCAGAGATAGGCGTTGGGGCTGCCGAAATCGAAGAGGAATTGCACTTGGGGGTTCATGGCATGGCCTGCTGGAGTGGAACGGATTGACAAGGCGAGGTTGCCGGCTGGCTCACCAGGACTCCATCCAGGGACGGATCTCGGTCTCGTGCGTCCAGGCGTCGCGCGGCTGCTGGTGCAGTTGCCAATAGAGGTCGGCGATGTGCGCGGGGTTGAGGATGCCGCCCTGCTCCTTGAGCGCATAGCGTTCGGGAAAGTTGGTCCGGATGAACTCCGTATCGATGGCGCCGTCGATCACGGGGTGGGCCACATGGATGCCCTTGGGCCAGAGCTCGCGCGCCATGCTCTGGGCCAGCGCACGCAGGCCGTGCTTGGCGCCGGCAAAGGCGGCAAAGCCCTCCCGCCCGCGCAGGCTGGCCGTGGCGCCCGTGAAGATGATGGTGCCCCGGCCGCGCGGCAGCATCACCCTGGCCGCCTCCCGCCCCATCAGGAAGCCGGCGAAGCAGGCCATCTCCCAGACCTTGAAGTAGACGCGCGCCGTGGTTTCGGTGATGCCAAAGCGCACATTGGCACCGATGTTGAAGACGGCGACCTCGATGGGCGCGATCTCGGCCTCGATCTTCTGCACCAGGGCCACCATTTCCTCTTCCTTGCGCGCGTCGCTGCCAAAGCCATGGGCCTGGCCGCCGGCGGCGCGGATCTGCTCGACCAGGGGCTGGAGCTTGTCCGCGTCGCGGCGCGTGACGCAGGCGATATAGCCTTCGCGCGCAAAGCGCTGGGCGATGGCGCCGCCCGTGGCGTCGCCAGCGCCGATCACGAGAATGGCTTTCTTGTCGGTCATGGGATCTCCGTGGATGAATCGTCAGTTCTTTTTTTGAACTCAATGCACGGTAGGTTTAAAATCAGAACCCGTCAAGCGGGGAACTGCCCAATGAAATGGAACCAACTCGAAGAGGAGCGCTGCTCCATCGCGCGCACGGTCTCGGTCATCGGCGACCGCTGGACGCTGCTGGTGCTGCGCGACTGCTTTCTGGGCATACGCCGTTTTGATGAATTCCTGGGGCGCCTGGGCATCTCACGCCCCATGCTGTCGGACAGGCTGGCCAGGCTGGTCGAGGCAGGCGTGCTCAAGAAAGTGGCCTACCAGGAGGCGCCCGTGCGGCACGAGTACCGTCTCACGCCCAAGGGACTGGACCTGCATCCCGTGGTCATGGCCATCGTGCACTGGGGCGATGTACACATGTCCGGCGAGCAAGGCCGGCCCTTGCTGCACCGGCATACGGTGTGCGGCCACACGTTCGACCCCCTGGTCGTCTGTTCGGAGTGCCACGCCCCCCTGCACGCGCGGGATGTGGCGGTGGAGCCCGGCCCGGGCGCCTAGCCCCCGGCACCGACCTGCCCTCACCGGCTTCGGCTATGCGCCGCCAGCCTCTTCGTCCCACTTGCGCAGCACGGCCAGCTTCTCGCCGATCTTGATCTCCAGGCCCCGGGGTACGGGCTGGTACCAGCCCGGCTCCGCAATGCCCTCGGGCAGATAGGTCTCGCCGGCCGCGTAGGCGTTGGGCTCGTCGTGCGCGTAGCGGTATTCATGGCCGTAGCCCAGCTCCTTCATGAGCTTGGTGGGCGCGTTGCGCAGGTGCACGGGCACCTCGCGGCTCCGGTCCTGCTTCACGAAGGCCCGGGCCTTGTTGTAGGCGTTGTAGCCGGCGTTGCTCTTGGCGGCCATGGCCAGGTAGATGACGGCCTGGCCCAGCGCCAGCTCACCCTCTGGGCTTCCCAGGCGCTCATAGGTCAGGGCCGCGTCGTTGGCGATCTGCATGGCGCGCGGATCGGCCAGGCCGATGTCCTCCCAGGCCATGCGCACGATGCGCCGCGACAGGTAGCGCGCATCGGCGCCGCCATCGAGCATGCGCGTGAGCCAGTAGAGCGCCGCATCGGGATGGGAGCCGCGCACGGACTTGTGCAGGGCCGAGATCTGGTCGTAGAAGTTGTCGCCGCCCTTGTCGAAGCGCCTGGCATTCAAGGTCAGCGCGTTCTGCACGAATTCGGCATCGATCCGTGTGACGCCCGCGGCGCCGGCTGCCGTCTGGCATTGCTCCAGCAGGTTCAGGAAGCGCCGGGCATCGCCATCGGCATAGCCGACGATGGTGTCCCGCGCCAGGTCGTCGAACTCCAGGCCGCCCAGGGCCTTTTCCTGCGCCCGCTGCAGCAGTTGCCGGAGTTCATCGTCGGTCAGGGACTGCAGCACATAGACCTGCGCGCGCGACAGCAGGGCCGAGTTCACCTCGAAGGACGGGTTCTCCGTGGTGGCGCCGATGAAGGTGACCAGCCCGCTTTCCGCATAGGGCAGCAGCGCATCCTGCTGGGACTTGTTGAAGCGGTGGATCTCGTCCACGAAGAGGATGGTGTGCCGGCCCATGGCCAGGTTCTGCTGCGCCTGCTCCATGGCCGCGCGGATGTCCTTGACGCCGGAGAACACCGCAGACAGCGCGATGAACTCGCACTTGAACGCCGTGGCCGTGAGCCGGGCCAGCGTGGTCTTGCCCACGCCGGGCGGTCCCCAGAAGATCATGGAATGCGGCTTGCCTGACTGGAAGGCCAGGCGCAGCGGTTTGCCCTCGCCCAGCAGATGGGACTGGCCCACGACTTCGTCCAGGGTCTTGGGGCGCAGGGCTTCGGCCAGTGGTGCGGAGGGCTCCTGGGTGAACAGGTCAGCCATGGGCCAGCTCCGTCGCAGGCAGCGCCGTGCAGAAGGCGTCCGGCAGCCCGGGTGCCGGATTCGCTGACGAGGGGAACAAATGCAGTTGCAAAACCATGACGCCATTGTCCACGCCATGGCGGCAGCGGGTGCGCCAGCCCATGAAGCCTGTACCTGGCCGCAGGGGATGAAGCCATGGATCTCCAGCCGGGAGCATGGTCATCGCCTGCAGGCATGTCACTCACATGACATGAATGGTTTGCATGCGCCTCATAAAGAGCAATCACTGACATTTTTCACCCGCTTGGGGCCGCAGCCCTAAAATGCTGCCCTTTGCGGAGCCGGCCGCGCGGCATGCGCGGCCCTCGGGCCTGCGCCATCGCTGCCCCATCGCTCCGCGCCTCCCACCGTTTCCGGAACTGCCTGCCATGCGGCAAGGCGGGACCTTTTCATTTCTGCATCCATGCAAACACTCAAGACCCGGGACCTTATCGCCCTAGGCTTCATGACCTTTGCGCTGTTCCTCGGCGCGGGCAACATCATCTTTCCGCCCATGGTCGGCCAGGGAGCCGGCGAGCACGCGGCCGCTGCGGCCACGGGCTTTCTGCTCACGGGCGTGGGCCTGCCACTGCTCACCGTGGTGGCGCTGGCGCGCGTGGGTGGCGGGCTCGATGCGCTGACCTCCCCCGTGGGCCGCAAGGCCGGCATGGTGCTGGGCCTGCTGATCTATCTCATCCTCGGCCCGCTGTTCGCCACGCCACGCACGGCCACCGTGTCGTTCGAGATGGGCTTTGCGCCCTTCATGGGCCACAGCAGCACCGCGCTGTTCATCTACTCGGCCGTGTACTTCGTGCTGGTCATGGGCCTGTCCCTGTTCCCCGGCAAGCTGATCGACACCATCGGCAAGCTGATCACGCCGGTGCTGATCCTGGCCCTGGTGGTGCTGGGTACCGCCGCCGTGCTGCTGCCGGCCGGTGCCGCCACCAGCGCCAGCGGCGACTATCTGGTCGCGCCCCTGACCGAGGGGTTTCTGGAGGGCTACCAGACCATGGACGCGCTGGGCGCCCTGGCCTTCGGCATCGTCATCGTCAACGCCATCCGGGACCGGGGCATCTCCCACACCGGGCTGCAGACGCGCTACGCCATCATCGCGGGCGTGATCGCGGCCGTGGGTCTGGGCCTGGTGTATCTGTCACTGATCCATCTGGGCGCCACCAGCCAGTCCATCGCCCCGCAGGCCCAGACCGGCGTGCTCATACTCACGCGCTATGTGGATCACACCTTCGGCCCCATCGGCAGCCTGCTGCTGGCCGTGGTGATTTCCCTGGCCTGCCTGACCACGGCCGTGGGCCTGGTCAGCGCCTGTGGCGCCTATTTCAGCGAGATGCTGCGCCTGCCCTACCGCGCTGTGGTGGTGGCCATTGGCCTGGCGTGCATCCTGGTGTCCAACCAGGGCCTGGCCCAGCTGATCGCCCTGTCCGGCCCCGTGCTGGTGGGCATTTATCCGCTGGCCATCGCCCTGGTGGTGCTGAGCCTGCTGTCAGGCCTGTGGCGCAATGCGCAGCGCGTGTTCGCGCCGGTGCTGGCCGTGGCGCTGGTGTTCGGTCTTGTCGATGCCGCCAAGGCGGCCGGCTGGCAGGACTGGCTGCCGGCCTTCCTGAACAGCCTGCCGGGCAACGGCATGGGCTGGGCCCTGCCCGTGGCAGCCACCCTGGTGCTGGCGGCGCTCCACGACCGGCTGCGCCCGGCCCCGTCGTTCAGGCCGTCCTGAAGCGCGCCATCAGTTCGACCAGCTGATGGGCCTGCTTGCGCAGGCTCTCGGCGGCCGAACTGGTCTGCTCCACCAGCGCGGCGTTCTGCTGCGTCCCCTCCTCGATGCGGACGATGGCGCTGTTGACATGGCTCACGCCGGCGCTCTGTTCGCCGCTGGAGTGGCTGATGGCGCCTATCATGCGCGAGACCTTGGCAATCGCCTCCTGCACCGAGGCCATGGTCGCCCCCGCGCTGTCCACCTCCTCGGCACCCAGGGCCACGCGCTGGGCATTGGCCTGGATCAGGTCACGGATTTCCCGCGCCGCGCCGGAACTGCGCTGGGCCAGCGTGCGGACCTCGGCGGCAACCACGGCAAAGCCCCGGCCCTGTTCGCCGGCCCGCGCGGCCTCCACGGCCGCATTGAGCGCAAGAATATTGGTCTGGAACGCGATGCCGTCGATCACCTCGATGATGCTGACCACGCGCTCGGACGCATCCTGGATGCTGCGCATGGTGCCCACCACGGCCGAGATGGCGTCGCCCCCCCGCGTGGCGATATCGCTGGCCGTGGAGGCCAGGACGTTGGCCTTCTCCGCGTGGTCCGCATTGCCGCGCACGGTGGAGTCGAGCTGGTCCATGGAGGAAGCCGTCATCTGCAGCGCCGATGCCTGCTGCTCGGTGCGCTGGGCCAGGTCGCTATTGCCGGCCGCGATCTGCGAGCTGGCGGATGCCACCTGCTCCGCATTGCCGCGCACTTCCACGACGATGCTGCGCAGTTGCTCCTGCATCGCGCCCAGCGCCCGCAGCAGCTGGCCCAGTTCGTCGTGCCCGCCGTTCGCTATGGCATTGGTCAGATGGCCCTGGGCCACCTTCTCGGCCAGCTGGACCGCGCTGCGCAGCGGTGCCACCACGGCACGGGTGATGAGCCAGCCAATGGCCACGCCGGCCACGGCCGCCACCAGCATCAGCACCAGGCTCAATTCCGTGGCGTGCCTGCCGCTGCTGTAGGCATCGTCGGCCACGGACTTGCTTTGCGCAGCGATGGCCTCCTTGAGTCGGGCAAGCAGTTCGGCGGGCTCGCGGTCCACGCCGCGCACGGCCATGTCGCCGACGGACGGGTCGAAGCCTGTCGCCTCGAACTTGTCCAGCCCCGCGCGGTAGCCCTCGGCCATCTTGCGGTGCTGCGCCAGGAAGCCATCGGCCATCTCGCGCAGCGCGGAGTCGTCCACCAGGGCCAGCAGCGCTGCCGTCTTGTCCTGCACGGCACGTTCATCGGACAGAAAGCCCTTCCAGTGCTGCTCGCGCAGCGCGTTGTCCGAGCCGCGCAGCAGCACGTTCTTCCATTCCTGGACCTGGGTCTTGAAGTGGCCTTCCACCTCGGCGGCAAGGCGTTCCGCCGCCATGTGGCGCTGAACATCGCCGTGAAAGACGCCGAGGGATCGATGGGCCGACCAGAGTCCGAAGAATCCGGCGGCGAGGGTGAATAGCAGCGCCATGGCAATGGCGAGCGGCAACTTGCGACTGAGGTTCATAAAGGCATGCGAGAGCCGGCCAGCATGTCCTCGGAGGGACGTCGAAACAATCGCTGGCCGCAGGCCGCCATTGTCTCGACGATATTAGGCAAAACCATTACAAAACCTCACAAACTGCGCACCGCAGCCTGTGACCGGCCTGAAGGGCTGCCCTGCGCGGCAGCGCGGCTTACTGCTTGAGCACGTCGGCGCCCGCTGGCACCTTGAACTCGAAAGTCGAGGCCGGCAGGGACGCCTGGGTCTGCAGCTGGCTGAATCGGATCAGCGAACGCTGGCCAAAGCTGTCGAGGATGTCCAGCGCCGAAAGCTGCCCATCGGCCGCAAAGCCCACCCGCACGCTCTTGAGCTGGCCGTTCTTGTCCCTGGGACTGGCCTGGACCCATTGCAGGCCATCCTGCTCGGGTGCGGACTGCAGATCGAAGTCGGCGCTCAGCGCCTTGAGATCGTTGGCCGACGCCAGGATGGCAGCCGGCGTGCTGCCCAGGGCCTGTGCCTGGGGGCGCTGCGTGACCTGGTTGAGGTCGGCGTCATAGAGCCACAGCGTCTTGCCGTCGGCGACGATGGTCTGCTCGAACGGCTTGGTGTAGACGAACCTGAACTTGCCGGGACGCTGGAATTCGAACTGGCCGCTGGAGTTCTTGGTGCGCGGCGGCTGGCCGTCCTTGGACGGGGCCGTGACGGCCTGGGTGAATTCGGCGCGGCCGGCCTGGGAATTCTTCATGAAGGCTTCCAGGCTCTTGAGGCCGTCGGCCCACGAGGCCGTCGCGCTTGCCGCGATCACAACTGCAGTCAACAGACGTTTCATTCTTTCTCCATGATTGCGGGGAAGCGGGCTCATTCACCGGCGCGCGCAGGCACCAGCACTTCGCGCTGCCCGCTGGCCGTGAGACCGCTGACGAGGCCCGCCTTTTCCATATCTTCCAGCAGGCGCGCCGAGCGGTTGTAACCAATCCTGAGCTTGCGCTGCACATACGAGATGCTGGCCTTGCGGTCCTTGAGAACCACTTCCACGGCCTGGTCGTACATGGGGTCCTTCTCGCCGTTGCCGCCGTCGCCGGACTCCGAGCCGAACTCGCTGTCGCCCTCGGCCGTACCGCCGTCGAGCACGCCTTCGATGTAGTCGGCCTCGCCCTGCTCCTTGAGGTAGCCCACCACGCGGTGCACTTCCTCGTCCGAGACGAAGGCGCCGTGCACGCGCACGGGCAAGCCCGTGCCGCTGGCCATGTAGAGCATGTCGCCCATGCCCAGCAGGGATTCGGCGCCCATCTGGTCGAGCACGGTGCGGCTGTCGATCTTGCTGCTGACCTGGAAGGCGATGCGCGTGGGGATGTTGGCCTTGATCAGGCCGGTGATCACGTCCACGCTGGGGCGCTGGGTGGCCAGGATCAGGTGGATGCCGGCCGCGCGGGCCTTCTGGGCCAGGCGCGCGATCAGCTCCTCGATCTTCTTGCCGACCACCATCATCAGGTCGGCCAGCTCGTCGATGACGATGACGATGTGCGGCAGGCGCTGCAGCGGCTCGGGCTCCTCGGGCGTCAGGCTGAAGGGGTTGGGAATGGACTCCTCGCGCGCCTTGGCCTCGTCGATCTTGGCGTTGTAGCCCGCCAGATTGCGCACGCCCAGCTTGCTCATGAGCTTGTAGCGGCGCTCCATCTCGGCCACGCACCAGTTCAGGCCGTTGGCGGCCTGCTTCATGTCGGTGACCACGGGGCACAGCAGGTGCGGAATGCCTTCGTAGACCGACATTTCCAGCATCTTGGGGTCGATCATCAGCAGGCGCACATCGCGGGCCTCGGCCTTGTACAGCAGCGACAGGATCATGGCGTTGATCCCCACCGACTTGCCCGAACCCGTGGTGCCGGCCACCAGCACGTGCGGCATCTTGGCCAGATCGGCCACGACCGGATTGCCCACGATGTCCTTGCCCAGGCCCATGGTCAGCATGCTCTTGGCGTCGTGGTAGACCTGCGAGCCCAGCACCTCGGACAGGCGGATGGACTGGCGCTTGGCATTGGGCAGCTCCAGCGCCATGAAATTCTTGCCGGGAATCGTCTCGATCACGCGGATGGAGACCAGGGACAGCGAACGCGCCAGATCCTTGGCCAGGTTCACGATCTGCGAGCCCTTGACGCCCGTGGCCGGCTCGATCTCGTAGCGCGTGATCACGGGGCCGGGCATGGCGGCGACCACATGCACATCGACACCAAAGTCCTTGAGGCGCTTTTCGATCAGCCGGCTGGTCATCTCCAGCGTTTCGGGCGAGACGCTTTCCTGGCGCTGCTGCGCCGCATCGAGCAGATCCACCTGGGGCAGCTTGCTGTCGGGCAGTTCGGAGAACAGGGGCTTCTGGCGTTCCTTGACCACCCGCACGCTGGGCGACGCGGCCTCCTGGAGCACGGGTTCGATGATCTGCACGGGCTGCGGGTGCTGCACGGCGCTTTCCGTGCGCTCTTCCTGCACCACTTCCTCGCGCTCGCGCGCGGCGCGGCGGCCTGCGGCTTCGTCCCGGGCCTTTTCACGGCGCGCAAAAAGAAAGAGCACCCAGCCGTCCAGGCGTGCGCCCATGGATTCGGCCAGATGACCCCAGGAAAAGCGGAACACCATGGCCAGGCCGATCACGGCCACGCAGATGCCGATCAGGCCCGAACCCATGAAGCCCAGCCACTGCAGGCTGTGGTAGCCCAGCATGTAGCCGAAGACGCCGCCGGCCGGGCCGGGCAGCACGCTCTCGAAGCGGTACAGGCGCGTCCACTCCAGTGCGCAGCTTGCGCCCAGCAGCAGCAGCAGCCCGCCCCAGAAGCGCAGGCGCCGCCGCCACAGGGGCGGCAGTGTCACGCCGTCGCGCGGCACGCCACCGCGCAGCCAGCGCGCAAAGGAAGACAGCCAGGTCTGCAGCGAGGCCAGCACCAGCCACCAGACCGACATGCCGAAACCGAAATAGCAGGCGTCGGCCAGCCAGGCACCGGCGCGGCCCATCCAGTTGGCGACCAGGCGCGCGTGCCCCGCCCCGGAGGTGGACCACGCTGGATCCTGGGGCGAGTAGCTGAGCATGGAGGCAAGCCAGAACACCAGGGCCAGCAGCCCCGCCAGCAGCAGCATTTCGTGGCCGAAGCGCGCCACCATGCCGGGGCGCGCCGCAGACCTGGATTTGCCCTTGGCGGATGTGGAAGCGTTCAGAGCGTTCAATGAGTAAGTCATACGCAGGCGGGAGCTTACCCCAGCCCCCTCGGACTGGCCGCAAAAACAGCCAGGGCGACCCGCTAGCGTAATGCAAGCACTTGCAACAGAGCATGACGCCGCCGCATGACGGCGCCACGTCGATCATTTTTGACAATCCGGGCCATTGATCCATATGGCAACGGGAACCTGACTGCGGAGCGATACTCCACTGCTCTGCCCGGTGTATCTTTTTTTCTGCACGCCGACTGCCGGCGTGCGCCTTTTTCAAGAACTGCATCCATGTCCTCTACGCAACACGCCAAAGTCCTGATCCTCGGCTCCGGCCCTGCCGGCTACACGGCCGCCATCTATGCCGCGCGCGCCAACCTCAACCCGCTGCTGGTGACCGGCATGGCCCAGGGCGGCCAGCTGATGACGACGACCGAGGTGGACAACTGGCCTGCAGACGTGAACGGCGTGCAGGGTCCCGAGCTGATGCAGCGTTTTCTGGAGCACGCAGAGCGCTTCAAGACCCAGGTGGTGTTCGATCACATCCACAGCGTCGATTTCTCCAAGCGACCCTTCACGCTGACCGGCGACTCCGGAACCTACACCTGCGACAGCCTGATCATTGCCACCGGCGCCTCGGCCAAGTACCTGGGCCTGCCCTCCGAAGAGGCCTTCATGGGCCGCGGCGTCTCGGGCTGCGCCACCTGCGACGGCTTCTTCTACCGTGAGCAGCCCGTGTGCGTGGTCGGCGGCGGCAACACGGCCGTCGAGGAGGCCCTGTACCTGTCCAACATCGCCAGCAAGGTGACCCTGGTGCACCGCCGCGACAAGTTCAAGGCCGAGCCCATCCTCGTGGACAAGCTCATGGACAAGGTCCGGGCCGGCAAGATCGAGCTCAAGACCCACTTCGTGCTCGACGAGGTGCTGGGCGACCAATCCGGCGTGACCGGGATCCGCATCAAGAGCACCCAGGACGGCCATGCCGAGGACATCCAGCTGCAGGGCTGCTTCATCGCCATCGGCCATGCGCCCAATACCGAGATCTTCAAGGGCCACCTGGAGATGGATGAGACCGGCTACATCATCACCCAGGGCGGCCTCAAGGGCTTTGCCACGCAGACCAGCGTGCCCGGCGTGTTCGCTGCCGGCGACGTGCAGGACCATGTCTACCGCCAGGCCATCACCAGCGCCGGCACGGGCTGCATGGCCGCGCTGGACGCCCAGCGCTTCCTCGAACAGGAATAAGCACGACGCCACCCCGCCCTGCTCTCCCGCAGGGCGGCAAAAGCCCCTGGCTGCAGCCGTGTTTGGCGGGCCCAGGGGCTTTTTTCATGGAGGCGCTATAATCCGTGGCTTTGCTGAATTTGAAGCGCGCCCTGCTCGCATGGCCAGGACACTTTCAGCATGGGGTTACCGCCACCCTTTATGGCGAGGTGAGGTTGCCGGCAGGCCATGCAGCAAATGCAGGGCATCAGCGTCGGCGGCTGTACAACTATCGGAGTGTCCTCATGGCACGCGTATGTGAAGTAACGGGCAAGAAGCCCATGGTGGGAAACAACGTTTCCCACGCCAACAACAAGACCAAGCGTCGTTTCCTGCCCAACCTGCAATACCGCCGTTTCTGGGTTGAGAGCGAAAACCGTTGGGTGCGCCTGCGCGTTTCCAGCGCCGCTCTGCGCCTGATCGACAAGAACGGTATCGACTCCGTGCTCGCAGACCTGCGTGCCCGTGGCCAAGCCTAAATCCCTCAAGGAGAAACACCATGGCTGCTAAAGGCGGACGCGAAAAGATCAAGCTGGAATCCACTGCAGGAACCGGCCACTTCTACACCACGACCAAGAACAAGAAGACAATGCCCGAGAAGATGGCGATCATGAAGTTTGATCCCAAGGCTCGCAAGCATGTCACGTACAAGGAAATCAAGCTGAAGTAATTCAGCCTGTTCCCGGTACCGACAAGAACCGCCCGGCGCGAGCCCGGCGGTTTTTTTGTGTCCGCTTTTTTCGCCTTTCAACCGTTGCGCGCCGGCTGGCCCAGCTGCGCGCAAGCCATGGCACCCAGTTCGCGGCAGGCCTGCTCGACCACGGCATCCACCGGCAGGGTGCAGCCCAGGCGCATGCAGTGCTCGTAGCGCCCCGAGTTCGAGAACATGCTGCCCGGCGCCGTGCGGATGCCGCGCGCCAGCGCCTCGGTGAAAAGGCCGGAAGTGGAGACACCGGCTGGAAACTCCAGCCACAGGCTGAGTCCGCCGGGCGGCAGGCTGAGCCGCGTGCCCAGCGGGAAGAACCGCGCCACCAGCTGCGCCATGCCCTCACGCTGGCGCCGCAACTGCTGCTTGAGGCGCTGCAGATTGCGCAGATGCGCGGGCGAGCCCACGCAGGCGGCCGCCAGCAGCTGGGCCAGGGTCTGGGTGCCCCGGCTGCGCGCGAACTTGAGCATCTGCACCCGCCCATGCCACTGGCCAGCGTTCATCCAGCCCTGGCGCAAGCCCGGCGCCATGCTCTTGTTGAAGGCCTCGCAATAGATGACATGGCCCGGCAGGCGATCCCAGGCCTTGATCGGGCGCACGGGCTGGCTGCTTTCCACGAACAGTCCATAGGAGTCGTCCTCGATCAATGCCACGCCGTGGGCGCCGCACAGATCGACCAGCCTGGCCTTGTGCTCATCGGGAATGCGCGTACCCAGCGGCATCTGCAGCTCGGGCACGACCACCACGGCCTTCAGGCGCGGCTGGGTCTGCAGGGCCAGCTCCAGCGCCTCGATGGACAGGCCGGTGCGCGGGCTGCAGGGAATCTCCAGCGCCTGCAGCTGCAAGGATTCCACCACCTGCAGCAGGCCGTAGTAGGTCGGCGACTCCACGGCCACCACATCCCCCGGCGAGGCCACGGCCGCCAGCGCCAGGCTCACGGCCTCGGAGTTGCCCGTGGTCGCCAGCACATCGGCCGGTGCCACATGGATGCCCGCCGCCAGCGCGCGACGCGCCATGGCCCGCTGGAAATCAGGGTGGCTGCCCATCATGGATCGCCCCAGAACCAACAGGTCGGGCTGCTCGCGCAGTAGCCGGGCGGCGGTCTGGTTCAGGTAGCCGCGATCGAACAGTTCGGGCGGCGGCGTGGCGCCGCCCAGGTCCACGCGCACATCGGCCTGCCGGCCACGCTCCAGCATCAGGGAAATGTGTTCATTGATGCCTGCAAAGTGCGGCTGCGGCAGCGGTTGCACCGGCTGGCTCAGGTCCGGCTCGCTGGCCGGGGCCAGGCCTGCCGGTCGGGCATCGCGCACAAAGTAGCCCACGCGCGGGCGGGCTTCGAGCTGGCCCAGGTCTTCCAGATGCCGCAGCGTCTGCAGCGCCGTGGACAGGCTGACCTCATGGCGGCGCATCAGCTCGCGCACGGAAGGCATGCGCTCGCCGGCCTTGAGCGTACCCAGCTCCATGGCCAGGCTGTAGTCGGCCGCCAGGCGGCGGTACAGGGTCGAAGAGGCGCTTGCAAGGGTCATGGAACAGCTCGAGAACGAATCGGGCACGAGAGAGGCTTGCCCGCGATCTTGCCGCAAGGCGCTGTTACGCAACAGATACAGATCCATGGCCCACAAAGCAGAACAGATCCACCGCCATCTGCACTGCTGCGATGCAACAAGCTGCAGGCTGTGCCTGTGCCGATGAAGGCCGCCTGCCTACGCTTGAGGGCCTGGAATCAAACGACACAGACCATGTACAACGCCGACACCCGCTCCTTCGAACTGCGCCATCTTGCCCCCGGCAACGATCTGCACCTGCATGTGCTGGAGGGCAGCGAACTGTTCTGCCGCCACGGGCCACTGGAAATCATCGCCCCCCAACAGGCCTGGGCGGATGGCGTGCCCGGGCTGGCCGTCAGGCTTCAGCCGGGCCAGGGCTGGCGCGCAGGCGCCGATCTGCAGATACGGGTCCGCTCCTTGTCCCAGGCCATGGCAAGCCTGGAATTGCGGCAGAGCCCCACAGCAAAAGGCCGCATCGCCTCCGAAGAGGGGATACGGCCCCGGGCATGGGCGGTTGCCGGCTGGCTTCGCGGCCTCAGGCGTGGGCAGCGCGCAGCTTGACCGAGAACTCCTTGAGCGCGGCAATGCCGCTGGCCTCGGCGCGATGGCACCAGGCCTGCAGATGGGCCGTCAGTTGCTCGCGCGACAGTGAGGTGTTCAGCCACAGCTGGCGCAGTTCCTCGCGCATGACCAGCATCTGGTCGAGCACGGGGTGGGCGGCGCGCGCCTGGGCCAGTTGCCCCTGTGCCTGGGCGGGTACCTTGTCGGCATCGCGGTGCAGCCAGCGGCGCGCCGTCTTGAGCAGGGACAGGTCGGCCTGCCGGGCCTTGCGCTGCTTGAGCGCATCGAGCTCGATCTGCACGGCGGCGCGCACGCCACGTGCATAGCGGGCCATGACCTCGTAGCGGTTGGCGATCACGGCCTCCAGCGTCTTTTCGTCAGCCACGGGCTTGACGGCGCCCATGACCAGCCGCGGCGCCGTCTTCTTGACCTTGGCCCAGCCCAGCTTCTGCATGGCACTGATGTAGACCCAGCCCACATCGAACTCATAGCGCTTGACCGAGAACTTGGCCGAGGTCGGGTAGGTATGGTGGTTGTTGTGCAGTTCCTCACCGCCAATGATCAGGCCCCAGGGCACGAGATTGGTGCTGGCGTCCTGCGCCTCGAAATTGCGGTAGCCCCAGAAATGGCCCAGGCCGTTGACCACGCCGGCCGCCCAGAACGGAATCCAGGCCATCTGCACGGCCCAGATCGTCAGTCCGATGGCGCCGAACAGCAGCACGTTGATGATCAGCATCAGCGAAGGGCCCCAGATCGAATGCCGACTGTACAGATGACGCTCGATCCAGTCGTCGGGCGTGCCGTGGCCGAACTTCCTGATTGTCTCGGCGTTCTTCGCCTCTTCGCGGTACAGCTCCGCACCCTGGCGCATCACGGTGTCCAGGCCGCGTGTCTGCGGGCTGTGGGGGTCGTCCTCGGTTTCGCACTTGGCATGGTGCTTGCGGTGGATGGCCACCCACTCCCTGGTGACCATGCCCGTGCCCAGCCACAGCCAGAAACGGAAGAAGTGCGAAGGAAGCGGCCCCAGGTCCAGCGAGCGGTGGGCCTGGCAGCGGTGCAGGAAGATGGTGACGCCCGCAATGGTGATGTGGGTGGTGACCAGAGCGTACAGCAGCAGCTGCCACCACGACAGCTGCCACAGGCCATGGGCCATCCAATCCACGGCGAGGGTCCAAACCGATCCGAAATCCAGCGACATAACCGAAGCCTTTGGCAAGGCGGCGCCCGTTGGCGCCGATGCCTCAATTTTAGGCGATCCGCCTACAAAGGCCTTCGGCAATCTCCTGCGATTTACAGCTTATTGCGTCAGCAAGTTACGGCTTCCGGGTCCAAACGGCGGCAAAAAATCCGTCCGTCTCATGGCGCTGCGGCCACAGGCGCAGGTACTGCGTGCCGGTCTCGCCGCCGCTGCACAGCACATCGCCCTGCTCCACCTTGAGCTGGGCCAGCAGTTCGCCGGCATCCATGGCCACGAAATCCGGGTGCTCGGCCGCAAAGGCCTCGGCGATGGCTTCGTTCTCTTGCGGCAGGACCGAACAGGTGGCATAGACCAGGCGCCCGCCGGGCTTGACCAGGCGTGCCGCGCTGGCCAGGATGGCCGCCTGCTTTTGCGTGAGTTCCTCGATGGCCTTGGCCGACTGGCGCCACTTGAGGTCGGGATTGCGGCGCAGCGTACCCAGGCCCGAGCAGGGCGCATCGACCAGCACGCGGTCGATCTTCCCGGCCAGGCGCTTGACGCGGTCGTCGCGCTCATGGGCGATGGCCGCAGGGTGCACATTCGACAGGCCCGAGCGCGCCAGGCGGGGCTTCAGGGCTTCGAGCCGGTGGCCGGACACATCGAAGGCATAAAGGCGCCCCGTGCTGCGCATGGATGCGCCAATGGCCAGGGTCTTGCCGCCTGCGCCAGCGCAGAAATCGACCACCATTTCGCCGCGCTTGGCGTCCAGCATCAGCGCCAGCAGCTGGGAGCCTTCATCCTGCACCTCGATGGCGCCGCGCGTGAAGGCATCGAGCCGGGCCAGAGCCGGCTTGCCCTGCACGCGCAGGCCCCAGGGGGAGTACGGCGTGGCTTCGGCGGCAATGCCGGCATCGGCCAGTTCCTTTTGCACATCGGCGCGCTTGGCATTGAGCGCATTGACGCGCAGATCCAGCGGCGCGGCCTGCTCCATGCTCTGGGCAAAGGCCTGGAAATCCTCCCCCAGCTGCTGCTGCAGGGGCGCGACCAGCCATTCGGGCAGGTTGTGGCGATGCTGCGGCATCAGTTCCTCGGGGCGCACGGCCTCGCAGGCATCCAGCCACTGCAACTCCTGGGGCGACAGCGCAGCGCGAACGAAGCTGCGCGCATCCTTGACACCCTGTTCGGACTTTCCGGCCACGCGGGCCAGCGCTTCCTGGCTGTGGGCAAAGCCCAGGATGGCGAGCCTGCGCTCGCGCGAGCCGCTGCCCGAGCGCGCCAGGCTCTCGAAAAGCAGCTTCTTGCGCAGCACGGTGTAGGCGGTTTCGGCCAGCGCGGCACGCTCGCGCGGGCCCAGGTTGCGGTTTTCACGGAAAAAGCGTGACACCACGGCGTCGGCCGGGTGTTCGAAAGTCAGGGTGCGCTTGACCAGTTCGGCGCAGGCGTCGAGAAGCTGTTTGGGATGCATGGGCGCGATTGTCCCACTGCCTTGCAAATCCGAGAGGGCCACAGGTCGGAACCCGCAGCAGCCCCCGGCTGGCGCAGCTACCATGGCGCCCCATGACCGACGATGACCTGCCCCCCCTGATTCCCACGCCCCCGGGCCTGTACCGCCACTACAAGGGCGCCCGCTACGAAGTGCTTGCCACCGTGCGCCACAGCGAGACGCGCGAATCCATGACCCTGTACCGCGCGCTCTATGGCGAGCGCGGCCTGTGGGTGCGGCCAGCCGCCATGTTCAATGAAACCGTGGTCATCGACGGCGTGGAGCAGCCCCGCTTTGCACGCTGCACCGAATCGGAGCAGCAGGCCTTCCAGAGCGAAGGCCTGTGAAAAGCCTTAGCTTAGAAAAGGCACTAGTCCCGCATCAGCTGCGCAACGGCGCGCGGGTAGATGAGGTGCTCCTGCACCAGAACGCGCGCGGCCAGCGCCTGGGCCGTGTCGCCGGGCAGCACGGGCACCACGGCCTGCTCCAGGATGGGGCCCACATCCAGCTCGGCCGTGACGCGGTGCACGGTGCAGCCGGCAAAGCGGCAGCCGGCATCGATGGCCCGCTGGTGCGTGTGCAGCCCCGTGAAGGCGGGCAGCAGCGAGGGGTGGATGTTGATCATTCGTCCCTCGTAATGCGCCACGAAGCCCGGTGTGAGGATGCGCATGAAGCCGGCCAGCACGACCAGCGCGGGCGCGTGCCGGTCTATCACCTGGGCCAGCTCGGCGTCGAAGGCCTCGCGGCTGGGAAACGGGCGGTGGTCCAGCACCTCGGTGGCAATGCCCTGCTCGCGTGCGAAAACAAGGCCAGAGGCCTCGGCCTTGTTGCTGACCACGGCGGCCACGCGGGCGCCGTAACGCCGCGCCCAGTCCTGTTGCTGCGAAGCACGCACAATGGCAGCCATGTTCGAGCCGCCGCCCGAGATCAGGATCACGATATTTTTCATGGGCGGCGATTGTCGCACCGCAGGCCGCACGGCCTGCGCCAGCCCCGGCAAGGCCCATGGCCCTGCCGGGCCTTGTCACTTCTTCCGCCCAGACCCCCATGCCATTCGATCCCCGCTCCACCCCCCTGACCGCTGTCGAAGCCCGCGTGCTGGCCACCCTGATGGAGAAGGCGCGCACCGTGCCCGACAGCTACCCGCTCACGCTCAACGCGCTGGTCACGGGCTGCAACCAGAAAAGCAGCCGTGATCCGGTGATGGAAGTCAGCGAAGGCGAGGCCCAGGAAGCGCTGGACAGTCTGCGCCTGCGCACCATGTCCGTCCAGATCAGCAGCGCGCGCGCCACGCGCTGGGAGCACAACTTCCCGCGCGGCGTGGGGGTGCCCGACCAGAGCGCCGTGCTGCTGTCCCTGCTGATGCTGCGCGGCCCGCAGACGGCGGGCGAGCTGCGCATCAACTCCGAGCGCTGGCACCGCTTTGCCGACATCTCCTCGGTGGAAGCCTTCCTGGAAGAGCTGCGCGAACGCAGCGAGGAAAAAGGCGGCCCGCTGGTCGTGCTGCTGCCACGCGCGCCCGGCGCACGCGAGCAGCGCTGGGCCCATCTGCTGTGCGGCCCCGTGGACGTGAACGCCATGGCCCAGCCCCCTGCTGCAGCAGGCGCACGCGGCGATGCCCTGGCCCAGCGCGTGGTCGATCTCGAAGCCCAGGTGCAGCAGTTGCAGGCCCGCCTTGCCCATGTCTATGCCCAGTTGGGGCTGGAGGAGCCAGGGCAGGCTGAGCAGACGGCCTGATTCAGGGTATGCCATGAGTTGTCACGCCCCGGACAGTTCAAAAAAGAACGGGCGTGCTACAAAAGCCGGGATTGAAGGAGACACAGTCCATGGACCTGGCATTTACCCCTGAAGAACAGTCCTTTCGCGAGGAAGTCCGCGCCTGGGTGCGGGCCAACCTGCCCCAGGACATCGCGCACAAGGTGCGCCACTCGCTGCGCCTGACGCGCGACGACCTGCAGAACTGGGCCAAGATTCTTGGCAAGAAAGGCTGGCTGGGCTACGGCTGGCCCAAGCAGTTCGGCGGCCCCGGCTGGAGTGCCGTGCAAAAGCATCTGTTCGAGGAGGAATGCGCACTGGCCTGCGCGCCGCGCATCATCCCCTTCGGCCCCGTGATGGTGGCGCCGGTGATCATGGCCTACGGCTCGCCCGAGCAGCAGCAGCGCTTCCTGCCCGGCATTGCCAGCGGCGAGGTCTGGTGGAGCCAGGGCTATTCGGAGCCCGGCTCGGGCTCGGACCTGGCCAGCCTCAAGACCCGTGCCGAGCGCGTGGGCGACAAATACATCGTCAACGGCCAGAAGACCTGGACCACGCTGGGCCAGTATGGAGAGTGGATCTTCTGCCTGGTGCGCACCAGCAACGAGGGCAAGCCCCAGACCGGCATCAGCTTCCTGCTGGTGGACATGAAGAGCCCCGGCGTGACCGTGCGCCCCATCAAGCTGCTCGATGGCGAGTGCGAGGTCAACGAGGTCTTCTTCGACAACGTCGAGGTGCCGGCCGAGAACCTGATCGGCGAGGAAAACAAGGGCTGGACCTACGCCAAGCACCTGTTGAGCCACGAGCGCACCAACATCGCCGACGTGAACCGCGCCAAGCGCGAGCTGGAGCGCCTCAAGCGCATCGCCAAGGCCGAAGGCGTCTACGAGGACCAGCGTTTCCGCGACGAGATCGCCAAGCTCGAAGTCGACGTGGTGGCGCTGGAAATGCTGGTGCTGCGCGTGCTGTCGGCCGAGAAATCGGGCAAGAACCCGCTGGACATCGCCGGCCTGCTCAAGATCAAGGGCAGCGAGATCCAGCAGCGCTACTCCGAGTTGATGATGCAGGCCGCCGGCCCCTTCAGCCTGCCCTTCATCGAGGAGGCCATGGAAGCCGGCTGGCAGGGCGACTTCCCCGGCGGCGTGGTGGACAACGCGCCGCTGGCATCGACGTACTTCAACATGCGCAAGACGACGATCTACGGCGGCTCGAACGAGGTGCAGCGGAACATCGTCGCACAGACCGTGTTGGGCTGATTGTGGCTTTCGGGGTAGCGACGATGTTCCGCTTTCGCGGCAAGCACGGCTCCCCCGTTCCCCCTCCGCGAGGGGGTTCCAGCAAGAGCTTCGCTGATCTGGGAGTGCGCAAGGCGCACTTCGGGCGGCTTCGGGAGACAGAAAATGGACTTTGATTTTTCGGATGACCAGCAGCAACTGCGCGACGCCGTGCGCCGCTGGGTGGACAAGGGCTATACCTTCGAGCGCCGCCGCTCCATCGTCGAGGCGGGCGGTTTTTCGCGCGAGGTCTGGGGCGAGCTGGCAGAGCTGGGCCTGACGGCCCTGACCGTGCCCGAGGAGCACGGGGGCCTGGGCCTGGGCGCCACCGACGTGATGGTGGTGATGGAGGAATTGGGCCGCGGCCTCGTGATGGAGCCGCTGGCGCAGGCCTTTGTGGCCGCCAGCGTGCTCGGCAAGCATGCCGACGCCTCCGTGGCCGGCCAGTGGCTGCCACGCGTGGCCAGCGGCGAGGCCCTGGTCGTGCTGGCACACTTGGAACGCCAGGCCCGCTACCGCCTCGACGTCTGTGCCGCCAAGGCCGGCAAAAGCGGCGGCGGCTACACGGTGGACGCCACCAAGAGCGTGGTGCCCGCAGGCGACGCGGCCGACGCCTTCCTGATGCCGGCCCAGTTGGACGGCAAGATCGCCCTCTTCCTGGTGGAGCGCGGCGCCAGCGGCGTCAGCACCCAGGGCTACCGGACCCAGGACGGCAGCCGCGCGGCCGAACTGCGCTGCCAGGCGGCCCCGGCCACGCTGGTGACGGCCGATGGCCTGGCCGCCCTCACGCTGGCCCAGGACACCGCCAACGCCGCGCTGTGCGCCGAAGGCGTGGGCGCCATGGAGCAGACGCTGAAGCTGACCACCGAGTACATGAACCAGCGCAAGCAGTTCAATACGGTGATCGCCAGCTTCCAGGCCCTGCGCCACCGCGTGGCCGACATGAAGATGCAGCTGGAGCTGGCCCGCTCCATGAGCTATTACGCCAGCCTCAAGATGAGCGCGGCCGATGCGGAGCGCCACGTGGCCATCGCGCGCGCCAAGGTCCAGCTGGGCCAGTCGCTGCGTTTTGTCGGCCAGCAGTCGGTGCAGTTGCACGGTGGCATCGGCGTGACCGACGAGTACGCGGGCAGCCACTACTTCAAGCGCCTGACGCAGATGGAGATGACGGGCGGTGACACCCTGCATCACTTGGGCATCGTCTCCGCGAAGATGCAGGACACGGCCGGCGTGTTTGCCTGAGGTCTGACCGCACCGCCCCATGCCAGGCCCCGCAGAAAACTGCGGGGCTTTTTCATGGGCCTTTGCCCATGTCTGCCCGCCGCCTCAGGTCAGCCGGTAGCCCACCGGCCTGAGCGGGGCCGGCAGATCCGCATCGCCCAGCGTGCAGCCCAGGCTGATTTCGATGGAGCGGCAGATGGTGTCCAGCGGCAGGTCGTTGCTCTCCAGGCCGAAGGGCTCTTCAAGCTCATCGCCCAGGGCGTCCAGCCCATAGAAGGTGTAGGCCACGATGGCCACGACAAAGGGCGTCATGAACCCGGTCGTGTCCACCAGGCCGAACGGCAGCAGAAAGCAGTACATGTAGGCCGTGCGGTGCAACAGCAGCGCATAGGAGAACGGCATGGGCGTATTGCGGATGCGCTCGCACGAGGCGGCAGCGGCCGTCATGCGCGTGAAGGTCTTGTCCATGGATGCGGCCAGGCAGGGGTCCATCTCGCCACGGCGCACGCACTGCGCCAGATCGCGGCCCATGGACATCATCAGTGCATCGCAGCGCTGCTCCAGCGGCAGGCCCTGGAGCTGGCGCCATTCCTTGTCCACCAGCCAGCGGCCTGCCGCCACATCCTCGTGCAGCCCGCGCAACTGCGTCCGCAGCAGATGCGCAAAGGCGATCGCCCGGTGCACCATGCGCACGCGTACATCGCTGCTGCGCCGGGCCGGGTCCGGAGCGCCGTCGATGACGATCAGGCTCTGGCACTGGCGCGCCAGCGTGCGCGCGCAGATCACCATCTCACCCCAGAGCTTGCGGCCTTCCCAGTAGCGGTCATAGGCGGTGTTGTTGCGAAAGCCCAGGAAGATGGCCAGCGGCAGGCCGATCAGCGTGAAAGGGATGGGCGTCACCGTGATCTTGACGTCGAACAGGTTGCCATGCACCAGGGTGATGATGGCGGCGAACACGATGTTCACGAGCAGCGTGACCTGGATACGCTGGAGCACCGAGCCCCGCAAAATCAGAAACAGCCTGAGGCCGGCGGGGCGATCACGGACGATCATGGAGATATCGCTAGGTACAAACCCTTATTCGATCACACATTGAGCAAGTCAATGGGCTGCAGCCGCGCTCAGATGCAAAAAAAAGGCGCCCCGAAGGGCGCCCTGTGTCACGACCGACTGCCGGTCACAGCTGGTTGGCGCGGCGGCGGCGCGCCATGCCCCAGCCCATGATGCCCATCAGGCCGGACATCAGGATCAGGCCCCATTCGGAGAGCGTGGGGATGGAGGCCGGAGACACGGCCCCTGCCACTGCGCGGGAAGCCGTGTTGTTGGCCGGGTTGGCATCTCCGGTCGCACCGGTGCTGCCCGTCAGTGTCACGGCTCCCACGGAGCTGGGCGTTCCGCTGACCGTGCAGGTCACGCTGGCGCCCGCAGGCACGGCATCGCCTGCGGACCATGCGGCATTGGAGGGGCTGATGCGGCAAGCGCCCTGGCTGACGCCAGGCGGCAGTCCCGTGACTGCACACGAGGTTCCTGCCAATGCGTCGGCCGAGCCCTGGTTCTTGCAGACAAAGCTGCCGCTGTAGGGGGTGTTGACTGTGAACGCGGCCGGCAGGCCGCCGAGATCAATGCCCATGTCAGGCGTTGCCACAGTGGACACATTCACGGTCGCCGTGTTGTTCGCCGCATTCAAATCACCCGTTGCGCCCGTGGTGCCCGTGACCGTGGACGAACCCGCAGCCGTGGGCATGCCGCTCACCTGGCAGGTGACCGTGGCACCCACCGGCACCGGATTGCCCGCCACCCAAGTGGCATTGCCGGGGCTGATGGAGCAAGCGCCTTGCGTCACGCCGGCAGGCAAGCCGGTGACGGCGCAGGAGGTGCCACCCACGGCGTTGGCCAGGCCCTGGTTGCTGCAGGTGAAGCTGCCGCTGTAGGGAATATTCAGCGGCGAGGTGGTGGGCAACCCGCCCAGATTGATCTGCATGTCCGGCGTCGTGGTGACCGCAATGGTCGACGTGGTCGTGTTGTTGCCCGGGGTCAGGTCGTTGTCGCCGCCCGTGGTCACCGTGACGGTGGAGCTTCCTCCAGAACCTGTGGGTGTGCCCGAGACCTGGCAGACCACCTCCTTGTTCGAGGGAACGGTGCCGGGCTGCATCCAGGCGGCGCCATCGAGTGTGCACTGGCCGGCCACGACTCCAGGCGGCAGACCGGAAGCATTGCAGGTGGCCTGTCCCGCACTGGCTGCGCCATTGTTCTTGCAGGAGAAGCTACCGGTGTAGGGCTGGCCGACGATGGCTGCGGGCGGAAGGCCCGTGACGTCGGGGACCATGTCGCTGGTCGCCGAGGCCCCCAGCAACTGCGTCTGCACCATGGCACCCATCAGCGTCGCCACGCCATCGCCGCCAATCGTGTAGTTGCCGTTATTGACCTGGTCGCCCGGCGTACCGGGAGGCACCTTGACCGTCATCTGGAAGGTCAAAGTCTCACCCGGCGCGAGGCTGGGAATGCTGCAGCTGGCAGGACCTGTGGCGCCTGCGCCCCCTGCGGGTCCCGTGCAATAGTTTTTCGGATCGACCAGGGAGACAAAGCTCGTGGAAGCACCTGTACTGTCCTGGGGCATGGTCGGCGACACCACCACATTGTTCACCGCCGTGCTGCCGTTGTTGGTGTAGCTGTATGTGTAGGTGATCTCGGTGCCGTCATTCTTGGGCGCACTGACCGGGCCGGACGCCGTGATCCACACGCCCTTGGGCAAAGCGGTCGTGAAGTTGTCCACATACAGATGCCCCGAATGCCCTCCCGGACTGCAGCCTGCGGCGATCGCGATCAACCGGACCTTGTCCCCCACACGCAGAACCTCGTTGCCGGGCGCCACGTCATAAGCCTGGGGATCGGTGAACAGTTCTTTGTGATTGTTCCCATCCGTGAATGTTTTCCACGCCACGCCCGGCTGTCCTGCATAGTGGTACTTGAAGAAAAGCTCCTTGTCCACCGCGGCATTGGTCTGCGCGTCAAAGGTCTTGACCAGCGCAATCGCGTAGTAGGGGCGCTGAGCAGCCGTATGGCCGGAAGCCGGGTCATCCAGCACCGGTGCCGCGATGAACCGGATGTGAATCTTTCCGTCCTTGTCGATGTCGTCGGCCGTCAGTGTCACCTCCTGGGCAATTGCACTGGCCGTCTTGGGCTTCTGCGTGAAGGAGGGATTGGGCGACGCGCTGCGGGGAATCTGCGTATCCGTCAGATTGATACGGGCGGTATTGCCGCCCCGCACGGGCAGCAAAAGGTCAGAACTGCCCGAAACCCACAAAATATCCTTGGTGCTTGCCTCGGGGGCCGAGACCACCGAATTCAGCGGGAGCGTGCCCGCTGGCGCCGTGCGCAACAGGTCGGCCAGCGTTCTTGGAGTGAAGGTGTCCGTCGCAGCCGTCCCATTGTTGGTCCATGCTTCCTGCGCCCAGCCACTCAGATCGCCCGCCTCGAAATCGCCATTGACGAATGACGCCTGCGCCACTGTGCTGACCAGCAGCGCAGCACCCAGGAAAACTTGTCTGGCCCGCGCCCCGGCCCCTTGGAGACAAGCCCTCTGTCCGGCACGGATATTCTGTCTGTTCATACCGCTCCTCACGTTGAATCTGATGCTTTCGCACCGTTGAAAAATCTTTTTGCTTTGCCCCGCCGCTGTCCTAGGCACGCTTCCTCGATCCCAGAAAAAGGCCGAGCGAAACCACCACGTGCCAAAGGCCGTGTTCAAAAAAACGGAAAGGGGGAAAGTGGCGAGTGCCTTAAGGCACGAACACCAGCCCTCGGCCGAACACTGCCCTCACCGGCAGGGCCAGCCCGGAGATATCCAGGGTCTTGCGGCGGAGCCGCGTCAGCTGCGATTCGATGCGGTGGAAGCCGTCATCCACATCGGCGTAGCCCATGGTCTCGATCAAGGTCTGCTTGGCCACCATGGTTCCGGGTGTGGCCATCAGGCAGCCGAGCAATTCCAGCTCGCGGCTGGTCAGGGCGATGATCTGGTGGTTGGGAGCAACCATGCAGGCCGACAGGGGGTCAAGGCGCCAGGTCAGGAAGGGCGCCGGCGCCCGGGCCGGCTGGCCGGTGCTGCGGCGCAGTTGGGAGCGGATGCCGGCAACCAGCTCGTTCATGTCGGTGGGCTTGACGAAATACTGCAGGGCGCCGGCATTGAGGCCGGCGATGCGACTGTCCAGGTCGCCGCGCGCCGTGAGCACCACGACGGGAATTTCCTGCTCGGCCAGGCGCTTGACCAGGCTCAGACCGTCCTCGCCAGGCAGGCCCAGGTCGACGACGACCAGATCGGCCTTCTCGCGCAGTAGCTTTATGTAGAAGTCTTCTGCAGAATCCGTGCCCCAGGCATGCAGGCCAGACTTTGTTAAAAATCGACACACATTGATACGAATATCCTCGTCATCCTCTACGACGGCGACGGTGAACTCAATCGATGGCTCTAGTGTCTGCTGCATGATTTTTGCCTATTGGTGGGCGAATTTTCATTGGGGCGAACGTCCGCCGCCATGCACGAACACTCTCGAATGCTCACAGTTCAGAGAAACACACAAAAATTTACATTTATTGCATGGATCACGGTCTCGCTCGGTTTGCTCGCATTTTTCGTGCTGAGCCCGGCGTCCATGTCTCCCCCTGACAAGGGACTGCGGCTTGGCCGGGACCTGCCCATGCAGGTGCTGACCGATGCGGGCCGCAGCATGACCATTGAGCAGGTCGCGGCCCTGCCCGATGATGCCTTCGAAACCCGGCGCACGCCTTTGAACGAGGGCTATACCCGCCAGGCTTACTGGGTAAGGGTCGCGACGCCAGCCCTTGCGCCCGCAAGCGGGCTGGCCGGCAACGATCCGCTGTGGCTGGAGATCACGCCCACCTATCTGGACAGGGTCACGCTCTACCAGCAGGCGCATGGCCTGTGGAAGGCAAGGGAAAGCGGTGACACCGTGCCCATGGCTCAGCGCATCCATGTGCGCCCGCTGGTGTTTCCGCTGCGCGCCGGCCAGCCCTTTGTGCTTCGCATAGAGACCAGCAGCGCCATGCAGCTGTACGCAACGGTCTGGCGCAGTACCGGGCTGGTGGCATGGTTGTCCAGCGTGGAATGGGCCTCCGGAGTGCACCAGGGCGTGAACCTGGTGCTCACGCTGCTGATCGCGGGTGCGGCCCTGGCCCTGCGCATGCGCAGCCTCATGGCCATGACCCTGCTGGCCTTCGTGGTGCTCGTCCACAACGCCAATGTACGTGGCTACGCGCAGCTGTGGCTGCCGGAGCCCTGGGCGCCGCATGCGGATCTCTGGGTCAGCGTGGGCGTCTTCCTGCTGCCCGCCGCCTTTGCCTGGCAGGCTCGCGAGACCTTGACGCGCGGCACGGCCTGGCGCCGCATCGACCGCATGCTGGTGGTGTTGACCGTGGCACCCTTGCTGGCCGTACTCAGCATACCGATGGGACACTACACCCAATGGGCCTGGCTGGGGGTCAGCGTGCCCTGGATGGCCAGCCTGCTGAGTGCGCTGGTGGCTTGGCAGAACCTGTTCCGCCAGGGCCCCTCCATCGTCAACCTGCTGGTGCTGATCCCCTACACGCTGCATGCGGTCATGGGCGTGCATGTGGCTGCCGCGTTCACGGGACTGGTGTCCTCCGATATCGAGGCAGGCATGTACTGGCAGCTGGAATCGCTGCTGCTGTACATCCTGATCATCATTGCCGTGGGCGCCAGCCTGGTCGAGAAATTCCAGAATTCCATGGACAGGCAGGCCCAGCTGCTGGACTCGCTGGCCCGGTCGGAACATGCGCTGGAAGGCCGGGTGCGCACGCGCACGGCGGAGCTGCTGCATGCGCAAAACGCGCTGCAGGCCGCCTTGCATGGCGAGCGCACGCTGCGGCTGGAGCAGCGCCAGTTCTTCAACATGGTCAACCATGAATTCCGCACGCCGCTGGCCGTAGTCGACAGCGCGGCCACCGAGCAGTTGACCTTTCCGTCGGCCGACATCGATTCGCAACTGGAGCGTGCCGCCCAGATCCGGCGCGCCTGCCGACGCCTCACGGCCCTGGTGGACAACTGCCTGGTCAGCGACCGCCTGGACGCGCCCGCATTCCGGCTGCAGCTTGACCGGGTGCCCGTGATGGACCTGATCGACGATGCCGTGCAGCTCGTGCACTGGTCGCGCCGCCACCATCTGAAGCTGGAGACTGCGGGCGTACCCGCCTCCTGGGAGTGCGATCCCACCCTGGTGCGCATCGCCTTGTCCAATCTCGTGGACAACGCCGTGAAATACGCCCAGGCCGGGGAGATCGCCGTGCGCGCCCGCATGGACGAGCAAGGTCGCCTGGAACTCACCGTCAGCGACGAAGGCCCCGGCCTTGCGCCCGAGCTGGCGCAGCGCATCTTCGAGCTGCACGAGCGTGGAGAACGCGCAGATCAGACCCGGGGCTTCGGCCTGGGTCTGTGGGTGGCTCGGCGCGTGGCCCAGATGCACGGCGGCGATGTGCAGGTCATGCCAGCCCCGGGCGGCGGCACCTGCTTCACGCTGACGCTGCCCAGCGACATTCCCGAAGACAGCGGCCTTGCCACGGCGGCCACGCCCTCCGCTTCGCCCTCCTCGCCTGCCTTGCCCGCATCGCCATGCGTATCCTGAATCTGCTGCGCGTCCTGAACCGGCTTGCCCTGCCGGGCTGGCTGGTGTTTTCGCTGGTCCTGGTGGTCTGCTTCATCCTCAGCCCGGCCTGGCAATCCCTGCCCGCCAAGCGCCTGCAGTTGGGCACGGACCTGCCCATGCTGGCGCTTGTCGATGCACAGGGCAGCTTCACCATCGATCAGGTGGCCGCCCTGCCGGACACGGACTTCACCCTGCTCGACACACCGCTGAACAAGGGCTATACGCGAGATGTGTATTGGCTCAAGGTGCAGGCGCCTTACATCGCAGCCGGCAAGGCAGACCCCGAGCACGATCCGCTGTGGCTGGAAATCCTGCCCAGTTATCTGGACCGCGTTGCGCTCTACCAGCGCGTGGACGGCGCATGGCGCGTGCGCAGCAGCGGCGATACGGCCACAGACGAACCGCGCGTGCATGTCCGGCAGCTGGTGTTTCCGCTGTACCCGGGCCAGCCCTTCATCCTGCGCGTGCAGACTTCCAGCCCCATGCAGCTGGACGCCACGATCTGGCGCAGCAGCGGCCTGATGACGCAGTTCTCGGCCGTGGAATGGGCATCAGGCATCCACCAGGGCATCAACCTCATGCTGGCCCTGCTGATCATCGGCGCTGCCCTGGCCCTGCGCCTGCGCAATCTGGCCGCCATGGCCGTGGCCGCCATCGCCGTACTGGTCCACGGCGCCAGCGACCGGGGGTACCTGCAGATCTGGCTGCCCGACCATCTCGCGCACTGGGGCCATCTGTGCGTCAGCCTTGGCACCTTGATGCTTCCCGCCGCCCTGGCCTGGCAGATGCGCGAACTGCTGACCCGCGACACACGATGGCGGCGCATGGACCGGGCCCTGCTCGTCCTGGGAATCCTGCCTCTGCTGTGCCTGCCCAGCATCCCGCTGGGCCGCTACCAGGACTGGGCCTGGATAGGGGTTGGCGCCCCATGGGCGATCAGCGCACTATTCGCCGTGGTGGCATGGAGCAATCTGCTGCGCGAGCGTGCCAGCTTGGTCCATGTGCTGATGGTCGTCCCCAGCACCATGTACGGACTGATGGGCCTGTATGTGACGGCAGCCTATGTCGGCCTGACCAGCCTGCCCACCATAGAGACCAGCGTGTTCTGGCAGCTCAACACCTTGCTGGTCAACATCGTGATCACCGTGGCCGTAGGCGCCAGCCTGATCCAGAAATTCCGCGACTCCATGGCTCGCCAGGCACAACTGCTCGAGTCCCTTGCCAAGTCCGAGCATGCGCTGGAAGAGCGTGTACGCCTGCGCACGGCCGAGCTGCTGCGCGCACAGAACGCGCTGCAGGCGGCACTGCACAGCGAACGCACGCTGCGGCTGGAGCAGCGCCAGTTCTTCAACATGGTCAACCATGAATTCCGCACGCCGCTGGCCGTGGTGGACAGCGCGGCCACCGAGCAGCTGTCCTTTCCCTCGCCCGACATCGACTCCCAGCTGGAGCGCGCTGCCCAGATCCGCCGCGCCTGCAGGCGCCTGACGGCCCTGGTGGACAACTGCCTGATCAGCGACCGCCTGGATGCTCCAGCCTTCCGGCTGCAATTGCGCCGCGCTCCCGTCATGGAGCTGGTCGATGATGCCGTGCAGCTCGTGCACTGGTCACGCCGCCACCATCTGAACCTGGACAACGCCAATGCGCCCGCCACATGGGAGTGCGACTCCACGCTCACCCGCATCGCCCTGTCCAACCTCGTGGACAACGCGGTGAAATACGCCAAAGCCGGAGAAATCGCCGTGCGCGCGCGCACCGACGAGCACGGCCAGCTGGAACTCACTGTCAGCGACCAGGGCCCGGGTCTTGCCCCCGAGCTGGCGCAGCGCATCTTCGAGCGCTTCGAGCGCGGCCACCGCGCGGACCAGGCCCGCGGCTTCGGCCTGGGCCTGTGGGTCGCCCGGCGCATTGCGCGCCTGCATGGCGGTGACATACAGGCAGCACCCTCCCCCGAGGGGGGCACGAGCTTCACACTCACGCTGCCGGTGCGCGCTCCCGCTCCAATGCAGGCCAAAACCATGCGAACAGATACTTGAAACATGGCGCCCCGGAGAATCCACGATAATGAAAAGTTAGCCATCGGCGCAATCCCTGTTTGGAACGCGCACTCCGCGCCACCCCCGGCCCATACGCCCGCGCACACCTATTTTTCTGTCCATGAGCGTTATCTCCACCCCCGTAGACATCAATCGCAAACATCTGGAAGCGGCCCGCCAACAGATCGAGCAAGGCAATCTGAAGAAAGCCGCACAGACCCTTAACAAGGCCCAACGCCAGATGCCGAACGACGCGCGCGTCTTCATGCTGGCAGCGCTGATGGCGGAGAAGGCAGGCAATCACGCCAAAGCCGAAGAGGCATTTGAGCATTGCATCGGACTGGCGCCCATGTGGGGACCCGGTCTGCTGGAAGCCGCACTCTATCGGGCACGCCGTAGCCAATTCGACTCTGCCGTGGAGCTGGCAGAGAAAGTGGCGCGCATCGAGCCCGGCAATCCGCAAGTACTGGCAGGTGTGGTGGACATTGCCCACCGGGCCGGCCATACCGCAATGGCAGTCGAGCATCTGCGCAGAGGCTTGCAGCTATTTCCCGGCGACACCACGCTGCGCCAGTATCTGGCCACCGATCTGAGCAGCCTGCAAGAACACACAGAGGCGGCACAGATCTGGGATGCCCTGGTACAGGAGCAGCCCGAGCATCCGTCACTGCGCCTTGGCCGCATCAAGGCCTGCATCGCACGCGGCGAGCCCGCTGCGGCACAGCCTGACATCCACATGCTGCAGGAACGATCCCCCGAGGATGCCACGCTGACCTACTATGCAGCCCTGGCCCGAGGCGAAACCCCGGCCCACCAGCCCGTGGAAATGCACCGTTCCCTGTTCGACGGGCTGGCCGAGCAATACGACATGCACATGGTGCGTGGCCTCGGCTACCAGTTGCCAAAGCGCATCGCTGAGCAACTGGTCGCGCGCCATCCGGAAAAGGACTTCAATCTGCTGGACCTGGGCTGCGGCACAGGCCTGCTGGGAGTCTGCCTGGGCCCCATGCAAGGCTTCCTGATCGGCGTGGATAGTTCCGTGAAAATGATCGAACAGGCAGCACGGCACCGCATCTATGACCGTTTCCACAACGTGAGCCTGCTGGATGCCCTGCGAGACACGCCAGACAGCGAATACGACGTGATTACCTGCCTCGATGTACTCATTTACGTGGGTGATGCAGCTACGGTCATCCCCAATGCCGCACGCATTCTCAAGACGGGTGGCGAATTCATCTTCTCCTGCGAAACTGCCCCGGAAGACGGTCCTGACCTGGTCCTCCAGTCCAGCCAGCGCTATGCCCACAAGCGCAGCCATATCGAAGCACTGTGCAAGCAAGCCGGCTTCAGCGTCTCGACGCAGGAGTTGGTGCTGCGCCAGGAAGGTGGCGAGCCGGTACAGGGCTTTGTCGTGACGGCAACCAAGACCGCTGCCTGACGGGCCTTCTCAAGCCCACGCCACCTCGTGCGTGGGCGCGCCACCGCCCTCGGCAAAGCCATCCCGCGCCCAGCGCGAACTCCGGGGCACGTGCAGCAGCAGAAACTCCATCTGATCGGCCAGGATCCGCCGGTTGCGCAGGATGAAGTCTTCCCAGAGGCTGGGTATGTAGGGTGTGTAGAGCAGTGGCATGCGCGCCTGCTCGGGCGTGCGGGCACCCTTGCGGTGGTTGCAGGAGCGGCAGGCCGTCACTAGGTTCATCCACTGGTGGCCTCCCCCTGCGGAGATGGGCACGATGTGCTCGCGAGTGAGGTCGTTTTCGTGGAACAAGCGGCCGCAATAGGCGCAGATGCAGCGGTCGCGTGCGAACAGCTTGCCGTTGGTCAGGCCGGGCTGCAGGCTGTGCGGATTGATGGAAGGCGCACCGCGCGTGCCGATGATGCTGTTGATGTGGATGACCGACTGGCAGCCCGTGACGGCATTGTGACCACCGCGGAAACAGGCGACCTCTCCGCCGGACTCCCAGCGCACATCGTCCGCCGCGTAATGCAGCGCCGCCTGCTCCAGCGTGATCCAGGATTGGGGCAGCCCTTGGGCCGACAGCTTCAAGACCTTCACGACACGCCTCCTCTGACACCAAAGTGAACGGGAATGCAGCCAGTGCACAGGGCCTGCAAGGCAGGCCTTATCGAGGCAATATACTCTGTTTCCATGTCGGATTGACAGCCTGCGCTGGCTGCGCGCGTGCCAGCCGCTATTGAAAACAAAGCGTCCCATGAAGATTTTTCGAGGCTTCAACCATCCAGGGCGGGAATCGGCCTGTGCCGTCACCATCGGCAATTTCGATGGTGTCCACCGCGGCCACCAAGCCATGCTGGCCCTGCTGTCGGCCGAGGCTGCACAGCGCGGCGTGCCCACTTGCGTGCTGACCTTCGAACCCCATCCGCGCGACTACTTCGCCCAGACCCTGGGACGGCCCGGGATCGCCCCGGCGCGCATAGGCACGCTGCGCGACAAGCTGTCGGAGTTGGAGCGCCGCGGCGTGAACCAGACCGTGGTGCTGCCCTTCAACCAGACGCTGGCCAGCCAGTCGCCGCAGGCCTTCATAGACGAGGTGCTGGTGGCGGGCCTTGGCGCGAAATACGTGCTGGTTGGCGACGACTTCCGCTTCGGCGCCCAGCGTGCGGGCGACTACGCCATGCTGGATGCGGCGGGCCAGCGCCAGGGTTTTGACGTGGCCCGCATGAACAGCTACGAGGTGCACGGCCTGCGCGTGTCCAGCACCCATGTGCGCGCGGCCCTGGCCGAAGGGCGCATGCAGGACGCCGCGCGGCTGCTGGGCCATCCCTACACCATCTCCGGCCATGTGGTGCACGGCCGCAAGCTGGGCCGCAGCCTGGCCGAGAGCCGCCAGGGCGCGGGCGACGGCTTTCGCACGCTGAACCTGCGCTTCAACCATTGGAAGCCCGCGGCCAGCGGCATCTTCGCCGTGCTGGTCCATGGCCTGAATGAACGACCGCTGCGCGGCGTGGCCAACCTCGGCGTGCGCCCTTCCCTGGACCCGACGGACGTCAACGGCGGGCGTGTCCTGCTGGAGACGCATTGCCTGGATTGGCCCGGCGCGCCGGGAGGCGAAGAGGCCTACGGTAAAATCATCCGCGTGGAACTTCTGCACAAACTGCACGACGAGCTGAAGTACGACAGTCTCGACGCCCTCACCGCCGGCATCGCCAAGGACTGCGATGACGCGCGCGCGTTCTTCTCAACCATCCACGCCCCCATCTACACCGAGACCCGTCGCCAGACCACGCGCGACCGAATTTGACGCTCCCCGTCACCTGCCCGGGCGCGGGTGCGCACCAGGCTTCCCTCCCCTTTTTCCGTGCCTGGACCAGACGGTCCGGGCTCTGGCCTGCTTTCAAGGTTCTCCATGTCTGATTCGAAAGTCTCTCCCAACGCCAACGCGGGCTATCGCGCCACGCTGAACATGCCCGACACGACCTTCCCCATGCGCGGCGACCTGCCCAAGCGCGAGCCGGGCTGGGTGCAGGAATGGGAGGACAAGGGCATCTACAAGAAGCTGCGCGACGCGCGCCATGGCGCGCCCAAGTTCATCCTGCATGACGGCCCGCCCTATGCCAACGGCAAGATCCACATCGGCCATGCGGTGAACAAGGCGCTCAAGGACATGATCGTCAAGAGCCGCCAGCTCGAAGGCTTCGATGCCATGTACGTGCCGGGCTGGGATTGCCACGGCCTGCCCATCGAGAACGCCATCGAAAAGCTGCACGGCCGCAACCTGCCGCGCGACGAGATGCAGGCCAGGAGCCGCGCCTTCGCCACCGAGCAGATCGCCCAGCAGATGGTGGACTTCAAGCGCCTGGGCGTGCTCGGCGACTGGGACCATCCCTACAAGACCATGAACTACGCCAACGAGGCTGGCGAGCTGCGCGCCCTGAAGCGCGTCATGGAGCGCGGCTTCGTCTACCGCGGCCTCAAGCCCGTGTACTGGTGCTTTGACTGCGGCTCCTCGCTGGCCGAGTTCGAGATCGAATACGCCGACAAGCAAAGCCAGACGCTGGACGTGATGTTCCCCACGGCCGAGCCGGACAGGCTGGCGGCCGCCTTCGGCCTGTCCTCGCTGGCCAAGCCCGCCTTCATCGTCATCTGGACGACGACGGCCTGGACCATCCCCGCCAACCAGGCGCTCAACGTCAACCCCGAGCTGGAATACAGCCTGGTGGATACCGAGCGCGGCCTGCTGATCGTGGCCTCGGCCCTGGTCGAGAAATGCCTGGCACGCTGGAAGCTCGAAGGCCAGGTCGTCGCCACCGCCGTGGGCAGCAAGCTGGACCACCTGCAGTTCAAGCACCCGCTGGCCGATATGGACAAGGGCTTCGACCGCGTCTCGCCCGTGTTCCTTGCCGACTACGCCACGGCCGATGACGGCACCGGCATCGTGCACTCGGCTCCCGCCTATGGCGTGGACGACTTCAACAGCTGCATGAACAACGGCATGACGCGCGAAGACATCCTGAGCCCCGTGCAGGGCAATGGCGTCTACGCACCCGAGCTGCCGCTGTTCGGCGGCCAGCACATCTGGAAGGCCACGCCCGCCATCATCGACGCGCTCAAGCTGGCCGGCCGCCTGATGGACACCAAGACCATCACCCACAGCTACCCGCATTGCTGGCGCCACAAGACGCCCGTGATCTACCGCGCCGCAGCCCAGTGGTTCATCCGCATGGACGAGGGCGAGGGCGTGTTCACCAAGCCCGGCGACAAGCCTGCGCAGACGCTGCGCCAGATCGCGCTGGAAGCCATCGAGCACACCCAGTTCTACCCGGAGAACGGCAAGACCCGCCTGCGCGACATGATCGCCGGCCGCCCCGACTGGTGCATCTCGCGCCAGCGCAGCTGGGGCGTGCCCCTGCCCTTCTTCCTGCACAAGGACAGCGGCGAGCTGCACCCGCGCACCATGGAGATCATCGACCAGGCGGCTGCCATGGTCGAGCAGGGCGGCATCGAGGCCTGGAGCCGCGTGACGGCCGAGGACATCCTGGGCGCCGAGGAAGCCGTGCACTACACCAAGAGCACCGACATCCTCGAAGTCTGGTTCGACTCCGGCTCCACCTTCTGGCATGTGATGCGCGGCACGCACGCCGAAATGCACCACGACCAGGGCCCCGAGGCCGACCTCTACCTCGAAGGCCATGACCAGCACCGCGGCTGGTTCCATTCGTCGCTGCTGCTGGCCTCGGCCATCTTCGGTCGCGCGCCCTACCGCGGCCTGCTGACCCACGGCTTCACCGTGGACGGCCAGGGCAAGAAGATGTCCAAGTCGCTGGGCAACACCGTCGCCCCGCAGGACGTGAGCAACAAGATGGGCGCCGAGATCATCCGCCTGTGGGTAGCCTCGACCGACTACTCGGGCGACCTGGGCATCGACGACAAGATCCTGGCACGCGTGGTGGATGCCTACCGCCGCATCCGCAACACGCTGCGCTTCCTGCTGGCCAACGTCAGCGACTTCGACGCCGCTCAGGACTCGGTTCCCACCGAGGAGCTGCTGGAAATCGACCGCTGGGCCCTGGCCCGCGCGGCCCAGTTCCAGGCCGAGCTGCTGGCCCACTACAAGGTCTATGAATTCCACCCCGTGGTGGCCAAGCTGCAGCTGTTCTGCTCGGAAGACCTGGGCGGCTTCTACCTGGACGTGCTCAAGGACCGCCTGTACACCAGCGCGCCCAGGAGCCTGGCGCGCCGCAGCGCCCAGACCGCCCTGCACCAGATCACGCATGCCATGCTGCGCTGGATGGCGCCCTTCCTGTCCTTCACGGCCGAAGAGGCCTGGAAGGTCTTCGGCAACAGCGAGTCCATCTTCCTGGAAACCTACACCGACCTGCCGGCCGGTGACGAGGCATTGCTGGCCAAGTGGGCACGCCTGCGCGAGATCCGCGACGTGGTGAACAAGGACATCGAGGCCGTGCGCACCGAAGGCCGTGTCGGCTCCTCGCTGCAGGCCGAAGTCCGTGTCTCGGCCCAGCCCGAGGACCTGGCCCTGCTGCAAAGCCTGGGCGACGACCTGAAGTTCGTCTTCATCACCTCGGCGGCCGAGGCCCTGGCTGGCGAGACGCTGCAGGCCGCCGTCACGCCCAGCAGCCATGCCAAGTGCGACCGCTGCTGGCACTATCGCGCCGACGTGGGCGTCAACCCCGAGCACCCCAGCCTGTGCGGCCGTTGCGACAGCAACCTGCACGGTGCTGGCGAAGAGCGCCACAAGGCGTAATCAACCCCTGAGGCGCTGCCATGACCCCTACCTTTGCTGCGGTTCCCGAATCCCGCAACAGCCGCATCTGGCCCTGGCTGGCCTGGTCGCTGGCGATCATCGCCATCGACCAGCTCACCAAGCAGTGGATTCTTGGTGCCTACCAGCTGGGCGACTGGACGCCGATCACGGGCTTCTTCAACATCGTGCGGGCCCACAACACGGGCGCGGCCTTCTCGTTCCTGGCCGGAGCGGGCGGCTGGCAGCGCTGGCTGTTCGTGGGCATCGGCGTGGCGGCCACGCTGCTCATCGTCTGGCAGTTGCGCAAGCATCCGGGGCAGAAGCTGTTTTGCTTCTCGCTGGCCAGCATCCTGGGCGGCGCCATCGGCAACGTGGTGGACCGCCTGCAGCACGGCTACGTGGTGGACTTCCTGGACTTCTACTGGGGCCGTTCGCACTTTCCGGCCTTCAATGCCGCCGACATCGCCATCAGCATGGGCGCGGGCCTGCTGATCCTGGACGAAGTGCTGCGCGCACGGCGGGCCAAAAGAACCTGATCCCGCCGGAACCCGAGCCGCGAAAGCCAGCCCCTCTTGCGAGGGGCTTTTTCATTGAGGTGGCCACCTGCTGCCTGGTTGATGGGTTTTCCTCGGGTTTTCCTGAGTGCGTTTTTGGTCAACCGAAATTCTTTTTGATTCGTTTTATTTCTACAATTTTCTTTATTTCGCACCAAACTGTGCGCTCATGCGGCCGACTCTCCTGCGCGCAAGCCGGGACCGGGGTTATATTGGTCCGCTTCTCCGCTCACAGCACATGAAGCACTTACTCAATCTACTGGCCGCCATCGCCCTGCTGGTCTGGGGCACGCACATGGTCCGCACCGGCGTGCTGCGGGTGTTCGGCGCCAACCTGCGCGACCTGCTCGCCCACAGCATGAGCAACCGTTTCTCGGCCGCGCTGTCGGGCCTGGGCGTGACTGCGCTGGTGCAGTCGAGCACAGCCACCTCGCTGATGACCTCGGCCTTCGTGGGCCAGGGCCTGATTTCGCTGCCGGCCGCGCTGGCCGTGATGCGCGGTGCCGACGTGGGCACGGCGCTGATGGCCGTGCTGTTCTCCACCGACCTGTCCTGGCTGTCGCCGCTGTTCATCTTCGTGGGCGTGGTGCTGTTCATCACCCGCCAGGACACCACGGCCGGGCGCATAGGCCGCGTGCTGATCGGCCTGGGCGTGATGCTGCTGGCCCTGCGCCTGGTGGTCGAGGCCACCGAGCCCCTGCTGGAAGCCCCCGCCGTGCGCACCCTGCTGGGATCGGTCACCAGCGATATCTTCATGGAACTGCTGCTGGGCGCCCTGCTGGCCGTGATGGCGTATTCCAGCCTGGCCATCGTGCTGCTGATCGCGGCCATGGCCAGCTCGGGCGCGATTCCCATGGAAGTGGCGCTGGGCCTGACGCTGGGCGCCAACATCGGCAGCGGACTGGTGGCCGTGCTGACCACGGCCAAGTCCAGCACCGAAGTGCGCCAGGTCACGATAGGCAACATGCTGTTCAAGATCATGGGCGTGGCCATCGTCGCCCCCTTCCTGGGGCTGTGGGCCACCTATGTGATGCCGCTGATCGACGGCAAGGGCCAGAACATCGTGCTGTTCCACCTGGCCTTCAACGTCTTCAACAGCCTGTGCTTCATCGGCCTGACGCAGACCGTCGCGCGCTGGGTGACGGCCCTGCTGCCCAAGCCCGAGGCAAGCTCCACCAGCCTGCTGCGGCCACGCCATCTCGACCCCTCGGCGCTGAGCACGCCGTCGCTGGCCATTTCCTGTGCCGCGCGCGAGGCCCTGCACCAGGCCGACATGGTCGAGTCCATGCTGATCGGCATGCAGCGCGTGCTGGAGACCGACGACCTCAAGCTGTCCCAGGAACTGCGCGAGCTTGAAGGCACGGTGGACGACCTGTACTCGGCCATCAAGTACTACATGACCAAGATCTCGCGCGCCGAACTCGACGAGCGCGAAGGCCAGCGCTGGACGGAAATCATCAGCTTCACCATCAACATGGAGCAGATCGGCGACATCATCGAGCGCGTGCTGCTGGACATCGAGGACAAGAAGATCAAGAAGGGCCGGCAGTTCTCCGAGGCCGGCACGCAGGAGATCCGCGAGCTGCTGCACCACCTGCTGGACAACCTGCGCCTGGCCATGAGCGTGTTCCTCAACGGCAATGTGCGCGAGGCGCAGAAGCTGCTGGAGGAAAAGGCGCGTTTCCGCGACCTGGAGCTGGCCTACTCGGCCACCCACCTGGCGCGCCTGTCCGACAACACCGTCTCCAGCATAGAGACCAGCTCGCTGCACATCGACCTGATCAGCGACCTCAAGCGCATCAACTCGCTGCTGTGCTCGGTAGCCTACCCCATCCTCGAATCGGCCGGCGCCCTGGCGCCCAGCCGGCTCAAGGAATCGGCACTGAACAAGACGGCACGCTGACGCCTCTCACCAGCCCAGCCAGGCCGCCAGCACCTGGGCGGCCTCGGGCGTGAAGCGCCCCTGCAGCAGCCATTCGACGAGCTGCTCGCGCTCGATCAGCGCAAAGGCCTGGACCTCGCCATCCTGGTTGCCGGGCTCCAGCGCCGGCGGCACAGTGGCGCTGAACCAGTCGATGCGCTCGCGCATGAAGCCCCGGCCCTCGGCCTCGTCGCTGGGACGCTCGAACAGCACATGGCCGCCATGGCGCAGATCCTGCAGCTCGGCCAAGCGCAGGCCGGCCTCTTCCCAGGTTTCACGCTCCACGGCCTCGGCCACGGTATCGCAGGCGGCCACCATGCCACCCATCAGCGTGTCCCACATGCCAGGATTGGTGGGCTTGTTGTCGGCGCGCTGCTGCACCCAGATGCGGCCATCGGCCGTCCCGCCCACCAGATGCACGGCCTGGGTGGCAATGCCCAGCGGGCGCACGGCGCCGCGCTCCACGGTGGCAATGCGCTGGCCCTGGACGTTGCACACGGCCAGTTGCTCATCGCGCCAGGGGCCGCTGTGGCCCGTGGCACGCAGCACCCGGGCCAGGGCGTTGAGCAGGGCCGTGGCATCGCCCTGGCCTTGCAGATGCCATTGTCCGGCCTGCAGGCGCAGCGCCACGCCGTGGGCACGCATCACATCGTCCGGCAGCAGCGCGGCCAGGCCATCTTCCAGCGAACCCGTCTCCTGCCCCGCCACCAGCAACGGCCGGCGCGGCTGCAGCGCGGGCTGGCGCATGTCGGCACGCAGGCGGCCCAGCCAAGCCCTCACGGCCGGATCGGCAAGGTGCTTAGGCACACTCATGGCAGCAGGATGGTGGAGCCCGTGGTCTTTCGTGCCTCCAGGTCCAGGTGGGCCTGTCGCACCTCGGCCAGCGGATAGCGCTGGTCGATGTGGATCTTCACGGCACCGCTTTCCACCACGGCGAACAAATCGTCGGCCATCGCCTGGGTGGCCTCGCGGCTGGTGATGTGAGAGAACAGGGTCTGCCGTGTCACATACAGCGACTTGGCCGCCAGCACGGCAGGCGCGAAAGGCGCCACGGGGCCTGAGGCGTTGCCGAAGCTCACCAACAGGCCGAAGCGCCGCAGGCAGGCCAGCGAGCCTTCCCAGGTGTCCTTGCCCACGCTGTCGTAGACCACCTTCACGCCCTGGCCGGCCGTGATCTGCTGCACGCGCTCGGCAAAGTTCTCGCTGCGGTAGTTGATGGCATGGGCGGCGCCATTGGCCAGGGCCAGCGCGCACTTCTCGTCCGACCCCGCCGTGGCGATGAGCTGCAGACCCAGGGCCCTGGCCCATTGGCAGGCGATCAGGCCCACGCCGCCAGCCGCCGCATGGAAGAGCACGGCGTCGCCGGGCTCCAGGCCCTCCACGGGAATGCACTTCTTGAGCAGGTACTGTGCCGTCAGGCCCTTGAGCATCATGGCGGCGGCCGTCTCGAACGCAATGGCATCGGGCAGGCGGCACACGCACATGGCCGGCATGACGCGCACCTCGCTGTAGCTGCCCGGCGGGTTGCTGGCGTAGGCCACGCGGTCGCCCACGCGCAGATGCTGCACGCCAGCCCCCACGGCCTCGACCACGCCCGCGCCTTCCATGCCCAGGTTCAAGGGCATGGGAAGCGAGTACAGGCCAGAGCGCTGGTAGACATCGATGAAGTTGAGGCCCACCGCATGGTGGCGTATGCGTACCTCGCCAGGCCCGGGCTCGCCCACGGCGACCTGTACCAGTTCCAGGACTTCGGGACCGCCGTTGTGGCGGATCTGCACTGCAATACCCATGGGAGCACTCCTGCAAAAAGCGACAAGAGCGGCATCGTGCCATGTTTCGGCCCGCCTCGCGGAAGACGGCAACGCATGGTGCGCGCAAAGAGCGCACAACGCCTATAGTGGCGAGCCCGAAAGCCGGATGATCCCGATGAGCCAGCCGCTGAAGCCTTCCACCGCCGCCATCCTGACGCTGCCGCCGCTGCTGTGGGCCGGCAATGCCATCGTGGGCCGCATGGTCCATGACCTGATCTCGCCCTTCGCGCTGAATTTCCTGCGCTGGGCCATCGCCTTCACGCTGCTGCTGCCGCTGGCGGGATGGGTGCTGCGCCGGGACAGCGCCGTCTGGCCGCAGTGGCGCCAGTTCGCGCTGCTGGGCTTGCTGGGCATCGGCTGCTACAACGCCCTGCTGTACCTGGCGCTGAAAACATCGACGCCGCTGAATGCCACCCTGGTCGGCTCCAGCATGCCGGTGTGGATGCTGGCGGTGGGCCGCATCTGCTGGGGCATTGCTGTGAGCCGCCGCCAGTTGCTGGGGGCTGCGCTGTCGGTGCTGGGCGTGGCCGTGGTGCTGTCGCGCGGTGATCCGCAGGTGCTGCGCCAGCTGCAGCTGGTGCCGGGCGACCTGTTCATGGTGCTGGCCACGATCCTGTGGGCCTTCTATACGTGGCTGCTGTCCAGGACCAGCGTGTCAGGGCAGCTGCGCGCGGACTGGTCGGGCTTTCTGCTGGCACAGATGGTGTTCGGCCTGATATGGTCCGGCCTGTTCACGGGACTGGAGGCCGCATCGGGACGGTTTCACCTTCAGGCAGGGTGGCCGCTGCTGAGTGCCCTGCTGTTCATCGCCATCGGGCCGGCCATCCTGGCCTATCGCTTCTGGGGCCTGGGTGTGCAGCGCAGCAGCCCTGCGGTGGCGGGCTTCTTCGGCAATCTGATGCCCCTGTTCACCGCCCTGCTGTCCATTCCGCTGCTGGGCCAGACGCCGCAGCTGTACCACGGGCTGGCCTTCACGCTCATCGTGGGCGGCATCATGGTGTCTTCGCGCCGGGCATAGCCTTGGGCAGGCCATGCGCGCCGGTGCGCACGGGCACCTTGGCCAGCAGTTGTTCGAACGCGCGTATGGGCACGGGCGGGCTGAACAGGTAGCCCTGGAAGTACTCGCAGCCGTAGTGCGCGAGCAGGGCACGCTGCTCCAGCGTCTCCACGCCTTCGGCGATCACATCCAGGTTCAGGTTGCGCGCCATGCCGATGATGGTCTGCACGATCACGTCGTCGGTGTGGCGCATGCCCAGGTGGCGCACGAAGGACTGGTCGATCTTGAGCTGGTTCAGCGGCAGCTGCGTGAGATAGGTCAGCGAGGAGTGCCCGGTGCCGAAGTCATCCATGGAAAAGCACACGCCATGGCTGCGCAGCTGCTTCATCTTGTCGATGGACTCCTGCACGTTCTCGATCACCAGCGACTCGGTCAGTTCCAGCTTGAGCAGATGGGGCGCAATGCCGGCATTGCGCACCTGCTCGATGACCTGGGAGGCAAAGTCCTGGTGCCGGAACTGGCGGGCACTGACATTCACGGCCACCTGCAGGTGGCGCAGCCGCGCATCCTTTTGCCAGACCGCCAGTTGCTCGCAGGCCGTGCGCACCACCCACATGCCCAGCGGCACGATGATCTCGCTTTCCTCGGCCACGGCAATGAACATGCCAGGCGGCACCAGGCCGCGCTCGGGGTGGCGCCAGCGCAGCAGGGCTTCGGCGCCTATGACCTCGCCGGCCAGCGTGAACTGGGGCTGGTAGTGCAGCTCGAACTGGGACTGCGCCAGGGCCTGGCGCAGGTCGCCTTCCATGCGCACGCGCTGGTGGATTTCCACCTGCATCTGCGGATCGAAGAAGCACAGGCCGCTGCCGTTGCGCGCCTTGATCTGGTACATGGCGATGTCGGCCTGCTTGAGCAGCTCGGCCGCCGACTGCGGCTGGCGGCCGAACAGCGTGGCGCCAATGCTGCAGGCGCTGCGGTGCAGGTGGGCGCCCAGCACATAGGACTGGTTGAGCCGCGCCAGAATCTTCTCGCCGATGCGCTGGGCCAGCGTGGCCGCCTCGGCAGGCTCGTGCGACAGCTCGCAGAGCATGACCACGAATTCATCGCCCCCCAGCCGCGCCACCGTGTCCGAGGATCGCACCGCGCTGCGCAGCCGGTGCGCCACCTGCTGCAGCAGTTGGTCGCCCACTTCGTGGCCCAGCGTGTCGTTGAGCATCTTGAACTGGTCCAGGTCCAGGAACAGCAGCGCCCCGGTCCAGCCTTCGCGTGCGGCCAGCACCGTGGCCTGGGCCAGGCGGTCCAGCAGCAGGCGGCGATTGGGCAGGCTGGTCAGCGGATCGTAGAAGGCCAGGCTCTCGATCTCGGCCGTGGCCAGCCGGATATCGGTGACATCGTTGTAGGTGATGACCACGCCGTCCTCGGCGGCCAGCCGTGCCGTCATCTGGACAAAGCGGCCGCTGGGCAGTTGCTGTTCAAAGGGCACGCCGGGCCGCAGCACCAGCTGGCGGTGCAGGTCCTTGACCTCGTCGGCCTGCGCCGGCGCCGCCACCAGACCCACGGCGCCGGGGCAGGAATCGAGCAGGGATTGCAGGGGCCGCCCAGGCTCCAGCTGGTCCGCGTGCCAGGGGAACATTTCCTCGTAGCAGCGGTTCCAGCGCAGAACGCGCTGCTGCGAATCCAGCAGCAGAAAGCCGCTGACCATGCTGTCCAGCGCCTGGTCCAGCCACTGCTCGGACCGCTGGGCCTGGCGCCGCGCGGTATGCAGGCGGTCCATGTAGCGGTGCACGGTCCAGCCCAGCACGGCCAGGAGCACGCCGAAGATCATCACGGCCAGCACCATCAGCCAGGCAGCCACCCGCCAGCCTGCCAGAACGGAGGACATGGGCAGGCTGGCCGTGACCCACAGGTGGCCCTTGGGCAGCGGATGCGCGGCCACCAGCGCGGGCACGCGGCTCAGGCGCGCGGCCATGTGCATGACGCCGCTGGACGGCAGCTGCGAGGTCGTCGGCAACAGCCGCACGGCGGCGCCATCGCCATACTGGGGCATGGACAGCAGCAGCTCGCCGCTGCCCTGCTCCAGCGTGACCTCCAGGCCGTCCAGCACGCCGCCCTGGGCCAGCACGGCACCCAGCGCCGCAGCCGGCACCTGCATCAGCACATAGCCGCCCTGCTCTGCCCGGCTCAGGGGCCGCACGAGATACAGCATGCGCTCGCCACCCGGCACCTGCGGCGCGACGGAGGGTGGACTTGCCAGCAATTCGGAGCGGCTCTGGGCCGCCAGGCGCTCCCAGGCCTGCGCAGGCAGTTCGATGGCCGGGCCATCACCCGAGGCGGCCAGTTCCCGGCCCTGGATATCGTGCACCGAGGCGCGCTGCGCGAGCGTGTTCTGCCGCACCATGGTGTGCAGCATTTCCTGCAATTGCGGCTGCGAGGCCGATGCGGGGTTGCGCGAACCCAGCAGTTCGTCCACGCCCAGCGCCAGGGCATCCAGGGATTCCAGGCTGCGGCTGATGGCCGCCTCGGTGCCCAGCACGAAGCGCACCAGGCGCAGCGAAGCCTCTTCCTGCGCCGTGGTCCGCATGCCGCTGAGCAGCCAGACCATGGCGGCCGCCAGGGCCACCGTCAGCAGCACCAGCATCAGCGCCAGGGTATGGCGCATGCCCGCAGGGCCTGCGGCCCCTGCCGGGTTGGGCGCGCGGACGGGGTCGGCCGCCGCCCAGTCCGTATGATGGGGCTGGCCCGTCATCTCAAGGCTCCCTGCATGGCGTGCGGCATGGGCAGGCTGCGGCAAGGCCGCTGGCCACGATGCAGGAACGAGACTGTCAAGGCTGCCCCTGCCCATGGTCCGCTGGGCACTGCACAGCCATGCAAGGGACCATTTCCCGGGCCTTGCCGGCCCTGGACCCGTTCATGGAGGCAGTGCACCGGCGCATCAGAAGGTCCCTGCGTACAGGCCGCCGTCGGGCAGGATGTTCTGACCCGTCATATAGCCTGCGTGCGCGCTGCACAGGAAGGCGCAGATGGCGCCGAATTCATCGGGCGTGCCAAAGCGGCGGGCCGGCACCTGGGATTGCTGCACCAGGCGGACATCGTCCAGGCTCTTGCCGCTCTTGTTGGCGGCAGCCGTGAAGGTGGTGCGCAGGCGATCGGTGTCGAACTTGCCGGGCAGCAGGTTGTTGATGGTCACGCCCTTGGCCGCGATGCCGCTGCGCGCCAGGCCCGCCACAAAGCCCGTGAGGCCGCTGCGCGCGCCATTGGACAGGCCCAGGATGTCGATGGGCGCCTTCACGGCGCTGGAGGTGATGTTGACGATGCGGCCGAATCCGCGCGCCGCCATGCCGTCCACCGTGGCCTTGATCAGTTCGATGGGAGTGAGCATGTTGGCGTCCACCGCCTTCAGCCAGGCCGCGCGGTCCCAGTCACGGAAATCACCGGGCGGCGGGCCGCCGGCATTGGTGACGACGATGTCGAAATCCACGCCTGGACCGCCGGCTGCCGACAGCACGGCGGCGCGTCCTTCCTCGGTGGTGATGTCGGCCGCCACGGCCAGCACCTTCACCTGCGGCGCCAGGGCCGCGAGGCTGGCCGCAGCCTCCTGCAGGGCCTCGGGATTGCGCGCATTGATCACCAGGTTCACGCCCTCTTGCGCCAGCGCCTTGGCACAGCCAAAGCCCAGGCCCTTGCTGGCACCACACACCAGGGCCCACTTGCCCGCGATTCCCAGATCCATGTCTCACTCCTGAACAAACAAAACCTTGCTCGTTCCTTGCAGAACGGCAGCGCACATTGTGCGCGAGGCTTCGATGCTTTCACGCCAAACAGGTGAAAACGGGAAAACGCCGGTGCAGTGGCGCACGGGCACATGGGCGGGCTGCGGGGGCGTCCTTCAGTGCGTGCCGGCACCGTGCTGGCCACGGAACAGCCTGTGGTGCAGCCTGCGCAGCGACCACCATACGCCCAGCGCCACCACGGGAATGGCGACGGCGGCCGTGCTCTCCGGAGACCAGGGCCAGCCCAGCGTCTTGGCGCCCTTGGCCAGATAGCTGATCAGGCCCGTGAAATAGTAGGTGATGGCGGCCACGGACAGGCCTTCCACCGTGGACTGCAACTTCAACTGCATGTCCTGGCGCTGGTTCATGGCGCCCAGCAGCTGCTGGCTGCTTTGCTGCTGCTCGATCTCCACCCGTGTGCGCAGCAGGCTGCTGACGCGCGAGACGCGCTCGGACAGCGCGTTCTGCCGCCGCGCCGCCCATTCGCAGGTGCTGCGCGCGGGCGTCAGGCGCCGGTCCATGAATTCGCGGATGGTCTGTATGCCGTCGATGCGCGATTCCTGGATGTCCTGAATGCGCTTGTCCACCAGCTCGAAATAGGCCGCGCTGGCGGAAAAGCGCGAATGCGTGGTGGCGTATTCGCTCTCCACCTGCCCGGCCAGGCGTGTCAGTCGGTCCAGCAGTGCCGGCTCGGCATCGCGGTCGGCAAGACGGATGGAATGGGCCAGGGCCGCCAGATCCCGCTCGGCCGTAGCCAGCACGGCAGCGGCCTGGCGGGCGGCAGGCAGGCCCAGCAGGGCCGCCATGCGGTAGGTCTCGATCTCCAGCAGCCGCTGCACCAGCCGCCCCAGGCGGCGTGGCGACAATGACTCGCCGGCCAGCAGCAGCATGCGCGAGAAGCCATCGGCATGGATGGCGAAGTCGGTGTAGACCTTGCCCGCATCGCCGGCCACGCGCGCCCCCACCAGCGTGTCTTCCTGCAGCAGGTGGCGCACCAGATGCGGCTCGTTGATGGACTGCTCCTGCAAGGCCCACAGGTGCAGGCCGCTCAGGCACTGGCCGGGCAAGGCAGCAAGCCAGTCATGCGGCACGTAGTCGATGGCGGCCTCGGGCTCGCGCACATCGTCCATGCCGGCCTGCGACATGGGCTTGCTGAAGGTCCAGCAGACGAACTCCGTGTGCAGCTCCCAGCGCAGGTGAAAGGCCCCCAGGTCGATCAGCACATGCGTGGTCGCCGCATCGGGCGGCGGCAGGTGATGGTTGCGCAGCAGGGTGGCCACATGGGCGCGGCTGGCCTCGCGCTGGGCGGCATCGGTGAGCATCACCACATGGGTGATGGCCAGCGGCGCCTGCATCTCCTCGGCGGGGCGGGCATGGATCTCGTTGTGCAGCAGCACGCGCTGGGGGTGCTGGGATGACAGTAGTGGGGACATCGGAACCTCGAAGGACTGCGCGCTATTGTGCAGTCACGGGCGCGTCGGCTCCCCAGGCATCCGGGATCAACAGCTTTCCACCGGGACCGCTTGTTGAGCAAAAAAAAACGGCCCCGAAGGGCCGTCAAGCAACATGGTTGCAACGCTGAGGCGATCAATCCTCTACGAATGCTTCTTCGCGCTTGTTCTTCACTGCGGGCATAAGCACCACCACCAGCAGCACCACGGCGGCGAGCAGCAGGCCGGCCGAGATCGGACGGGTCACGAACACGCTCCAGTCGCCACGCGACAGCAGCAGCGCCCGGCGCAGGTTCTCTTCCATCATCGGGCCCAGGATGAAGCCCAGCAGCAAGGGAGCCGGTTCGGTGCCCAGCTTGTGGAACACATAGCCCACGAAGCCGAAGATACCCACCATCCAAACGTCCCAGGTATTGTTGTTGGTACCGTACACGCCGATCGCGCAGAACAGCACGATGGACGGGAACAGCCAGCGGTAGGGCACGGTCAGCAGCTTGATCCAGACGCCGATCAGCGGCAGGTTCAGGATGATCAGCATCAGGTTGCCGATCCACATCGAGGCGATCAGGCCCCAGAACAGCTCGGGGTTGCTGGTCATCACCTGCGGGCCCGGCTGGATGTTGTGGATGGTCATCGCGCCCACCATCAGTGCCATCACGGCGTTGGGCGGAATGCCCAGCGTCAGCAGCGGGATGAAGGAGGTCTGCGAACCGGCGTTGTTGGCCGACTCGGGCGAGCACACGCCGCGGATGTTGCCTTGGCCGAAGGGGACTTCGCCCGGCTTGAGCTTGGTCTTCTTCTCGATCGTGTAGGCAGCAAAGGCCGACAGCATGGCGCCACCGCCGGGCAGGATACCCAGGGCAGAACCCAGGGCCGTGCCGCGCAGCATGGCAGGCAGCATGCGCTTGAAGTCTTCCTTGGTGGGCATCAGGCCGGTCACCTTGGCAGCGAACACCTCGCGCTCATCTTCAGGCTTGGACAGATTGGCAATGATTTCGCCGTAGCCGAACACACCCATGGCGATCACGACGAAGTCGATGCCGTCGGTCAGCTCGGGAATGTCGAAGCTGTAGCGGGCAACGCCGGAGTTCACGTCGGTGCCGACCATGCCCAGCAGCAGGCCCAGCACGATCATGGCAATGGCCTTGAGCAGCGAGCCCGAAGCCAGCACCACGGCGCCGATCAGGCCCAGGGTCATCAGCGAGAAGTACTCGGCAGGGCCGAACTTGAAGGCGACTTCCGTCAGCGGAGGCGCGAAGGCGGCCAGGATCACGGTGCCCACGCAGCCTGCGAAGAACGAGCCTATGCCTGCGGCAGCGAGAGCGGGTCCCGCTCGCCCCTTTCTGGCCATCTGGTAGCCGTCGATCACGGTCACCACGGACGAGGATTCACCAGGCAGGTTCACCAAGATGGCTGTGGTCGAGCCGCCGTACTGCGCGCCGTAGTAGATACCGGCCAGCATGATCAGCGCCGCCACCGGAGGCAGGGCGTAGGTGGCTGGCAGCAGCATGGCGATCGTTGCCACGGGTCCGATGCCTGGAAGCACGCCGATGAGGGTACCGAGCAGACAGCCGACGAAGCAGTAGATCAGGTTCTGGAAAGTGAAGGCGACGCCGAAGCCGGTCGCCAGGTTCTGAAAAAGTTCCACGGACGATGCTCCTGCTTAGCCGGTGATGAAGCTGGGCCAGACGGGGAACTGCAGATTCAGTGCCCACACGAAAGCCACATAGCTGCCCACTGCAAGAATGGTGGACAGAATTGCCACTTCCTTGAAGTTGAAGCTGTGACCACCCAGGCTGGCGATGAACACCAGGCCATAGATGGCGACGATCAGGCCGAACTGGGGAATACCCAGTGCGGGAACACCGACCAGCAGCACGCCGAACGCAAAGTTCGCGGCCAGGATGAAGAACACCTGCTTCCACGCCCACTTGCCGATCTTGTCTCCGCCTTCAGGACCCTTGGTCAGGCCCGAGATGCAGATGGCGCTGCCCAGCAACGCCATGAGCACGCCCAGGATCAGCGGGAAGTAGCCCGGGCCCATGCGGGCACCGGAGCCGACGGTGTAGTTGGTTGCGCCGATCGCAAAAGCGAGGCCGATAACCAAAAACATCACGCCGGAAAAAAAGTCTTTCTGACTCTTGATTTTCACGAGAATGTCTCCTTACGGAATCACGACCCGGCGATTTTGCGTTCAGAAAAACTGTGTCCGAATGTGGATTCCACCTACAAAGGGCATACCCTCATGTCCTACCCGCATGAATGAAAAAAGGGTGCCGACAAGGGCACCCGATCCATCCGCGGCAAAGGCCTGCGCCAGAGCAGGCACTCACGCCGCCAGCCCCGGTCGCCCGCCCATCACCCCAGCAAGGGCGTGCTGGCCATGACCTCCTGCAGCGTGGTCACGCCTTCGGCCACGCGCAGGGCGCCGGCCAGGCGCAGCGGACGCATGCCGTCCTGCACGGCCTGGCGGCGCAGCGCATCCATGGAAGGCGAGGTGTGGACCTGCTGCTTGAGCGCCTCGCTCACGGTCAGCAGCTCGTACAGGCCCATGCGCCCGCGAAAGCCCGTCATGCGGCACTCCATGCAGCCCACGGGCTTGTAGGGCTGGTAGCTGCCTGACAGCTTCCAGGGCCGCACGGCCTCGGCCAGCGTGGCGGCCGAGGTCTCCTCGTCGCGCTGCTTGCACTGCGGGCACAGCGTGCGCACCAGCCGCTGGGCCAGGACACCGAGCAGCGTGGCATTGATCAGGTAGGGCGGCACGCCCAGCTCCATCAGCCGGCTCACGGCGCTGGGCGCGTCGTTGGTGTGCAGCGTGGAGAACACCAGGTGGCCGGTCAGCGCGGCCTGCACGGCCATTTCGGCGGTGGCCAGGTCGCGGATTTCGCCCACCATGATGATGTCCGGGTCCTGGCGCATCAGCGAGCGCAGTCCCTCGGTGAAGCCGAAGTCCAGCTGCGGCTGCACCTGGGTCTGGTTGAAGCTGGGCTCGATCATTTCGATCGGGTCTTCCACGGTGCTGACATTGACTGCCTCCGTGGCCACGCGCTTGAGCGTGGAGTACAGCGTGGTGGTCTTGCCCGAACCCGTGGGCCCGGTCACGAGGATGATGCCGTGCGGGCGGCGCACCAGCTCGTTCCAGCGCTGGGCGTCATGGCTGGTGAAGCCCAGTGCGTCCAGGTCCTTGACCGTGTTGTCGGGATCGAAGATCCGCATCACCAGCTTCTCGCCAAAGGCCGTGGGCAGCGTGGACAGGCGCATTTCCACCTCGTCACCGCGCGGGTTGCGGGTCTTGATGCGGCCATCCTGGGGGCGGCGCTTTTCCACCACGTCCATGCGCCCCAGCAGCTTCACGCGCGAGACCATGGCATTGAGCACGCCCATGGGCACCTGGTAGACCGGGTGCAGCACGCCGTCGATGCGAAAACGGATCACGCCCTGCTCGCGCCGGGGCTCCATGTGGATGTCGCTGGCGCGCTGGTCGAAGGCGTATTGCCACAGCCAGTCCACCACGCGCACCACGCCCTGGTCGTTGGCGTCGAGCTGCTTGCTGCTGTTGCCCAGCTCCACCAGTTGCTCGAAGCTGGCCGCGCTGGCTGCGCCGCCCGCCTTCTCGGCTGCGCGCACCGATTTGGCCAGCGCAAAGAATTCGCCCGTATAGCGCTTGAGGTCCAGCGGACTGGCCAGCACGCGGCGCACCTTGCGGCGCGCCTGGCGCTCGACCTCGGCCACCCAGTCGTCGATGAAGGGCTCGGCCGTGGCCACCACCACTTCCTGCGGCGACACCTGCACGGGCAGCACCTTGTGGCGCTCGGCATAGCTGGCGCTCATGATCTCGCCGACACGGCCCGCATCCACGCGCAGCGGGTCGATGCGCAGGTAAGCCAGGCCGCTGCGGGTGGCCAGGTACTGGGTCAGTTCCTCGATGTCCAGCGCACGCCCGTCGCTGGCGCGTGCCATGCCCACATTGGCCAGCCGGACCAGCGGGTGCTGGGTGCTCTCGGCCTGGGAGCAGCGCGCCACGGTGCGCTGGGCCTCCTCGGCCGTGATCACGCCATCTGCCTGCAGCCACTGCACCAGCCTGCGCCAGTCCAGGGGTCCCGAAGGATTGCGTGGAACAACGGCGGGTCTGGGCTGTGCGGTGGAGGTCGGATCGGACATGGCGTTGGGCCGGAAGCTGAACTGCGCCCTATGGTAAGCCTGCCGGCCGTCCTGCCCGGCCAGCCCGCTCTACCAGGGCCGCACGAAGATCTTGGGCCAGCGCGTCGTGGGCAGGTCCCAGCGGGCCTGCACCTGCGCGCTGGCGGCCTGCAGCGCGGCGGGCTCCAGTGCGCGCGGCGTGCGCTGGGCCAGCACCACGGTGTTGCCCTCGCGCGTGGGGCGGAAGGCCCACATGGCCTCTTCGCCAAAGGCCTCGGCCATGCGCGCCAGGCTGCGCTCGTAGCTGGAGGTGCGGCCGAACAGGTTGACCGTCATGATGCCGTCCTCGGTCAGCAGATTGCGGCAGTCGGCATAGAACTCGGCGCTGTCCAGCACGGGCCCGGCCGCATCGTGGTCGTAGAGATCCACGGCCAGCGCATCGACCGTGCCCAGCCACTCGCTCTTGCGGATTTCCTGGGCCGCATCGGCCAGCACCACGCGCAGCGTGTCGCTGTCGGGCGGCAGCTTGAACCAGCTGCGGCACACGGCCAGCACCTGCGGATTCAGCTCGATGGCGGTGGTGCGCATGCGCAGCTTCTTGTGGCAGAACTTGGTGATGGCGGCCGCGCCCAGGCCCAGCTGCATGGCATGGCGGCCGGCCACGCTGGCGGGCTCCATGAACAGCAGCCAGCCCATCATGCGCTGCACGTATTCGAGCTCGATCTCGAACGGCTCGCGTATGCGCATGGAGCCCTGGATCCAGGGCGTGCCCAGGTGCAGGTGGCGCACATCGCCATCGTCGGAGACGCTGACATCGGGCAGCTCGGCGTCTGCGCCGGTGGTGGCGCTGGAGGAAGAGGATGGGGCGGCCTTGGCGGCACCGCGGGTCTTGCGTATCACGTCGGGAACAGTCAAAAAATCAGAGCAATTGATGGGCAGCCAGCGCCTCGCGCCAGGCCTGGACCTTGCGCTCGAAACGCCAGCTCGCGTTGGCCGGGCTGGTCGATGGCAGCTTCACGGCGGCCAGGCCCAGGGCCTGCGTGCGGCCGGCGTGCTTGTAGCTCTCGCCACCGTTGTGCAGGGCCAGCGTCAGCTGCGGGCAATGCGTGCGCAGCGCCACGAAATCATTCACCTCGGCCGCGCGGATGGCGCTGTCCAGGCTGCCTTCGCGCTCGCAGCTGGCATACACGTCCCACAGGCCCAGGCCGCGGGCCAGCAGCCATTCGCAGCGGCCCGCATAGTCGTCGCGGCCAGGCTGCGGATGCCCGGGCCACAGGGCCTGGAGCAAGGGCCAGAACTGGTTTTGCGGATGGGCATAGTACTGCTGCAGCTGCAGCGATCGCAGGCCCGGAAAGCTGCCCAGCACCAGGGCCCGGGTCCGCGCATCGGCCACCGGCGCCAGGCCCTGCCAGCGCGGGGCGCCCGGGGGCGGCAGGTCGGAAACGGTCAAGGACATGGCCGGCATTGTCGCCCAGCGCCCGCCGGGCTGCTGGCAGCGGGCGGCAAGACCGCTCACGTTCAGTGTCGGCTCAAGCCTGGTTCAGGCCATGGCGGGCAGGCCGCGCAGCGCGGCACGCGCGTTGCGGCCCGTGGCCTCGGCCAGGGCCTGGGGCGCGATGCCGCGCAGTTGCGCAATCACGCCCGCAATGCGTGCCAGCTCGGCCGGCGTGTTGCGGCCCTGGGCCTGGCCCTGGGCACGCTGCCCGGCCGTGGTGTAGAGCCAGTGCGGCGGAATGTCGGGAGCGTCGGTTTCCAGCACCAGCGCCTCCAGCGGCAGGCTGGCCGCCAGTTCACGCAGCTTGAGCGCCCGGTCATAGGTCACGGCTCCGCCAAAGCCCAGCTTGAAGCCCAGGTCGATGAAGGCCTGGGCCTGCTGCACGCTGCCGTTGAAGGCATGGGCAATGCCGCCCGCCACAGGCCGCCCGCGCAGGGTCTTGAGCAGGCGGTCGCTGGATTTGCGCACATGCAGGATGACGGGCAGGTCGAACTCGCGCGCCAGCGCGATCTGCTGCTCGTAGAACCAGATCTGCCGGTCCGCATCCAGCCCGGGCACGAAGAAGTCCAGGCCGATCTCGCCCACGGCCACCAGTTGCGCATCGCCGCGCAACCGCGCCAGCGTCTCGCGCAATGCGGCAATGTCCTGCTCGCGGGCATTGGGCGTGTACAGCGGATGGATGCCCAGCGCATAGCTGTCGCCATGGCGCCGCGCCAGCGCCACCACCGTGTCCCAATGCCCGCGCGCCACGGCCGGAATCACCAGATGCGCAACGCCTGCCTCGGCCGCCTGCGCACGCACGGCGTCGCGGTCGGCATCGAATTCAGGGGCGTCGAGGTGGCAATGGGTGTCTATCCAGGCAGGCATGGCCGCATCATGCCACCGGCCTGCACCCGACCCGCCAGAGGCGGGCAATGCGAAAACCAAGGGCAAACCCTGAGCTTATTGCGAGCTGGCTCCGTTTGACAAAATCAATACCCGAAACACTTGGCGGTCCATATAAATACATAAAGAAACATTTACCCCCGCGTCGAACTCTCGCAACACCGGCAGGCATTCTTTGGAGAGAGGAACTTCCCATGAAGCGCTCAGCATGGAGTCGGATCCTGGACCTGGGTGGCGCACGCCGCCAGGCGGAACTGGATGGCCAGTTGGCAGCCATCCACAAGTCCCAGGCCGTGATCGAGTTCGATCTGCAAGGCCATGTGCTGGCGGCCAACCAGAACTTCCTGGACACCATGGGCTATGAGGCAGGCGAGGTCATCGGCCAGCACCACCGCATGTTCGTGGACCACCAGATGAGCGAGTCGCCCGAGTACGCCGCGTTCTGGCAGCGCCTGGGCAGCGGCATCCACGACGCGGGGCGCTACCGCCGCATTGCCAAGGACGGGCGCGATGTCTGGCTGCAGGCCAGCTACAACCCCATCTTCGACCGCCATGGCCGGCCCTTCAAGGTGGTGAAGTACGCCACCGACATCACCGAGCAGCAGCGCCGCAACGCCGATGCCGAAGGCCAGCTGGCCGCCATCTCCAAGGTGCAGGCCATCATCGAGTTCGACCTGCAGGGCAACATCCTGCATGCCAACCGGCTGTTCCTGCAGGCCATGGGCTACACGCTGGACGAGGTCGTGGGACGGCACCACAGCATGTTCGTCCAGCCCCATGAGCGCCACAGCCCCGAATACGCGCAGTTCTGGCGCAAGCTGGCCAGCGGCCAGCACGATGCGGGCCAGTACCTGCGCATCGGCAAGCATGGCCGCCAGGTCTGGATCGAGGCCAGCTACAACCCCATCCTCGACGCCGATGGCCGACCGTTCAAGGTGGTGAAGTACGCCCGCGACATCACGCGCCGCTTCACGGCCGCGCAGACCCTGGGCGAGGCCATGCAGGGCCTGAGCGAGAGTGCCGAGCACGCGGGCCAGGCCAACGAGCTGGCCCGCCAGGCCTGCCTGGTGGCCGAGCAGGGCGGGCGCACGGTGCACGAGGTGATGGGCACCATGGAGTCCATCAGCGCCAGCTCGCGCAAGATCAGCGACATCATCGGCGTGATGGACGGTATCGCCTTCCAGACCAATATCCTCGCGCTCAACGCTGCCGTGGAGGCGGCCCGCGCGGGCGAGCAGGGCCGGGGTTTCGCGGTGGTGGCGGGCGAGGTGCGGGCGCTGGCGCAGAACAGCGCCGCGGCGGCCAAGGAGATCAAGCAGCTCATCCACACCTCGGTGGAGCAGGTGACGCTGGGCGCCAGCCAGGTGCGCCAGGCCGGGGGCACCATGCAGGAGATCGTGGACTCCTCGCACCAGGTCACGGCCATCATGGGTGACGTGGTGCAGGCGTCCATGGCCCAGTCTGCACGCCTGCGCGAGGTGACGGCCGACCTGACGGCGCAGAGCGTGGCCGTGGCGGATGCATCCAGGGGTCAGGCGCCGCGCAAGCCGCTGCCGGCATCCATCGTGCCCCCTGCGCCGCAGATCAAGTCGGCCCCGGCAGCGGCCGTGCCTGCCGTGGGCGCCCAGCGCCTGCCGGGCGCCTTGCTGCGCATGGCCTGAAGTCGGCGCAGGCCTGTCGGGCAGTCAGGCAGTCAGTCAGTCAGTCAGGCCAGTTGGCCCTGCACCAGGCGCACCATGCGGTCGCAGCGCGCCGCCAGCTGCTCATCGTGGGTGACCATGACGAAGGCCGTGCCATGGCTGCGTGCCAGTTCCAGCATCAGGCGGAACACGGTGTCGGCCGTGCTGCGGTCCAGGTTGCCGGTGGGCTCGTCGGCCAGCACGCAGGCCGGCTGGGTGACCAGGGCGCGGGCAATGGCCACGCGCTGGCGCTCGCCCCCCGACAGCTCGGCCGGACGGTGCAGCATGCGTTCGCCCAGCCCCACGGCGGCCAGCATGCGCGCCGCGCGCTCCATGCATTCATCCCGGTCGTCGCGGCGTATGCGCAGCGGCATGGCCACGTTGTCCTGGGCGCTGAATTCGGGCAGCAGATGGTGGAACTGGTAGATGAAGCCCAGGTGCCGGTTGCGCAGCGCACCCTGCTTCTGGGCGCTGAGTTCATGCAGGGACTCGCCCTTGAGGGTGACGCTGCCGCTGGTGGGGGCGTCCAGCCCGCCCAGCAGGTGCAGCAGCGTGCTCTTGCCCGAGCCCGAGGCGCCGACGATGGCCAGCGTCTCGCCCGCACGCACCTGCAGATCGACACCGGCCAGCACCTGCACGTCCAGACGGCCCTCGGCAAAGCGCTTGGTCAGGCCGCGCGCATCCAGGACCACGGAGCCCTGCTGGGACACTTCGAAACCGGGCATCACATTCACTTCATTCATAGCGCAGCGCCTCGGCGGGGTTCACGCGGCTGGCGCGCCAGCTGGGATAGATGGTGGCGACAAAGGCCAGGACCAGGGAGATCACGCCGATGGGCATGATGTCGCTGTACTGCGGATCGCTGGGCATCTTGCTGATGAGGTAGATGTCCTTGGGCAGGAAGTTGGCGTGCAGCATGCGCTCGATGGCCGGCACGATGACATCGATGTTGAAGGCGATGCCCAGGCCCAGCAGCAGGCCTGCGAAGGTGCCGATGACGCCCACCATGGCGCCCTGCACCATGAAGATGCCCATGATGCTGGATGGCGAGGCGCCCAGCGTGCGCAGGATGGCGATGTCGGCACGCTTGTCGGTCACCGTCATCACCAGCGTGGACACGAGGTTGAACGCAGCCACGGCGACGATGAGCGTGAGGATGATGAACATCATGCGTTTTTCCAGCTGCACGGCCGCGAACCAGGTGCGGTTCTGCTGGGTCCAGTCGCGGATCAGCAGGCGGTCGGTGATGGTGTGGGCCAGCTCCATGGCCACGCGCGGCGCCTCGTGCAGGTCCTTGAGCTTCAGGCGGATGCCGGTCGGCCCTTCCAGGCGGAACAGGCGCTGCGCATCCTCGTAATGCATCATCACCAGGGCCGAGTCGTATTCGTAGTGGCCGGAGTCGAAGGTCCCGGCCACATGCATCTGCTTGAGGCGCGGCACCACGCCGGCCGGCGTGACCTGGCCGCCCGGGGCGATCAGCGTGACCATGTCGCCCTGGCGCACGCCCAGCGAGCGCGCCAGCTCCACGCCCAGCACCACGTTGAACTCGCCAGGCACCAGGCGCTTGAGCACCTCGGCATTGGTGGCGGCCACGTCGGTGACCTCGCCCTCGCGCGCCGGATCGATGCCGCGCACCAGGGCGCCCTTCATGTCCTCGCCACGCGCCAGCAGCGCCTGGGCCGCGACGAAGGGGGCGGCGCCCAGCACGTCGGGGTTGGCGCGCGCCTCGCGCATGGTGCGCTCCAGGTCGGGCAGCGCCGCGCCCTGGGGCGCGAAGATCTCGATGTGCGATACCACGCTGAGCATGCGGTCGCGCACTTCCTTCTGGAAGCCGTTCATCACGCTGAGCACGATGATCAGCGCCGCCACACCGAGGGCGATGCCGAGCATGGAGACGCCGGAGATGAACGAGATGAAGCCGTTGCGTCGCGTGGCACGCCCCGCTCGGGTATAGCGCCAGCCGACGGCCAGTTCGTAAGGAAATTGCATGGGCATGCATTGTGTCATCGCCCACAGGCCCTGCATGGCGGCAGGCTTTGCCGTCGGCGTGTCAGCGCCGGTGCCGTCCGCGGTCCACACGCGGCAGGGCGTCGTAGCGGCCCTCCGCCTCCAGCGTCAGCGCATGGCGCTGCAGCCTGGCCAGCAAGGTATCGAATTGTTCCAGCTCCTCGTCGCTGAGCACGGAGACCAGGTCCAGATGGATCTGGGCCATGCGCGGCAGGATCAGCCCGTACATGCGCCGCCCCTCGGCGGTCAGCGATACGGCCACGCGGCGGCGGTCGCAGGGCAAGGGGCTGCGCTGCACCCAGCCCTTTTCCTCCAGGCCGCTGAGGGCACGCGAGGTGCGCGCGCGGTCCAGCTGCGCGCGTTCGGCCAGCTCCGACGACAGCAGGCCCTCGTTGGCGGCCACCGTGGCCATCACGCCCCACTCGCGGCGCGTGATGCCGAAATGCGCCTCGCACATGCGCATGGCCACGCCGCCCGCCGCGCCGAAGTAGCGGTTGATGCGAAACAGCAGCATCTGCTGGATGGAAGTGGGAGCGGGACGGGTATTCACGGGGAACAGTTGATTAGATCAATTGCTGCGGGGACTTCTACAGTGGCCCCGTCCGGAAAGGAGACAACGGGAGCCACCGTCCGGAGCCGGCCTGGGGATTCTCGCAAAGCCCGGCGCCCCAGCAGCGCAGAAAGTTCGCCACCATGATTTCCCTGTTCCAAGCCACCCAAGCCACCCATGCCTTGCGCAGTCCGCTGCTGCGGGCCGGCCTGGCCCTCCTGCTGGGCCTGGGCTCCGGCGCCGGCGCCCGGGCCGATGCGGCCGCCGATGCCGCAGCCTGGCCCGCCAAACCCGTGCGCATCGTCGTCGCCTTCGCGCCCGCTGGCGCTGCCGACATTCTTGCGCGCAGCCTGGGCGAGGTGCTGCAGCGTGAACTCAAACAGCCCTTCGTCGTGGACAACCGGCCCGGCGCGGGCGGCAACATCGGCACCGACAACGCGGCCAAGGCGCCCGGCGACGGCTACACGCTGCTGGTCGGCATCGACACGACCTTCACCGTCAATCCCTTCATCTACAAAAGCATGCCCTTCAAGGGTACGGACCTGCGCCCCGTGATGATGATTGCCTCGCAGGGAATGATGGTGGCCGTCAACCCGCGCACCGGCCTCAGGACCCTGGACCAGTTCATCGCACAGGGCAAGAGAAACGGCCTGACGCTGGGCTCGGCCGGCTACGGCACGCCGGGGCACCTGGCCTCGGCCATCCTCACCCATGCCACGGGCGCCAAGGTCAGCCACGTGCCCTACAAGGGCAACGCCCCGGCCAGCACGGCCGTGCTGGCCGGCGAGGTGGACGGCGGCATCATCAGCTCCTCGGCCATGCTGGGCCAGGTGGCGGCCGGCAAGGTCGTGCCGCTGGCAGTGACCACGCGCCAGCGCAACCCGCTGGTGCCCGGCGTGCCCACCGTGGGCGAGCTGGGCCACAAGGACCTGGAGCAGGAAGTGCTGTTCGCCCTGTGGGTGCCTGCCGCCACGCCCGAACCGCTGGTTGCCAGGATCCAGTCGGCGCTGGAAAAGGCCATGAAGGATCCGGCCCTGCGCGAGCGCATGCGCGCCAACGACCTGTTCTACGAAGGCCTGACCGGCCCGGCCGCCGCCGAACGCATACAGGCGCTGGCCGACCGCTACCGGACCGTGATCCAGTCCACCGGAATGAAGATGGAATGAGCGCCGCCGCTTCCCGCCCACGACCCTGCACAGAACGCATTTCCATGTCCCGTCCCAACATCCTCTTCATCGTGGCCGACGACCTCGGCTATGCCGACCTCGGCTGCTACGGCGGCCGCGCGGCCGACTTCGGCCCTGTCTCGCCCGTGCTCGACCGCCTGGCCGCCGGCGGCCTCAGGCTCACCCAGGGCTACGCGAACTCGCCCGTGTGCTCTCCCACGCGCTTTGCCCTGGCCACGGCGCGCTACCAGTACCGCCTGCGCGGCGCAGCCGAGGAGCCCATCAACAGCAGGACGCGCGGCACGCCGCTGGGCGAGAAGCTGGGCCTGCCGCCGGACATGCCCACCGTGGCCTCCATGCTCAGGGACTCGGGCTACCGCACGGCGCTGATCGGCAAGTGGCACCTGGGCTACCCGCCGCACTTCGGCCCGCTGCGCTCGGGCTACGACGAATACTTCGGCCCCATGTCGGGCGGCGTGGACTACTTCACCCACCTGAGCAGCTCGGGCCAGCACGACCTGTGGGTGGGCGAGGAGGAACACCATTACGAGGGCTACCTGACCGACCTGCTGTCGCAGCGCAGCGTGGACTTCGTCCACCGCATGGCCCAAGGCGATGCGCCCTTCTTCCTGAGCCTGCACTACACGGCGCCGCACTGGCCCTGGGAAACGCGCGATGACCGCAGCACGGCCAAGGCGCTGGGCGCAGGCATTGCCCACCTGGACGGCGGCAACATCCACCAGTACCGCCGCATGATCCACCACATGGACGAAGGCATAGGCTGGATCGTCGAGGCGTTGCGCGCCAACGGGCAGCTGGACAACACCCTCATCGTCTTCACCAGCGACAACGGCGGCGAACGCTTCTCGGACAACTGGCCCCTGGTCGGCGGCAAGATGGACCTGACCGAGGGCGGCATACGCGTGCCCTGGATTGCGCACTGGCCGGCCGTGATCGCAGCGGGCCGCAGCAGCCCCCAGCACTGCATGAGCATGGACTGGTCGGCCACGGTGCTGGATGCCGCCGGCGTGCAGGCGCCGGCCGGCCATGCGCTGGACGGCATCTCGCTGCTGCCCGTGCTGCGGGCCCGGGATGCCGAATTTCCGCGCACCCTGCACTGGCGCATGAAGCACCGCGGCCAGCGTGCCCTGCGCGACGGCGACTGGAAGTACCTGCGCGTGGACGGCATCGACTACCTGTTCGACCTCGCGGCCGACGAGCGCGAGCGCGCCAACCAGGCAGCGCGCGCGCCCGGGCGTCTGGCCGCCATGCGCAGCGCCTGGGAAGACTGGAACCAGGGCATGCCGCCCATTCCCGAGGACGCCACGGTCAGCCTGGTCTCCTCGGCACGGGACATGCCCCAGCGCTGAACCGCGCTCCAAGGGGAAAAACGAAGGCGCCGGCACTGCGGCACCCCATGCCCGACAATAGCGGCCATGCTTTTGACCGCGCCCCTGGTGTCCTCCACCCAAGCCCCGCTGGAGGAAACGACCGAATGGATCATTCCCTATGCCGGCGGGCCGTCCTCGGATGCAGCGGATGACGCGGCCGTCTGGGGCGGACTGGAGCTGCCCCATCTCCAATCCCTGCTGGCGCTGATGCAGCCCGCGCCCGCACAGACCGGCACGGAGATGGATTTTTCTCCGCCCCACGAACGCGCCCTGGCGCGCTCGCTGGGCCTGCCCGATGCGCCGGGCCTGATTGCCTGGGCCGCCTGGCAGGCCGGTGAGACGGCGCAGGCCTGCGCCTATGTCACGCCCTGCCACTGGCACATAGGCGCCGACCAGGTCCACCAGAGCGATCCCGCCACCACGCCCCTCAGCGATGAGGAATCACGCCAGCTGCTGGCCCTGCTGGCGCCCTGGTTCGCCGACGACGGCATCGTGCTGGAGTACCAGCAGCCGCAGCGCTGGCTGGCACGCGGCGCGCTGTTCGATGGCCTGGCCACGGCCTCCATGGACCGCGTCATCGGCCGCGACGTGCGGCCCTGGCTGCCCGATGCGCAGCAGGCGCGCGCCCTGCACCGCCTGCAAAGCGAGGTGCAGATGCTGCTCTACACCCATGTCTTCAACGATGCCCGCGCCGCCCGCGGACAGGTGCCCATCAACGCCTTCTGGGTCCACGGCGCCGGGCGCCTGCAGCCCGGCACGGCCACCGGCGCCAAGGCCGCCGTGCAATGCCTGGACGACCTTCACGCCGCAGCCCTGCAGGGCAATCCCGCTGCGTGGCGCGAGGCCTGGAAGGCGCTGGACGCCGGGCTCATCGCCCGCCTGCTGGAGCGCGTGCGCGCAGGCCACCCGCTCACGCTGACGCTGTGCGGCGAACGCCATGCCATCGCATGGAGCAGCCGCCCGCCGCGCTGGCTGGACAGGCTGACGGGCCTTTTCGGCCCCCGCGCCCTGCCCGATCTGGGCCGCATGCTCTGACAGATTGCCCATGAAAATCATCCCCCGCGAGATCCCTGCCCAGCAGGCCTCGGCACTGCGCCAGGCCGGCGTCCACCCGCTGCTGGCCCAGCTCTACGCCGCGCGCGGCGTGTGCTCCGCCGACGAACTGGACGACACGCCCGCACGCCTGCTGGCCCCCTCCGGCCTGCTGGGCATGGAAGCCGCCGTGCGGCTGCTGGCCGACGCCATAGAGCGCGGCCTGCGCCTGTGCATCGTGGCCGACTACGACTGCGACGGCGCCACCGCCTGCGCCGTGGGCTGGCGCGGCCTGCGCATGCTGGGCGCGGCCCATGTCAGCTACCTGGTGCCCGACCGCGTGGTCGACGGCTACGGCCTGACGCCGCCCATCGCACGCCGCGTCAAGGAAACCGGCGCCGAGGTGATGGTCACCGTGGACAACGGCATTGCCAGCGTCGAAGGCGTGGCCGAGGCCAAGGCCCTGGGCCTGCAGGTGGTCGTCACCGACCACCACCTGCCCGGCAACCACCTGCCGCTGGCCGATGCCATCGTCAACCCCAACCAGCCCGGCTGCAGCTTCGAGAGCAAGTCCATGGCCGGTGTCGGCGTGATGTTCTATGTGCTGCTGGCCCTGCGCGCCGAGCTGCGCGCGCGCGGCCGCTTCGACAAGGCCAGCCAGCCCCGGCTGGAGACCCTGCTGCCCCTGGTCGCCCTGGGCACGGTGGCCGACGTGGTCCGGCTGGACGCCAACAACCGCCGCCTAGTCGCCCTGGGCCTGAAGCAGATACGCCGAGGCCAGATGCAGCCGGGCCTGCTGGCCCTGTTCGAAGCCGCTGGCCGCAAGGCCTTTGCGGCCACCACCTTCGACTTCGGCTTTGCCCTGGGCCCGCGCATCAATGCCGCAGGCCGGCTGTCCGACATGACCATCGGCATCGAGTGCCTGACCACGGACGATGCGGGCCGCGCCGCCAACCTGGCGCAGATGCTGGACGCCATCAACCGCGAACGCCGCGAGCTGGAAGGCGGCATGCGCGAACAGGCCCTGCTCATGGCCGAGGGCCTGTGCGCGGACGGCATGACGCCGCCGGCCGCCATCAGCGTGTTCGACCCGGATTTCCACGAGGGGGTGGTCGGCATCGTGGCATCGCGCATCAAGGACCGCATGCACCGGCCCAGCTTCGTCTTCGCCGCCAGCGGCGCGCCGGGGCACGAGCATGAACTCAAGGGCTCGGGCCGCTCCATTCCCGGTTTTCACCTGCGCGACGCGCTGGACCTCGTGTCCAAGCGCCACCCGGGCCTGCTGCTGCGCTTTGGCGGCCATGCCATGGCGGCCGGCTGCACCATTGCCGAAGCCGGCTTTGCCGTGTTCGAGAAAGCCCTGGCCCAGGTGGCCCAGGAGTGGCTGGATGCCGCCACGCTGACGCGCCGCATAGAGACAGACGGCCCGTTGGACCCGGATTTCCGCAAACCCGAGATGGTCGAGCAACTCAATCTCGCGGTCTGGGGCCAGGGCTTTGCCCCGCCCACCTTCAGCGAGCAGCTGGAAGTGCTGTCACAGCGCCTGGTCGGTGAAAAGCACCTGAAACTGCAATTGCGCCATCAGGGCGAAACCGTGGACGGCATCTGGTTCGGCCATACCGACCCGCTGCCGCCATCGGCCTGCATTGCCTTTCGCATGGATATCAATGAATGGCGCGGAGAGCGCAAGGTGCAGTTTCTGATAGAGGGAGTGCATTCGGACGCGTCCTAGACGCCATTGCGCCGATTCAAACTACAGTCAGGTACCATCTCCGGTTTTGCAACAAATTATTGCAAATTCATTCCAAAATAACGGGGAAACCAGTCATGACTTCTCGCATCTGGCCATGTGCGGCCATTGCCATCACCTTGGCCGCAGGCCTTTCTGGCTGCTCCACCACCGAGCAATCGCGCGCGCTTGAAACCGCCAAGCCCGCTTCTGCATCCAGCGCCTATCAAGGCCCGCGCAGCCCTATTTCCGTAGGCAAATTCGACAACCGCTCCAGCTTTCAGCGCGGCATTTTCTCGGACGGCGTCGACCGTCTCGGTGGCCAGGCCAGAACCATCTTGGTAACCCACCTGCAGCAAAGCGGCCGATTCAGCGTGCTGGACCGCGACAACATGTCCGAGACCCGCCAGGAAGCGGGCTTCAACAGACAGGAGCAGTCGATCAAGGGCGCAACCTATGTCGTGACCGGCGACGTGAGCGAATTCGGCCGCAAGGTGGTCGGGGACCGCCAATTCTTCGGCGTGCTCGGCCGTGGCAAGGAGCAGGTGGCCTATGCCAAGGTCAGCCTGAACATCGTCCGGGTGCAGACCTCCGAAGTCGTCTATTCGGTGCAGGGTGCCGGCGAATACAGCCTGTCGAACCGCGAAATCGTGGGATTCGGCAGCACGGCCGGCTATGACTCCACGCTCAACGGCAAGGTACTGGATCTGGCCATCCGCGAAGCCGTGGACAAGCTGGCGGCCGGCATTGATAGCGGCGCATGGAAGCCCGCGCAATGAAGAGCCCCATCCATTCGGCAACGGCCCTGGCAGCACTGGCCATCTGCGCCACTTTGGCTGGTTGCGCAGCGCCGCGCCAGCCGCTGTATGCCTGGAATGACTACCAGCCCCAGGTCTACCGATACCTCAAGGATGACGGCAGTACCGGCGCCGAAGACCAATTGCTCAAGCTGGAAGAAACCCGCCTGAAGGTGCAGGCCGAGGGAAAGGCGCTGCCGCCCGGCTACCGCGCCCATATGGCCATGCTCTATTCACGAACCGGCAACAACGAAAAGACGGTGGAGCAATTGGCCGAGGAAAAACAGCATTTCCCCGAGTCCGCCACCTTCATGGACACGCTGCTGCAAACCTTCACGGCCCGCAAGAATTGACATGCGCCTGACTCATCACATCAAGACCCTGGCACTTGCCATGACCGTAGCGCTGACCGGGTGCGCCACCACCGCGCCCTATGACTATTCGGCCCTGCGGGCATCCAAACCTGCATCCATCCTGGTCATGCCTGCGCTGAACCAGTCACCGGAAGTGAATGCACCGGCGGGCGTGCTGTCCCAGATCACGCTGCCGCTGGCCGAGGCCGGCTACTACGTTCTACCCGTGGCTGTCACTGAGGAAATGTTCCGCCAGAACGGCATCGTCAGCGCCGACGACGCCCAGGAACTGCCCGTGGTCAAGCTCAGGGAAATCTTTGGCGCCGATGCGGCCCTGTACCTGAACATCCGCAATTACGGCACCAGCTATGCGGTGATCAGCAGCGCCTCCGTGGTCACGCTGGAGGCCAGGCTGGTGGACCTTCGCACCGGCACCCAGCTGTGGGATGGCAGCGCCACGGCGTCCAGCGCCGAAGGACAAAACTCCGGCGGCGGACTGGTCGGCATCCTGGTGACGGCACTGCTCAACCAGATCCTGGACACCATGAACGACCGCAGCGTGCAGATCGCCTCCATCGCCAACCAGCGCCTGCTGTCGCCCATGGCGCAGCGCGGACTGCTGCCAGGCCCGCGCTCGCCCGACTACGGCAAGCCGCGCAACTGACGAAGGTCTGCAGGCCGGCGCTGACTTGCGCGCCGGCCTGCATCCCCGCTCCTCCCGCTCAGAAGGTCTCCCAGTCGTCGTCCCCCCCGGCCTTGGCCGCTGTCCTGGCGGGGGCCTTCGGCACGGGCTGCTGGATCTGGGGCGCCGGTGCATTGCGCACGGCAGGTGCAGGACGTGCAGGTGCCGCAGGCGCAGGGCGCGCCGCAGCAGTTGAACCGGTTGCACCGATAGATGCCGGCCGGCGTGCCGCTGCGGTGGCTGGCACGTGTGACCGGGCCGGTGCCAGGGCGCTGCCCTCCTGCCCCAGCTTGAACACCGCCACCACCTCGGACAGGCGCCGCGCCTGATCCTGCATGGCCAGCGCAGCCGCGCTGGATTCCTCGACCAGGGCAGCGTTCTGCTGGGTCATCTGGTCGAGCTGGGTCACGGCCTGGTTGACCTGGCCGATGCCGTCGCGCTGCTCGGTGGACGAGGCCGTGATCTCGCCGATGAGGTCGCTGACGCGGCGCACGCTGGAGACGATTTCCTCCATGGAGCGCCCTGCCTGCTCCACCTGCTGCGAGCCCGACTGCACGTTGTCCACGCTGGTGGTGATCAGCAGCTTGATTTCCTTGGCGGCCTCGGCGCTGCGCTGGGCCAGCGAACGGACCTCGCCCGCCACCACGGCAAAGCCACGGCCCTGCTCGCCTGCGCGGGCCGCTTCCACGGCGGCGTTCAGCGCAAGAATGTTGGTCTGGAAGGCAATGCCGTCGATCACGCCGATGATGTCGGCGATCTTGCGGCTGCTGTCCGTGATCTGCTGCATGCTGGTGACCACCTGGGCCACCACGGCACCGCCCTGCTCGGCCGCCTGTGCAGCCGTGGCCGCCAGCTGGTTGGCCTGGCGCGCCGTGTCAGCCGACTGGGTGACGGTGGCCGTCAGCTCTTCCATGCTGGCCGCCGTCTCCTCCAGGTTGGCCGCTGTCTGCTCGGTGCGCGAGGACAGGTCCTGGTTGCCGCTGGCGATCTGGTTGGAGGCCGTGGACACGGACTCCACGCCGGAGCGCACTTCGCCCACCACGCCGCGCAGCCGCTGCGCCATGCCGTTGAGTGCGCCCAGCAGATGGCCCAGCTCATCGCCCCGGTTGCTTTGCACCGAGCCCGTGAGGTCGCCAGCGGCAATGCCGTCGGCCAGGGCCACGGCCTGGTCCAGCGGCCGCGTGATCGACCGCATGATGGCCACTCCCATGCACAGGCCCAGGGCCACGATGACCGCACTGGCCAGCGCGCCGATCCAGTACGCCTGGCGCCGATGGGCCACGCCTTCCTCGCGCCCCAGCTCGCTTTGGCGCTCCAGCTGCTGAACGAAGGCTTCCTGCGCGCTGTTGTAGCGCTCGGCGGCCGGGCGCAGCTGCTTTTCAACGATGTCGAACGTGGTGGCGAAATCACTGGCCTTGCGCGCCTCCTGGGCTGCCGAATTGGCCTTGAGCGTCTCGCGGCGCTCGGCCGCCACGGCGTCCAGCGCCTGCTTGGACTGCGGGCCCAGCTGCAGATCGCCCACCTGCTTTTGCAGCACGTTGATGCGCTCTATGCCCTTGCTCATCAATGCGCGCTGCTGCGCGGCCAGCGTCTCATCGGGCGACATGGCCGCGACGATGGAGCGCTCCACGCTCATCTGCGTCAGATGCCGCCACTCGCGCGCCAGCGTGGCGCCGCTTTGCGCTGTCATCACATCGGTGTTGATCTTCTCGTTGACCCCATGCAGATAGACCAGGATGCCGCCGTTGACCGCCAGCATGCTCACCAGCAGTCCCAGCACCAGGGCCCACAGCTTCTGGGCGACCGTGATTTGATTCAGATTCATGGAAAAACCGATCTTTTTTATAACAATGCCGAAGCCAGGCCATGGCGCCCCTGCCGCCCATCGCTCCGGAAACCATTCTTGTCCACCCTTGACGGCGCCTGGCTGATCATCGTCATGCATCCGTCACTATTGAGCCCTGTTAACCCGCACTCAGGGAAGTCCCCCAGCCGCACTGGCCGGCTCGGAAAAGCACCGACACCTACAATGGACCGGTGCCCAAGTCCTATCTGAACGCCGATCTGCATAGCCACTCCGTGGTCTCGGATGGAACGCTGACGCCGGAGCAACTGGCCGAACGCGCTGCCTCCCGGGGCGTGCAGCTGTGGGCGCTGACCGACCATGACGAAGTCGGCGGCCAGCACCGCGCCGCCGCCGCTGCGCGCGCCTGCGGCATGGACTACCTGACGGGCGCCGAGATCTCGGTGAGCTTTGCAGGCACCACCGTGCACATCGTGGGACTGGGCTTCGACGCGGACGACCCCGCCCTGCTCGAAGGGCTGCACGCCACGCGCGACGGGCGCGGCCCGCGCGCCCGCGAGATGGCCCGCCAGCTGGAGCTGGCCGGCATCGAAGGCAGCTACGAAGGCGCGCTGCGCTTCGCCGGCAATCCCGGCCTGATCTCACGCACCCATTTCGCACGCTTTCTCGTGGAATCCGGCCGCTGCCGCGACACGGGCGAGGTGTTCCGCCACTACCTGACCGAAGGCCATCCCGGCTACGTGCCCCACACCTGGGCACGCCTGGCCGATGCCGTGCGCTGGATCACGCAGGCCGGCGGTGTGGCGGTGATCGCCCATCCGGCCCGCTATGCGCTCACCGCCAACGAGGAATACGCGCTGTTTTCCGAATTCAAGGCGCATGGCGGCCAGGGCGTCGAGGTCGTCACCGGCAGCCACCGGCCCAGCGAATACGCCATCTATGCCGACATGGCGCGCGAGTTCGGCCTGGCCGCATCGCGCGGCAGCGACTTCCACAGCCCCGAGGAATCGCACACCGATCTGGGCGACCTGCCCTACCTGCCGGGCCAGCTGACACCGGTATGGGAACTGCTGGGCGAGCGCATACAGCTGGCCTGAGCCCCTCCCGCCAACAACGCACACCATGGTCCTACGCTTCGAAGCCCACCCCGACAATCCCCAGCCCCGTCTCATCAAGCAGGCCGCCGACATGCTGCGCCAGGGCGCCATCCTGGCCATTCCCACGGATTCCAGCTACGCGCTGGTCTGCCACCTGGACGACCGCCCTGCGGTGGAGCGGCTTCGCCGCATCCGGCAGATCAACGACAAGCACCATCTCACGCTGCTGTGCCGCGACCTGTCGGAGCTGTCCAGCTATGCGCGCGTGGACAACCGCCAGTACCGCCTGCTCAAGCTGGCCACGCCGGGGCCGTACACCTTCATCCTGGAAGCCTCCAAGGAAGTGCCCAAGCGCCTGAGCCATCCCTCGCGCAAGACCATCGGCCTGCGCGTGCCGGACCGCAAGGGCACGCAACTGCTGCTGGAGCAACTGGGCGAGCCGCTGATCGCCACCACGCTGATCCCGCCGGGAGAGACCGAGGCCCTGCACGACGCGGACGCCATCCTGGAGCGCTTTCCCCACGAGCTTGACGCCATCGTCGATGCAGGCGCCTGCCCTTCGGAGCCGACCACCGTGATCGACCTGGTGCCCATGGCCCTGGGCAATCCGCCGACCGTGGTGCGCCAGGGCCGGGGCAGCCTGGACGCCCTGGGCCTTGAGATGGCCTGACGAAGAGGGCCCGGGCAGGGGGCCTTGCTCCGCACCGCATGAACGACAAACGCCGGGCTTGCCCGGCGTTTGTGTTTTGAAGAGACGCTGAGGAGAGAGATACAGATCAGTGCTGCGCCAATTCCAGCGACCGCAGCGACCGGGCCTCAGGAGTCGGCGCACCCTGCGGCTGCCTTGGCGACCTGGCTGCGGGCGCCACGGCAACGGACGGGGCCAGCGCGGGCCTGGCCTGCGCTGCAGAGATCCCCGCGCCTGCCGCAGACTCGGGCCCGTCATCGAGCTTGAAGGCGCCCACCGCCTGCTCCAGATCCTGGGCGCGCTCGCTCAACGCCGAGGCCGCACGCGAGGCCTGCTGCACCAGGGCTGCGTTCTCCTGGGTGGCGCTGTCCATGTGGCCCACGGCCGCGTTGACCTGGGCGATGCCCTCGCTTTGCTCGCGCAACGCCTGCGACATTTCGCCCAGCAGGCCCGAGACCTGGCCCACGGCACCCACGATTTCCTGCATGGTGGCGCCCGCCTGGTTGACCAGGCCGGCTCCGCTTTCCACCTGGCGCACGCTGGTGGTGATCAGTTCCTTGATCTGCTTGGCGGCCTCGGCCGAGCGTCCGGCCAGGCTGCGCACCTCGCTGGCCACGACGGCAAAGCCACGGCCCTGCTCGCCCGCACGCGCCGCCTCCACGGCCGCGTTGAGCGCCAGGATATTGGTCTGGAAGGCAATGCCTTCGATGACCTGGATGATGTCCACGATCTTGCGCGAGCTGCCGCTGATGGCCTCCATGGTCTGCACCACCTCGCTCACCACGGCCCCGCCGCGCTTGGCGGTGGACGAGGCATCGACGGCCAGGCCGCTGGCCGAATGCGCGCGGTCGGCGTTCTGGCGCACGGTGGCGGTGAGCTGCTCCATGCTGGCCGCCGTCTGGGCCAGCGCCGAGACCTGGGCCTCGGTGCGGCGCGACAGGTCGGAGTTGCCGGCGTCGATCTCGCCGGCGGACAGGCCGATGGAATCCGTGGACTGCTTGATGCGGCCGACCAGCTCGGTCAGCGTGTCCTCCATGGTGCCCAGCGCGCCCAGCAGTCGGCCGAAGTCGCCCTGCAGCTCGGTCGAGAACTCCTGGCTCAAATCACCGGCCGCCACGGTCTCGGCGATCAGGATGGCCTGACCCAGCGGCTGCACGATTCCCCGCCGCAGGCTGAACCAGGCCACCAGGGCCAGCGCGCAAACCGCAGCGCCCAGGCCCAGCACCCACCAGCGCGTGTGCGCCAGCGCCTGCTCGGCCACCGTGGTCGCCCCCCCGGCCGCCAGCGCCTGTTCGGCCTGCCCCAGTGAAAACACCGTGACCGCCATCATCGTGAAGACCAGCAGATTGATACCGCCGAACGCAATCACCAGCCGCCAGCCTATCGGCAGCCTGCCCAAGCCCAGTACGCCCACGTGCCACCTCTTGTACATATGGCCCGAGGGCCTTGGTGAAAAACCTGCTGAGGGAACCCTCTCATCGATGTTTCATTTTGCAACACGGAACAGGGCATTGCCAATCTGCGGGAAACCACCATATCCACGCGGCCAGAGCGCAGCGCAGCGAACGGGCTCTGGCGGCGGCCAGCGGCAAGGGTGGCCCGCGTCTGAGACAATGCCCGCCGTGGACATCTCCAACCTCATCCAGACCGTACTCATCTATGCCCTGCCCGTGCTCTTCGCGATCACGGTGCACGAGGCAGCCCACGGCTATGCCGCACGCCACTTCGGCGACAACACGGCCGCCATGATGGGACGCATCACGCTCAACCCCATCAAACATATCGACCCCATCGGCACCATCCTGATGCCGCTGTTGCTGTACTTCGCCACCTCGGGCGCCTTTCTGTTCGGCTATGCCAAGCCCGTTCCGGTGCGCTTCGACCAGCTGCGCAACCCCAAGCGCGACATGATCTGGGTGGCCCTGGCGGGCCCGGCCTCCAATTTCGTGCAGGCGCTGCTGTGGGGCGTGCTGCTGGTGGTTCTGGCGGGATCGGGCGTGGGCGAGCGCTTCTTCATAGAAATGTGCCGCGCCGGCATCCTGGTCAATCTGGTGATGTGGGCCTTCAACCTGTTTCCGCTGCCGCCGCTGGACGGTGGCCGCATCCTGGTCGGCCTGCTGCCCTGGCGCCAGGCGCAGTGGGTGGCGCGCATCGAGCCCTGGGGCTTTTTCATCGTCATGGGCCTGGTCATCGCCGGCGTGGTCGGCAGCCTGTGGCTGCGCCCGCTGATGGACCTGGGCTACGCCGTGATCGACTTCGCGCTGACCCCGCTGATCGCGCTGTTGCGCTGAACGCGCTGCAGAACGGCCCACCGGCTGTCTCTGCGGCTCCCTGTTTTTCTCTCTTCCCTGTCGAAGTCTCCCGTCATGAGCACCATCCGTTTCCTCACCGGCATCACTCCCAGCGGAACCCCGCACCTCGGCAACTATGCCGGCATGCTGCGCCCGGCCATCGCGGCCAGCCGCTCGCGCGAGGTCGAGAATTTCTACTTCCTGGCCGACTACCACGCCCTGATCAAATGCCAGGATCCGGCACGCGTGCAGCGCTCCACCATCGAGATCGCGGCCAGCTGGCTGGCGGCCGGGCTGGACCCGGAGCATGTGACTTTCTACCGCCAGTCCGACATTCCCGAGATCCCCGAACTGTGCTGGCTGCTGACCTGCGTGACCGGCAAGGGCCTGCTCAACCGTGCCCACGCCTACAAGGCGGCCGTGGACAAGAACCATGCGGACGGTACCGAGACCGATGACGGCGTGACCGCCGGCCTGTTCATGTACCCCGTGCTCATGGCAGCCGACATCCTGGCCTTCAACGCGCACAAGGTGCCTGTGGGCCGCGACCAGGTCCAGCACATCGAGATGGCGCGCGACATGGCCTCCAGCTTCAACCACATCTACGGCGGCGAGTTCTTCACGCTGCCCGAGGCACAGGTCGAGGAGAACGTGGCCACGCTGCCCGGCCTGGATGGCCGCAAGATGAGCAAGAGCTACAACAACACCATCCCGCTGTTCTCCTCGCGCGAACAGCTGCGCAAGCTCATCGGCAGCATCACCACCGACTCGCGCACGCCTGGCGAGCCCAAGGAAGTCGAGGGCTCGGCCCTGTTCCAGATCTACCAGGGCTTTGCCAGCGAAGAGGAAACCGAGGCACTGCGCCGCCAGTACGCCGAAGGCATTGCCTGGGGCGATGCCAAGCAGCAGCTGTTCGAGCGCATCGACCGCGAGCTGGCCCCCATGCGCGAGCGCTACGAGCACCTGGTAGCCCACCCTGCCGAGCTGGAGGACATCCTGCAGGCCGGCGCCGCCAAGGCCCGCCGCGAGACCCTGCCCCTGATCCGCGAACTGCGCTCGGCCGTCGGCCTGCGCAGCCTGGCGCAGGCCCCCGTGGCTGCCAAGGCCAAGGCGGCCAGGCAGGCCCTGCCCCAGTTCAAGCAATACCGCGAAGCCGACGGCAAGTTCTACTTCAAGCTCGTCGCCGCCGACGGCCAGCTGCTGCTGCAAAGCCTGGGCTTCGACGCCCCCAAGGAAGCCGGCCAGGCCATCGGCCAGCTGCAAAGGGAAGGCGAGGCGGCCCTGTCCGCACTGCAGCCACGGCTGCAGCCCGCCGACCCCCAGTTGGTGCTGGCCGCCCTGCAGCAACTGCGCGATGCCGCAGAGTAAGGGTAAGCTTCGCTTGAGAAACCGCCTATTTGCGGGCAGTCTTGCCCGCGGGCCCGGCGCCGGGATTGCGGCGCGTGCGTGAAAGGACATTTGGATGCGTATAGCTGCTCTGGACGATGATCCGCTGCAACTGGAGATGCTGCGTCAGGTCGCGCTGGAGTCGGGCCACAGCTGCCACACCTACCAGACGGGCTCGGCCCTGCAACTGGAGCTTCGCCGCGAGAGCTTCGACCTGCTGATCGTGGACTGGCACCTTCCGGACATGGAAGGAACGGACCTGGTGCGATGGGCGCGTGGCCATGTCAGCCGCGAGCTGCCCATCCTCATCATCACCCACCGCAGCGAAGAGGCCGACATCGTCGAGGGCCTGTCCTGCGGCGCCGACGACTTCATGGTCAAGCCCGTGCGCCATGGCGAGCTGCGCGCGCGCATGGCCGCCCTGTTGCGCCGCGCCTATCCGGTGAATACGCAAAGCGTGCTGGAGTTCGGTCCCTACCGGTTCCTCACCACCACCAACAGCCTGGAAATGCACGGTCAGCCCATCGAGGTGACGCACCGCGAGTACACGCTGGCCCTGACCCTGTTCCAGAACCAGGGCCGCCTGCTGTCGCGCGAGCACCTGCGCGAAGCCGTGTGGGGGCACAACGCCGAAGTGCAGTCGCGCTCGCTGGACACGCATATCTCGCGCCTGCGCGCCCTGCTGAACCTGCGCGCCGGACAGCCCTATGCCATCAGTGCCGTGTACGGCTATGGCTATCGCCTCGATGTGCCCGACGCAGCCCTGCAGGCGCTGCAGCAGGCATCATGACCGGACACATGCCTGCCGCCCTGGGCAGTCCCGTATCGCGGGCCTGCGTGCTGGCCGCCCTCGGCCTGATGGGCCTGGGCGGCGCACAGGCCCAGATCAAACCCGTGGGCCGCAATGGCGACACGATGGCGCACCGGGTCGTCGCCGGCGACACGCTGGAGCAGCTGGCGGCCCGCTACCTGGGCGATGCCCGCCAGTGGACCGATCTGCAGCAGCACAACGGCGTGGCCAATCCCTACCGCCTGCGGCCCGGCTCCGTGCTGGAGATTCCCGTGCGCCTGCTGCGCGCCGCCGTGGCCTCCGTGGAATTCGTGCAGGGCGATGCGCGCAGCACGCGCCCGCTGGACCACCTGGCCGACACCCAGGGCGCGGCTGGAGACGATGCGGGCCAGCCCCTGCGCAAGGGACAGACACTGCAGGAAGGCGAACGCCTGCAGCTTGCCCCGGACGCATTCGTTGCCGTGCGCCTGGCCGATGGCTCCCTGGTGCGCGTGCAGTCGCAGTCCGATGTGGTGCTGCGCCAGATGCGCCGCAAGGGCCGTGCCGGCAGCCTGCAATCCGTACTGGACCTGCGCGAGGGCGGCGTCGAGGCCTCGGTGCCGCCTGAACCCGGCAATGCCCAGCGCCGCTTCGAGATCCGCACGCCCGCCGCATCGACCAGCGTGCGCGGCACCCGCTTCCTGGTCCAGGCCGATGCCGCCGGCGGCACGGCGGCCGCCGTCGATGAAGGCACCGTCGCCGTGGGCTCCGACGCCTCAAGCGCGAACACGGGCGATGCGCTGCTGCGCCCGGGCCAGGGCGTGGCCGTGGCCGCCAATGGCCGCGTGGGCGAGCCCCGCCCCATGCTGGGCGCGCCCGACATCACGGCGTGGCCCGCACTGGCGGAAGACGCCAACTGGATCAGCCTGCCCCTGCCCGGCTTGCCGGGCGCCGTGCGTTACCAGCTACAGCTGTCGCGCGATGCCGACATGACCCAGGTGCTGCGCAGCGCCAGCTTTCAGGCCACTGCATCGCCGCTGCGCCTGGCGGGCGTGGAGGACGGCGACTACGTGCTGTCCCTGCGCGGCATCGATGCCCAGGGCATTCCGGGCGCAGCCAGCCGCCGCACCCTGCGCGTCAAGGCCCATCCCGAGCCGCCGCTGTATGAATCACCGCAGGCCGACGCCACCGTGGGCCTGGGCCGCGCCAGCCTGCAATGCACACAGGTCGTGGGCGCCGTGCGCTACCGCATCCAGGTCGTCTCTGCCGGCGCGCAGGCCGGCTTTGCCGAGCCCGCCATCGATGCACGCGACCTGAACGACTGCGCACTGCCCGCCGCCACGCTGGCCCGCCTGCCGGCCGGACGCTATCTCTGGCGAGCCGCCAGCATTCGCACGCTGGCCGATGGCCAGCCCGACCAGGGTCCGTTCGCCCCCGCACAGGCCATGCAGCTGGCTGCCGTTCCTCCCCAGCCCTCGGCCAGCGCGCTGCAGATGGGCGACGGCCCGGCCGAAGGCAGCCGCCAGATCCGCTGGAGCGGCGAGCCCGGCCAGCGCTACCACGTGATGGTGGCACGCGACCAGGACTTCACCGCGCCGCTGGTTGACCTCTGGACCGACCAGCCGCAATGGAGCACCGAGGACCTGCCCGCAGGCAGCTACTACCTGCGCCTGCAGATCGAGGATGCCAACGGCCTGCGCAGCGACTTCTCGGCCGCGCGCCAGTTCCGCACCGGCAGCTGGATCGTCGACGCCAGCGGCGAGATGATGCATTCGGGCGACGGAGAGCGCCTGCAGCGCCAGTAGCCGTGCCCGTTCATTCCCTGACCGCGCTTGTCCACCCAGCCGCCCCCGCCTGACAGCCCCGCCACGCCGGCGCAGCCAGCGCCTGTGCGTGGCCGTGGACTGCGGCGGGACTGGCTGCTGCTGGCGGCGGGCCTGTTGTCCCTGGTGTTCTGGCTCGGCGGCGACGGGCAGCTGGACCGCATCAACGGCTTCGTCCAGGACACGGCCAGCTGGCTGCACCGCCCCAAGGCCTCGCAGGACATCGTCATCGTCGCCATCGACGATGCCAGCATCGACGCCATTGGCCGCTGGCCCTGGCGCCGCGCCCTGCACGCCGGACTGCTGGAACGCATCGGCCAGGCACCGCCGCGCGCCATAGGCCTGGACGTGATGCTCAGCGAGGAAGACCTGGACTACCCCGGCGACGACCTGCTGCTGGCGCGCGTTCTGCAGCGCAGCGGCCGCACCGTTTTGCCCGTGGCGCCAGGCAGCGGCCCGCTGCCTGCCTTCGCACAGGCCGCGGCGGCGCTGGGCCATACCCAGCTGCCCGTGGACGCCGATGGCGCCGTGCGCAGCTTCCATGCCGTCGAAGGCAGTGCGCAGCAGCCCTGGTGGCACATGGCGCTGGCCCTGCACTGCGTGGGCGAGAACGGGCGCGCATGCGCGCGCCCGGAACCCGCGCCGCCCATGGACCCCGACGCACCCTCCTGGCAGCGCCGCCAGCAGGAGATCATTGCGTTTGCACAGGCCAGGCCGGAACAAGGCGCCAGGGACCGCTCGCCCTTCACCACCTATTCCTACATCGACGTGCTGCGCGGCCGCATTCCTGCGGCGGCATTCCGTGGCAAATATGTGCTCATCGGCACGACGGCCGCCGGCCTGGGCAGCCGGTTCACCGCACCGCTGGGCACCAGCTCGCGGCCCATCTCCAGCGTGGAGATGCTGGCCCATGTGCTCAACGGCAGCCTGCAGGGCTCGCATGTGCATCCCGCGTCGGCCACGCTCAACCGCACGCTCAATGCGGCGGCCGTGCTGCTTGCCCTGCTGGCCCTGGCCTGGCTGGGCCCGTCGGGCGGCATGCTGGCCTGCGCGCTGCTGGCCCTGGCCTGCCTCTCGCTGGCCGGGTTTGCGCCGCGCCTGTGGCAGGTGCAGACGGCGCCTGCAGCCGGCCTGCTGGGCCTGGCCCTGGCCTATCCGCTATGGAGCTGGCTGCGCCTGCGCGCCGCCGCGCGCTTTCTGGCACTGGAGCTGCGCGACCTGCAGGGGCAGGGCATGCCCACCGCGCCGCGCCTGGGCGGCGACCTGCTGGACCAGCGCATCGCGGCCGTGGAGCAGGCCTCGCGCCAACTGCGAGCCCTGCACCATTTCGTCAGCGAAAGCCTGCGCCAGCTGCCCTCGCCCACCTTCGTCTGCGACCGGCAGGGCCATGTAATGCTGGCCAATGCCGCAGCCCACGCCTATGCGCGCAGCCTGGGGCATGGCCTGCGGGCCGGCGATGCCCTGCCCCGCCTGCTCGATGGTCTGCGGGCGCTGGACACGGCAGCCGGCGCATCCGCCGGCCAGCCCCTGCTCACGCCCGAGGCGCTTGCCACCCACGGTCTGCCGCCCAGCAGCGAGGGGCGCGACCCCATGGGACGCAGCCTGATGCTGCTGACCCAGGCCTTCGAGGCACCTCCCACCACGGGATGGCTGATCACCCTGGTCGATATCAGCGATCTGCGCAGCGCCCAGGCCCAGCGCGACCAGGCCATGCAGTTCATCTCGCACGACATCCGTGCGCCCGTGGCGTCCATCATCACCTTGCTGGAGATGCAGCGCGGCGCCGTACAGGCACCCGACCTCGGCCTCCTGCTGCCGCGCATCGAAGGCTATGCCCAGGCATCCCTGCAGCTGGCCGACGATTTCGTGCACCTGGCACGCGCGCAGCAGCAGGCGCTGCGCCGGGAACGGCTGGACCTGGGCCTGGTGCTGGACCAGGCCGTGGAAAGCTGCTGGGCCCAGGCCTCTGCGGCCCATGTGCAGCTGGAGTTCAACCTGCCCGAACAGGAATGCCCCGTGCTGGGCGATGCGGGCATGCTCCACCGCGCGGCCGTCAACCTGATCGGCAACGCCATCAAGTACGGAGCGCGTGCAGATCAGGCAAACCCCGCCACGGTGCAATGCCTGCTGCAGCAGGACGCAGGCCATTGCCGCATCACCATCCGGGACCACGGGCCCGGCATGGATGGGCAGGCCCTCGCCCGGCTGAGCCAGCCGTTCGAGCGCCTGGACCATCACCAGCACCTCGACGGCGTAGGCCTGGGTCTGGCCTTCGTGCGCACCGTGGCCGCTCGCCATGGCGGGCAGCTTGAGATAGAAAGCACACTTGGCCAGGGCAGCGCCTTCAGCATCGTGCTGCCGAAAGCGCAACAGGCCTGACCGGCATCCCGGGAATGCGGACGCGAAAAACGAAAAAGCCCTGAAGTCTTTCAACTTCAGGGCTTTGCGTTTTTTGGTGCGGCTGGCAGGAATCGAACCCACGACCCCTTGGTTCGTAGCCAAGTACTCTATCCAGCTGAGCTACAGCCGCAACGCTTCGCATTGTAGCAGCGGCTTTTGGGACTCCCAGGCAAAAGCGCCATATTTCTGCAAAAAACCCGGCAACGTTTCCCGGCCACCGGGCGATGGCCCGCCATGCGGCAGCCGTGCGCCCAGCAAAAAAGCCTGCCGCCCGGAAAGGCGGCAGGCTTTTCATACCAATGGATGGTAGGGCCTCCCAGAGTCGAACTGGGCACCAACGGATTATGAGTCCGCTGCTCTAACCAAGCATGAGCTAAGGCCCCTGATTCACCAAGGCAGCACGGATGCAGGCCATGGCAAACAACTATTGTAGAGCCTAACCCGCAGGGCTCAGCGCTTGTGACTCAGCGCATTGCTGACGAGCTTGGAGGTGATGTCCACGATCTGGATCATGCGGTCGTAGTGCATGCGGGTGGGCCCGATCACGCCCAGCGTGCCGACCACCTTGCCATCGAGCTCGTAGGGCGCGCTGACCACGGACAGTTCCTCGAAAGGCACGACCTGGCTTTCACCGCCGATGTAGATGCGCACGCCTTCCGCCTGGCTGGAAAAATCCAGCAGCCTGAGTATCTGGGTCTTTTGCTCGAACAGGTCGAAGGCGCGGCGCAGATTGCCCATGTCGCTGGAGAAATCGCTGACCGACAGCAGGTTGCGCTCGCCCGCGATGACCACGTCCTCCTGGGCGCTGGTCATGGCTTCCGTGCCGATGTTGACGGCCGCCTGCATGAGCGTGGCCACCTCGCCGCGCAGCAGCTCCACCTCGCCCTTGAGGCGCTCGCGCACCTCTTCCATGGCCAGGCCCGCATAGTGGCTGTTGAGGAAGTTGGAGGCTTCGATCAGCTGCGAGGCCGAGTAGTCCACGTCGGTGAAGATGACGCGGTTTTGCACGTCACCGTCGGGCGATACGATGATGACCAGAAAGCGCCGCTCCGACAGCCTCACGAATTCGATGTGCTTGAACACCGAGGTGCGGCGCGGCACCAGCACCACGCCCACGAACTGGGAAAGGCTGGACAGCAGGTTGGCGGCGTTGGCGATGACTTTCTGCGGCTGCTCGGGCGCGAGTTCGGGCGTCACGATATCTGCACGGTCCGCAGTGAGCATGGTGTCCACGAACAGCCGGTAGCCCCGGGCGGTCGGAATGCGGCCTGCCGAGGTGTGCGGGCTGATGATCAACCCCAGGTCTTCGAGGTCGGCCATCACATTGCGTATCGTGGCAGGCGACAATTCAAGCCCCGACGCACGCGACAGGGTTCGCGAGCCCACAGGCTGGCCGTCAGCGATATAACGCTCGATCAGCGCTTTGAGCAACAACTTGGCACGTTCGTCGAGCATGTGATGATTTTAATGATGTAATTTCCAGAAATGACGTCCACGTTTCGCCACGTTGCCTTGATCGGGAAGTACCACGCTCCCAACGCAAGCGCCCCGTCCGAGAATGCCAGCAACGCGCTTGAGCGCATTGCGGACTTTCTCAGGCGCCAGGGCTGCGAAGTCGTGCTCGATACCCAGTCGGCCCTGCACGCAGGGCTCACAGACTACCCCACCCTCGATGTCGATGGCCTGGGCAGGCATTGCGACCTGGGCCTGGTCGTCGGCGGCGACGGCACCATGCTCGGCGTGAGCCGGCACCTGGCGCAATACGGAACGCCCCTGATCGGGGTGAACCAGGGCCGCCTGGGCTTTGTCACCGACATCGCGCTGGAAGACTTCGAGGCCACGCTCACACCCATGCTGCAGGGCGAATACGAAGAGGACCTGCGCCCCCTGATGTGCGCCCGCGTGATCCGCGACGGCCAGTGCGTGTTCGAGGCCCTGGCCATGAACGACGTGGTGGTCAACCGCGGCGGCACCTCGGGCATGGTGGAGCTGCGCATCGAGGTGGGCGGCCGCTTTGTCTCCAACCAGCGCGCCGACGGCCTGATCGTGGCCACGCCCACGGGCTCCACGGCCTATGCGCTGTCCGCCGGCGGGCCGATGATGCATCCGTCCATCCCCGCCTGGGTGATGGCCCCCATTGCGCCGCACAACCTGTCCAACCGCCCCATCGTGCTGTCCGATGCCAACGAGGTCACGATCGAGGTCGTGGCGGGGCGCGATGTCAGCGCCAATTTCGACATGCAGTCCCTGGCCTCGCTGCAGCACGGCGACCGCATCCTCGTGAGCCGCGCCCACCACAGCGTGCGCTTTCTGCACCCCAAGGGCTGGAACTACTTCGCCACGCTGCGCAAGAAACTGGGCTGGAACGAGGGAGGCGCCTGACCATGGCGCTCAAGCGCATCGTTCTGCGCGACTTCGTGATCGTGCAGGCCCTCGATCTGGACTGGCAGGCGGGCTTCACCGTGCTGACCGGGGAGACCGGCGCCGGCAAATCCATCCTGATCGATGCCTTGCAGCTAGCCCTGGGCGCCCGCGCCGACGCCGACGTGGTGCGCGAAGGCTGCACCCAGGCCGACATCTGCGTGGAGTTTGACGGATGCGCACGGCTGCGCCCCTGGCTGGAGGCCGCAGGCCTGGCCTGCGAGGACAGCAGCCTGCTGCTGCGGCGCACGGTGGACACCCAGGGCCGCAGCCGCGCCTGGATCAACGGCACGCCAGCCACGGCCGCGCAGTTGCGCGCCCTGGGTGAGCAACTCATCGACATCCACGGCCAGCATGCCTGGCAAAGCCTCACGCGGCCCGATGCGGCGCGCGCCCTGCTCGATGCCTATGCCGGCATCGACAGCCGCGAGGTCCAGGGCTGCTGGAGCCGCTGGTCGCAGGCCCGGCAGGCGCTGCAGCATGCGCAATCCGCCCAGGACAGCCTGCAGCGCGAGCGCGAGCGGCTGCAGTGGCAGATCACCGAACTCGACAAGCTGGCCCCGCAGGCCGACGAGTGGGATGACCTCAACGCCCAGCACACGCGCCTGTCCCATGCCCAGACGCTGATCGACGCGGCACAGACCACGCTGCAGATGCTGGAAGACGACGAAGCCGGCGTGATCAGCCCGCTGGGCCGCGCCAGCCACCTGATCCAGAACCAGGAGCACCTGGAGCCCGACTTCCAGAACATTGCCGACGTGCTGGCCTCGTGCATGGCCCAGGCGCAGGATGCGCGCCATTCGCTGCAAAGTTATCTGCGCCGCGCCGACCTGGACCCCGAGCGCCTGGCCGAGCTCGATGAGCGCCTGTCGCTGTGGATGCAGCTGGCACGCCGCTACCGCCGCACGCCCGATGAACTGCCCGCGCTGCTGGCAGGATGGCGCCAGGAACTGCAGCAGCTGGACGCCGCCGTGGACATCGAGGCCCTGCATGCCGCCGAGCAATCGGCGCAGCAGCACTACCAGGCCAGCGCCCGGGTGCTGTCGCAGCAACGTGCCCTGGCCGCTCCGCGCCTGTCGCGCGCCATCACCCAGGCCATGCAGGGGCTGGGCATGGAAGGCGGACTGTTCGAGGCTGCCCTGTCCACGGCCGACACCCCCGGCGCCTTTGGCGTGGACAACGTGGCCTTTCTGGTCGCAGGCCACCCGGGCGCCAGTCCCAAGCCGATTGCCAAGGTGGCATCGGGCGGCGAGCTGTCGCGCATTTCGCTGGCGATCGCCGTGACCACCAGCGAGCTGGGCGAGGCCGGCACGCTGATCTTCGACGAGGTGGACTCGGGCGTGGGCGGCGCCGTCGCCGAGACCGTGGGCCGCCTCATGCACGCACTGGGACGATCGCGGCAGGTGCTCTCCGTCACCCATCTGCCGCAGGTTGCCGCCTGCGCCGATCAGCACTACCTGGTGGCCAAGCAGCGCGCAAGGCAAGGCACGCTCAGCACCGTGCAGCCGCTGGACAGCGCCGCGCGGGAGGCCGAGCTGGCGCGCATGCTGGGTGGCGAGCGCCAGTCCGAAACCACGATGGCCCATGCACGCGAAATGCTGGCCATGGCGCGCCAGGCACCCGCGCCCAGGCCGCCCCCGCGACGGGCCGGCCGGCAGCGGCCACAGGCCGATGCCGAACGCGCACGGTCCAAGCCGGGGCGCGCGGCCAACGGCGCGCGCAACACCAATGGAGGCTGATGCCATGTCGCTTGAGATCGTGCTGATCACCGGGATGTCCGGGTCAGGCAAATCCGTCGCCCTGCATGCGCTGGAGGATGCCGGCTACTACTGCGTGGACAACCTGCCCCCCGAGCTGCTGTCCTCCTTCGTCGAACTGGAGCATGGCCGCCACAGCAACAAGGTGGCCATCGCCATGGATGCGCGCAGCGCCGGGGGACTGCCCCAGTTGCCCGGCCAGCTGGAGCGGCTGCAGCGCCAGGGCGTCGTGCCCCACCTGGTCTTTCTGGACGCCACCACGGGCACCCTGGTGCGGCGCTTCTCCGAAACCCGGCGCCGCCACCCGCTGTCGCAGGGTCCGATCACCGAAGGCCGCCGCGCCCTGGTGCAGGACATTGAAACCGAGCGCGAGCTGCTGGGCGACCTGCGGGACAAGTCGCATGTCATCGACACCAGCCACCTGCGCTCGTCCCAGCTGCAAAGCTATATCAAGGAGCTGATTGCCGCCCCGGTGGGTCAGATGACGCTGGTTTTCCAGTCCTTCGGCTTCAAGCACGGCCTGCCCTCGGATTCCGACTATGTGTTCGATGTGCGCATGCTGCCCAACCCGTACTACGAACCCCAGTTGCGCCCGCTGACCGGCATGGATGCGCCCGTGGCCGATTTCCTGCGCCAGCAGCCCGGCGTGGACCAGATGCGCCGCGACATCCAGCAGTTCCTGGAGTCCTGGCTGGACATGATGGCCAGCAACCATCGCAGCTATGTCACCGTGGCCATCGGCTGCACTGGGGGACAGCACCGCTCGGTCTTCCTGGTCGAGGAACTGGCACGGCACTTCGCCCCGCGCTGGCCCACGCTGTGCCGGCACCGATCGCTGGACAGCCGGCCCACGCCCAAGCCTGCCGACTTGCTTGCGCACGACGTCTGAGCGCCAGGCCCGCCTCCGGAACACTGCGATGCAAGGCTTGCCGATGACGAACGCTCCGCGTGTGCTGCTCGTGGAGGACGACCCCGCCATCGCGCGCACCGTCTGCTATGCGCTGGAGCGCGACGGCATTGCCGTGCGCCACTGCCTGCAGCTGGCCGACGCACGCGCGCAATGGCAGGCCCAGCCGCCCGATGCACTGCTGCTGGACGTGGGCCTGCCCGATGGCAACGGCCTGGACTGGTGCCGCGAGCTGCGCCAGGCCGGTGCCGTCGTGCCCCTGCTGGTGCTCAGCGCGCGCGGCGAGGAAATGGACCGCGTGCTGGGTCTGGAGCTGGGCGCCGATGACTACCTCACCAAGCCCTTCAGCCCGCGCGAGCTGGTGGCCCGCACCCGTGCCCTGCTGCGGCGCGCGCAGCGCCTGCAACCTGCTGCTGCCACGCCCAGCCCGGGGCCCGCCGACACTCTGTTCAGCATCGACCCGCAAGGCCAGCGCGTACGCATGCAGGGTGTGGCGCTGGATCTCACGCGGCGCGAGTACCAGCTGCTGCGCTGCCTGCTGGAGCGCCCCGGACGCATCCTCAGCCGCGAGTTCCTGCTCGACAGCATCTGGGGCCAGGACAGCGACAGCACGGACCGCACCGTGGATACGCACGTCAAGACCCTGCGCGCCAAGCTGCGCGCCCAGGCGCCGCAGCAGGACTTCATCACCACCCACCGCGGCATGGGCTACAGCCTGACGCTGCCGGGCTGAGCCGGCGCTGCACGCCATGCGCCTCGGTCTGCGGCTGTTCTTCGCCTTTTTCGTCATCAACGGCCTGGCCGCATTCTTCGTGCTGCGCGTCTTCATGGTCGAGGTCAAGCCCAGCGTGCGCAAGGTGACCGAGGACACCCTGGTCGAGACCGCCTATGCCCTGGCCGCGCTGGCCAGCGACGACATGGCCAGCGGCGTGCTGCAGCAGCGCCCCGCCGACAGCCGCTTCGCGCACCACATGCAGGCCTATGCGAACCAGTCCGTCAAGGTCTGGATCTGGGACACGCGCAAGACCAGCCTGGACATGCGCGTCACCGTCACCGACCACCAGGGACTGGTACTGTTCGATTCGGCCGGGCTGGACCAGGGCGCCGACTATTCGCGCTGGCGCGATGTGTACCGCACGCTTCGCGGCGAATACGGCGCACGCACCACGCGCGAGGTGCAGAACGACGAGGCCAGCAGCGTCATGTATGTCTCGGCACCCATCATGGTCGATGGCCGCGTGGCGGGCGTGCTCACCGCCTCCAAGCCCGCCCACTCGGTGCAGAAGATCGTGGACAGCGCGGAAAGCAAGATGCTGCGCGGCGGTCTGCTGTTCCTGCTGCTGTCGGCCGGCGTGGGCTTTGCCGTCACCTGGTGGCTGGTCATCCATGTGCGTCGCCTGCGCAGCTATGCCCAGCAGGTACAGGCGCCCACGCTCAACGAGGCCGCCTCGCCCACCACGGCGCCCCCCATGCCCGAGGCCCCGCGCATGCCCGGCGAGCTGGGCGAACTGGCGCGCGCCATGGAGAACATGCGCAGCCGCCTGGAAGGGCGCGACTACATCGAAGGCTATGTGCGCGCCCTCACGCACGAGCTCAAGAGCCCCGTGGCTGCCATCCGTGGCGCAGGCGAGCTGCTGCAGGAAGACCTGCCCCCGGCCGACCGCGAACTGTTCGCGCGCCAGGTGGTGGACCAGTGCCAGCGCCTGCAGAACCTCGTGGACCAGCTGCTGCGCCTGAGCCAGCTGGAGCAGCGCCGCGCCCTGCACCCGCACACGGCCTGCAGCCTGCAGGCCTGTGCCGAACAGGCCATGGCGCAAGTTCACAGTGCAGCGCACCAGCGCCGCATCCAGCTGGTGCTGCAGGGCCAGGACAGCAGCGGTCCCTGGGAGCAGGATCTGGTGGTGCTGGCACTGAGCAACCTGCTCAGCAACGCCATCGACTTCGCCCCCGAGGGCAGCAGCATCCACGTGGACCTGGAGCCCGGCCGCGTCAGCGTGCGCGACCACGGCCCCGGCGTGCCCGAGGCCCTGCTGGGCCGGCTGGGTGAGCGTTTTTTCACCACCCCCCGCCCCAACGGAGAGCGCAGCGGCACGGGACTGGGCCTGTCCATCTTGCTGCGCATCATGCTGCTGCACGGCGGCAGCATGCAGGCCACCAACGCCCACCCCGGGCTGCGTGTCACGCTGAACTGGCCACTGCGGGCACACTGACCCCACATTCGCCCCCCCACACACCCACATCGGCCCTGCGAATCCGACTTCACACCCGCTTCACACACTTCATTCCTGCCACACAGCCCCCGCCCAGACTGCGTGCACGATCAACGAACGGGATGTGGAATGAAGAACCGATTGCTTGCCAAAGGCGCGGCCCTGCTGGTCATGCTGGGCCTTTTGATGCAGGGCCTGGGCCTGATACACGACGTGGTGCGGGACCGCATACGCAACCGCGACAACGCCGTGCAGGGCGTTGTCGCCAGCCTGGCCGGCCGCCAGACGCTGATGGGCCCGGTGCTGGTGCAAAACTGCACCGAGACCACGGGCATCGAGAAAGGCAGCAAGACCGAATGGACCACGCGCCAGTTCCAACGCATGCTGCTGCCCGACCAACTGCGCCACCAGGCCACGGCGCGCATGGAAGAGCGCTCGCGCGGCCTGCACCAGGTCAGCACCTATGCCATGCAGGACAGCATCAGCGCCAGCTTCACGAACGCCGCCCAGTACCTGGAAAAGCCCTCCATCGACACGGCGGCCAACCAGGCCGTGCGCTGCGGCGCACTGCGCGTGGCGCTGTCGCTCACCGATCCGCGCGGCATCCGCTCGGCCACCATCGAAGCCGATGGCAAGAGCCTGGACGTGGGCCCCGGCACATCACTGGAGCGCTACTCGCAGGGCCTGCAGGCGGAACTGGCGCCGGCCCTGCTCAAGAAGGACGGGCCTCTTGAACTGAAGATCGCCCTGGAACTGGTGGGCACCGAAAAGCTGGCCTTCGTGCCGCTGGGCAGCCACAGCCAGGTCCGGCTGTCGGCCGACTGGCCCCATCCCTCGTTCGGTGGCAGCTTTCTGCCCAACCGGCGGGAGATCAGCGACAAGGGCTTCGAAGCCAGCTGGAACCTCTCGGCCCTGGCCTCTTCCGCACGCCAGGCCTTCACCGACCAGCAGCCGCTGTGCCAGCCCGGCCGCCGCGACATGGAGGAATACGCGGCCACCGCCCATGCCCCCAACAGCGGCCCTTGCCTGGAGTCGTTGGATACGGACTTCGTGGACCCCATCAACGCCTATTCGCTGAGCGACCGTGCCACCAAGTACGGCCTGCTCTTCGTCGTGCTGACCTTCGTGGCCGTCGGCCTGTTCGAGGTGCTCAAGCAGCTGCGCGTGCACCCCATCCAGTACCTGCTGGTGGGATCGGCGCTGTGCAGCTTCTTCCTGCTGCTGATCAGCCTGTCGGAGCACATGGGATTTGCCAGCGCCTACGGCATTGCCGCCTCGGCCTGCGTGCTGCTGCTGGCCTACTACGCCAGCCACATCCTGGGCAGCCTGCGCCGCGGCCTGCCGTTTGCAGCGGGCATCGCCGCGCTCTACGGCCTGCTGTACGTGCTGCTGCAGCTGGAGCAGAGCGCGCTCATCGTGGGATCGATCGCGCTGTTTGCCGTGCTGGCCCTGATCATGGTGTGCACACGGCATGTGGACTGGTATGCCTTCGGCCGGCAGGATGGCGACCGCTCCGGTAAAGAAGCGGGCACCAATTGCGCAGTGGGAGCGCTGCAGCCATGAGCACCATCACCGCCATCAGCGATATCCGCAGCCCGGACCATCAGGCGCTGGAGCGCCAGCGCTGCGAGCAGGCCTGGCAGCAGGCCGTGCAAAGCGGGGACCGCCATGCCCTCGGCACCCTGCGCCTGCACATTGCCGACGCCACCGCGCGCGCCAGGCGCACACCCGGCGCGCGGGAGCAATGGCTGGCCTGGATGCTGCTGCGCTGCGCCCTGCTGCTGCCGCGCCGCAGGTTCTAGCCAGCCGGGCCGATCGTGGCCTCAATCCGCGAATTGCGCATCCAGCAGCTTGCGCACCGGGGCCGGCAGACCCATGTCGGCCCAGGCCCTGGCATCGGCCCAGCAGCCTTGGGCATCCGGCATGGCCCCATCCAGGTTGCCCGGCCCCACGGGCACACGCACGGGGTGCAGGTGCAGATCACGGTGGGTGAGCACATGCACGAAGGCGGGCAGCTCGGTCCGATCGGCAGATTGCGCGGCAGGCCAGTGCTGCGCGGCGGCCTGCTCCAGCGCCTCGCGCCCGTTGAACACGGGCGGCGCATAAAGCCCCGCCCAGATGCCCTGCTGCGGACGGCGTTCCAGCCAGACGCGGCCCTGCCCGTCGACGGCGATCAGCAGCCACCAGGCCTCGGCACTGCGCTTGAGCTTGCGCGTTCGCACGGGATAGTTTTCGGGATTGCCGAAGCGCGCCGCGCGGCACTGCGGCTGCAGCGGGCAGACCAGGCAGCTGGGCTTGCGCGGCGTGCAGATGGTGGCGCCCAGGTCCATCAGGCCCTGGGTGTAGCGCGGCATGGCCTGATGCAGGTCCTCGGTGGGGCACAGCTGCTGGGCCAGGTCCCACAGTTCGCGCTCGTTCCTGGCAACGGCCAGATCCGCATCGAAAGCCAGCACGCGCGTGAGCACGCGCCGCACGTTGGCGTCGAGGATGGGCACACGCTCGGAAAAGCAAAAGGAAGCGATGGCGCCGGCCGTGGACCGGCCTATGCCCGGCAGCGTGGCCAGATCCTCGGCCCTGCTTGGAAAAGCGCCTCCCCAGTCCTCGACCACGGCCTGGGCACAGCGGTGCAGGTTGCGCGCGCGGCTGTAGTAGCCCAGGCCGCTCCACAGCGCCAGCACCGCGTCCTGGGGTGCGGCCGCCAGGCTGGCGACATCGGGGAAGGCATCGAGAAAGCGCTGGTAGTAGCCCAGCACGGTACTCACCTGGGTCTGCTGCAGCATGATTTCGGAAAGCCAGACGCGGTAGGGATCGCGCGTCTGCTGCCAGGGCAGGTGATTGCGTCCATGCGACGCCTGCCACTGCACGACGGGCGTGGCAATCGAGGGAAAGGTCAAGATATCAAGCAGTCAATGAGGTTTCCTGCGCCGCCCTCGCCAGGCCTGGGAAGGCGGGCGCCGGGGACAGGGGTTGCAGCAGTTCCATGGTGGCCTGCCCCAGCTGCAGTTGCAGGGCCGTGAGCTGTTCGTCAGCGGTCTCGATCTCGGCAATGCGTTCCACCAGGCCCGAGGCCGCATTCTGGATGCGGTCCACCGCTTCGATGCGGCGGGCAAAGCTGCGCTTGCGCTCCTTCAATTGGGCATCGAGCTGGGCTGTGGCGGATTTGCTCCACATGTCCACGTCGTTGGCCGCAGACTCGAACACCGTGCGCAACCGCATCGCCAGCGCCTTGATCAGGCGCTGCGCAAACGCAGGATTGCTGCGCCTGAGCGCATGGCCCAGGCCCAGGTACTGGGTGTAGCTGGCCTCGATGCGCTGCAGGTCGCTGCCGAACTCGGCCAGCTCCAGCTGGGCCGGAGCCTGCAGCGAGAAGCCGAACTCCGCGTTGAGTTCCTTGAAGGTCGCGCCCAGCATGGACTGGATCTCTCCGGCCTGCGTCTGGGCCCGGGTCGCCACGGTACGCAGGCGCTCGAAGGTTTCGGCATAGACCTTGCGGGCGCCCAGCTTCAGGCCGCGCTGCTCCAGCGCATCCTTGAGATCGACCAGCTCCTGCTTGAGCGCGCTGGAGCCCAGTTGGCGGAAGATGTCGCGCAGCATGCGCATATGCACCAGCCGCACGGCCTGGATCCTGGCGGCGCTGGCATCGAAATCCTGCTGCTCGCTCTCGATGCGGTGGCGCATGGAGGCGATGACGCTGGCGTTCTTGCCGCGCAGGCTGCGCAGCTCGGCCATCTGGTCGTCCAGGTCGCGGCGGCGGATGTTGAGCACGCGCTCCACCTCGACCTGCAACTGCTGCACATTGGCCCTGACGGCCGTCTGCAGCACCTTCTGGCGCTGGCCCATGATGCCCTCGGCCAGCATGTTCTCGAAAACCGGCAGTCCGCTGGCCTGCAGCAGCGCATCGTTGCTGGAGACCTTGGCCACCAGGCCCTTTTGCGCCGACACGGGCAGCACCCGCTCCACGGGCAGGCCCAGCATCTGTGCCGACTCCTGGCGCTGGCGCTGCAGCTGGGCCTGCACCTGCGACGCGGAACTCAGGCTGTCCCAGAGCGTGTCTATCTTGTTGAGCACCACGAGGCGGGAGTCGGCCAGCGCATGCTGGCCGGAAGCCACATCGGGCGGCAGCACATGGTCGCGCCAGATGGCCAGGTCGGACTTGGTCACCCCGGTGTCGGCCGCCAGCACGAAGACCACGGCGTGAGCCTGGGGGATCAGGTTGACGGTCAGCTCAGGCTCGGCGCCCACGGCATTCAGACCGGGCGTATCCAGAATCACCAGTCCCTGCTTGAGCAGGGGGTGGGGCATGTTGATCAGCGCATGGCGCCACATGGGCACTTCGACCAGGCCCTGGTCATCGACGAAGGGATTGCCGCCCTGGTCCTCGTCATGCCAGAAGCTCCAGGTCCGGGCCAGTTCCACGGAAACCTTGCGCACTTCGGCCACCTTGGCCAGCGTGTCGGCGATCTGCTGGGCATTGTTCACGTCGAGCGGCAACTGCAGCCAGGCCTCGGGGCGGGCGCGCCACTGGCCCAGGCTTTCCAGCGATTCGCGCGTATCGATGGGCAGCAGGCGCAGGCTGGGCTGCAGCTCGGCTTCCCAGCCCAGCTCGGCGGGGCACATGGTCGTGCGCCCTGCGCTGGCCGGCATGAGGCGGCGGCCATAGTGGGCGAAGAAGACGGCGTTGATCAGTTCGGACTTGCCGCGCGAGAACTCGGCCACGAAGGCCACCATGACCTTGTCGCCACGCACCTGGGCTTCCAGCCGCTGCAGCCGCTCCTGCACCGCGACATCCAGCAGCTCCTGGGACTGCAGCCATTCGCGCAGCGCATGCAATTGCTGCGCAAAGCCGCGGCGCCATGCGCCGTGCTGGTCGAATTGCTCGTTGAATGATGGTCCCACGTGTTTCCCCCGCCATTGCATCGCCAATGTCTGCCGATGCCTAGTGATCGCCTCGACATTGCGCCGCAAGCGTGATGCCTGTTCTATTCAAAATATAGCACCGTCGCCCTGTTTTGCCTGCTGCAGCGCCCCAAGGCCGGCCCCTGGAGCGGGGGGATTGAGGGCAAAATATCGTTTATTTACAAATGAAACAATATTTCACCATCCATCTGCAGCGGTTGGCGCCTGAATTTTGCATAAACAGCCAATTTATGCAGATGCTTCACGGGATCTCCCGCAATCCAGCCGAGACAAGCGTTACGAGACGTTGAGAATTCGCTCCGTTTTTTGAAGCGATCATCCCGCCTTCTGGCACCGCGCGCAGAAGTAGGTGCTGCGCTGCCCCTGGCGCAGCATTTGCACGGGTGAGCCGCAATGCGTGCAGGGAAGGCCCTCTCGGCCATAGACCTTGGCCTGCAGCTGGAAGTGGCCGGCCATGCCGTCGGGCGCAGAGAAATCGCGCAGCGTCGTGCCGCCCTGCTCCACCGCCAGGGCCAGCACGCGGCGGATCTCCTCGAACAACCGGCGCACCTTGCGCGGCCCGACCTCGCAGGCCGGCTGCGTGGGCGCGATGCGCGCCATGAACAGCACCTCGGACGCATAGATATTGCCCACGCCCACGACCACGCTGCCGCTCAGCAGCAATTGCTTGATGGGCGTGCGGCTGGCCTTCAGGCCGGCCCGGAAGGTCTCGAAGGAGAAGCTGTCATCCAGCGGCTCCATCCCCAGATGGTCCAGCAGCCTGCGCGCCCAGGGATCGCTCTCGGCCGCCACATACATCACCGCACCGAAGCGCCGCGGATCGTGCAGCCGCAGCAGGCCCTTGCTGGTCTGCAGGTCGAAATGGTCATGCGCACCTGCAGGCCCCAGCGGTGCTTCATGGGGGGCCACGAAACGCAGGCTGCCCGACATGCCCAGGTGCAGCATCAACAGGCCTTCGCTCAACTCCATCAGCAGATACTTGCCGCGCCGACGCACGCCGTGCACATTGCGCCCGGCCAGCAGCTCGGGCGCAATGCCCAAAGGCCAGCGCAAGGGCTTGCCCAAGGCCACGGATTCAATGCGCGCTCCGGCGATCTGCGCGGCAAAAGCGCGCCGCGTGACTTCTACTTCTGGCAATTCGGGCATGCGATCCGGGTTGTGCTGTAGTTGTGCGAAATGTGGTCTGGGCTTCGATTATTATGGTTCGATGGATCATCGCCTTCGCCTTCAGGGACTTGCCGTGGCAGCAGCCCTGGCCATGGGTTCAGCCACTGCCTGGGCACTCCCGGGCAAGACCGCAGCCACCATCGAGGCGGAATCCCCCGAACCTCCCTCGTCCGACGCCGCCTCTGCGGAAGACGAACGCGCCGCGCTCAACGCCGAGCTGTTCTACGAGATCCTGGTCGGCGAGATCGCCGCCAGCGAAGGTGCGCTGGGCGACGCCCAGGCCATGATGATGGAGGCCGCACGCACCAGCGGCAGCGAGCAGCTGTATCGGCGTGGCACCGAATTGGCGCTGCAGTCGCGCTCCGGTGAACGCGCACTGGCCAATGCCCGAGCCTGGCTCGACGCCTTTCCCCAGTCCCGCGACGCCAACCGCTTCGTGCTCCAGATCCTGGTGGCACTGAACCGCATCGCCGATACCGGCACCTATCTCAAGCGGGAGATCGAGGCCACGCCTGCGCCCTCCAAGCCCGCCACCTACCTGGGCATCACCCAGCTCTACAACAATGCCAGCGACAAGGCCTTGGCGGCCGATGTGGTCGAACAGGCCATGGCTGGCGAAACCGACAACCCCGCCAGCGGCCCCCTTGCCTGGGCCACCATCGGCCACATGCGCCTGGGCGCCGGGCAGAAGGCTGCCGCCATGCAGGCCGTGCAAAAGGCACAGGCACTGACGCCCGATACCGGCCCCGTGGCCCTGCTGTCCATGGAACTGCTGGAAGCGGGCATGCCCGAGGCGGAGCCCATCGTCAAGCGCTACCTGGCCAAGAATCCTTCGGCCCAGATGCGCATGGCCTATGCCCGCGTGCTGCTGGGCCAGCAGCGCATGGACGAGGCCCGCCAGCAGTTGGTATCCATCACCGTGGACTCCCCCGACTACGCCGAAGCCTGGGCCACGCTGGCCGCGCTGCAACTGCAGTCCAACGATGTGGATGCAGCCCAGGCGTCCGCCGAGCGCTTCGGCAAGCTCGTGCCGCAGATTCCTGCCGGTGTGGCGCGCAGTGCCGCCCAGTCCCAGTACTACCTGCTGCAGTCCCAGATTGCAGAAAAGCAGGGCAAGTTCGCCGAGGCGGATGCCCTGCTGCGCCGCATCGACGACGCGCCCAACCTGCTGAGCGTGCAGGCGCGCCGTGCCGCCCTGCTCGCACGCCAGGGCAAGCTCAAGGAAGCCCGCGCCCTCATCGAGGCGGTGCCCGCCAGCGGCCCCAGCCAGCAGCGGCTCAAGCGCCTGGCCGAAGTGCAGTTGCTGCGCGATGCCAATCAGAATGCCCAGGCCTACGCGCTGCAGGCCGAATTGCAGAAGCAGGACCCCGAAGACGCCGAGCTCGCCTATGACACCGCCCTGCTGGCGGAGCGCATTGGCAAGCATGACGAAATGGAGCGGCTGCTGCGCGGCATCATCGCGCGCCAGCCCGACTTCCAGCACGCCTACAACGCGCTGGGCTACTCCTTCGCCGAACGCGGCATCCACCTGGCTGAAGCCGAAAAGCTGGTGAGCAAGGCGCTGGAAATGTCGCCTGGCGATCCCTTCATCACCGACAGCCTCGCCTGGGTGAAATTCCGCCAGGGCGACCTGGACGAAGCCCTCAGGCTGCTCGAAAGCGCCTACGCATCCCGCCCCGACGTGGAGATCGCCGCACACCTGGGCGAAGTGCTCTGGGTCAAGGGTGATCGTGAACGCGCGCAGAAAATCTGGCGCCAGGGCCAGGCCACCAGCCCCGACAACACGACCCTGCGCGAAACCCTGCGCCGCCTGGGCGTCTCGCTTTGAGCCAGCGCGCCGTGCCCGGGCTGCCGCATACCTCTCTTGCACGACGGCAGCTGTGCGCCACGGCGGCGGCCGCTGCACTGCTGGCCCTGGCCGGCTGCGCCCTGCCGCCCCGCCAGCTGCAGGCCGACGCAACCGCACCCACCGCTGCAGGCCACTGGGCGGGACGGCTGGCGCTGCAGGTGGAAGATGCGCAAAACCAATCCTTCAGCGCAGGCTTCGAGCTGCTGGGCACCCCCCAGCGCGGCGAGCTGCTGCTGTTCACTCCCCTGGGCTCGACGCTGGCGCGTCTGCTCTGGGAGCCGGGGCAGGCAAGCGTGCAGCAAGGCGATGAGCGCAAGACCTCGGATTCGCTGCCCGCACTGGTGCAGGAGCTGACGGGCAGCGATCTGCCGATTGCCGCCCTGTTCGACTGGCTGCAGGGCCGGGCCACCGCAGCCGCAGGCTGGCAGGTGGATCTCTCCCGCATGGAGCAGGGGCGCCTGTCCGCCCGGCGCCACGACCCTCAGCCGCCGGCTGCGCTGCGCATCGTGCTCGACACGCCCTGATTTCCGCCGGGCGCGCCTGTTCCATCCCCAGCTGCCGCACCTGCCTTTTTTCCTCATCCTCTCCAGCCCATGCGCTCGCTCCACGACGTGCCGGCCCCGGCCAAGCTCAACCTGTTCCTCCACATCACCGGCCGCCGCGCCGATGGCTATCACCTGCTGCAATCGGTCTTCATGCTGCTGGACTGGCATGACACGCTGCACTTCGACAGGCGCGGCGACAGCCAGATCAGCCGCGAGGACCTGTCGGGCATGGCACTTCCTGCCGACGATCTCATCGTGCGTGCCGCACGGGCACTGCAGCAGGCGACCGGCTGCAGCGCGGGCGTGCACATCGGCGTGGAAAAGCGCCTGCCGGCGCAGGCCGGGATGGGCGGCGGCTCGTCGGATGCGGCATCGACCCTCATCGCACTGAACCGCCTGTGGCAGCTGAATCTGACCCGGCGCGAGCTGCAACGCATTGCACTGGACCTGGGCGCCGATGTGCCCTTCTTTCTGTGCGGCAACTCCGCCTGGGTGGAAGGCATAGGCGAGCACATCACGCCGCTGGAAAAGGCCCATGCCCTGCCGCCCCAGCGGTTCGTGGTGGTCAAGCCCGAGGCGGGGCTGGAGACCCTGTCCATCTTCCGCGACGCAACCCTCAAGCGCGATCATGCCCATGCTACAATCGAAGACTTTGCTGCAGATCACTATGGCTTTGGCCAAAACGACTTGCAGCCTGTCGCCGAAAGGCTGCAGCCTGAAGTGAAAAAAGCCATCGATTGGCTGAACTCATTCAAACTGCATGCTAGAATGACGGGCTCAGGAAGTGCGGTATTTGCACCACTGACGCAAACGATTGACCTAAAGGATGCCCCTGGCGCCTGGAATGTCAGAGTTTGCAGCAATCTGCAGGCCCATCCCCTCAAGGATTGGCTCAAAGATGAAAGTTTTTAGGCTGTCTGCCTGCGGCAGAAGGCCTGTGTAGGGGAGTCGCCAAGTTGGTAAAGGCACCGGATTTTGATTCCGGCATGCGAGGGTTCGAGTCCTTCCTCCCCTGCCAAACGTCTTTCGCGTCAAGGCAAACCCATCGTACTGGGGCGCTCAATGCATTCACATCATCCTGACATCATGGTCTTCACCGGCAATGCCAATCCTGGCATGGCCACTGAAATCGTTCAGCATCTCGGCACCACGCTGGGCGCAGCCGACGTGGGTCGCTTCTCCGATGGAGAAGTCGCCGTCGAGATCAAGCAGAACGTGCGTACACGCGACGTCTTCGTCGTGCAATCCACCTGCGCACCGACCAACGACAACCTGATGGAACTGCTGGTCATGGTGGACGCGCTCAAGCGTGCATCGGCCGAGCGCATCTGCGCGGTGATTCCCTACTTCGGCTACGCACGCCAGGACCGCCGCCCGCGTTCCACCCGCGTGCCGATCACGGCCAAGGTCGTGGCCAACATGCTGCAGGCCGTGGGCGTCGAGCGCGTCCTGACCATGGACCTGCACGCAGACCAGATCCAGGGCTTCTTCGACATCCCCGTGGACAACATCTATGCCACGCCGGTGCTGCTGGGCGATCTGCGCCAGAAGAACTACGAAGACCTGATCGTCGTCTCCCCTGACGTCGGCGGCGTGGTCCGCGCACGTGCGCTGGCCAAGCAGCTCGGCTGCGACCTGGCCATCATCGACAAGCGTCGCCCCAAGGCGAATGTCTCCGAAGTCATGCACGTCATCGGCGATATCGACGGCCGCAACTGCGTGATCATGGATGACATGATCGACACCGCCGGCACGCTGGTGAAGGCGGCCGAAGTGCTCAAGCAGCGCGGCGCCAAGAGTGTCTATGCCTACTGCACGCACCCGATCTTCTCGGGCCCGGCCATCGAGCGCATCGGCAACGGCAATGCCCTGGACGAGGTCGTGGTGACCAACACCATTCCCCTGAGCACCGAAGCACAGGCCTGCGGCAAGATCCGCCAGCTGTCCGTGGCCCCCCTGATTGCCCAGACGATCCAGCGGATTTCCACCGGCGATTCGGTGCTGAGCCTGTTCTCTGAATAAAATACCGGCCCCTGTGGTCGGAACCCAGCAAACCTCCTTCGGGAGGTTTGCGCGTTCCGGAGTGGTTTCAGAACCATTCCGGGACACCGCAAGAGCAGCCTGCTCCGCATCGGACAGGCGTTCTTTTATCAACGGATGAGGCTGGTCGCGGTCCATCCATCTAGGAGTTAGTTATGCAATTCGTCGCTTTTGAGCGCGCCAAGCAAGGTACGGGTGCGAGCCGCCGTCTGCGCAATTCGGGCAAGGCCCCTGGCATCGTCTACGGCGGTGCTGCCGAAGCCCAACTGATCGAAATCGATCACAACGCCCTGTGGCACGCCCTGAAGAAGGAAGTGTTCCACTCCAGCATCCTGGACATGGAAGTCAACGGCCAGACCTCCAAGGTCGTGCTGCGCGACGTGCAGTTCCACCCCTACAAGCAGCTGATCCTGCACGTCGACTTCCAGCGCGTTGACGACAAGACCAAGGTTCACCTGAAGGTGCCGCTGCACTTCGAAGGCATGGAACAGTCCCAGGCCGTCAAGGTCGAGAACTGCACGATCACTCCCCTGATCCATGAACTGGACGTGGTGTGCATGCCCGCCCAACTGCCCGAGTTCATCACCGTGGACCTGAGCGGCCTGACTTCCAAGTCCACCCTGGGCCTGCAAGGCCTCAAGCTGCCCAACGGCGTGAAGGCCGTGGTGCGTGGTTCCAACAAGAACCCTGCCCTGATCTCCATCAAGCTGCCCGAAGTGGCTCCTGATGCATCCGCAGCTCCCGCAGCAGCCCCGGCCGCTCCGGCCAAGAAGGGCAAGAAGTAATTCTTGGCTTTCCCTTGCGGTGGCCCCGGCTGCCGCAAACCTGCAAAAGGCCCACCTCGCGTGGGCCTTTTGCATGGGTGAGTCCCCACACCCGCCTGCTGCGGCCGCCATGGAGATAATCGCCCGATGATCAAATTGTTTGTCGGCCTGGGCAACCCCGGGCCGGAGTATGAGGACACCCGCCACAACGCGGGCTTTTGGTGGATCGATGCGCTGGCGCGCGAGCTCAAGGTCCATCTGGTGCCCGAGCGCAGCTACTTCGGCCTCATGGCCCGTGCCAGCGTGCGCGGCGAGAACGTCTGGCTGCTGCAGCCGCAGACCTTCATGAACCTGTCGGGCAAATCGGTGGGCGCGCTGGCGCGCTTCTTCAAGATCCAGCCCGAGGAAGTCCTCGTGGTCCATGACGAACTGGACTTCGAGCCCGGCCAGGTCAAGCTCAAGCGCGGCGGCAGCCACGGCGGCCACAACGGTCTGCGCGATATCCATGCCCAGCTGGGCTCGGCCGACTACTGGCGGCTGCGCATCGGCATAGGCCATCCGGGCCACAAGGCCGAAGTCGCCAACTGGGTGCTCAAGAAGCCCGCTCCCGACCAGCGCCAGCTGATCGAGGACAGCATCGCCCACTCGCTCAAGGCCTGGCCCGAGCTGCAGGCCGGCAACATGGACAAGGCAACCCTGCTGATCCACACCACCAAGCCGCCGCGCCCCAAGCCCGCACGCCCGGCCACGGCCGAGAGCGACAAGGGCTGAGCGTTCAGGAAGAAGCGGGAGCCTGGGACTGCAGGCGCAGGTATTTCTGCATCAGCGTCTCGCGGTCTTCCACATGGGCGGGATTCACGGGAATGCAGGCCACCGGGCAGATCTGCACGCACTGGGGCTCAACGAAATGGCCCACGCACTCCGTGCACTTGCTGTGCTCGATCTCGTAGTACTCCTCGCCCATGGAGATCGCATCGTTCGGGCACTCGGGCTCGCAGACATCGCAGTTGATGCATTCGTCGGTGATCATCAAAGCCATGGCAGGTCCCTCGCAAGTGCCAGCCACGCTCCGGGCCAGGCGGGCCCATGCGCCCCGGACGGGCCTTGCAGCAAGGTGGCATCAGTCATCCCGCCATTATCCTGTCCGCCACATAAGCATGGAGGCTGCACGGGCAAGCCCGGCGCCCTGAAATCGATGGCTGCGTCTCCGTCCATCGGGGCCCTGCCGCTTCAAAGGCCGCTATGCTGCGCGCATGGGCCGTGCGCAGTACCATTCGGGCCCTTCCAAGAACAACCCATCCACTCCGCCGACGTGACCGCCACCCACCCTGCCGAGGCCGATTGCCCATGAGCATCTTTCTGCTCAAGCGCCTGCTGATGCTGGCAGCCACGCTGCTGGGCGCATCGGCCGTGGTGTTCGGCGTGCTGGAAGTGCTTCCCGGCAATGCCGCCCAGACGCTGATGGGCCCCGATGCCGCGCCCGAGGCCGTGCAGGCGCTGGCGGTGCAACTGGGCCTGGACCAGCCGGCCTGGCAGCGTTACCTGCAGTGGCTGCAGGGGCTGCTGCACGGTGACATGGGCCTGAGCTACGCCTACAGCACGCCGGTCAGCGATCTGGTGCTCGAGCGGCTGGCCGTCACCGTGCCGCTGGCCGTGATGGCCATGCTCATCACGACCGTGCTGGCACTGGCCGCCGGCATCTATGCCGCATCGCGCCACAACCGCTGGGGCGACCTGGGCGTCATGGGCCTGGCCCAGGTCGGCATCGCCATCCCCAATTTCTGGTTTGCCATCCTGCTGATCCTGGTGTTCTCGGTGAAGCTGCAATGGTTTTCCGCCGGCGGCTTTCCCGGCTGGAGCGAGGCCGACGGGGGCGGCCCGCTGCAGGCACTGCAGGCGCTGCTGCTGCCGGCCATCTCGCTGGCCGTGGTGCAGGCGGCCATCCTGGCGCGCATCACGCGCTCGGCCGTGCTGGAGGTGCTGCGCGAGGACTTCGTGCGCACGGCCCGCGCCAAGGGCCTGTCGCGCCGCGCCGTGCTGTGGGGCCATGTGCTGCGCAACGCCATGATTCCCGTGCTCACGGTCATGGGCCTGCAGTTCGCCCAGCTGCTGGCCGGCACCATCGTGGTGGAGAACGTGTTCTACCTGCCGGGCCTGGGCCGGCTGATCTTCCAGTCCATCGCCAACCGCGACCTGATCGTGGTGCGCAACTGCGTGCTGCTGCTGGCAGCCATGGTGGTGGTCATCAACTTCATCGTGGACGTGCTGTACGCGGCCATTGATCCGCGCATCGAGGCCAGCGACGTATGAGCCAGCCGCACAGCCCTCCTTCGCCCTCTCCCGCCGCCCCGCCACCGGACCACCGGCCCACGCGGGCCGTCACGCTGGGCGCACCCGCAGGACCGGTCCGGCGCATGCTGGGCCACCGCAGCTTCCTGCTGGGAGCGGTGCTGACCGCGCTGCTGCTGCTCACGGCCCTGCTGTCTTTCTGGTGGACGCCGGGCTCCGCCTACGACATGGACATGGACGCCAAGCTGGCCGCACCGGGCGCGCTGCACTGGCTGGGCACCGACGCCTATGGGCGGGACGTGGCCTCGCTGCTGTTCCTGGGCGCGCGCAGCTCCATCCTGGTCGGCGTGATTGCCGTGGGCATCGGGCTGTCGGTGGGCGTGGCGCTGGGCCTGGTCGCGGCGGCCTGCAGGGGCTGGGTGGAAGAGGCCATCATGCGGCTGGCCGATTTCAGCTTTGCCTTTCCCGCGCTGCTGTCGGCCATCATGCTCACGGCCGTGTTCGGCGCGGGCATCGTCAACGCCATCATTGCCATCGGCATCTTCAACATCCCCACCTTCGCGCGCATCACGCGGGCGTCGGCCAAGGCCGTGTGGGCTCGCGAATACGTGCTGGCCGCACGCGCCTGCGGCCATGGCCGCGCCAGCATCACCTGGCGCCATGTGCTGCCCAACATCCTGCCGGTGCTGGTGGTGCAGGCCACCATCCAGTTCGCGCTGGCCATTCTGGCCGAGGCAGCCCTGTCCTATCTGGGCCTGGGCACGCAGCCACCCCAGGCCTCCTGGGGCCGCATGCTCAGCGAGGCGCAGACCCTCATGTTCCAGGCACCGCTGCTGGCCGTGTGGCCGGGCCTGGCCATTGCGCTGTCGGTGCTAGGACTCAACCTGCTGGGCGACGGGCTGCGCGACCTGCTCGACCCGCGCCTGTCGCGCCAGCGCTGAGGAAGGCACGCGCCCATGCCCCTGCTCGAAGTCTCCGGCCTCACCATCACCTTGCAGACCCCGCGCGGCCGCGCGCGTGCCGTGCAGAACCTGGAGTTCATCCTGGAGCGCGGCGCCACGCTGGGCCTGATCGGCGAGTCGGGCTGCGGCAAGTCGCTGACCGCCCTGGCGCTGATGGGCCTGCTGCCCGAGCATGCGCAGGTGGACGGCAGCATCCAGCTCAACGGCAAGGAGCTGCTGGACATGGACGAGAACGCGCTGTGCCGTCTGCGCGGCAACCGCATGGCGATGGTGTTCCAGGAGCCGATGACGGCGTTGAACCCCGTGCACGGCATCGGACGCCAGGTGGCCGAGCCGCTGCGCCATCACCTGCGCCTGGGCCGCCAGGCCGCGCGCGCGCATGCGGTGGCGCTGCTGGAGCGCGTGGGCATTGCCCGTGCGGCCCAGCGCTATGACGACTATCCGCACCAGTTCTCTGGCGGCCAGCGCCAGCGCATCACCATCGCGATGGCCCTGGCCTGCGGGCCCGATCTGCTGATTGCCGACGAACCCACGACGGCACTGGACGTGACCGTTCAGCAGCAAATCCTGGACCTGCTGCAGGAACTGGTGGCCGAGCATTCCATGGCCCTGCTGCTGATATCGCACGACCTGGGCGTGATCGCGCAGAACGTGGAGCAGCTGCTGGTCATGTACGGCGGCAGCGTGGTCGAAAGCGGCATGACCGAGGCCATCTTCGCGCGCCGTGCCCATCCGTATACGCGCGGCCTGTTCGCGGCCAGGCCCCGGCTGGATCTGTCCGCGCCGGGCAGCCTGCCGCCGGCCCGCCTGCCCACCATCGCCGGCACCGTGCCCGAGCTGGTGGACCTGCCGGCCGGCTGCGCCTTCGCGGGCCGCTGCAGCTTCACCGAGCCGGCCTGCCACAGCGAGCGCCCGCGCCCCGTGGTACTGGAGCGCCCGCAGCGGCCCACGCCCGCATCCCTGCAGGCCTGGGCACAGCCGCATGTGGTGCGCTGCCTGCGCCCCGAGGCCATGGCGCAGGGACTGCCTGCACAGGAATGCGCATGACAGGGCATCCCCTCCAGGCGCCACCGGTCGCCGATACGCCCCTGCTGCAAGCGACAGGCCTGGCCCGCAGCTACCAGCTGCCGCGCCGGTCGCTGTGGCGCGCGCCGGAGCAGGTGCATGCGCTGCGCGGCGTGGATTTCACGCTGACGTCGGGGCGCAGCCTGGGCGTGGTCGGCGAGTCGGGTTCGGGCAAGTCCACGCTGGCACGCCTGGTCATGGCGCTGGACACGCCCAGCGCCGGCAGCGTGCGGCTGCTGGGCCAGGATCTGCACCAGTTGGGCCACCAGGCGCTGCGGACGGCACGCCGCGACTTCCAGATGGTGTTCCAGGACCCCTACGGCTCGCTGGACCCGCGCATGACGGTGGAGCACATCGTCTGCGAACCCCTGCTCGCCCAGCCTGCATCGCCCGAACGCACTGCCTGGCGCGACCTGGCCCGCGCCACGCTGGAACAGGTCGGCCTGCGCGTGCAGGACCTGGACAAGTACCCGCACGAGTTCTCGGGCGGGCAGCGCCAGCGCATCGCCATTGCGCGGGCATTGATCACGCGGCCCCGGCTCATCGTGGCCGATGAGCCCGTGAGCGCGCTGGACGTCTCGGTGCAGGCCCAGGTGCTGAACCTGCTGCGCGATCTGCAGCAGCAGCTGGGCCTGTCCTATCTGTTCATCAGCCACGACCTGGCCGTGGTCCAGCACCTGTGCGACGACGCCATCGTGCTGAGCGAGGGCCGCATCGTCGAGCACGGGGCGCCGCAGCAGCTGTTCCACGCCCCGCAGCATCCCTACACGCAGGCCCTGGTCCGGGCCGTGCCGCGCATCGCCCTGCAGCACCGGGCCTGAAAGCTGACGGCCGCCCGCGCGGACCAGGCCCCCAGGGCCACGCACCCGTGCGCCGTGGTGTAAAAACACTGCTGCAGGCCGCAGCCAGCGGCCCGAGAACCATCTGCAAGAATTTCCGGAGACCTGTTCATGTTCAACCGCCGTTCCCTGCTGGCCAGCTCCGCTGCTGCCGGCCTGCCCCTGCTGATGCCTTGGCCTGCGCTGGCCCAGAGCCGCAAGGACAGCGTCACGCTGGCGATGACGCTGGAGCCGCCGGGGCTGGACCCCACGGCCGGCGCCGCATCCTCCATCGGCGAGATCGTGCTCTACAACCTGTTCGAGACGCTGACCAAGATCAACCCGGACGGCAGCGTCTCGCCGCTGCTGGCCGAGAGCTGGGAAGTCTCGCCCGACCTCAAGACCTACACCTTCCGCCTGCGCAAGGGCGTGAGCTTCCAGAACGGCGAGCCCTGCAACGCCCACAGCGTGAAGTATTCCTTCGACCGGGCGGGCGACGACAAGAGCACCAACAAGGACAAGCGGACCTTCGCCTCCCTGTCCACGCGCGTGGTGGACGAGCACACCGTGGTCGTGATCAACAAGGACATCGATCCCGACTTCCTCTTCGTGCTCGGCCAGGCGACTTCCATCATCGTCGAGCCCAAGAGCGCAGCCACCAACGCCACGCGCCCGGTGGGCACAGGCCCCTACCAGCTCGGCAACTGGAGCAAGGGCGCCTCGGTCACGCTCACGGCCTGGCCGCAGCACCGCATGGCCTCCGGCCTGCGCATTCGCCGCGCCAGCTTTCGCTTTATCTCCGACCCTGCGGCCCAGGTCGCTGCGCTGCTGGCTGGCGACGTCGATGCCTTTCCGCGCGTGACGCCGCGCAGCGTGGCCCAGTTCAAGGCCAACGGGCGCTTCCAGGTCGTGGTCAGCGGCTCGCGCGCCAAGACCATCCTGGCCATGAACAACGCACGCAAGCCCCTGGGCGATGCGCGCGTGCGCCGCGCCATCGCCGCGGCCATCGACCGCAAGGCCGTGATCGACGGCGCAGGCGACGGCTACGGCCTGCCCATCGGCAGCTACTACGTGCCCACCGCCTTCGGCTATGTGGACACCACGGGCATCAACCCCTTCGACGTGGAAAAGGCCAAGGCGCTGCTGGCCGAGGCCGGCGTCAAGACCCCGCTGGAGCTGACCGTGACCCTGCCGCCCACGCCCTACGCGCGCCAGGGCGGCGAGGTGATTGCCGCGCAACTGGCCAAGATCGGCATCCGCGCCAAGCTGCAGAACGTCGAATGGGCGCAGTGGCTGTCGGGCACCTACACGCTCAAGAACTACGACCTGACGCTGATCTCGCATGTCGAGCCCTTCGACCTGGGCAACTTCGCCAAGCCCGACTACTACTGGGGCTACGAGTCCGCCCAGTTCAACGAGCTGTACGACAAGATCAAGAACGCCTCGCGCCCCGCCGACCGCTCGCGCCTGCTGGGCGATGCCCAGCGCCTGCTGGCCCAGGATTGCGTGCACGCCTTCCTCTACACGCCGCAATGGGTCACCGTGGCCAACAAGAACCTGCGCGGGCTGTGGAAGGACATGCCCATCTTCGTCAACGATCTCTCGGCACTGTCCTGGGCCACCTGAACCGCGCACCGGCTGAGCCACAGGCGACAGGCGCGCCGGTGGCCCCGGTCCACACTGCGGCAGATCTGCCGCTGGAACCGCCATCCTCGAGGAAGCCGCGATGACTGGAACGACACAGGCCCTGCACGACCTACCCGCCCATGCGCTGCTGCGCGCCTACCGGGAGCGCAGCCTCTCGCCCGTCGAGGTCATGCACGAGCTGCTGGCCCATGTGCAGCGCTGGGAGCCGGCCCTGGGCGCCACCTACCTGCTGCGCCCCGAGGCCGCGCTGGCCCAGGCACGCGCCAGCGAGGCCCGCTGGCTGCGCGGCGAGCCGGCAGGCCTGCTCGACGGCGTCCCCGCCACGGTCAAGGACAACATCGCCACGCGCGGCGACCCCACCCCCGTGGGCACGGCCGCCACGCCCCAGGTCGCCGCCCCGCTGGACGCGCCGCCCGCAGCGCGGCTGCGCGAGGCGGGCGCCATCCTCTTCGCCAAGACCACCATGCCCGACTACGGCATGCTGTCCTCGGGCCTGTCCTCGCTGCACGGCAACACCTTCAACCCCTGGGATCCGGACAAGACGCCGGGCGGCTCCAGCGCAGGCGCGGGCGCCGCTGCGGCGGCCGGCTACGGGCCGCTGCATGTGGGCACGGACATTGGCGGCTCCATCCGCCTGCCCGCGGGCTGGTGCGGCGTCTTCGGCCTCAAGCCCAGCCTGGGCCGCGTGCCCATTGACCCGCCCTATACCGGCCGCTGCGCCGGCCCCATGACGCGCAGCGTGGCCGATGCCGCGCTGATGATGCAGGCGCTGTCCCTGCCCGATGCGCGCGACAGCATGGGCCTGCCGCACCAGGACATTGCCTGGAGCGGCTTCGATATGGACCCTGCCCAGGTGCGCGGCCTGCGCATAGGCCTGCTGCTGGATGCCGGTTGCGGCCTGCCCCTGCAGCCCCGCGTGCGTGCCGTGGTGGAGCAGGCTGCGGCCTGGCTGGAATCGGCCGGCGCCCATATCGAGATCCTCCAGCCCTGGCTCACCCGCGACATGCTCGACGGCCTCGACCATTTCTGGCGCATGCGCTCGCATGTGGAAATGCAGTCGCTGCCGGAGGCCCAGCGCCGCGTGGTCCTGCCCTTCATCCGCGACTGGGCCGACAGCGCCGGGTCCATCACCGCCACCCAGCTGTTCGTGGCCAGCCAGCAATCGCACCTGCTGCGCGTGGCCACGGTGCGCGCCACGGCGGGCTTCGACTATGTGCTGTCGCCCGTGGCGCCCATCACGGCCTTCCCGGCCCACCTGCCCAGCCCCACCGACGACCCGCTGCGACCGCTGGAGCACATTGCCTTCACCGTGCCCTACAACATGTCCGAGCAGCCCGCCGCGTCCGTGCCCTGCGGGCATGACGGGCAGTTGCCCATCGGCGTGCAGATCGCGGGCCGCCGCTTTGACGACCTGGGCGTGCTGCGGCTCAGCCGCGTGCTGGAGCAGTTGCGGCCACCGCAGCCTGCCTGGCCGCAGCCCCTGCCGCCGGGCCAGGGCGGTGGCGACCGCGAAGACGGCGCACAGGCAAGAGCACGAGCAGTGCCGGCTACTCCAGCCTGATTCCCGCATCCTTGACGATGCGCGCCCAGCGCGGCAGGTCGCGCGCCATGGTTGCCGACAGCTCCTCGGGCGTGCCGCCCACCGGGCGCAGCCCCATGGCCGCCAGGCGGCCGCTGAGTTCGGGCGAGGCCACGATGCGCCGCACCTCGGCCGAGAGCTTGTCCACGATGGGCCGGGGCGTTCCCGCCGCCACGAAGGTGGCAAACCAGCCATTGGCCTCGAAGCCCGCCAGCCCCAGCTCGGCGAAGGTGGGCACCTCGGGCAGCGCCGGGTGGCGCTGCATGCCGGTGATGGCCAGGATGCGGATCTTGTCGGACTTCAGGTGCGCATTGGCCGAGGACACGTCGATGAAGGCCGAAGACAGCTGCCCGCCCAGCACATCGTTGACCAGCGGCGCCGCGCCCTTGTAGGGAATCAGCGCCAGATCCAGCCCGGCCCTGGCACGCAGCAGCTCGCCATGCATGTGCGAGGAGGTGCCGTTGCCGTAGTTGCCGTTGCTGTACTTGCCCGGATGGGCCTTGACCAGGGCGATGAACTCCTGCAGCGTCGTGGCCGGCACCTCGCGCGGCACCACGAACAGGTCCGAGGACAGGGCCACCTGCGATACGGGGGCAAAGTCCTTGAGCACGTCATAAGGCATCCTGGCGTACAGCGCCGGCGACTGGATCATGGCCGTGATCCCCAGCAGCAGCGTATGGCCATCGGGCGCCGACTTGGCCACCACATCGCCGCCGATGATGCCGCTGGAGCCCGGCCGGTTCTCCACCACCACAGGCTGGCCCCAGGCCTGGCTCAGCTGCTGGGCAATGATGCGGCCGATGATGTCCGTGCCGCCGCCCGCCGGGTAGGGAATCACCATGCGCAGCGGCCTGGACGGATAGGCACCGCCTGCCGGCTGTGCAAAGGCGATCGGCGATGCCGTTCCCAGGCCGGCGCCCAGCGAGGCGCTGGCAGCGCATGCCAGCGCCGCCCGCAGGCAGCCGCGTCGGCTCGATTCCATGGCTTGTCTCCTTGTCCTTCGAGGCTCCGCCCTCGTTGGCGGGGCGGTGTGCCCTGCCGCAGCGGCAGGGTCCATGGACAGTGTGGCCACCGGGCCTTCAGCCACCAATCGCCGATCGTCTCAAAATGATTGGCAAAAAAGATCAGCGGCCGCGTTGCTGGGCCTGCCGGTAGGCGCCCGGCGGCAGGCCGGTCCAGCCCTTGAAGGCGCGGTGAAAGGTGCTGGCCTCCGCAAACCCCACGCGGGCCGCGATGTCGGCCAGGGTCAGCTCCGGGCGGTTCAGCAGTTCGATGGCAGCGTCGCGGCGCAGGTCGTCCTTGAGGGATTGGAAGCCCAGGCCTTCGTCGCGCAGGCGGCGGCGCAGCGTCTGCGGCGTCATGGACAGCGCAGCGCCCACCTGCTCCAGCGAAGGCAGCTCCCCCGCCAGATCGCGGCGCAGCAGGCGACGGATGCGTTCGCCCAGGCGCGTCCGGTCGCGGTAGCGGATCACCAGGCCCATGGCCGCCTGGTCCAGGAATTCGGCCAGGCTCTCCGGGGTCTGCACCACGGGCAGCTCCAGCCAGCGCGCATCGAACTCCAGCCCCGTGAAGTCGCGGTCCCGCTGCAGCGGTGCCAGGAACAGGCGCTGCGCCTCCGTGCCATACGGCATGCTGGTGCCGGCCGGCGCGCACACGCCCGTCAGCTCTATCCTGCGCGACACCAGCCAGGACATGACGCCATAGCCCAGAAAGCAAAAGGAACGCTCGGCGTAGGCCAGCGGCGCATCGCGCTCGCGCAGCGACACCATGGCGATGCGGGCCACGCCGTCCACCACCTGCAGCCGGGGAGCGAAGTCGCGCAGCACCAGGCGGTAGAAACGCAGCCCGGCCTGCAATGCCTCGCCCAGCGTGCGGCAGGGAAGCATGATGCGGCAGGCCTGGGCAAAACTGCCCACGGGCAGCGGATGGCGGCACAGGCCCCACAACTCGTCGCGGCAGACGCGGCGCAGCACACGGATCAGCGCCGCGTACTGCGCCTGGGTCACGCGCGACAGCGGCGCATCCAGCAGGGCAGGCGCAATGCCGGCGCGGCGCAGGATGGCCGGCACATCCATGCCATTGCGCTGCACGCCCTGCACGATCTGCAGGACCTGGGCAATGGCAATGGTGTGGGCCGTGGTCTGTGGCATGGGCTTGGTGGAGACGGCATCGGATGGGCCGGTCAAGGGCTGCCCGCCATTGTCTCCATCAATGGCCCAGGTATCGATCCAGGAATCCCAGAACCTGCTGCTCGTAGGGCTTGGGCGCGTAGTCGTACAGGTCCACATGCGCGGCGCCTTCCACCATCCACAGCGCCTTGGGTTCACGCGCCGCATCGAACAGCTGGCGGGTTTCTGCGGGCGTGGTGTGCCGGTCCTGCAGGCCGGCCGCGATCAGCACGGGAGCGCCCAGCGCCTTCACATGGTCGATGGGGCGCAGTTGCGCCAGCTCCAGATGCAGGCGCAGCGGCAGCTGCCACGCCAGCAAGGGCGTGACCACGTCCGCCAGCCAGCCGATGTGCGCGCGCACGCGGTTGTCTATGGCCTGTCGGATGTCGGGGAACACGGACTCCAGCACCACCGCATCCGGCCCCGGCGCCACATGGGACAGAAGCAGGGCCGCGCCGCCCAGCGACGTGCCGATCACCGCCACCTTCTCGCCCGGCAGCTGCTGCCGCACATAGGCCATGGCGGCACGCACGCCCGCGCCCTCGACCATGCCGAAGCTGATGCGCTCGCCACTGCTTTCGCCGTGCGCGGGCAGGTCGATCAGGCAGACGGAGTACCCCTGCCGATGGAGCATGCGCGCACGCGCCAGCATGGCCAGCCGGTCTGCGTACACGCCGTGCAGCAGCAGCACAGCACCATGGCCCGGCTGCCCCTTGGCGAACCAGCCCCGGACCTGCCCACCCTCGTCGGTGGGCAACTGCAGCGTCTGGACCGGCCAGTCCGCGGGCGGCGCACCGACAGGCTGGTGGTCCGGCCGGCTCAACAGGCTGCCCACCAGCCAGGCCGCCGCCATCAGCAGGGCCAGTCCGGACACCCCCGCCATCAGCAAGGCGGCAGGCCATGAAAGATTGCGCAATCGAGAAAGCATGGCGTGGACTGTGCCACGGTCCGGCCTTTGCGCCGTGGCCCGCAGCGAAAAGCAGAGTATTCCTAGAGCGTGTTGTGCTCTAACGCTGCACCAGGGCCAGCCGCACGGCCATGCCCAGAAAGACCAGCCCGGCCACGCGGTTGAGCCAGTTCTGGGCACGCACGGAGCGCTGAAGCAGCACGCCGAACCAGCCCGAGCAGCAGGCGATGGCGCCGAACACCAGCAGGGCCGCCAGCATGAATACGCAGCCCAGCACCATCACCTGGGGGGCCACGCTGCCGCGTGCGGGGTCCGCGAACTGCGGCAGAAAGGCCAGGAAGAAGATCAGCACCTTGGGGTTGGTGAGGTTCATCACCACGCCACGCCCCACCCAGCGCAGCGCCCGTGCCGGGGTCAGCGGGTCGGCTGAGCCGGCCTGCGGCATCTCGCCCGGCCGGGCCACGGCGCGCAGCGCGCCCCAGGCCAGCCAGGCCAGGTAGGCCGCGCCGCACAGCTTGATGGCGGTGAACAGCAGGGGCGATGCGGCCACCAGCGCCGCCAGGCCCAGCGCGACCGCCGCCGTATGCACCACCAGCCCCAGGCACAGGCCCAGCACCACGCACAGTCCCACGCGCCAGCCACGCTGGGCCGATTGCATGAGCACGAACAGGTTGTCAGGCCCCGGGCTCAGGCCCAGCAGCACGGCTACGCCAAAAAAGGCCAGCAGGGTTTCAAAGGTTGGCATCGCTTCTCTCTTTTCGATTCATCGCATGTTCCAGCGCGGCCTGGGTCAGGCTTGCGCCGTGACGATCCAGCCCTCCAGCGGGTCCAGGTCGTGCGGCAGGCCGTAGAGCGCATCGCCCTGCGCATGGCGCGCTGCCGCCCAGGCGGCCTGCAGCATGCAGATCACGGCGTCCAGCCGGTCTCCGCTGCCGTCTGCCAGCAGCAGGCGGCGGCTGTCTTCGGCGTCGATCTGCAGGCGCAGCGCCAGCGGGTTGTCGCCGCTCTCCAGCGCGGCCAGCAATTGCACGCGCGCCTGATGGCGCTCCTGCGTCTGCCGAGCCGGTTCATCGCTCTTGTAGCTGAGGCGCCCGATCACGGAGCGCGCCAGCATGCCCGGATAGGCTTCCAGCGCCACGCGGCGCGCATCGCCTTCGCCGGGCCGCTGCAGGCCCGGCAGGTGCACGCCTGCCGCGCGCAGCAAGGGCAGGCCGGCATGCAGCATGTAGGCCACGGGCGGATTGACCCACTTCATGGAAGGGCTGGCCCCCGCAGGCCCGTCCGTGGCCCGGTGCGCAAACTTGCCGCCTGCGGGCCGTGCCGCGCAAAAGGCCTTGAACTGCTCGCGCAGGCTCTGGCGCGTGAGGCCGGCGTAGTGATCCATGCAGGCCGCCCAGTCCGTGGGCCAGCCCAGTTGCTCCACCAGTTCGCGCGGCAGGCCGAAAGGCAGGTCGAATCCGCCCACCCAGGCCGACTGCGCCGCATCAACGGGCCGGGCCAGCCAGGCAGCCCATGCTTCCAGCGATGCAAATTCCAGCAGTTCCTGCAGGACCACCGTGCCACCAGCCAACAGGCGGCCCAGGGCCATGGTGATGGGCTTGCGCGCCGTAGGCCGGCTGCTGAAATCGCAGCCCAGCACCCGCATTGCCGCCATGGCGCTCAGCCCAGGCCCAGCGCCGTCACGCCGACGGCAATGCACACCGCGCCCGCAATGCGCGCCAGCCGGTCGCCTTCGCGCAGCATGTGGCCGCCGATCAGCGCCGCGAACAGCATGGAGACTTCGCGCGCAGGCGCCACGTGCGACATGGGCGCATCCTGCATGGCATAGAGCACCAGCACATAGGCAATGGGGCTGATCAGCGCCACCATCGCCGCGAAGCGCCACTGCGCGCGCCACAGGCTGCGCGCAGTGGGCAGATCGCGCAGCACCACGGGAGCGAGCAGGAACACGCGCACGAAGTTGCCCATGTAGTCGATGAGGATGGGCGACATCAGCAGCATCTTCACGCCGTAGCCGTCCACCACGGTGTAGCTGGCGATGAAGGCGCCCGTCAGCAGGCCGTACCAAAGGCCCAGCCGCAGCCGCTCGCGCGCTTCCGGGTCATGGCGTGCGCGCAGCAGGCCGGGGCCGCCCGCGATCAGGAACACGCCGACGACCACGCCGGCAATGCCCAGCACGCCCAGCGAGGAAATCTGCTCCCCCAGGAAGACCACCGCCACCATGGACGACAGCAGCGGACCCGAGCCGCGCGCCAGCGGATAGACCACGGTGAGGTCCGCGCTGCGGTAGCCGCGCAGCAAGGTCACGTAGTAGGCCACGTGCAGCAGGCCGCTGGCCAGCACCACCAGCCATTCGTTGCGACCCCATGTGGGCACCACATCGCGCCCCACCCACCAGCCCAGCGGTGCCCAGATCACCATCATGATGACCGAGGTGAAGAAGGCGAAGCGCGAGTCGCCGCCCGCCTTCTTGGCCACGATGTTCCAGCCGGCATGGATGAGGCCGGCAATGATGATCAGGGCAAAGGCTTGCAGCGACATGGGCAGGTCCGGGGAAAGCGGGGCTCGGGCTTGGCGCGGGAAAGAAAAAAGGCCGCGCACTGCGCAGCCTGGGGCGTTGCTTGAGGCGTCCGGGGACGCCACCCCGGGGATTTACTTGCGGCTGGACACCAGCGAGAGGAACTCGCGGCGCAGTTCCGAGTTCGTGAGGAAGGCACCGCGCATGACGGAGTTCAGCATCTTGCTGTCCATCTCGCGCACACCGCGCCAGGACATGCAGAAATGCGAAGCCTCCATGACCACGGCCAGGCCGTCGGGGCGGGTCTTTTCGAGGATCAGGTCGGCCAGCTGGATGATGGCCTCCTCCTGGATCTGGGGGCGGCCCATGATCCAGTCCACCAGCCGCGCGTACTTGGACAGGCCGATGACATTGGTGTTCTTGTTGGGCAGCACGCCGATCCAGATCTTGCCGATCACCGGGCACAGATGGTGGCTGCAGGCGCTGCGCACCGTGATCGGGCCGACGATCATCAGCTCGTTGAGGTGCTCGGCGTTGGGGAACTCGGTGATGGCGGGCTGCGCCACATAGCGGCCACGGAACACCTCGTTGACATACATCTTGGCCACGCGGCGCGCCGTGGCGCGCGTGTTGTGGTCGTGCATGGTATCGATGACCATGCTGTCGAGCACGCCCTGCATCTTGTCCTGGACTTCGTCGAGCAGTTGCTCGAGTTCACCGGGCTCGATGAATTCGGAGATGTTGTCGTTCGCATGAAAGCGCTTTTGCGCCTGCTTCAACCGTTCGCGGATCTTGACCGAGACGGGGGTTCCCTCGGCCTGGCTGTCTTGTTTCATGTCGACGAGTTCTCTGAACATGGCTGGCATGGTAACAGCGAAACCCGCAGCATGGCACACAAGGGATTTTCCACCCAAACGCAGGTTCTGCCCGCCCTGAAAGCTATCATTTAAATAGCAAAAGAATGGCTTGTGTGACAGAACCCGGGGCTAGAGGCGGAATTCGGCAATCAGCGGCAGGTGGTCGGACATGCGCCACCAGATGCGTCCCTTGGGCACATGCAGGCCCAGCGGGGTGAGGCCGCGCACATAGACATGGTCCAGCTGGGCGAGCGGCAGGCGCGAGGGATAGGTGGGCACGCTGGGCAATTCGTCGTATTCGTACAGGCCGAAACCGGCCAGCATGCGCTTGATCTGGCCTCCCCAGTCGTTGAAGTCGCCCGCCACCACCACAGGCGCGCCGGGCGGCACCTCGCGCTCGATGAAGCGCTTGAGCTGGGAGACCTGGCGCACGCGGCTGCCGGGGATCAGGCCCAGGTGCACGACGATGGTGTGCACGCGCCGGTTCTGCACTTCCACCTCCACATGCAGCAGGCCCCGCTGCTCGAAGCGGTGGTCGGATATGTCTTCGTGCTGGTGGCCCACCACGGGCCAGCGGGTGAGCAGCGCATTGCCATGCTCGCCATGGCGGGTGTAGGCATTGGTGCGGTAGACGGCCTCGTAGCCCAGGGGAGCCAGGTACTCCGCCTGGGACACCTGGGGCCAGCGCTCGAAGTAGGCGGCCTCCTTGTGGTTCATCTTGCGCACTTCCTGCAGGCAGACGATGTCGGCATCGAGCTGCTCGACGGCATGGCCCAGGTTGTGGATCTCCAGGCGGCGCACCGGACCCATGCCTTGCACGCCCTTGTGGATGTTGTAGGTCGCGACGCGCAGTATGGACGGGCCGGGGTCCACCTCGTGGGAGGATTTCACGTTGTCAGTCATAGGCGGTCAGGAACACAGGGATCGGGATCAGTCCAGCTCCAGTGAAGCGAATCGCGGCAGCATCAGGATGGCTTCCGCATTGGACGGGGAGTAGCAACGCTCGGCAGCGCCATGCCAATGATGCCAAGCAGATGCGGTATATTCCCTCGGATTCAAGAACACAGGGGTGTAGGACGGAATCCGCAGGCCGAAAACCCTCTCGCGGTTGTGCCATACACCGGGCGCATAGCGGTGCTGCCAGGCCGGATAGATGGTGTAGATGTTTTCCAGCGCCCAGTCCTGCAGCAGGCAGCCGGGTGCCTCGGGATCGATGCCGGTTTCTTCCCGCACCTCGCGCACCGCGGTCTCGCGCCAGGACTCGCCTTCATGGTCCTTGCTGCCCGTCACCGACTGCCAGAACTCCCCGCCCTCAGGCGCCGGCGCCGTGCGGCGCATCAGCAGCACCTGCCCGTCATCGCGGTAGATGACGACGAGCACCGATTCGGGGATCTTGTAGCCGGGCATGCCTGGCATCAGCCCTTGCCCTGGACCGCTTTGGTCGCCACGGGAGGCGGCAGATCCTTGGCCTGCAGCGCGCGCACCTGATGCACAAGCTGGTTGTGCGCATCCAGAAAGGCAGCGGCGATGACCTTGCCCTCGTTGGTATTGCTCCAGCCCGCGCCCGCCGCGCCCAGGCGGCCCAGCACCATGCCGCCCACGCCCAGATCAGTGGTGCGGGCGGCGCCCGTGGCGGCCGCCACCTGTTCGGTGGTTTCGTTGTCCGACAGCAGCAGGGCCGTCTGCGCCTCCTTGAACTTGACCTGCTCGACCAGGCCGACCAGCCCCGCGATGTCCCGCAGCACGGGAATCATGGCGACCACGCCGGCCAGGCCCCGGCCCGCGTCCTGCTCGCTGAAGGTCAGGCTGGGCGTCAGCGTGTATTGCGCCTCATAGCCCCGGCCCTTGCGCACCGTGGAGTTCTCGCGCAGCACGCCGGCGTTCTTCAGGTCCTGCTCCTGCACCGTGCCGCGCAGGCCCGCGCCCCGGTCCACCACACGAAAGCACCCGCTTTGCTGGGCCAGCAGCTTGATCAGCGGCACGGGCGAGGCGGGCAACTGGTAGCCCGACCCCATGACGTAGCCGTTGGGATTCTCGGCCAGGGCCAGCGTGGCCACAGGCGCGTCGCAGCGCACGAGTTCGCGCGAGCCATTGTTCGCGCCCAGGGGTCCGGCGGAACCGGTGATCTCCGAGCCGCCCTGCCCCAGCTCGGTCTTCTTTTCCCCGCAGCCGGACAGGCCCAGCCCTGCCAGCACCGCCAGCGCCAACGATGCAATGCCTTGAAAACGCATGAAAGCCCTCCGCAAAAAGAAAAACGGCAGAAGCTGTGCCAGCTTCTGCCGTCCGTATCAAGCCGCCAGGCCCGGTCCTCAGCCCTGGGTGGCCGCCAGCGGGTTGCGCAGGCGGATGTGCAGCTCGCGCAGCTGCTTTTCGTCCACGGGCGAAGGCGCCTGGGTCAGCAGGTCCTGGGCACGCTGGGTCTTGGGGAAGGCGATCACGTCGCGGATGGAGTCGGCACCCGTCATCAGCGTGATCAGGCGGTCCAGGCCGAAGGCCAGGCCACCGTGCGGGGGCGCGCCGTACTGCAGCGCGTCCAGCAGGTAGCCGAACTTGGCGCGAGCGTCTTCGGGCGAGATCTTGAGCGCGTCAAACACCTTGCTCTGCACATCGGCGCGGTGGATACGCACCGAGCCGCCGCCCAGCTCCCAGCCGTTGAGCACCATGTCATAGGCCTTGGCCAGGCAGTTGCCGGGATCGGTGACCATGAGCTCCTCGTGGCCGTCCTTGGGCGAGGTGAACGGATGGTGCACGGCCGCCCAGCGGTCGTTTTCCTCGTCGTGCTCGAACATGGGGAAGTCCACCACCCACAGCGGCGCCCAGCGGTTCTCGAACAGGCCGTTGGCCTTGCCGAATTCGCTGTGGCCCACCTTCAGGCGCAGTGCGCCGATGGAGTCGTTGACGATCTTTTCCTTGTCGGCGCCGAAGAAGATGAGGTCGCCGTCCTGTGCGCCCGTGCGCTTGAGGATCTCGGCAATGGCCGCGTCATGCAGGTTCTTGACGATGGGCGACTGCAGGCCATCGCGGCCCTTGGCCACTTCATTGACCTTGATCCAGGCCAGGCCCTTGGCGCCGTAGATCTTGACGAATTCGGTGTACTGGTCGATCTCGCCGCGCGAGATCTGCGAGCCGCCGGGCACGCGCAGCGCGACCACGCGGCCGCCCTTGGTCGTGGCGGGGGTGGAGAACACCTTGAAGTCCACGTCCTTCATGACTTCGGTCAGTTCGGTGAATTCGAGCTTGACGCGCAGGTCAGGCTTGTCCGAGCCGAAGCGGAAGGCCGCTTCCTGGTACGTCATCATCGGGAACTCGCCCAGATCCACGTCCAGCTGGGTCTTGAAGACCTCGGTGATCATGCGCTGGAAGATGGCGCGGATTTCCTCTTCGCTCAGGAACGAGGTCTCACAGTCGATCTGCGTGAACTCGGGCTGGCGGTCGGCGCGCAGGTCTTCGTCGCGGAAGCACTTGGTGATCTGGTAGTAGCGGTCGTAGCCGGCCACCATCAGCATCTGCTTGTACAGCTGGGGCGACTGCGGCAGGGCGAAGAACTCGCCGTCGTGCACGCGGCTGGGCACCAGGTAATCGCGCGCGCCTTCGGGCGTGCTCTTGCCCAGCATGGGCGTTTCGATGTCGATGAAGCCTTCCTTGTCCAGGAAGTTGCGCACCTGGATGGCCGTGCGGTAGCGCAGCATCATGTTGCGCTGCATGTAGGGGCGGCGCAGGTCCAGCACGCGGTTGGTCAGGCGCACGGTCTCCGACAGGTTCTCGTCGTCCAGCTGGAACGGAGGCGTGACCGAGGCATTGAGCACGTTCAACTCGTGGCACAGCACTTCGATCTGGCCGCTCTTGAGCTTGTCGTTGGTCGTGCCTTCAGGACGTGCGCGCACCAGGCCCTTGACCTGCACGCAGAACTCGTTGCGCAGGCCTTCGGCGGTCTTGAACATCTCGGCACGGTCGGGGTCGCAGACCACCTGCACATAGCCCTCGCGGTCGCGCAGGTCGATGAAGATCACGCCGCCATGGTCGCGACGACGGTTGACCCAGCCGCACAGGGTAACGGTTTCGCCCATCAGGGCTTCGGTCACGAGACCGCAGTAGTGGGAGCGCATGGCCATGATGAAAAAGCTTCCTGCGCCCGGCAAGGGCGCGACAGTTTGTTATTTGGGTTCCGCGGGCAGCGTGAGATCCGGAGGAGTCACCACGCCCATGGAAACAATGTACTTGAGCGCGGCATCCACGCTCATTTCCAGCTCGATGCAATCGCTCTTGCGAACGATGACGAAATAGCCGCCCGTCGGGTTCGGGGTTGTCGGCACGAAGACGCTCAGGTATTCGTCACGCAGATAGGCGGCGACCTCTCCGCTGGGCGAGCCGGTGACGAAGGCCACGGTCCAGACGCCTTCGCGCGGCCACTGCACCAGCACGGCGGTGCGAAAGGCATTGCCGCTGTCCGAGAACACGGTGTCCGACACCTGCTTGACGCTGGAATAGATGGAGCGCACCACGGGGATGCGGCTGACCACCGCATCGCCCCAGGAGACAAGCTTGCGGCCGATGAAGTTGCTGGCCGCCGCGCCAACCACCAGCAGGATCACCAGCGTGAGCACCACGCCGAAACCGGGAATGTGGAAACCCAGCAGCCGGTCCGGATGCCAGGCCTCGGGCAGGATGGTCAGCGTCTGGTCCAGCGTGCCGATGATCCAGTTGAGCACGCCCAGCGTGATCACCAGAGGAACAATCACCAGCAGGCCGGCGAACAGCCATTTGCGCAGAGCGGACATGGGTTGTATGGACCTCGATCAGTCGGCCGTGACGGGAGCGGCAGCCGGTGCAGGAGCCGCAGCGGCAGGCGCGGACGCATCGGCCGCCGGTGCCGCAGAGGCGGCGCTCTTGCTGCCGCTGTTCTTGAAATCAGTGGCATACCAGCCCGAGCCCTTGAGCTGGAAGCCGGCAGCCGTCAGCTGCTTGGAAAAGGCCTCGGCCCCACAGGCCGGGCAGGTCGTCAGCGGAGCATCCGAGATTTTCCGCAGCACATCCTTGGCATGACCGCAGGAGCCACACTTGTATGCATAAATAGGCATGGCGCTAATGCTTATACGAGAGAAGATGCAAAACTTTCGATTATAGGCATCCGCCCGATACTGCGGCTGCGTTGCCCTCAAAGGCCCGGGCCGGAAACCCGCAAGGCGCATGCATCGGTCAGCACCTGATGGCGCGGAATGCGAAATGCCAGTCGCGGGGACTGGCATTGCATCGGGGCGGTGCCGTCAAGCCCCGCTATCGGGACGCCCGCCGCGTCCCTGTTCAGCGCCGCGCCCGGCGCCGCTGCATCCCCAGACCGGCCAGCATGACGGCCAGGCCCATCAGCACCAGAGCGGGCACACCCGTGGCAGGCACCGACTCCGGCGTCGGCGCGGCAGCCACCGCTATCTCCTGGTCCCGCGAATTGTTGGCCGGCACCGGGTCGGTGGTCCCGCTGACCGCCGTCACGGTGGCTTTCAGGCTGCCCTGCGCGGTGGGCGTGAAGTTGACCGTGCAGGAAATGCTGGAACCCGAGGCCAGCGGCGTGCCTGTCGGCACCGCAGGCGTGCACGAGGTACTGGCGCCCGCCGGCAGTCCTGCAATGGAGCAATTGGCAAAGGCCGCCGCATTGGGGCCGGCATTCGTGCAGACGAACGATCCTTTCACGGGAACGCCCACATTGGCGGTTGCCGGCAGCGTGACGCTGGAGGCCCGCATGTCGGCCCGCTCCACCGGATTGAAGGGGTGAGCCCTGGTGTTGTTGGCCGGCACCGGGTCCACCGTGCTGCTGCTCGCCGTCACCAGGGCCGTGATGACGCCCGTGGTGGTGGGCGTGAAATCCACCGTGCAGGCAATGCTGCCGCCGGATGCCAGGGGCGAGCCCGTGGGCACGCTGGGTGAGCAGGACGTGGTCGCCCCGGCAGGTACGCCGGAGATCACGCACGACGCCGCCGTGGCCGGATTGGGTCCGGCATTGGTGCAACTGAAGCTGCCGGTCACCGGCACGCCCACCGTCATGGTCATGGGAAGCGTGACGGCGGTGGCCTGCATGTCGGCCCTCTCGACGGGGCTGTAGGGACGCGAGGTCGTATTGTTGGCTGCCACCGGGTCCGGCGTGCCGCTGCGGGCGGTGACCAGGGCCGTGAATGCCCCGCCTGTCGTGGGCGTGAAGTCCACCGTGCAGGCAATGCTGGCGCCCGAAGCCAGCGGCGATCCCGTCGGAACGCTGGGCGTACAGGAGACCGAAGCCCCAGCAGGCAGGCCAGAAATGGCACACGAGGCTGCCGTGGCAGGACTGGGCCCCGCATTGGCGCAGCTGAAACTGCCGGACACGGGCGTGCCCACCGCCATGGAGGCGGGCAAGGTCAGTCCCGTCGCCTGCATGTCGGCCGCTGGCGCAACGGCCAGCACGGCTGGGGTGGCGGGCTGGTTCAGGCCGATCAGGGTGAGATTGGCGGGCCCGTTGGTGAAGCTGCCTGTCGCAGTCGCCCGGACGTCGAGGCTCACCTCGCAAAAGGCCGCACCTTGGGCCAGGTCCCCGTTGGACACGGTCACGGTACTGCCGCCTGCGGCAGCCTGCACGACCGTGCCAGGACAGGTCGTGCTGGCATTGCCTTCGACGACCAGCCCGGCAGGCAGGCTGTCGGTAAGCGACCAGCCCTGCTTGCGCAGCCGGTCCGTCGTATTGGTGATGGTCATCGTCAGCCGGGTGACCTGCCCGAGGTTGATGCTGGCTGGCGAGAACGCCTTGTCCAGCTGCGGCGTCACATCGATGATCTGCGCATTGTCGATCGCCGAATCATTGCCGTTCGAGGCAGTCTGGTCGTTGTGAAGGATGAAGCCCACCGAAGTCCCGCTGAAAAGCAGCGCGCCAGGAGAGGTCACGGTCTGGGCCATGGCGGGCTTGACGCTCGCCAAGCCAACGGCTGTCGTGTTGAACGAAGTGCCACCTGTACAGGCATCGACGGCGGTCGTGGAGATCGGCAGCTCCGCGCCAACGTCATTGACCAGGGAAAAGCGCAACAGCGGGTGAGCATAGCCTTGTGTACAAAAGGTTGCCACCACGTCGGCACGGGCCGTCAGAAATCTGCTGCTGGTACTCTGGCGTATGTTGGTGGCTGTGCGAAAGGCAATGGCGCCAGCAGGAAAAATCGCTGACGATGTCAGCATCGCCATGACGTGATTGTTGCGTGCAGCCGCCGCCGCCTGTCCACGGTATCGGCCCGCAACTTCGGCCATTTGCTGCAGGCTGTTCCAGTTGCCTTGGGTACTGCAGGCCGTGATCATCGCCGTCGAATTCGGGTCCTGACTGAATGACGTGACGATGCCGTTGCACTGATTGGCGCTCATCCGGTACAGAGGGTCAGCGGTATACATCTGACCTGCAGGATTCGCGCCCTTGTAGTGCAGAAGGTCCAATCCCTCCGTGGTGATGGCAGGATTCTGCGGATTCTCGAAGTCTTCGCTCCAGAGTATGACCGGCGCTGCCGGAGTCCCCGGGGCAGCGAGTGCCACTTGGCCCCAAAGGGCTGGCGCAAGCAAAGCGCCAACAAGCGACTTCCACAGGAGGCAGGCCGCAGGCCGCAGCCTGCGCCTGTCCGCCCCCACAATCAGGCTTTCTATCTTCATGACGATGCTCCCTCCCAAGCGCTGTGCTTTCGGAGGCCCGCCATGCTGTCAGGACCTGTGCTTTACATTCCTATGCAAGCATCCTGGGACCTCCATGCTCCCGAGATGCGAATATATAGAGAAAAACTATTCGAATTTGTCAACGATTGTCCAAACAAATAACCCCATGAGGGCAGTCAGCTTTCGGCGCTGAATTCAAGTATGTCTTCGCTGCGATTGGCCAGCCACTGCGGCACCAGCGATCCGGCCACCATGCCCGTCACTGCTGCCAGCAGACCCGCCAATTGCTGCGGGAATGCCTTGTGCAAAGCAGGGGTGGCCATGAAGACTACCCACACGCCAATGCCCAGCACCACGGCGAAAACAGCTCCCTGCGTGGTGGCACGCTTCCAGTACAGGCCGAAGACCAGGGGCACGAAGGCACCGACCAGCGGGACCTGGTAGGCACTGGAAACCAGCTCATAGATGGGCGTGCCTTCCATGCGGATCGAATAGGCGAGCACGCAGACACTGAACACCAGCACGCTGATGCGCATGGCCAGCAGCATCTCGCGGTCACTGGCCTGGGTTCTGAACTGACGCCAGATGTTCTCGGTGAAGGTCACGCTGGGCGCCAGCAGCGTGGCCGAGGCGCAGGACTTGATGGCCGACAGCAAAGCGCCAAAGAACAGCACCTGCATGACGAAGGGCATCTTGTCCATGACCAGGGTGGGCAGCACCTTCTGCGGATCCTGCTTGAGCAGCTCCGCCGTCTCGCCGGGCATGATGATCAGCGCGCTGGTCACGAGGAACATGGGCACGAAGGCGAAGAAGATATAGGCCGAGCCGCCGATGACGGTACCGCGCGTGGCGGCCTTCTCGCTGTTGGCCGACATCACGCGCTGGAACACGTCCTGCTGGGGGATGGAGCCCAGCATCATGGTGATGGCCGCGCCAAAGAAGAAGAGGATTTCATGCCAGCTGGGCTCGGGCCAGAACTGGAACAGATCGCGGCTCACGGCCAGGTCGATGACCTTGCCGGCGCCGCCAGCCATGTCGCTGGCAAACCAGGCCAGCACCACCAGGCCGACGACCAGGATGATCATCTGCAGGAAGTCCGTCACCGCCACCGACCACATGCCGCCGAACAGCGTATAGGCCAGGATGGACACCACGCCGATGGCCATGCCCATGGGAATGCTGACCATGCCGCCCGACAGCAGGTTGAACACCAGGCCCAGGGCCGTGACCTGGGCCGAGACCCAGCCCAGGTAGCTGAGCATGATGATCAGCGAGCAGACGATCTCGATGGACCGGCCATAGCGGTGGCGATAGTAGTCGCTGATGGTCAGCAGCGTCATGCGGTAGAGCTTGCCTGCGAAGAACAGGCCCACCAGGATCAGGCACATGCCCGCGCCGAACGGGTCTTCGACCACGCCGCGCAGGCCGCCCTCGATGAACTTGGCGGGTACGCCGAGCACGATCTCCGAGCCGAACCACGTGGCAAACGTGGTGGTGATGATCATGTACATGGGCAGATGGCGCCCGGCAATTGCGAAGTCGGCCGTGTTCTTGACCCGCCTGGCCGCCCACAGGCCGATGGCGATGGTCACGAACAGGTAGGCGATCACCATAGAGAGCAGCACGCTGGCACTCCTGTTTCAAAGTGGGAAAAGGGAGAGGTCCGGAAACCCGTCAGTGTTCTCAGTACCAGCGCAGCCGCACCACCAGTTGCAGCAGGATCAGCGCGATGACAAAGCCGATGCCCGCGCTGACGATGGCCTGCAACAGGCGGTTGGTGAGCTTTTGCTGCTGCAGCAGCTCCTTGAGCAGTTCGTCGTGCTCGCCGGAATTGCGCGTGAGCCGGCGATGGATCAGGCGCGGCAGCTCGGGGATGAGCTTGGCATAGCGCGGCGCCTCGGCCTGCAGCTCGCGCCACAGCCTCTGCGGGCCCATCTGGTCCAGCATCCATTTTTCGAGGAAAGGCTTGGCCGTGCTCCACAGGTCCAGATTGGGGTCCAGCTGGCGTCCCAGGCCTTCGATGTTGAGCAGCGTCTTTTGCAGCAGAACCAGTTGCGGCTGGATCTCGACGTGAAAGCGGCGCGAGGTCTGGAACAGGCGCATCAGCACCATGCCCAGCGAAATCTCGGCCAGCGGGCGGTCGAAATACGGCTCGCAGACGGCGCGGATGGCGGCCTCCAGCTCGTCCACCCGCGTGCTCGGCGGCACCCAGCCACTTTCGATGTGCAGCTCGGCCACGCGCTTGTAGTCACGGCGGAAGAAGGCCGTGAAGTTCTGCGCCAGGTACTCCTTGTCGTACTCGGTCAGCGTGCCGACGATGCCGAAGTCCAGCGAGATATAGCGCCCGAAGGTTTCGGGCTCCAGGCTGACCATGATGTTGCCCGGGTGCATGTCGGCGTGGAAGAAGCCGTCGCGAAAGACCTGGGTGAAGAAGATGGTCACGCCGTCGCGTGCCAGCTTGGGGATGTCCACGCCGGCTTCGCGCAGGCGCTCGACCTGGCTGATGGGCACGCCGGTCATGCGCTGCATGACCATCACGTCGTTGCGGCAGTAGTCCCAATACACCTCGGGGATCAGCACCAGGTCCAGCCCCTCCATGTTGCGGCGCAGCTGCGCGGCGTTGGAGGCTTCGCGGATCAGGTCCAGCTCGTCATGCAGGTAGTTGTCGAACTCGGCCACGACCTGGCGGGGCTTGAGGCGCTTGCCGTCTGCCGACAGGCGCTCGACCCAGCGCGCCATCATGTGCATCAGCGCCAGGTCCTTGTCGATCACGGTCTTCATGCCTGGACGCAGCACCTTGACGGCCACGTCGCGCTGCACGCCGTTGCGGTCGCTGATCACGGCAAAGTGCACCTGGGCGATGGAGGCACTGGCCACCGGCTCGCGCTCGAAGCTCACGAAGACCTGGTCCAGCTTCTTGCGGAAGGCGCGCTCGATGGTGTCCACCGCAATCTGCGAATCGAAGGGCGGCACGCGGTCCTGCAGCCGGGCCAGTTCCTCGGCCACGTCGGGCGGCATCAGGTCGCTGCGCGTGGACAGCACCTGGCCGAATTTCACGAAGATGGGTCCCAGCTCCTCCAGGGCCTCGCGCAGGCGCTGCCCGCGCGGCTTGTCCAGCCGCCGGCCCAGCGTGAGCACCGCGCGTGCGCGGCGCATCCAGGGATGCTCGAAGCTCGACAGCACCAGCTCGTCGAGTCCGTAGCGGAACACCACCCAGAGGATGGTCAGCCCGCGAAGAAACCGGCTCATGGCTTGTCGTTCTCGAAACCGGGCAGGGATACCACGGGGGAACCAACGGGCGCGCTGGCGGGCGCTGCCGCACGTGCGGCCTCGGGAGCGGGAGCATCGGCAACGGGCTTGCCGGCCATGCGGGCTCCCACGAACTGGCGCAGCGCCTGGGCGGCGCTGCGCGCGACCTTGGCCACGGTGTGCGCGGGCGCATCGCCGATGATGCGGGCCAGGTCTTCCTCCACGTCCCATTCGACATGGTCCACCAGCCAGTTGATGTCGGCGGCCAGTTGCACGTCGCCTTCGATGCGGATGGAGGGCTTGTCGCCGCGCAGGGCCACCTGGGCCAGGGCCAGCGGGGAGGTCTCGGTGACTTCAAGCAGCAGGTCGGGCTGAGCGCCTTCGGGCGCCACGTTGAACAGGCCGGCGGGCGTGATCTGCAGGGCCATGGAGTAGCCGCGCCACTGCACGCGCGCCACGCGGCCCTTTTGCCGCACGAGGCGCTCCATCGCCTCTTTCTCCTGCATCAGCACATGGTTGAGGAACAGCACGAGGCGCTGATGCACCTCGCTGACCAGCCATTGCGGCGGTTGCGGACCGGCCATCACGCGTTCCATGAGACCGTTCAGAAAAGAAAAAGGGGACTGTGTTGCCATAGTCCCCGATTATTCCCGAAGTGAGAAGATGCAGCCGGCGCAAATCCGGTCGAGACAAGTGGCCAGCCCGTGGCGTGGCCCCCTGTCGCATCCCTGGCTTGTGCCGGTCCTCTGCTAATTACTGCAGTGCCTGGACGCCGGCGACCAGCCAGCCGCTGCTGCCGCTCTTGGGCTTGGTCATGTTCCAGACCTCGCGGAAGGGCGTGGGGCCTGCCGAGGCGTCCTCGCGGATCATTCCGGAGAATTCCACGCTGGCCATGTAGTCATTGCCCAGATCCTCGATACCCAGCAACTGGGCATCGATCATGACCACGTCGGTCTGGTTGGGCTGACCAGGGCGCTGCACCTCGCGCTCGCTGAGCTGACCACGGATCTCGGTCAGCATCTCGTCGGTCATCATGGCGCGCAGCGATGCGATGTCCGAGCGGTCCCATGCCGATTGCAGCGTGACGAAGTTGCGCTTGGCGGCCGTCAGGAAGCCTTCGGTATCGAAGCCTTCAGGCACACCCCAGTTCTGCGAACCGGCCAGGGCAGAGCCGATCTGCACGCCGGAACCCGAGGCCAAGGGGGCCGGCTGGTGGTTCTGCTCCCAGGGACGGGCCGAGGCGTCGTTGCCGACCTTCTCGGGGTTGTACTGGCGTGCCAGCGGTGCGCTGTCCACATTGCCCCCCATGTTGCCCGCGCCCGCAGGGGCCGCGTTCTGGAAGGCGAAGGGGCTGGGCGATGCCTGCTGTGCGCCGGCCGCTGCACGGCGCGAGCGCATGACCATGCCCACGACGACCATGATGACCAGGGCCAGCAGGGCGATCAGCAGGAACTGGCCGAAGGCGGCGCCCAGGCCCAGCGAGTGGGCCAGCCATGCCAGACCCAGGCCGGCGGCCAGGCCGCCGAGCATGGCGCCCCAGGGCTTCTTGGCCGGAGCGGCCGCAGGCGGCGTCGCAGGCTTGCCCGCAGCGTTCTGTGTGGCGGCATTCTGCGGCGGCGTGTTCTGTGCCGGCGCGCGCGCAGCTTCACGCTGCGTCACATTGCTCGACTGCTTGCCCACCGATCCGCCACCGCCCAGGCGCTTGGCGTCGGCCGTGCCGTGGACCACCACCAGCATCGCGACCAAGACCATAGACCATAGCTTTTTCATGTCATCTCCTCGAATAATCGTGTTGCCGTCACCTCACCGAACGCCTCACGCGCTCAGCACTTGATTCCCACATGCAGGGCCGCAATGCCCCCCGTCATGTTGTGATAGTCCACATGGCCGAAGCCGCATTCCTGCATCAGGCGCTTGAGTTCTTCCTGGCCGGGGTGCATGCGGATGGACTCGGCCAGATAGCGGTAGCTGGCGTCATCGCCCGCCACGAGCTTGCCCATGGCCGGAAGAATCTTGAAGGAGTACCAGTCGTAGGCTTTCTCCAGGGGCTTGGCCACCTTGGAGAACTCCAGCACCAGCAGCTTGCCGCCGGGGCGCAGGACACGGTTCATTTCCTTGAGCGCCACATCCTTGTGGGTCATGTTGCGCAGGCCGAAGGCCACACTGACCAGATCGAAATGGTTGTCGGGAAACGGCAGGGCTTCTGCATCGCAGACCATGGTGGGCAGGATGACGCCCTTGTCGATCAGGCGGTCGCGGCCCACGCGCAGCATGGCTTCGTTGATATCGGTGTGCACCACCTGGCCGGTGGAGCCGACCTTCTTGGCGAAGGCCAGGGCCAGATCGCCCGTGCCACCCGCGATGTCCAGCGCCTTGTCGCCTTCCTTGAGGTTGGCCACCATCACCGTATAGGCCTTCCAGGCACGGTGCAGACCACCCGACATCAGGTCGTTCATGACGTCGTAGCGCGAAGCGACCGAGTCGAACACGCCGCGCACGCGGCTGGCCTTCTCGCGCTCGTCCACCGACTGGAATCCGAAATGTGTGGTGCTCATAACAACGATGCTAAGCAAGCAGTAGTAATGCGTACAGCGACAACCCCGTGTGGCCACGGGCTTTGCCGGGCAAGGGTTATCAAGAACAAACAGCTTGAAATGCCTTCAAACAAAGACTTTCAAGCTATTTTAAATATAGCACCACCCCCAATAACCCTGTGCCGTACAGAGGTCCGGAATGTGGTGCGAGGAGAACGGCGCCATGCAGCGCGCGCCCGTGCGCGGCGTCAGTGGCTGCCGCAGCCGTGTCCGCCGCCAGCCTTGCCGGGCATGGGCGTGTCGCGGTCCATGCCGGACTGCTGCAGCCGGTCCAGGTACTGCGCCCAGAACTCGTCCTGGCGGCGGCCCAGTTCGTAGAGGTACTCCCAGGTGTACAGGCCGCTTTCATGGCCGTCGCTGAAGAAGGGCTTGATGGCGTAGTTGCCCACGGGCTCGATGGCCGTGATGGCCACCTCGCGCTTGCCCGTCTGCAGCACTTCCTGGCCCGGGCCGTGGCCCTGGACTTCGGCCGAGGGCGAGTACACGCGCAGCAGCTCGAAGGGGATGCGAAAGCTCGCGCCGTCGGAGTAGGCGACTTCCAGCACGCGCGATGCGCCGTGCACGGTCAGGGCTTCGGGGGTCGGGGTATCGGGGGTCAGGCCGGCCATGCGGTGCTCCTCATTCAGTGGCTGGATGCTGCTGCCAGGCATCGAGTGCCTGGGCCAGCGCCGTGTCTATGGCTGGCAAGCGCGCTGCCACCTCGGCCTCGCGCTCGCCATTGCGCGGGCGCTGGGCCGGTGCCCAGACCGCGCCCGGGAAATGGCTGTCCCAGTCAAAGCGCGCAATCACATGCCAGTGCAGGTGCGGCACCATGTTGCCCAGCGCCGCCAGGTTGATCTTGGCCGGCGCAAGGTGCTCACGCAAAACGCGCTCGACCACGGCCACGGCATCCATGCAGTGCTGGCGGTCGGCGGCATCCAGGTCGGAGAACTCGGCCGCATGCGCATTCCAGACCACGCGGTAGAAGGCCGGAAAGCCTTCTTCCTGCGCGCGGATCACGCGCAGGTGCAGGCCGCGCCAGACAGGCAGGCCGCCCTCTTCGGCGCACAGGGGGCAGGTTGCAGCCGTAGCCATCACACCAGCACCCGTTCGATGCCGCCGGCGTTGGCGCGCTGCACGTACTCGGCCATCCAGTTCTCGCCCAGGATCTGGCGCGCCATCTCGACCACGATGTAGTCGGCTTCCAGCAGGCCGTTGTTCATATCGCCGCCGTAGCGCGACAGGCCCTGCAGGCAGCTGGGGCAGCTGGTGAGGATCTTCACGTTGTCCTTCTCGGCCAAGGCACCGCTGGCGCGCAGCGCGGCCTCGCCCTTCTTGAGTTCCTCTTCCTTGCGGAAGCGGATCTGCGTGGAGATGTCGGGGCGAGTGACGCCCAGCGTGCCCGATTCGCCGCAGCAGCGCTCGCTCTTGACCACGCCGTCGCCGACCAGGGCCTTGACGGTCTTCATCGGGTCCTGCAGCTTCATGGGCGAGTGGCAGGGGTCATGGTAGAGATAGCCCTCCTTGCCCTGCAGCGTCACGCCCTTTTCCAGCAGGTATTCGTGGATGTCGATGATGCGGCTGCCCGGGAATATCTTGCCGAACTCGTAGCCCTGCAACTGGTCGTAGCAGGTGCCGCAGCTGACCACCACGGTCTTGATGTCCAGGTAGTTGAGCGTGGTGGCGACGCGGTGGAAGAGCACGCGGTTGTCCGTGATCATCTTCTCGGCCTTGTCGAACTGTCCGCTGCCGCGCTGGGGATAGCCGCAGCACAGGTAGCCGGGTGGCAACACGGTCTGCACGCCGGCATGCCAGAGCATGGCCTGGGTGGCCAGGCCCACCTGGCTGAACAGGCGCTCGGAGCCGCAGCCGGGGAAGTAGAACACCGCCTCGGTGTCCGCGCTCGTGGTCTGCGGGCTGCGGATGATGGGCACGTAGTCCTTGTCCTCGATGTCCAGCAGGGCGCGCGCCGTCTTGTTGGGCAGGCCGCCCGGCAGCTTCTTGTTGACGAAATGGATCACCTGCTCCTTGAGGGGAGCGCGCCCCACCGAGGCCGGCGGACGCTGGGTCTGCTTCTTGGCCAGGCTGTGCAGCACGTCGGAGGCCAGGCGCTGGGCCTTGAATCCCACGCCGACCATGGCCGAGCGCATGAACTTGATGGTGTCCGGGTTGGTGGCGTTGAGCATGGCCATGGCCAGCTTGTTGCCGGGCCGGAAGCTCTTCTTGTCCATCTTGCGCAGCAAATTGCGCATGTTCATGGTCACGTCGCCGAAGTCGATCTTCACCGGGCAGGGGTTGAAGCACTTGTGGCAGACCGTGCAGTGGTCGGACACGTCCTCGAACTCCTGCCAGTGGCGCAGCGACACGCCGCGGCGCGTCTGCTCCTCGTAGAGAAAGGCCTCGACCAGCAGCGAGGTCGCCAGGATCTTGTTGCGCGGGCTGTACAGCAGGTTGGCGCGCGGCACGTGGGTGGCGCACACGGGCTTGCACTTGCCGCAGCGCAGGCAGTCCTTGACCGAGTCGGCGATGGCGCCGATATCGCTCTGCTGCATGATCAGCGACTCATGCCCCATCAGGCCGAAGCTGGGCGTGTAGGCGTTGGTCAGGTCGGCGAACATCAGCGATTCGCGCGGCGAGCGGCCGTCATGGCTCTGGCCCACCACGGCCTGCAGCTTCTCGTTGCGGATCAGCTTGCCCTTGTTGAAGCGGCCTTCGGGGTCCACGCGCTGCTTGTAGGCGGCAAAGGGCGCCAGCTCGTCGTCGCTGAGGAATTCCAGCTTGGTGATGCCAATGCCGTGCTCGCCCGAGATCACGCCGTCCAGATGGCGCGCCAGCACCATGATGCGTGCCACGGCCTCATGGGCGGTCTGCAGCATTTCGTAGTCGTCGCTGTTGACCGGAATGTTGGTGTGCACGTTGCCGTCGCCGGCATGCATGTGCAGCGCCACCCAGACACGGCCCTTGAGCACGCGCTGGTGGATGGCGTTGACCTCGGCCAGCAGCGGCTGGAAGGCCGCGCCCGCGAAGATCTGGGCCATGGGCGCCTTCAGCTGGGTCTTCCAGCTGGCGCGCAGCGTATGGTCCTGCAGTTGCGGGAAGAGGTTCTCGACATCGTTCAGCCAACCCTGCCACAGCGTGCGCACGTCGGCCACCAGGGCCAGGGCCTGCTGCACGCGGTCCTCCAGCAGCTCGGCCGAGGGGATGTCGCCCGCATCGTCCTGCTTGCCCAGCGGCAGGTCGCCGTGCTGGAAGAAGTCGGTCAGCGCGTCGCAAAGCTTGAGCTTGTTGCGCAGCGACAGTTCGATGTTGATGCGCTCGATGCCGTCCGTGTACTCCCACATGCGGGGCAGCGGGATCACCACGTCCTCATTGATCTTGAAGGCGTTGGTATGGCGCGAGATGGCGGCCGTGCGCTTGCGGTCCAGCCAGAATTTCTTGCGCGCCTCGGCGCTGACGGCCGTGAAGCCTTCGCCGTTGCGCGAGTTGGCAATGCGCACTACCTCGGCGGCCACGCGGGCCACATCGTCTGCGTTGTCGCCGGCGATGTCGCCCAGCAGCACCATCTTGGGCAAATGGCCGTTGCCCTTCTTGCTCTTGGTGGCGTAGCCCACGGCCTTCAGGTAGCGGTCGTCCAGGTGTTCCAGGCCGGCCAGCAGGACGCCCGAGCGCTTTTGCTCGGCGAACATGAAGTCCTTGATCTCGACGATGCTGGGCACGGCGTCCTTGGCATTGCCGAAGAACTCCATGCAGACCGTGCGCGTGTGCTCGGGCATGCGGTGCACCACCCAGCGCGCGCTGGTGATCAGGCCGTCGCAGCCTTCCTTCTGGATGCCGGGCAGGCCCGACAGGAACTTGTCGGTCACGTCCTTGCCCAGGCCTTCCTTGCGGAATTTCTGGCCGGGAATGTCCAGCCGCTCGCTGCGGATGGGGGTCTTGCCGTCGGCCTCGAAGTACTGCAGCTCGAAGCTGGCCATCTCGGCGTCATGGATCTTGCCGAGGTTGTGGCCCACGCGCGTGACTTCCAGCCACTGCGCATCGGGTGTCACCATGCGCCAGGACACCAGATTGTCCAGCGCCGTGCCCCAGAGCACGGCCTTCTTGCCGCCCGCATTCATGGCGACGTTGCCGCCGATGCACGAGGCCTCGGCCGATGTGGGGTCCACGGCGAACACGAAGCCCGCGCGCTCGGCCGCATCGGCCACGCGCTGCGTGACCACGCCGGCTTCGGTGAAGATGGTGGGCACCTCGTGGTCCACACCGGGAATGCGGCGCATCTCCACCTCGGTCATGGCTTCGAGCTTTTCGGTGTTGATCACCACGCTGCGCCAGGTCAGCGGGATCGCGCCACCCGTGTAGCCCGTGCCGCCGCCGCGCGGAATGATGGTCAGGCGCAGCTCGATACAGGCACGCACCAGGGCGGCCATCTCGGCCTCGGTATCGGGCGTGAGCACCACGAAGGGGTATTCGACGCGCCAGTCGGTGGCGTCCGTCACATGGGCCACGCGCGACAGGCCGTCGAACTTGATGTTGTCCTTGGCCGTGTGGCGTCCCAGGCTCTTTTGCACCCGGCGGCGCAGCTGTTCGGCCTCGACGAAGGTGGCGTTGAACTCATGCACGGCGCGGCGCGCTGCATCCACCAGCTGACCCACCAGGGCATCGCGCACGGGGTCCTGCTGCGGGGCGCGGCGCTTGTCGATCTCGCCCAGGCGGTGCTCCAGGGCCTCCACCAGCGACTTGCGGCGGTCGGGACTGTGCAGCAGGTCGTCCTGCAGGTAGGGATTGCGCTGAACGACCCAGATGTCCCCCAGCACCTCGTACAGCATGCGGGCGGAGCGGCCGGTGCGCCGCTCCTGGCGCAGCTGGTTGAGCACATCCCACATGGATGTACCCAGCAGGCGGATCACGATCTCGCGATCGGAAAACGAGGTGTAGTTGTAGGGAATCTCTCGCAGACGTGCAGGTTCGGCAGCCTGTGCCTGCAGGGCTGCCAACGCAATCGGTACATTCATGGGGTAGACCGTGTCTGGCGCTCTCGGGGCGCCGCTAAGCCAAGTGGGAGCGCAATTTTAAGCGAGCGCCCCGAAGACGCGCTTCCCACGGGGCTCTGAACGCCGAACCGTCTTGGCCCGCGAAGCCAGCCCTCGCCAACGCGGCAGGAGCTCGCGTCGCCCGGCGAACATGCCTTATACAGAAAGAGCACAAACGAGCCAATACGAACAACCCGGGCTTTTGAAACGAAATGGTATTGACCTAAAATGGCGCCGCTTCGCGTGTCATTTTTTGTCACACGACTGACATACGGGACCAGCGGCTCACCGGGTTTGGCCTGTAGTGCGGTACGAAGCATCCGAAAACAATGACACAGACATGTCATGCCCCTGCCTTACCGTGGCAGCGGTCTGAAACCGTCACCGAACTAGAGGAGTCCTCATGCAACTGAAGCAACTGGCCATGGCAGCCGCGATCGCGGCCACCACCATCTCGGCACAAGCCCAAACCGAAATCCAGTGGTGGCACTCGATGAGCGCAGCCCTGGGCGACTGGGTGAACGACCTGGCCAAGGAGTACAACGCCAGCCAGACCCAGTACAAGATCGTGCCGACGTACAAGGGCCAGTATGACGAGTCGATGACGGCCGCCATCGCCGCGTTCCGCGCCGGCAACGCGCCTGACATCCTGCAGGTCTTCGAAGTGGGCACGGCCACCATGATGGCCTCCAAGGGCGCCGTGGTGCCCGTCACGAAGGTCATGAACGACGGCGGCTTCAAGTTCGACCAGGGCGAGTACATCTCCGCCGTGGCCGGCTACTACACCGCCCCCAATGGCCAGATGATGAGCTACCCGCTCAACAGCTCGACCACCATCTTCTACTACAACAAGGACGCCTTCAAGAAGGCGGGCCTGGACGAGAACAAGCCGCCCAAGACCTGGCCCGAAGTGTTCGCCGCCGCCGAGAAGCTCAAGGCCTCGGGCCATCGCTGCGCACTGACCACGAGCTGGATGAGCTGGACCCAGCTGGAGAGCTTCTCGCTGTGGCACAACACCCTGTACGCGACCAAGAACAACGGTTTTGACGGCACCGATGCCAAGCTGGTGTTCAACTCGCCGCTGCACGTCAAGCACTTCGAGAACCTGGCCAAGGCAGCCAAGGACGGCAGCTTCGTCTACAAGGGCCGCGGCAACGTGCCTGACGCCGCCTTCGCTTCCGGCGAATGCGCGATGATCACCGGCTCCTCCGGCCTGTATGCCCGCGTGGTCAAGGAAGGCAAGTTCGCCTTCGGCCAGTCGCAACTGCCCTACTACGCCGACGTGAAGGGCGCGCCCCAGAACACGGCCATCGGCGGTGCCTCCCTGTGGGTGATGGCCGGCAAGAGCGCCGAACACTACAAGGGCGTGGCGGACTTCTTCAACTTCCTGAACAACACCAAGATCCAGGCCGCCAGCCACCAGCGCACCGGCTACCTGCCCGTGACCACCGCTGCCTACAAGCTGACCGAGGCATCGGGCTTCTACGAAAAGCATCCCGGCACCGACACCGCCGTGACGCAGATGATCCGCAAGACCACCGACAAGTCGCGCGGCATCCGCCTGGGCAACTTCGTTCAGATCCGCACCATCATCGATGAGGAAACCGAACAGATCTGGACCGGCAAGAAGACTCCCCAGCAAGCCCTGGACACCGCTGTCACCCGTGGCAACGAGCAACTGGGCCGCTTCGCCCGGGCCAACAAGTAATCCTCCCATGTGATCTGCGGTGTGGCCGCTGCGCAGGCAGCCCGCACCGTGCATCACAGGCCCGCAACCGGCGGCCCCACGGCCATCCGGTGTGCGGGCTGTTTTGTTCTACCGAGTTCCGTCATGGAAAAACGCGTTCTTTTTCGATCCGCCTGGCTGCCGTGGCTGCTGATAGCACCACAGATGGTCATCGTGCTGGTCTTCTTTTTCTGGCCCGCAGGCCAGGCCATCGTGCAGTCGTTCCAGGCGCAGGATACGTTTGGCTTCTCCACCGAATGGGTGGGTTTTGCCAACTTCCAGCACCTGCTGGATGACCCTGCCTACCTGGCCTCGTTCAAGACCACGGCCATCTTTTCCGTGCTGGTGGCCGTGTTCGGCATTGCGCTGTCGCTGATGCTGGCCATCTTCGCGGACCGCGTGATCAAGGGCGCGCTCGCCTACAAGACCGCCTTGCTGCTGCCCTATGCCGTTGCGCCCGCCGTGGCGGGTGTGCTGTGGGTGTTCATGTTCTCGCCGTCCATCGGCGTCGTGGCCTATGCGCTGCGCATGATCGGCTATGACTGGAACCACCTGCTGAACTCCGGCAACGCCATGACGCTGATCGTCATCGCCGCGATCTGGAAGCAGATTTCCTACAACTTCCTGTTCTTCCTTGCGGGCCTGCAGTCCATTCCCAAGTCGCTGATCGAGGCCGCCGCCATCGACGGCGCGGGCCCCATGCGCCGCTTCCGGGACATCCAGTTCCCGCTGCTGTCGCCCACCACCTTCTTCCTGCTGGTGATGAACGTGGTCTACGCATTCTTCGACACCTTCGGCATCGTGGACGCCACGACCCAGGGCGGTCCGGGCCAGGACACCTCCATCCTGGTCTACAAGGTCTATCACGACGGCTTCAAGGCCATGGACATGAGCGGCTCGGCCGCGCAGTCGGTCGTGCTGATGGTGATCGTGGTCGCACTCACGGTGATCCAGTTCCGCTATGTTGAGAAGAAAGTGCAGTACTGATCATGGTTGAACGCAGCCCTCTTCTGACCTTTTTCTCGCACCTGATCATGGTGCTCGGCGTGATCATCGTCGGCTTTCCGCTGTACCTGGCCTTCGTGGCCTCCACGCACACGCCGCAGGACATCATCCAGGTGCCCATGCCCCTGGTGCCCGGCAGCAACTTCTGGGAAACCTACAAGGCCGCGCTGTTCGGCGGCTCGGGCCCCGGCTCCAGCGCGCCCGTGGCACGCATGATGTGGATCAGCTTCGTCTCGGCCATGGTGATCACCGTGGGCAAGATCGCGATCTCGCTGCTGTCGGCCTTCGCCCTGGTGTACTTCCGCTTCCCGTTCAAGAAGATCTGCTTCTGGCTGATCTTCGTGACCCTGATGCTGCCCGTCGAAGTGCGCATCGGCCCCACCTACGAAGTGGTCTCCACGCTGGGCATGCTCAACAGCTACGCCGGCCTGACGATTCCGCTGATCGCCTCGGCCACGGCCACCTTCCTGTTCCGCCAGTTCTTCCTGACGGTGCCGGACGAGCTGGTGGAAGCCGCCCGCATCGACGGCGCAGGCCCCATGCGCTTTTTCAAGGATGTGCTGGTGCCGCTGTCCAAGACTTCGATCGCGGCGCTGTTCGTGATCCAGTTCATCTACGGCTGGAACCAGTACCTGTGGCCGCTGCTCGTGACCACTTCGGAAGACATGTACCCCGTGGTCATCGGCATCAAGCGCATGGTGGCCAGCGGCGATACCGGCAATGACTGGAACGTGGTGATGGCGACGGCCCTGCTGGCCATGCTGCCGCCCGCCGCCGTGGTGATCCTGATGCAGCGCTGGTTCGTCAAGGGCCTGGTGGACACCGAAAAGTAAACCGCCTGCCGCCCCAACCCACCGTATAGACCTCCGCAGGGCAAGCGCCAGCGCCCTTCGCCCCGCGACTCAACCAGAATCTTCGTATGGCATCCATTTCCTTTCGCAACCTGATCAAGCGCTACGGCCATGGCCCGTCGGCCAACCAGGTACTGCACGGCGTCAACGCCGAAATCAAGGACGGCGAGTTCGTCGTCATCGTCGGCCCTTCGGGCTGCGGCAAGTCCACCCTGCTGCGCATGGTGGCGGGCCTGGAGGAGATCTCCGACGGCCAGCTGCTGATCGGCGACAAGGTGGTCAACGACGTGGAACCGGCCAGGCGCGATATCGCCATGGTGTTCCAGAACTATGCGCTGTACCCGCATATGTCGAACTACGAGAACATGGCCTATGGCCTGAAGATCGCCAAGGTGCCGGCCGACGAAATCAAGCGCCGCGTGGACAAGGCCGCCAAGATCCTGGAACTGTCGCACCTGCTGGACCGCAAGCCGCGTCAGCTGTCGGGCGGCCAGCGCCAGCGCGTGGCCATGGGCCGCGCCATCGTGCGCCAGCCCAAGGTGTTCCTGTTCGACGAGCCGCTGTCCAACCTGGACGCCAAGCTGCGCGGCCAGACCCGCATCGAAATCCAGAAGCTGCACGCCGAGCTGGGCATCACCAGCCTGTTCGTGACCCACGATCAGGTCGAGGCCATGACCCTGGCCCAGCGCATGATCGTCATGAACGGCGGCGTGATGGAACAGTTCGGCACGCCCGAAGAGGTCTACCACACGCCCGCCTCCACCTTCGTGGCCAGCTTCATCGGCTCGCCCCCCATGAACCTGCTCAAGAACGCGCCCGGCGGCACGGCCGGCCGCATCCTGGGCATCCGCCCCGAGCACCTGGTCGTCGTCGACGAAGGCGGCTGGGAAATCAAGGTGGACACCGTGGAAATGCTGGGTGCCGAGCGCCTGGTCTATGGTTCGCTCAATGGCGAGACCATGACGGTGCGCATCGACGAAGGCTCGCCCTTCCCCAAGTCCGGCGAGACCATCCGCGTGCGCCCCTCCGAAGAGCGCCGCCTGCACTGGTTCGACGCAGAATCCGGAAAGCGGATCTGATCCCCTGAAGGCCGGCTCTCCGACCTTTTCCAAGAGAGCCCCAGAGGCTCTCTTTTTCCATCCAAGCTCCCTTCCTTTGACGGACTCGCCATGACCGAGAACCTGAAATCCTGGCCCTACCCCCTGTGGGTGGCCCACCGCGGCGCCGGCAAGCTGGCGCCCGAGAACACCATGGCCGCCTTCCGCCTGGGCGCCGCGCACGGGTATCGCATGTTCGAGTGCGATGCCAAGCTGTCTGCCGACGGCGTGCTGTTCCTGATGCACGACGCCACGCTGGAGCGCACCACCAACGGCCACGGCACGGGCAGCGACCTGTCCATGGGCGAAATCGCCCAGCTGGACGCCGGCAGCTGGCATTCACGCGCCTATGCGGGCGAGGCACTGCCCACGCTGGAGGCCCTGGCGCGCTGGTGCCTGGCCAATCACTTCTTCCTGAACGTGGAGATCAAGCCCACGCCCGGCCAGGAAGAGGCCACGGGCCGCGCCACGGGCGAGCTGATGAACCGCATCTGGCCCAGGGACCGCATCCAGCCGCTGTTCACCTCGTTCAAGACCGATGCGCTCAAGGGCGCACGCGACACGGCCCCCCACATTCCGCGGGGCCTGCTGGTGGACAGGCTGGCCGATGCCACGGGCGACGCCGACCTGCGCACCGCGCTGGACCTGGGCTGCGCGGCCATGGTGCTCAACCATGCGCTGTGGGATGCCGCCCTGGTCGCCAAGGTGCATGGCGCGGGCCTGCGCTGCAGCAGCTATACGGTCAACGATGAATGGGCCGCGCAGCGCCTGATCGACCTGGGCACGGACGGCGTCATCACCGACCGTGTCGATATGTTCAGTCCCGCATCGCGCTGAGAGGGCTGCCGGCTGGCGGGGCCGGACCTTTGGAAACAACCGTGGCAGCGGCCCGCCGCACAATGTGCGTCCATGACACCGCCCCGCCCGTGCCCTCTCCCGCTGCGCCCCATGTGGGCACAGGCCTTGCGCCAATGCCTGGCCACCGGCCTGATGGTCCTGGCCATGCTGGCCCTCACGGTGCCCGGTCCGACCCGTGCACAGGACCGCACGGCAGCGGAAGCCACGGCGGCGCCCGGCCGGCCCGCCCTGCCCAGCGTGGACGATCTGCGCAAGCAACTGGACGCCATTCCCCGCAAGCTGGCCGAGGACGATGACGGCCGCAAGCTGCTGGACGATGCTGCCGCCATAGGTACTGCGGCCGACCAGGTCGCTGCCCGCCGCACCGAGGAACTGGCCGATATCGATTCGCGCCTGGCCGGTCTGGGCCCCGCCCCCGAGAAAGGCGCCCCCGCCGATGCGCCCGACGTGGCCGAGCAGCGCGCCAGCCTTGCCAGGCAGCGCAGTGCCGTGGATTCGGAACTCAAGCTCGCGCGGCTGGTGTCGGTCGATGCCGACCAGCGAGGCAATGACCTGATACGCCAGCGCCGCGAACAATTCCAGGCCGCACTGACGGCCCGCACCGACTCGCCGCTGGGCCGGCCCTTCTGGCGCAACCTGCGCGCTGCCGCGCCTTTGGACGCGGCGCGCCTGCAGGGCCTGGGGCGCGAGCTGCGCCAGGCCGTCGCCTCCACCATGGCGTCCGATCGCCGGGGCGGCTTCATCGCCAGCCTGGCCGCCGCCTTGCTGATCGCCCTGCTCGGCCCCTGGCTGGCCGAGCGTCTGCTGGTGCGCGCCGCGCCCGCGCGCCTGCCCAGCGGCCGCCTGCGCCGCTCGTTGCGCGCAGCGGCCACCGTTATGATCAACACGCTGCTGATCGGCCTGGCGGCCCAACTGGCCTGGAGCGTGCTCAAGGCCGGCGATGGCTTCGGCGAATCGCTGGACGCACTGGCCAAGGCCAGTGTGCAGGTCACGCTGTTCGGCGCCTTCGTGGTGTCGCTGGGCCAGACCCTGCTGTCGCGCAGGCGCAGTTCCTGGCGCCTGCCCGGCGTGTCGGACGAGCTGGCCGAGCGGCTCAGCCCCTATCCCTGGTGGATTGCCGCCGCAGCCGCGCTCAACGGCCTGGTGACCGAAGTCAACGCCATCATCGGCGCCAGCCTGGCCGCCGAGGTCACGGTGCACGCCCTGTCGGCCCTGGTGATTTCGGCCGTGGTCATGCTGGCACTGCGGCATCTGCGCGCGCCGGCGCCGGTAGCGCAGGAAGACGGCGCCCAGCCGGAGCCCGCGCCGCCCCGGCCTTTGTGGGTGGGCCTGCTCGTGGCCTGCGCGGCGGTGGCCAGCATTGCCACCATTGCGCTGGCCGTGACCGGCTATGTGGCGCTGGCCGGCACGCTGGCGCGCCAGATGGTGTGGACCGGCGTGGTGTTTGCCACCACCTACCTGCTGTTCCAGCTGGGCGACGATCTGTGCGAGGCGCTGCTGTCGTCCAAGGGCAGCTTCGGCACCCGGCTGAACCAGGGCCTGGGCATCGAGGGCCGGCTGCTGGACCAAGCCTCGGTGCTGGTCTCGGGCCTGCTGCGCGTGGCCCTGCTGTTCTACATGGTGATCGCCCTGCTGGCCCCGCTGGGCACGGGGCCGGACGAGGTGTTCCGCCGCGGCAGCACGGTGAACCACAGCCTCAAGGTGGGCGACTTCACCATGGCGCCGCAGGCCCTGTTCACCGCATTCGCCGTGATCGTCACGGGCCTGATCGTGATCCGCGTGATCAAGCGCTGGCTGACGGACCGCTACTTTCCCAACACCTCGCTGGAGCCGGGCATGCGCAGCTCCATCACCACGCTGCTGGGCTATGTGGGCGGCATCTTCGTGGTGGCCGTGGCGCTGGCGGGGCTGGGCATCAGCGTGGAGCGCATTGCCTGGGTGGCCAGCGCGCTGTCGGTGGGCATTGGCTTCGGCCTGCAGGCCATCGTGCAGAACTTCATCTCGGGCCTGATCCTGCTGGCAGAGCGGCCCGTGAAAGTGGGCGACTGGGTGGTGCTGGGCGATACCGAGGGCGATGTGCGCCGCGTCAACGTGCGCGCCACCGAGATCCAGCTGGGCGACCGCTCCACCGTCATCGTGCCCAACTCGGAATTCATCACCAAGACCGTACGCAACATGACGCTGGCCGGCGCGCCCGGGCGCGTGCTGCTGCGCCTGCCCGCGCCGCTGGACACCGATGCCGAACGCATGCGCACCCTGATATGGGAAGCCTTTCGCACGCATGAAGGCATCCTGGACACGCCCGAGCCTGTGGTGCAGCTCGAAGGCATCGCCAACGGCACGCTGACCTTTCTGGCCATCGGCTACGTGGGCAACCCGCGCAATGCGGGCGGGGTGCGCAGCGATGTGCTGTTCAGCATCCTGGCATCGCTCAAGGGCGCGGGACTGTACCTGTCGCCACCGGCCACCACCTCGGTGGCGGCGCCCGTGGTGGCCGGCATGCAGGGCACGCCGGCCATGCCCGGCGACCCCGCCAGCCCGGGCTAGCCTCGTCCTGCCATTTCCGCGCGCACATGCGCCGCGACCACGGCCATCAGTTCGCGCAGATGGCCGCGCAGCGGCTCGAAGCCCGCATTGGGCTCGCGCGTGTCCTCGTCCATGTAGACCGGCCGGCGGATCTCGATCTGCAGGCTGTGCCGGCCCAGGTGGGGCTGGCCTATGCGGCCGATCAGTTCCACGCCCTTGTAGGGCTCGTTGTAGGCCACGCTGTAGCCGAAGCCCGCCAGCGTCTCGCCCACCAGGTGGATGAACCCGGGTGCGCAGGTCGTGCCGTCGCGGTCGCCCAGCACGAAATCGGCCAGCGGCGGCGCATCGCTGCGCCCCAGGCGCTTGTAGACATCGTTGGGCATGGAGTGCAGGTTCAGGTGCCAGACGCCGCCAAAGCGCTGCACGCTGTCATCGATGGCCTGCGCCAGCGCCGCATGGTAGGGACGCCAGTAGCGCGCGATGCGGTGCTCCACCTCGGCCACCGTGCGCGGGCGTTCATACAGCGGCGTGGCCACGCCGTCCCGGCTGATGCGCTGCCAGATCAGGCCCAGGCCCTGGCGGGTCTTGACGCTGGGCGCCAGGGGCACGGGCCACTGGCCTTCGATCTGGGCGGGGTCCAGGTCGGCCTCGCTGCGGTTGGGGTCGATGTAGGTGCGCGGAAAGGTGGCCTCGATCAGCGTTGCGCCATGCGCGGGCCACTGGTCCCAGAGCGCGGCCACATGCGTGTCCTCGCCACGGCGCAACAGGGACATGGGCACGGCATGGCCGAAATCCTCGGGATAGGACGTGCCGCTGTGCGGCGAGTCGCAGACGATGGGCAGCACCTCGCCGGTGGCGGGATGCACCACGACCGGGGTGTCCGGCCGGGGGCGCAGGAAATCGTTCTCTGCCATGCGGTCCATCAGTCGAGCTTGATGTTGGCGCGCTTGGCCACGGCCGTGTAGCGCTCGATGGCAGCCTTGATCTGCCTGGCAAACTCCTCGGGCGTGTTGCCCATGGACTCGCCCGAGATGGACTTCTGCTTTTCCAGGTAGTCAGGCATGGCCATGGCCTTGTGCGCAGCCGCATTGAGCTTGTCGATGATGGGACGCGGCGTGCCGGCAGGTGCGACCAGCCCGAACCAGCCGCCGTCGCCCATCTGCGGGAAGCCCAGCTCGGTGTAGGTGGGCACGTCGGGCAGCACGTCGGCGCGCTTGAAGGCCAGCACGGCCAGCGGGCGCAGCTTGCCGTCCTTGATGTGGGGCAGGGTGGAGGGCAGGTTGTCCGTCATGGCATTGACCTGGCCGCCCAGCGCGTCGGTGATGGCCTGGCCCGCTCCCTTGTAGGGGATGTGCAGCAGGTCGATACCGGCCAGGTTCATGAAGTTCTCGATATTGGCGTGGCCCAGGGAACCCGTGCCCGGCGAGGCAAAGCTGTACTTGCCCGGGTGGGCCTTGGCCAGGGCGATGAACTCCTTCATGGTCTTGGCCGGCACGCTGGCGTTGATCACGAACACGCTGGGCACGGACATCACGTTGGTGATGGGCGCGAAGTCCTTGATCGGGTCGTAGGGCAGCTTGCGGAAGATGGCCGGGTTGGAGCCATGCGTGCTCACCGTGGCCATGCCGATGGTGTAGCCATCGGCAGCGGCGCGCGCAATTTCGGAGGCGCCAATGGAGCCGCCTGCCCCGCCCCGGTTGTCCACCACCACGGACTTGCCGAGGATTACGCTCATCTTCTCGGCCAGCAGGCGCGCCACCATGTCGGTGGAGCCGCCCGCGCCAAACGGCACGACCAGGCGGATCGGCCGGCTGGGATAGTCGGCAGCCGGGCCCTGGGCCCAGGCGGCGGGAGCCAGAAGAGCAGTGGCGGCGCAGGCGGCCAGGCTGGACAACAGGGTGCGGCGCATTGCCATGGGGTGTTTCCTCTCGTGATGGATGAAAGAGCGGCCTGCTGCAGGGCAGGGCTTCGCGGAACAGGCGCCGATTCTGGACAGCCGCCGCATGTGCGAAAAGAGACAAGACGGCAAGCAACTATGACAAACCGTCATAATTGCGCCCGTCATGCGCATGCACTCTCCCTCGCTTTCCGAGCTGCACGCCTTCGCGGCGGCGGCGCGCCTGGGCAGCTACTCGCTGGCAGCCCAGGAGCTGTATGTCACCCAGGGCGGCATCAGCCGCGCCATCGCCCGGCTGGAAGAGCACCTGGGCTTTGCCCTCTTCGAGCGCCAGGGCCGGCGCAGCGTGCTGACCGAGGCTGGCCGTGAATACCTGCAGGCCGTCGAGCCCTCCGTACACGCCATCGAATCGGCTTCGGCCGCCGCACGCAGACGCCACTTCGGCCCGCAGCTGCGGTTGTCGGTGGTGCCCACGCTGTTCAGCCACTGGCTGATTCCGCGCCTGCCGCGATTCAATGCCCTGCATCCGGGCATCGTCCTTTCGTTCGCCCCCTACCGGCGCGATGACCCGCTGTCCGCCGCCGAGATCGACGGCTGGCTGCGCGTGGGCAGCGAGCCCTGGCCTGCCCATGTGGTGGCCGACTATGTGGTGGGCCGCGATCTGGTGCCCATCTGCCACCCGCGCGAATTGCTGGGCCCGCAGGCCATCCGCAGCGCAGCGGATGTGCTCGCTCGCCCCTTGCTGTTTCACACCAACTACCCGGGCAACTGGGCGCGCTGGATGAGCCACCTCGGCCTGCCCGGGCCCTGCCCCGCGCCTGCGGCGGACTTCGAGCTGGTGGCCCTGCTGGTCCAGGCCGTGGCCGCAGGCATGGGCGTGGCCCTGGTGCAGCGCTGCCTGGTGGAGGAAGACCTGGCCGCAGGCCGCGTGGCCCTGGCCCTGCCTGCCCCCGTCCACATCGAACGCGGCTACTTTCTGTGCCGGCCGGCTGCGCGGATGCCTTCCGAAGCGTTTGCGCAGTTCCGCGCATGGCTGCTGGAGCAGGCCGCGCCGGGTGCCGTGCCTCCAGCCGCACTCTCAGGCCCCTGAACGCCGGGAGAAACGCCCTCTTACGTTGATCTGCATCAATCTTTGCTGTCGGCCATCAGCGCCAGCCGCGTGAAAACACCCACTGGCAAAGCGCCATCACAAGGACCAGAGCGGTGTAGGTGGCCATCTTGGCATCCCGCCCGAACCACCACAAACCGGCCAGCAGCACCAGTCCCCCGACAACAAAATTAATAGCAACCTGCAACCACCAGACAAGGGATTGCTGCGATTTGCCATAGATCAAAAGCGCACACAACATCAGCGCTGGCGACAGAAAGAGCGCAGGCGCCAGGAAGTTCAGCCAATGATTCGTACTCGCAATCCATCCCATGTGCAGGCTCCGATTCCAGGGTGTTGTGATCAGGGATGCCTGAAACAGCGCGAAATTTTATAATCTCCGGTTATGGCAGTCTGGGCACTCGGCATCAACCACCACACGGCTCCGCTTGATATGCGGGGACGTTTCGCGTTCGCGCTCGACCAGATCGTGCCCACGCTGCAGGGTCTGCGCGAGTCGCTGACCGGTCCGGGCCGCCAGCACAGCGCCGTCGAGACCGCCATTCTCTCCACCTGCAACCGCACGGAGATCTATTGCGCGGCCGAGATGCCGGCCATGGACCACACCCTGCACTGGCTGGCCAACAGCGGCGGTATTTCGTCCGAATTGCTGCGCTCGCACTCCTATCTGCTGGAAGACGGCCATGTGGCGCGCCATGCCTTCCGCGTGGCCAGCGGGCTCGATTCCATGGTGCTGGGCGAGGCCCAGATCCTGGGTCAGATGAAGAACGCCGTGCGCGCCGCGGAGAATGCCGGCGCCCTGGGCAGCACACTGAACCAGCTGTTCCAGCGCAGCTTCGCGGTGGCTAAGGAAGTTCGCAGTTCCACCGAGATCGGCGCCCACAGCATCAGCATGGCAGCGGCCGCCGTGCGGCTGGCGGGCCAGCTGTTCGAAGACCTTTCCCAGATCAAGGTGCTCTTCGTGGGCGCTGGCGAGATGATCGAGCTGGTCTCCACCCACTTCGCGGCCCGCCACCCCAAGCAGATCATGATCGCCAACCGCACGCTGGAGCGCGGCGAGAAGCTGGCTGCCCAGTTCGGCGCCGGCACCATGCGGCTGGCCGACCTGCCCGACCATTTGCATGAATACGATGCCGTGATCAGCTGCACGGCGTCCAGCCTGCCCATCATCGGCCTGGGCGCCGTGGAAAGCGCGCTCAAGAAGCGCAAGCACCGCCCCATGTTCATGGTCGATCTGGCTGTGCCGCGCGATATCGAATCCGAGGTCAAGGACCTGCGCGACGTCTACCTCTACACCGTGGACGACCTGGCCACCGTGGTGCGCACGGGCCAGGCACAGCGCCAGGCAGCGGTCGAGCAGGCCGAAGTCATCATCGACCACGGCGTGCAAAGCTTCATGCACTGGCTGGACCAGCGCCGCCCGCAGGCCGGCGTTGTGCCGCTGATCCGCCAGCTCAACACCCAGACCGATGAATGGCGTGCGCTGGAGATTGCACGCGCCAAGAAGCTGCTGGCCAAGGGCGAAGACATCGACACCGTGCTGGAGGCCCTGTCACGCGGCCTCACGCAGAAAATGCTGCACGGCACCCTGGCCGAGCTGCACAAGGGCGATGCCGACCAGCGCAGCCAGACCATGGACACGGTCTCGCGCCTGTTCCTGCGCTCAGCCCAAAGCGGCCCGCGCGGTACTGCCCCCGACAAGGCGCTCTAGCGGCGCTCGCCGCCCCTGCGCAGGGCCGCGCGCCAGCGGGCCTGTGGCGCCCCGGTCGCACCTGCGCCCCCGCCCCTCCCGGCCTCGACAGCCAACCCGTCCTTCCAGGCTCCCTCGTTTCCCGCCGCAGCGCTGCCCGAGCAGCCCTTCGCACCACCGCCTCACACCATGCAAGACTTTCTGCGCCAACAACTGGAGCGCTACGCCCAGCGCCTTGAAGAACTCGACTTCCTGCTTTCGCGTGAAGACATCATGGGCGACATGAAGCAGTACCGCGCCATCTCGCGCGAGCACGCGGACGTCACCGCCATTGCAGGCCGCTATGCGCGCCACCGCCAGCGCGAGGCCGATCTGGCGGCAGCGCGGGACATGCTCTCCGACCCCGACATGGCCGACATGGCGCAGGAGGAAATCGCCAGTGCCGAGGCCGAGCTGGTCCAGCTTGAGGACGAGCTGCAACGCCTGCTGCTGCCCAAGGATCCCGACGACGCGCGCAACGCCTACCTCGAAATCCGCGCAGGCACGGGCGGCGACGAATCGGCCCTGTTCGCAGGCGACCTGGCCCGCATGTACACGCGCCACTGCGACGCCGTGGGCTGGAAGGTCGAGATCATGAGCGCCAACGAGAGCGAGCTGGGCGGCTACAAGGAAGTGGTGCTGCGCGTGGAAGGCACGGATGTCTACGGTCGCCTGCGCTTCGAATCCGGCGGCCACCGCGTTCAGCGCGTGCCGGCCACCGAAACCCAGGGGCGCATCCACACCAGCGCCTGCACCGTGGCCGTCATGCCCGAGCCGGATGAAACCCAGGCCATCACGCTCAACCCGGCCGACCTGCGCATCGACACCTTCCGCGCCAGCGGCGCCGGCGGCCAGCACATCAACAAGACCGACTCGGCCGTGCGTGTGGTCCACCTGCCCACGGGCATCGTCGCCGAGTGCCAGGACGGCCGCAGCCAGCACAGCAACAAGGCCAAGGCCCTGCAGGTGCTGCAGGCGCGCCTGCAGGAGAAGGAACGCAGCGAGCGCGAAGCCAAGGAGGCCGCACTGCGCAAGGGCCTGATCGGCAGCGGCGACCGCAGCGACCGCATCCGCACCTACAACTTCCCGCAAGGCCGGCTCACCGACCACCGCATCAACCTCACCATCTACAAGCTGCTGGCCGTGATGGAAGGCGACCTGGGCGATGTGCTCGACGCGCTGCAGGCCGCACGCGAGGCCGAACTGCTGGCCGAGCTGCAGGTCAACCACTGAGGCCCGGGCCATGGCCAATCCACCCACCGTCAAAGAAGCGCTGCAGCAGGCCCAGGCCCAGGGGCTTGCGCGCATTGATGCGCAAATGCTGCTGCTGCACGTGCTCGGGCGCCAGTCCGGCGGCCGCGCCTGGCTGCTGACCCATGACGAGGACATGCTGACCGGCCCCCAGGCCGATGCCTATGCCGCGCTGTGCGCACGCCGCCTTGGCGCGGAACCCGTTGCCTACCTGCTAGGCCACAAGGAGTTCTACGGGCTCGATCTGGCCGTGGACGCGCGCGTGCTCGACCCACGCCCCGATACCGAGACCCTGGTGGACTGGGCGCTGGAGCTCATGCCCATCCAGACCCAGGCAGGCCCCGCCTGCCGCGTGGTGGACCTGGGCACCGGCAGCGGCGCCATAGCCCTGGCCCTGCAAAGCCAGCGCCCCGGCGCCACGGTCTGGGCCGTGGATGCCAGCGCCGACGCACTGGCCGTGGCCAGCGCCAATGCCGCGCGCCTGCAGTTGGGCGTGCAGTTCGCCCATGGCAGCTGGCTCCAGCCGCTGGCAGGGCAGGCACCGTTCGACCTCATCGTCAGCAACCCGCCCTATATCCGCGACGACGATCCGCACCTGCTGGCCTTGGCGCATGAGCCGCTGTCGGCACTGGCCAGCGGTGCCGATGGCCTGGCCGATATCCGCGCCATCATCGCCCAGGCGCCCGCGCTGCTTTCCAGCGGCGGCTGGCTGCTGATGGAGCACGGCTGGGACCAGGCCGATGCCGTGGCCGCCCTGCTGCACGACGCAGGCTTTGACCGCGTTCAGCACCGCCACGATTTGGGTGGCATTGCCCGCTGCACGGGCGGGCAATGGAGAACGCCCGCCTGAGCGCCGCATTCCCGCATGCTTTCAAAGTCCGCGCCGAGAGTGAAATAATCCCATCCATGCCGCCGCGCCTGCGGCGCCCACCACGACCCCGGAGCACCACACAGATGAGCGACACCCAGCAACGCATCGACCAACTGGTCAAGAGCAACAACATCCTGCTGTTCATGAAGGGCAGCGCCAGCTTTCCCATGTGCGGTTTCTCGGGCCGCGCCATCCAGATCCTCAAGGCCTGCGGTGTGGAAACCAAGGACATCTCCACCGTCAACGTGCTGGAAGACCAGGAAATCCGCCAGGGCATCAAGGACTACAGCAACTGGCCCACGATCCCCCAGCTCTACGTGCAGGGCGAGTTCATCGGCGGCTCGGACATCATGATGGAGATGTACGAGTCGGGCGAGCTGCAGCAGCTGCTGGCGCCCAAGGCCTGAGCCTTCTCGCACCACGCGCCTTGGGCGCAGCATCGAGCCACCTTCGGGTGGCTTTTTTTCGCCTGTGCCGCGCTGCCGGACGACTCCCCGGGCATGCCTCAGGGCCAGGGGCATGCGATGTGTGGTCGAATGGTCACATCTTTCACATCCGGAAAACCGTGCCTGCGCCCGCTTCTCCGCCCTGCCTATGAGTCTGTCCCAAAGTCTGCTGTTGATCGTCGCGCTGATACTGACCAGTGCCTTCTTCTCCGTGGCCGAGATCTCGCTGGCCGCCTCGCGGCGCCTGCGGCTGCGTCAGATGACGGAGGACGGCGAACCCCGCGCCGAACTGGTCATGAAGATGCAGGCCCAGCCGGGCGAATATTTCACGGTCACGCAGATTGGGCTGAATGCCGTCGCCATCCTGGGCGGCGTGGTCGGCGAAGGGGCATTGACCCCCTATCTGGCCGAGCTGCTGATGCTCTGGCTGCCCGAGAGCCGCGCGCAGACCGTGGGCTTCCTGCTCTCGTTCGCCAGCGTCACCTCGCTGTTCATCCTGTTTGCCGACCTGCTGCCCAAGCGCCTGAGCATGGCCGAGCCCGAGGCCCTGGCCATCCGCGTGCTGCGCCCCATGCTCTGGTGCATGGCCGTGCTCAAGCCCCTGGTCTGGTGCTTCAACCATCTGGCCGACGCCGTTGCCAAGCTGTTCGGCCTGCCCACGGTGCGCGATGACCGCATCACGCACGAAGACATCCTGGCCATGACCGAAGCCGGCGCACGCGCAGGCGTGCTGGCCGCGAAGGAGCAGCAGGTGATCGCCAACCTGTTCGAGCTGGACTCGCGCACCATCGGCTCGGCCATGACGCAGCGCGACCGCATCGCCTACTTCCACCGCGACGACCCCGATGAACTGATCCGGGTCCGCATCGCCGAAGAGCCTTTTTCCACCTACCCCGTCTGCGACGGCGACATAGACCACATCGTCGGCTATGTCGATGCCAAGGACCTGTTCCAGCGTGCGCTGAACAACCAGTCCCTGTCGCTCATGGACGATTCGCTGGTCCACAAGGTGCTGGTCGTGCCGGACCGCCTGACGCTGGCGGAAGTGCTGGAGCAGTTCCGCCAGGTGCATGAGGACTTTGCAGTCATCGTCAACGAGTACAGCCTGGTGGTCGGCGTGGTCACGCTCAACGACGTGATGAGCACCGTGATGGGCGGCCTGGTCAGCCCCGGCGACGAGGAACAGATCCTGCGGCGCGACGAGAACTCCTGGCTGATCGACGGCGTCACGCCGGTCGAGGATGTGATGCAGGCGCTGGGACTCGACGAGCTGCCGCATTCAGAGGAATACGAAACCCTGGGCGGCTTCCTCATGGTCATGCTCAGGCGCATTCCCAGGCGCACGGACACCGTGCAATGGGGAGGCTACCGCTTCGAGGTCATGGATGTGGACAGCTACCGCATCGACCAGGTCCTGGTCACGCGCATGTCTGCCAGCAGCCCGGCCGCTCCGCCCAATGCAGGCGATACGGCCGCCGCAGTGGCCAAGGTGTCCAGCATGTCGCCGGACACGTCGTCCTGAAGGCGCAACAAGGGAGGGCGGCAGGCTCCCCGCCGCCAGGCAGCAGCCTGCAGACCCCTCAGGCCGAGCGCGAGGGCTCGATCTCCCAGCGGCGCTGCGCAGCAAACACCGCATTCGGATACTGGGGCTGGCCACGGCTGCCGTTGTAGCGGCCCAGCGCCATGTAGGCATCACCGTTTTCGCGGTCAAGATAGTGGCGCAGGATGACGCAGCCAAAGCGCAGATTGGTCTGCATGTGGAACAGCTTGCCGATGTCGCCATCGCCGATCAGCCGCATCCAGAACGGCATGATCTGCATGTAGCCGCGCGCGCCCACGCTGGAGATGGCGAACTTTCGGAATCCGCTCTCCACCTGGACCAGACCCATCACCAGCGAGATTTCCAGTCCGGCGCGCTTGGCCTCATACCAGACGGTCTGCAAGAACTCCAGCCGTGTTGCAAGTTCGGGCTTGCGTGAGCGCAGGCGCTCGCTGCTGGCCGTAAGCCAGCGCAGGTAGTCCATGCGGGCCTCGGTGGAGGCAAAGCGCAGCTCGGGCGGCGCCGATCCCGTGACGGCCGAACTCAGCGCAGTGCGCACCGAATCGGCCAGCGGCTCTTCCAGCTGCCCGCCGGCCCAGGCGGGCGCTGCCACCGCGCCCAGCAACGGCGCAGCACCCAGCGAAGCCGCCAGGCGCAGGCAATCGCGGCGCGCCATCACAGGGGCCTGGCTCACAGACCCAGCCTCTGCTTGAGATGGCCCAGCACATCGGCAGCGGCCATCTTGGTCGCTTCCGTGTCGCGGCGATGCTGGTACTCGACCTGGCCTTCCTTCAGGCCCCGGTCGGACAGCACCACGCGGTGCGGCACGCCAATCAGTTCCCAGTCGGCAAACATGGCGCCCGGACGTTCGCCGCGGTCATCCAGGATCACGTCCACACCCAATGCCAGCAGCTCGGCATGCAGCTTCTCGGCGGCTTCCTTCACGGGCTCGCTGCGGTCCATGCCGATGGGGCAGACCACCACGGTGAACGGCGCAATCGCGTCGGGCCAGATAATGCCGCGCTCATCATGGTTCTGCTCGATGGCGGCAGCCGGCAGGCGTGTCACGCCAATGCCGTAGCAACCCATCTCGAACAGCGAAGGCTTGCCGTTCTCGGCCAGGAAGGTGGCATTCATGGCCTGGGAGTACTTGGTGCCCAGGTAGAACACATGGCCGACTTCGATGCCGCGCTCGATGGCCAGTTCACCCGCGCCATCGGGGGACTTGTCGCCGGCCACCACATTGCGCAGGTCGGCCACGGCATCGGGCTCGGGCAGGTCACGGCCGAAGTTCACGCCGGTGATGTGGAAGTCGGCCTCGTTCGCGCCGCAGACCCAGTCGGCCATCACGGCGACCTCGCGGTCCACGACCAGCTTCACGGGCTGCTTCAGGCCGATGGGCCCCAGGTAGCCAGGCTGGCAGCCGAAGTGCTCCTCGATCTCGGACACGGTGGCGAAGCGGAAGCCTGCATCCAGGCCCGGCACCTTGGCCACCTTGATCTCGTTCATCTCATGGTCGCCGCGCAGCAGCAGCAGCCAGACCTGGCTTCCCGCCACTTCGCCCTTGTCGTCCAGCCTGTCGGTGGCCAGCACCAGGGACTTCACCGTCTGCGACAGCGGCAGGCCCAGCTGGGCCGCCACGGACTCGCAGGTGCTGTTGCCGGGCGTCGCCACACGGGTCATGGCCTGGGCTGCGGCGGGACGGGGGCCTGCAGGCGCCAGGGCCTCGGCCTTCTCGATATTGGCGGCGTAGTCGCTGCTCGGGCAGTAGACGATGGCGTCTTCGCCCGTGGAGGCGATGACCTGGAATTCCTCGCTCAGATCACCGCCGATGGCGCCGCTGTCGGCACGCACGGCACGGTATTGCAGGCCGAAGCGATCGAAGATGCGCTTGTAGGCCGCGCGCATGGTCTGGTAGCTGATCTGGGCGGCATCACGGTCCTTGTCGAAGGAATAGGCGTCCTTCATGATGAACTCGCGGCCACGCATCAGGCCAAAGCGCGGACGGCGCTCGTCGCGGAACTTGGTCTGGATCTGGTAGAAATTCTTGGGCAGCTGCTTGTAGCTCTTGAGCTCCTGGCGCGCGATGTCCGTCACCACTTCTTCGCTGGTGGGCTGGATCACGAAGTCACGGCCATGGCGGTCCTTGATGCGCAGCAGCTCGGGGCCCATCTTCTCGAAGCGGCCCGTCTCCTCCCACATCTCGGCAGGCTGGACCACGGGCATGGTCACTTCCACGGCGCCGGCACGGTTCATTTCCTCGCGCACGATGGCCTCGACCTTGCGGATCACGCGCAGCCCCATGGGCATGTAGTTATAGATGCCTGCGCCCAGCTTCTTGATCAGGCCGGCCCGCGTCATGAGCTTGTGGCTGACCACTTCGGCGTCGGCCGGAGCTTCCTTGAGGGTGGAGATGAAAAATTGGGAGGCTTTCATGGATCAGGGGCTTCGCGGGAATCGGGGCAGCGTGCTTGCCGCTGGCAAGGCACCGTGCATAATGGACACAATTCAGAAAATTGGGGTTCGATTATGCTTGACCGGGACGGATTTCGCCCGAACGTCGGCATCATCCTGCTCAACCAAAAGAACCAGGTGTTCTGGGGCAAGCGCATCCGCACCCACAGCTGGCAGTTTCCACAGGGTGGCATTGACCGGGGGGAGACACCCGAACAGGCCATGTTCCGGGAACTGCATGAGGAAGTGGGGTTGATGCCCAACCACGTTCGCGTGGTCGCCCGCACCCGGGACTGGTTGCGCTACGAGGTGCCAGACCGGTACATCCGCCGCGATGCGCGCGGACACTACAAAGGCCAGAAGCAGATCTGGTATTTGCTGCAACTCATGGGTCACGACTGGGATTTGAACCTGCGTGCCACCGACCACCCCGAATTCGACGCCTGGCGCTGGAACGATTACTGGGTGCCACTGGATGTGGTGGTGGAGTTCAAACGCGGCGTCTACGAGATGGCCCTGACCGAGCTGGCACGCTTTCTGCCGCGGGGCGAGCAGCAGCGCAACCGCTATCTTCGCAGCGGCATGCGCCCGCGGGAAGCCCATGAAACAGGCCCAGAGACCTATGGCGCTCCAGGCCTGCACCCGGCGCGCTCAGGCAGCTTTCGCGTCAATCCCGGCATGGAGCTGCCGCCTGGTGCCTGCTTCGATCCTGACCCACAGTCAGGACAGCAGCAGGTCTTGCACCCCGATCCAGGCAAGGCCTGAAGCCAAAGGCACCATGCAAAAGCGCACCCGAGGGTGCGCTTTTTCTTTGCCCCGATTGCACAGGCATCAGTGCCCGGCAACCACCATGTTGTCGCGGTGCACCATCTCAGGGCCCGCCGAATAGCCCAGCAAGCGCTCGATCTCCACCGAGCCTTTGCGGCACAGCAGGCGCGCCTCGGCACTGGCGTAGTTGGCCAAGCCGCGTGCGACCTCGATTCCCAGGGCATCGCGCACGGCGATCACGTCGCCACGGGCAAATTCGCCGTCCACATTCACCATGCCGATGGGCAGCAGGCTCTTGCCTTCGTCACGCAGCTTGGCGACGGCACCGGCATCCACGGACACGGAGCCGCGCAGTTGCAGATGGTCGGCAATCCACTGCTTGCGCGCCTGGTTCTTGTGGGTCTGCGCCACGAGCAGCGTGCCAATGGACTCGCCCGCGGCCAGACGCACCAGCACATCCTGTTCACGACCCCAGGCAATGACGGTTGAAGCACCCGAGCCCGCTGCACGCTTGGCCGCGAGGATCTTGGTGATCATCCCGCCCTTGCCGATGGATGAGCCCGCGCCACCCGCCATCTCCTCCAGCGCAGGATCGCCGGCATTTGCCACGTCGATGAAACGCGCATCGGGATTGCTGCGCGGATCGGCGCTGTAAAGGCCTCGCTGATCGGTCAGGATGACCAGGGCATCGGCTTCGATCAGGTTGGCCACCAGAGCACCCAGGGTGTCGTTGTCGCCGAACTTGATCTCGTCGTTGACCACGGTGTCGTTCTCGTTGATCACCGGCACGATGCCCAGCCCCAGCAAGGTCAGCAAGGTATTGCGCGCATTCAGATAGCGCTCGCGGTCCGCCAGGTCGGCATGCGTGAGCAGCACCTGGGCACTGCCCATGCCCTGCTCGCGCAGCTTGGACTCGTACATCTGTATCAGCCCCATCTGGCCCACGGCTGCAGCGGCCTGCAGTTCATGGATCTCCTTGGGGCGCGCGGCCCAGCCAAGGCGCTTCATGCCTTCTGCCACCGCGCCGCTGGAGACCATGATCACCTCGCGCCGCTGACCGCCATGGCTTTCATCGCCTCGCACCAGGGCCGCCAACTGGCGGCTCCACTCCTGGATCGCGGCTTCATCAAGACCGCGACCTTCATTGGTCACCAGGCTGGAGCCGACCTTGACCACGATGCGATGGGCATCACGCAACAAGTTGGAAGACATGGATGGATAGTGATTCTTGCAGCGCAGGCCAAAGCAGGCCGCGCCGCTGTTGTGGTCAAGGCGATGGACGGGGTCGGCGGCTCTTACTCGGGATCGCGGGGGGCAAAACGCGGATCGGTGAGATCCACGCCATCACCCTCGACTTCGACGAAGCGCGGATCGATTTCCTTGGGACCGGCCTCGATCTGCTGCTGCTCATGCACATGTTTGTAGATGGTGCGGATCAGCACTTCGCAGCCCTCGCGCGTCAGGGCGGAAATCTCGAAGACCGGCCCCTTCCACTTGAAGCGCTTGACGAAGTCCTTGACGCGTGCGGCGCGCTCCTCGGCCGGCACCATGTCCAGCTTGTTGAGCACCAGCCAGCGCGGCTTGTTGTACAGCTCGGCATCGTACTTCTGCAGCTCGCCCACGATGGCCTTGGCCTGGGCCACGGGGTCCACGCTGTCATCGAACGGCGCCAGGTCCACCACATGCAGCAGCAGTCGGGTGCGCTGCAGATGGCGCAGGAACTGGTGACCCAGGCCCGCGCCTTCCGAGGCGCCTTCGATCAGGCCGGGAATGTCGGCCACCACAAAGCTCTGCTCGGCGGCGACGCGCACCACGCCCAGATTGGGATGCAGCGTGGTGAACGGGTAGTCGGCAATCTTGGGACGCGCATTGGAGACCGCAGCAATGAAGGTGGACTTGCCTGCGTTGGGCATGCCCAGCAGGCCCACGTCGGCCAGGACCTTGAGTTCCAGCTTGAGATTCTTGCGCTCGCCAGGCCAGCCCGGTGTCTTTTGCCGAGGCGCGCGGTTGATGGCGCTTTTGAAGCGCAGGTTGCCGTAGCCGCCATCGCCGCCCTTGGCAATGGTCACCACCTCGCCGGGTGTCAGCAGTTCGTAGAGCACCTCCCCGGTTTCGGCATCGCTGATGATGGTGCCGACAGGCATGCGCAGCGTGATGTCGTTGCCCGCCGCACCGAACATGTCCGAGCCCTTGCCGTGCTCGCCGCGCGTGGCATCGTGGCGGCGCGAGAAGCGGTAGTCCACCAGGGTGTTGAGGTTGACATCGGCCACCGCGTAGACATGGCCGCCGCGACCACCGTCTCCACCATCGGGACCGCCAAATTCCTTGTATTTTTCGTGCCGGAATGACACGCAGCCATTGCCGCCGTCACCGGCAGCAATGTCGATATAAGCTTCGTCGACGAACTTCATGAGGCATCCAGTTTACAAAAAGCAGTGTGCACCAGACAGCCCCAGGCCACACCTCAGAGACGGAAAAGAGGGCGAAGGCACGATGCACAACCCTCCTGAAACGACAAAGCCCCGACAGGTCGGGGCTTCGAGCGTCGAAGTGACAGGGCTTAGGCAGCCGTCACATTGACCGTGTGCTTGGACAGTGCACCCTTGACAGCGAACGACACGTGGCCGTCCACCAGAGCGTACAGGGTGTGGTCCTTGCCCACGCCGACGTTGTCGCCGGGATGGAACTTGGTGCCACGTTGGCGCACGATGATCGAGCCGGCCGTGATCAGTTCACCACCGAAAGCCTTCACGCCGAGCATTTTGGGCTTGGAATCGCGCCCGTTTCGCGTAGAGCCGCCGCCTTTTTTCTGTGCCATGACTCAGCTCCTGTATTAAGCAGCGATCGCCACGATCTGCAGCTCTGTGAACTGCTGGCGATGGCCTTGGCGCTTCTGATAATGCTTACGACGGCGCATCTTGAAGATGTGCACTTTGTCGTGCTTGCCGTGAGCAACCACGGTTGCCTTGACAGACGCACCGGACACCAGAGGTGTGCCGACCTTGATTTCAGCGCCGTTGCCGACTGCCAGAACCTGATCGATCACAACTTCTTGGCCTACGTCCGCAGCAATCTGTTCTACCTTGATCTTTTCGCCGGCTGCAACGCGATACTGCTTGCCGCCGGTTTTTATGACTGCGTACATTTAAACCTCTTGAATTTGAGAGTTCCGCGAACGAATTTCCACGGAAGCCTGAGATTCTAGCACGCACTCACATTCTTTGCATGAAGCGCTCCCACCCCGCGCCCAAACAACCGCCTGGGCGGGCCGCAGGCGGCATCGCTCTTCCTATAATTGCCGATCCACTTGGCGGCCACAGTACCTTGACCACAGCTCTCTCCACCCCCAATCCGCTTGCCCTGCTCACTGACGACATGCGCGAGGTGGATCATGTGATTGCCCAGCGCCTGACGACCACCGTCCCGCTGATTGCCCAGATCTCCCAGTACATCATTGCCGCGGGCGGCAAGCGCCTGCGCCCGGCCCTGCTTCTCATGGTCTGCAATGCGCTGGGCTACGAAGGCAGGGACAGGCATGTCCTGGCGGCCGTGGTCGAGCTGATTCATACCGCCACCCTGCTGCACGACGACGTGGTGGACGAGTCCACCCTGCGCCGCGGCCGCCCGACGGCCAACGAGACCTTCGGCAATCCGGCCAGCGTGCTGGTCGGCGACTTCCTGCACTCTCGCTCCTTCCAGATGATGGTGGAAGTGGGCAGCATGCGTGTGCTCAAGATCCTCTCGGACGCCACCAACGTGATCGCCGAAGGCGAGGTGCAGCAGCTGATCAATACGCACGATGCCTCGCTGGACGAAGCCGGCTACCTGCACGTCATCCGCTCCAAGACCGCCCAGTTGTTCGAGGCCAGCGCCCAGCTGGGTGCCGTGCTGGCCGATGCCCCGCGCGAGATCGAACAGGCCTGCGCCATCTATGGCCAGGCCCTGGGCACCGCCTTCCAGATCATTGACGACGTGCTCGACTACACGGGCGACACCCAGGAAATGGGCAAGAACCTGGGCGACGATCTGCGCGAAGGCAAGTGCACCCTGCCACTGATTGCCGCCATGCAACGCGGCACCCCTGAGCAGGCGGCCATCGTGCGCAACGCCATCGAGCAGGGGTCAACCGAGCAGTTGTCTGCCGTGGTGGACATCGTTCGCAGCACCGGCGCGCTGGACGTGGCACGCGAAGCCGCCCATGCCGAGGCACGCCGCGCCATCGATGCGATAAATGTGCTTCCAAGCAATTTGCATACCGCAAGTTTGCTACAATTGGCGTCTCAGCTTTTGGAGCGACGCACCTGATTTCAGGCTGCATTGCTTTGTCTACAAAAGCAACGGGGTGTAGCTTAGCCTGGTAGAGCGCTACGTTCGGGACGTAGAGGCCGGAGGTTCGAATCCTCTCACCCCGACCATATTCTGGTCACTTCATCACCATTTCACTGTTGCGCCAGGCCCAAGACCCAGGCGCTCATTGGCGCGTCTGCCATTCCCAGCCCGCAGGGATGATAGGATAAATGTCCTTTCCTCTCACACGTCTTGCTACATGGCTGTTGCTGACTCCTCGCTCAAGAATGCCTCCGCTGTCGCATCGCTTCCTGGCATCGGGCGAGCCCTGATTTCAGCAGGCAAGATATCGCAGCAGGCAGCGGAAGCCGCTGCCAGCAAGGCCGGAGCCAACCGCACCTCCTTCATTGCCGAGTTGAGCAACGCAGGGATCCTCTCGCCCCTGGAAGTGGCCGAGACGGTCTCCACCATGTTCAGCGCGCCGCTGCTCGATCTTGATGCCGTCAACGCAACGCGTCTGCCCCAGGAGTTGCTGGACGCCAAGATCATCAGTTCCTATCGCGTCCTCCCCTTGAGCAAGCGCGGCAACCGCATCACGGTGGCCACGGCTGACCCGACACAGCAGGAAGCGGCAGAGCAGATCAAGTTCACCACCCAGTTGGGCGTGGATTGGATCATCGTCGAGGCCGACAAGCTGGAACGCCTGATAGTTCAGCAGAGCAAAAGCGCCAGCGAAGCCATGGACAGCTACAGCGGAGGCGGCGATTTCGAGTTCGGCGACCTGAAGCCAGACGAAATTGCCGAGGAGAAGGACAACACGGCTGCAGCGGACGTCGAGGATGCGCCCATCGTCAAGTTCCTGCACAAAATGCTGCTCGACGCCTTCAACATGCGCGCGTCGGACCTGCATTTCGAACCCTATGAGCATCAGTACCGCGTGCGCTTCCGGATCGACGGCGAGTTGCGTGAGATTGCCTCCCCCCCCATTGCGATCAAGGAGAAGCTGGCCTCGCGCATCAAGGTGATCTCGCGCATGGACATCTCGGAAAAGCGGGTTCCGCAGGACGGACGCATGAAGCTCAAGGTGAGTCCGGACCGCGTCATCGATTTCCGCGTGAGCACCCTGCCCACGCTCTTCGGCGAGAAGATCGTGATCCGTATTCTTGACCCGAGCTCGGCCAAGATGGGTATTGATGCCCTGGGCTACGAACCCGAGGAAAAGGCACGCCTGCTCGAAGCCATCGGGCGTCCCTACGGAATGATTCTGGTGACAGGGCCCACCGGCTCGGGCAAGACGGTGTCGCTGTACACATGCCTGAACCTGCTGAACAAGGCCGGTGTGAACATCGCGACGGCGGAAGATCCTTCCGAAATCAACCTGCCCGGCGTCAACCAGGTCAACGTGAACGAAAAGGCAGGCCTCACCTTTGCGACGGCGCTGAAGGCCTTCCTGCGCCAGGATCCGGACATCATCATGGTCGGTGAAATCCGCGACCTGGAAACCGCCGACATCTCGATCAAGGCCGCACAGACCGGCCACTTGGTGCTGTCCACGCTGCACACCAACGACGCACCGACCACGTTGACGCGCATGCGCAACATGGGCATTGCCCCCTTCAACATCGCATCGAGCGTGATCCTGATCACCGCCCAGCGGCTGGCCAGGCGCCTGTGCCCCCAGTGCAAGGAGCCTGCGGACATCCCGCGGGAGGCGCTGCTGGAGGCGGGTTATGACGAAGCGGATATCGACGGCAGCTGGGTGACCTACAAGCCCGTGGGCTGCCAGGCATGCAACAACGGCTACAAGGGACGCGTCGGCATCTACCAGGTGATGCCCATCAGCGAGGAAATCCAGCGCATCATCCTGCAGGACGGCAGCGCGCTGGAGATCGCGGCACAGGCCAAGCGCGAAGGCGTGCGGTCTCTGCGCGGATCGGGACTGCACAAGGCCAGGCTAGGACTGACCTCACTCGAAGAAGTGCTCGCAGTCACCAATGAGTAAATAGCGCGGACAGCGCAGACAACAAACGAGGGAGCACGATGGCCACAGCCGCGTCAAAGGGAATCAAGGACTTTGTCTTCGAGTGGGAAGGCAAGGATCGCAACGGCAAGATCATTCGAGGCGAAACCCGGGCCGGAGGCATCAACCAGGTCCAGGCCATGCTGCGCCGCCAGGGCGTGCTCCCCAGCAAGATCAAGAAGCGCCGCACGCGCGGCGGCAAAAAAATCAAACCCAAGGACATCGCGCTGTTCACGCGCCAGATGGCCACGATGATGAAGGCTGGCGTCCCGCTGTTGCAGGCTTTCGATATCGTCGGGCGCGGCAACACCAACCCCAGTGTGACACGCCTGCTGGCCGATATCCGCTCCGACGTGGAGACCGGCACCTCGCTGAATGCAGCCTATCGCAAGCACCCCATGTACTTCGATAGCCTCTACTGCAATCTGGTGGAGGCCGGGGAGGCGGCCGGTATCCTGGAGGCCCTGCTTGATCGGCTGGCCACCTATATGGAAAAAACCGAGGCCATCAAGTCCAAGATCAAGTCCGCCTTGATGTATCCGATCTCGGTGATCGTCGTGGCCTTCGTGGTCGTGACGATCATCATGATCTTCGTGATTCCCGCCTTCAAGGAAGTGTTCACTTCCTTCGGCGCGGATCTGCCGGCTCCGACGCTGTTCGTGATGGGCATCAGCGACATCTTTGTCCAATGGTGGTGGATCATCTTCGGCGTGATTGGCGGCGGCCTTTACTTCTTCATGCAGGCCTGGAAGCGCAACGAGCGCATGCAGCAATTCATGGACCGCACGCTGCTGAAGGTGCCAGTCTTTGGCGTGCTGATCGAAAAGTCCTGCGTTGCACGATGGACGCGCACGCTGTCGACCATGTTTGCTGCAGGCGTTCCGCTGGTCGAGGCACTGGACTCCGTCGGCGGCGCCTCCGGGAATGCCGTCTACGCCAATGCCACCGAGAAGATCCAGCAGGAAGTCTCCACCGGCACCAGCCTCACGGTGGCCATGACCAATGCCAATGTCTTTCCCTCCATGGTGCTGCAGATGTGCGCCATCGGCGAGGAATCCGGCTCCATCGACCACATGCTTGGCAAGGCTGCCGATTTCTACGAGGAGGAAGTCGATGACATGGTGGCCGGCCTGTCCAGCCTGATGGAGCCCATCATCATCGTTTTCCTGGGCACCCTGATCGGCGGCATCGTGGTTTCCATGTACCTGCCCATCTTCAAACTGGGTCAGGTGGTTTGATGCCTTTGGATCCCTGGATGCAGGCCGCGCTGGGCGGCCTGCTTGGCCTTCTGGTCGGCAGTTTTCTCAACGTGGTGGTGCATAGGCTGCCACGCATGATGGAACAGCAATGGAATGCGGAGTGCGCCCAATGGGCGCGGGAGCAATCCGGCGCCGCGCCCTCCCCTGCTGCGCCTGAACCTGCTGCGCCCCCACTGAGCTTGAGCCGCCCTCGCTCGCGCTGCCCGCATTGCGGCCATGCCATCCACTGGTACGAAAACATTCCCGTGCTCAGCTATCTGGCACTGCGGGGCCGATGCTCGGAATGCAAGGCATCGATCAGCATCCGCTACCCACTGGTGGAACTGGCCTGCGCCGCGCTGTTTGCCTACTGCACGGCTCAATGGGGCATCACGCCCACGGGCGCTGCCTGGTGCCTGTTCAGCGCCGCCTTGCTGAGCCTGGCGTTGATCGACTGGGATACCACGCTGCTCCCCGACGACATCACCTTGCCTTTGCTGTGGGCCGGGCTGCTTTCATCGGCGCTGCACTGGACCGCCGTGCCTCTGGCCGACGCTGTCTGGGGTGCCGCAGCGGGCTATCTCTCGCTGTGGCTGGTCTACTGGGCCTTCAAGCTGGTCACCGGCAAGGAAGGCATGGGCTACGGCGACTTCAAGCTGTTTGCCGCGCTGGGGGTCTGGTTCGGCTGGCAGGCGCTCGTGCCCATCATCCTGATCTCGTCCGTGATTGGCGCCATCGTGGGCATTGCGTTGAAGATCAACAGCCGTCTGCGCGAAGGTGGCTATGTTCCCTTCGGCCCCTTTCTTGCGGGTGCCGGCTTTGCCGCCATGGTGTTCGGGCCCCAGCAGATGCTGCAATCCCTGTTGGCAGCCATCGGTCTTTGATCCGACACTGCGGCATGGAATACAGCAACGCCCCGCCACCACGTCCGCGTCCTTTCCGGCTGGGCCTGACCGGCGGCATCGGCAGCGGCAAGAGCACCGTGGCCGCACAGCTTGCCTTGCGCGGAGCAAGCATCATCGATGCCGACCATATCTCGCGCCGCCTGACCGCCCCGGAAGGTGCCGCATTGCCCGAGATTGTGCGCCGCTTCGGTCCTGAACTGATCGATGCAAACGGTGCCCTGGACCGTGCTCGCATGCGGGAACTGGTCTTTCAGCAACCTGCCGCACGCCAGCAGCTGGAAGCCATCATCCACCCCCTGGTGGCTCGGCAAACGGCCCTTGAAGTCCAGCAGGCCACCGATGCCGGATGCGTGCTCATCGTGCATGACATCCCGCTGCTTGTGGAATCCGGCCGCTGGCCAGCCCTGCTCGATGCCGTGCTGCTCGTGGACTGCCGGACGGAAACACAGATCGCACGCGTCATGGCCCGCAACGGACTGCCTCGCGATGCCGTGCAAGCCATCATCGATGCTCAGGCCACCCGCGCGGCGCGGCTGGCGGCGGCCGACTGGGTGATCTACAACGACGAAGCCATGACGATAGAGGCTTTGCACGCATGCACCGATCGAATCTCGGCATGGTTCGGGCTATGATGCACGCCATGGCTTGGCCTGTGCGTGTAATTCAGCATGTGCACGACGTAGACAGCTGATTCCTGAGCACCCCGAGGAGCCCAGCAAGCGTGATCCTGTACGAATATCCTTTCAATGAGCGCCTGAGGACCTACCTCAGGCTGGAGCAGCTGTATCGCCGCCTGGGCGAGTTGCTGTCGCGCGCTCATTCCATCGATCACCATTTCGCGCTGGTCACCATCTTCGAGATCATGGACGTGGCAGCACGCACCGACCTGAAGACGGACGTGCTCAAGGACCTCGAACGCCACAAAAGCCTGCTCGACAGCCTGCGCGGCAACCCTGATATCGCCGAGCACATGCTCGACCAGGTGTCCCGCCATGTGGAGCAGTGCTTTGCCCAGCTCAATGCCCAGAACGGAAAGGCCGGCCAGTCCCTGACCGACAACGAATGGCTGATGGCCGTGCGCAGCCGCATCGGCATCCCTGGCGGCACCTGCGGATTCGATCTGCCGGCCTATCACGCCTGGCAGTTCCATGACCCCCAGGTGCGCCTGCGTGATCTGGAGGACTGGGCCAGCACACTGACCCCGCTGGGTCAGTCGCTGCAGCTGCTGCTCAAGCTGCTGCGCGAAACCGGCGTGCCGCAATGGGTGGCCGCAGAAAAAGGCGTGTTCCAGCAGGCCATGCCGCCCGGTCGCAGCTTTCAGCTGCTGCGCCTGCGCATAGACCCGGCATTGAATCTTGTTCCGGAAATCAGCGGCAACCGCCTGCTGGTTTCGGTGCGCCTGCTTCGCCCAGAAAGCGGCGCCAAACCCCAGCCGTGCAGCGAAGATGCCTCGTTCGAGGTCACGCTTTGCAGTTGATGGAAAAGACTGCCGGCATGTCCACGAAAGCCACACCCTCTGTAGATGCATCATCCGCAGGGCCCACGGTGCGCTGCCCGACCTGCAGCGGCCCCAGCCTGTTCGCGCCGGCCAACCGCTATCGGCCCTTTTGCAGCGAGCGCTGCTACCAGATCGACCTGGGCGCCTGGGCCAACGAGGAATTCCGCGTGCCTGCGCCCATGCCTGCCGAGGATTCGCCCTTCGGCGATCCTCGCACCGAGCCCTGATCAGGCCCGTTCAGATTTTCGGCTGGCCCGCCTCGTAGAAGCCCGCGTCAAAAGGCAGCCCGCGTTCCTCGCTGAGCCATTGCAGCACCGGATAGGCGCCAGGCAGCACCGGCTGCACCTGCAGCGGAAGTTGCTGCCAGGCCATCTGCTGGCCTTCGCGCATCTCGAACTCCCCGCTCCAACGCGTGATCTTGCACCAGTGCAGGCGCACCAGGGCATGCGGATAGTCATGCTCGGTCACCTTCCAGACGGGGGCTGCCGCAATCTCGACACCCAGCTCTTCCTGAAGCTCGCGACGCAATGCCTGCTCCACGGTCTCGCCGGATTCGATCTTCCCGCCCGGGAACTCCCAATAGCCTGCATAGGGCTTGCCCGGCGGCCGACTGGTGATCAGCAACGCGCCATCGGACTCGCGCAGGAGCACGCCAACGGCGACTTCGGTGTGCTTGCGCTGGACCGGCGCTTGAGACTGGACAGCATCGGTGCCGGTGTTCAGGGGGATTTCTTTTTCAGTCACTTGATCTTTCGCAAAAAAACGCCCGGCCCCAAGGCCGGGCAGCAGGCTTGTCAGAGCTCGGCCTCTTCGGCCAGCCCCTGGACATCGGCGATGCCGGTCTGGCGCTGGTTCGGGCGCTCGGCGCGGCCCGCATAGTCACGGGCGAACTGATGGGCCACGCGGCCGCTGCGCGAGCCGCGTTCCAGTGCCCAGACCAGTGCCTCGGGACGCGCGGCCTCGATCGTGGCCTGGTCCAGTCCCAGGGCCTCCAGCCATTGCGCCACCACGCGCAGGTACTCGTCCTGGCTGAAGGGATAGAAGCTCACCCACAGGCCGAAGCGCTCGGACAGCGAGATCTTTTCCTCGATCACCTCGCCGGGATGCAGTTCCCCATCCTCGCCGCGCTGGTAGGTCAGATTCTCGGACTGGTACTCCGGCAGCAGGTGGCGGCGATTGCTGGTCGCATAGACCAGCACGTTCGGGCTGGCGGCGCTGACCGATCCATCCAGAATGGACTTCAGTGCCTTGTAGCCCGGCTCGCCTTCCTCAAAGCTCAGGTCGTCGCAATAGATGATGAACTTCTCGGGCCGGCCAGCCACCACATCGACGATGTCGGGCAGGTCGGTCAGATCGGCCTTGTCCACCTCGATCAGGCGCAGTCCCTGAGAAGCAAAGGCATGCAGGCAGGCACGGATCAGCGAGGATTTTCCCGTGCCGCGCGCGCCGGTGAGCAGCACGTTGTTGGCCGTGCGGCCGGTCACGAACTGCTCGGTGTTGCGCGCGATCTTGTCCTTTTGCACATCGATGTTCTGCAGGTCGGACAGTTGCATGGCGCCGACGTGGCGTACGGGCTCCAGCAGGCCGCAGCCGTTGGCACGCTTGCGATAGCGCCAGGCGATGGCGGTATTCCAGTCCGCGGGGGATTGCAGCGGCTGGGGCAGGATGGCCTCGATGCGCTGCATCAGCTGCTCGGCGCGCTGCACGAGTTGCAGCAAGGGGGCGGCGACGGCTTCTGTGGGCAATGTCATGGATGTCTCTCGAATATGGATCTCACGGCCACCGACGCTGGATATGCCCGGGAATCGAGATGGATCTCATGCCAACGCCAGAGCTTTTGCGCGCCGGCCGCCATTGAAAGCTGGCAGCAGCCAGGCACAAGGCCTGCGGCTGCCGGCGGCACGGTGGGTGGAGAGTCAGGAGCGGTAGTCGGCGTTGATGCTCACGTAGTCGTGGCTCAGATCGCAGGTCCACACGGTCTGCTCGGCCTGCCCTCGGCCCAGTAGCACGCGCACGATGATCTCCTGCTGCTTCATCACGCGCTGGCCGTCTTCCTCCTGATAGGCAGGGTTGCGGCCGCCATTGACTGCGACATGCACATCGTTCAGGTACAGGTCGATCTTGGTCTGGTCCAGATCGTCGATGCTAGCATAGCCAACCGCCGCGAGGATGCGGCCCAGGTTCGGGTCGCTGGCAAAGAACGCCGTCTTGACCAGGGGCGAATGCGCGATGGAGTAGGCCACCAGGCGGCACTCGGCCTCGGTCTTGCCACCCTCCACCTTGACGGTGATGAACTTGGTGGCGCCTTCGCCATCTCGCACGATGGCCTGGGCCAGCAGGCGCGCCACATCCAGCAGTGCAGTCTTCAGCGCCTGGCCCTCCGGGCTGGTCAGCGAAGTGATATGCGCATTGCCGGCCTTGTGCGTGGCGACCAGCACAAAGGAGTCATTGGTCGAGGTGTCGCCATCGATGGTCACGCGGTTGAACGAGCCGTCGGCCAGTTCCTTGACCAGGGGCTGCAGCAGTTCGGGAGCGATGGCCGCATCGGTGGCCAGAAAGCCCAGCATGGTCGCCATGTTGGGGCGGATCATGCCCGCGCCCTTGCTGATGCCGGTGATGCTCACACGCCTGCCGCCAATGTCCACGGCCCGGCTGAAGGCCTTTGGCAGGGTGTCGGTGGTCATGATGCCCTCGGCAGCCGTGCCCCAGTTGTCGGCCTTGGCTGCGGCAATGGCGGCCGGCAGGCCGGCTGCAATGCGCTCCACAGGCAACTCTTCCATGATCACGCCAGTGGAGAACGGCAGAATCTGCTCGGGCTTGAGCTGCAGCAGCGCTGCCAGGTCTGCGCAGGTACGACGCGCACGCGCCAGGCCGTCGGCCCCGGTGCCTGCATTGGCATTGCCCGTGTTGATGACCATGGCACGGATGGCACCCGCTGTCTGAACCAGGTGCTCGCGGCTGACCTGCACAGGCGCTGCGCAGAAACGGTTCTGTGTGAACACGCCAGCCACCGAAGCGCCCTCGTCGAGCAGGAACACGGACAGGTCCTTGCGGTTGGCCTTGCGCACACCGGCTTCGGTGACGCCGATGCGAACGCCGTCGATCGCCAACAGGTCGGCGTGCACGGGAGCGGAGAGATTCACAGGCATTGAGGGGCTTCCTACAGTGAAAGAAAAACGCGCTCCATTATCGGAACAAACCGGAGCGGCGCGTATTTCATCGACCTTAAAAAAGAAAACGGCACGGAGTGCATCCGTGCCGTTTTTCGTATCTTGCGGCGTCTTACGACGCCCGCCGCATCACGACAGCTTTCCGTGGCACTGCTTGTACTTCTTGCCGCTGCCGCAGGGGCAGGGATCATTGCGGCCCACGCGCGCGCCTTCGGGCAGCTCCAGCGGCTCGTCTTCGACGGAGCCGCCGATGTCGCCATCCGACGGAGCGCCATAGGTCATGTGCTCCAGGCTGTGGGCGCTGCGCTGCTCCAGGGCCTCGGTGGCCTGCTCCACCTGTTCGCGCGACTGCACCTGCACGGTCATCAGCACGCGCGTGACTTCGGTCTTGACCTGGTCGATGAGCTGGCGGAACAGCTCGAAGGCCTCGCGCTTGTATTCCTGCTTGGGCTGCTTTTGCGCATAGCCGCGCAGGTGAATGCCCTGGCGCAGATAGTCGAGTGCAGACAGGTGGTCGCGCCAGTTGGTGTCGAAGCTTTGCAGCAGGACGGCCCGCTGGAATTGCGTGAAGTTCTCGCGGCCGATCAGCTCGACCTTGGCATCGAACACTTCGCGGGCGGCCTGCAGCACCTTTTCGAGGATTTCCTCGTCGGTGATGGCGTGCGCGGACTGCACCTGCGACTGCAGGGGCAGCTGGATGCGCCATTCGCTTTCCAGCGCCTTTTCCAGGCCGGCCAGGTCCCACTGCTCTTCCATGGACTCGGCAGGAACGTACTGGCGCACCAGATCGGACACCACGTCGTCGCGCATCACCGTGATCATCTCGTGCAGGTCCGAGGCATCGAGGATCTCGTTGCGCTGCTGGTAGATCACCTTGCGCTGGTCGTTGGACACGTCGTCGTATTCGAGCAGCTGCTTGCGGATGTCGAAGTTGCGGGCCTCGACCTTGCGCTGCGCACCTTCGATGGAGCGGGTCACGATGCCGGCTTCGATGGCTTCGCCATCGGGCATCTTCAGGCGGTCCATGATGGCGCGCACGCGGTCGCCCGCGAAGATGCGCATCAGCGCATCGTCCAGGCTCAGGTAAAAGCGCGAGGAGCCGGGATCGCCCTGGCGGCCCGAGCGGCCACGCAGCTGGTTGTCGATACGGCGCGATTCATGGCGCTCGGTGGCGATGATGCGCAGGCCACCCAGGGCCGAGACCTTGTCGTGCTCGATCTTCCAGTCGGCGCGCATTTGTTCGATGCGCTGCTGGCGTTCGGCTTCGGACAGGGATTCATCGGCCTCGACAGCAGCCACCTGCTTTTCGATGTTGCCGCCCAGCACGATGTCGGTGCCGCGGCCGGCCATGTTGGTGGCGATGGTGATCATGCCGGGACGACCGGCCTGGGCCACGATGTCGGCCTCGCGCTCGTGCTGCTTGGCGTTGAGCACCTGGTGGGGCAGCCCTTCCTTGTTGAGCAGCTCGTCGATGATTTCCGAGTTCTCGATCGAGGTCGTGCCCACCAGCACGGGCTGGCCGCGCTCATGGCATTCACGGATATCGCGGATCGCCGCCTCGTACTTCTCGCGCGTGGTCTTGTAGACACGGTCGAGCTGATCGTCGCGCTTGCTGGGACGGTTGGGCGGGATCACCACGGTCTCGAGACCATAGATTTCCTGGAATTCGTAGGCCTCGGTATCGGCCGTGCCCGTCATGCCAGCCAGCTTGCCGTAGAGACGGAAGTAGTTCTGGAAGGTGATCGAGGCCATGGTCTGGTTCTCGGCCTGGATGGTCACGCCTTCCTTGGCCTCGACCGCCTGGTGCAGGCCGTCGCTCCAGCGCCGGCCCGCCATCAGGCGGCCCGTGAATTCGTCAACGATGACGATCTCGCCGTTCTGCACCACATAGTGCTGATCACGGTGGTAGAGGTTGTTGGCACGCAGCGCCGCGTAGAGATGGTGGACCAGGGTGATGTTGGCCGGGTCGTACAGCGAGGCGCCCTCGGCGATCATGCCGGCGTGGCCCAGCAGGCGCTCTGCAGCCTCGTAGCCCTGGTCGGTCAGGAACACCTGGTGGCTCTTCTCGTCCACGGTGAAGTCGCCGGGCTTGGTCACGCCTTCGCCGGTGCGCGGGTCGGCCTCGCCTTCCTGGCGCACCAGGTTGGGAACGATCTTGTTCATGGCCACATACATGGCCGTGTGGTCTTCGGCCTGGCCGCTGATGATCAGCGGCGTGCGGGCCTCATCGATCAGGATGGAGTCCACCTCGTCGACGATGGCGTAGTTGAGCACGCGCTGAACGCGGTCGCCCGACTCGTAGACCATGTTGTCGCGCAGGTAGTCGAAGCCGTATTCGTTGTTCGTGCCGTAGGTGATGTCGCTGTTGTAGGCAGCCTGCTTTTCCTCGCGCGGCATGTTGGGCAGGTTGATGCCCACCGACAGTCCGAGGAAGTTGTACAGCCTGGCCATCCAGGTCGCATCGCGATTGGCCAGATAGTCGTTCACCGTCACCACGTGCACGCCATTGCCCGACAGTGCGTTCAGGTAGACCGGCAGCGTGGCGGTCAGCGTCTTGCCTTCGCCGGTGCGCATTTCGGCAATCTTGCCGTAGTGCAGCGCCATGCCGCCCAGCAGTTGAACGTCGAAGTGGCGCATCTTCATGACGCGCTTGGAGCCCTCGCGCACCACGGCGAAGGCCTCGGGCAGCAGGTCGTCCAGCGACTCGCCCTTGGCCACACGTTCCTTGAACTCCTGCGTCTTTGCGCGCAGAGCCTCGTCGCTGAGCTTCTCGTAGTCGGGCTCCATCGCATTGATGCGGACGACCGTCTTGCGGTATTGCTTGAGAAGCCGATCGTTTCGGCTGCCGAATAGTTTGGTGAGGAAGTTGGTGGCCATGCGAAAAAGACACACCGCCGCCCGCTGAAGCGGACTGCAGTGTGCCTGGAATCCCTAGATTGTTGGATTTCAGATGGGGCCGCTCCACCTGCCTGCAAGTGCCCTGCTGGAGAACACATGCGGCCGGGCCGAAGCGAGAACCGAACAATTGATTCTAACTGCCTCTGTCCAACCCTCTTTCAGGCAGGCCGACGCATGCCGCCGCAGAGCCCCGAACCCGAATCCCCGGACCCGCGCCACCCCGAAGATGCTGCTATAACGCCCCTGCGGGCCGGCGCATGCCAAAGCTGCCGGTCCAGCCCTTCAAGCCCATGACCCTCACACGCCGCCACCACGCCGTCACCGCCCTGCACGCCGTCGAGAACTCGCCGACGCTGGCGCGGCTTGCACAGCTCACCCGGGACTCCAGCAATCGCCTGACGGCCATCCTGCCCCTGGTGCCGCCGCTGCTGCGCGCCAGCCTGCAGGCGGGCCCCATCGAGGGCAGCACCTGGTGCCTGCTGGTGCGAAACAATGCGGCCGCCGCCAAGATCCGCCAGCTGCTGCCCGCCATGGCCGCCCACCTGCGCACCAAGGGATGGGATGTGACCGAGATCCGGCTCAAGGTCCAGGCCTGATCGGCCGCCGGCACCATCGCGGCCGGAAATGAAGAAAGCAATGAAAAAAGGCCTCCGAAGGAGACCTTTTGGTGCCGGTTGTCGGATTCGAACTGACGACCTACCGCTTACAAGGCGGGTGCTCTACCAACTGAGCTAAACCGGCGAAGCACGCATTCTAGCGCAGAAAAACACCGCTTCAGCCGTTCCCGGCGCCTGCGAACCCGCTTGCGCGCGTGATCGCAGGCCCGGGGTGCGAAAAACCTACTTCACCAGCTTCAGCGAGGGCCGCGTGCCCGAGGGCGGCGGCGTGCGCGGGGGCTCTTCATCATCACCCTCGTTCTGGATACTCACCAGCTGCACCACGCGTTCGTCGGCAGCTGGCTCGGCCGGCACTTCAGCAACTGCGTCCTGCGACACAGGCTCATCAGATTCCTGCTCGACCGAAACTTCGTTGTCGGCGTCGGCATCCGACTCCGGTGCCGGGAAAGCCATGCCTTGGCCGGTCTCCCGTGCGTAGATGGCCATTACCTGCTCGACAGGCACCATGATTTCGCGTGGCTTGCCGCCAAAGCGGGCCGTGAAGCTGATGAAGTCATTGCCCATCTGCAGGCCGCTGGTGGCGTCGTAGCTGACGTTGAGCACGATCTCGCCGTCGCGCACAAACTCGCGCGGCACCTGCACGTTGCGGTCCACGCGCACTGCGATGTGGGGCGTGAAGCCGTTGTCGGTGCACCACTCGTACAGGGCCCGGATCAGGTAGGGGCGGGTGGAAGTTGCTTCGGGGGCAGTCATGACGATCCCAGGAAAAGAGTGGTCGTAATACGAAAACGGGCAGGATGGCGACCGGTCGACCGCCTTCCCTGCCCGCGCAATCAGTCGTCAACCGATGCGAATTACTTGCGCATCACCTTCTCGGAAGGCGTCAGCGCTTCGATGTAGGCAGGGCGCGAGAAGATGCGCTCGGCGTACTTGAGCAGCGGGGCAGCGTTCTTGGACACCTCGATGCCGTAGTAGTCCAGGCGCCACAGCAGCGGGGCGATGGCCACGTCCAGCATGGAGAAGTTCTCGCCCAGCATGTACTTGTTCTTGAGGAACACGGGAGCCAGCTGCGTCAGGCGGTCGCGGATGTGGGCGCGGGCCTTTTCGATGGCCTTTTCGTTGCCCTTGACGTTGCGCTCCTCGAGCGTGCTCACATGGACGAACAGCTCCTTCTCGAAGTTCAGCAGGAACAGGCGCACGCGGGCGCGGTCCACCGGGTCGCCGGGCATCAGCTGGGGATGCGGGAAGCGCTCGTCGATGTACTCGTTGATGATGTTCGATTCGTACAGGATCAGATCGCGCTCGACCAGGATGGGCACCTGGCCGTACGGGTTCATCACGCTGATGTCTTCAGGCTTGCTGAACAGGTCCACATCGCGGATCTCGAAGTCCATGCCTTTTTCGAACAGGACGAAGCGGCAACGGTGTGAAAAGGGGCAGGTCGTTCCCGAATAAAGCACCATCATGGTGGAGGCTCCTAAAAATCAAAAAGAGTGGGTCGCTCGCGGCGCCCACTCTGCACACAGTTCAGCCGCGCAATCGCTTGCACGGCCTTCTGCAGTCACGGTTTTATTTGACGTCTTTCCAGAACGCGGCGTTGAGGCGCCATGCAATGAAGATGAAGACCGCCAGGAAAAGCAGCACACCTACGCCAATGCGGATGCGGCTGTTCTGTGCCGGTTCACCCATCCATTGCAGGTAGTTCACCAGATCGCCAACTGCCTGATCGTACTGCACTGCGCTCATGGAGCCGGGAGAGACCTGCTCCCACCCCTTGAAAACCTGGGTCTTCACGCCGTGCTCTTCGGTTTCCTCGAAGACGGCACGGCGCTCGCCCTGCAGCTGCCACAGGGCGTGGGGCATGCCCACGCTGGGGAAGGCCAGGTTGTTCCAGCCCGTGGCCTTGGTGTCATCACGGTAGAAGGTGCGCAGGAAGGTGTAGAGGTAGTCGGCGCCCGTGCCGTTGTGGCCGGCGCGCGAGCGTGCGATCACCGTCAGATCCGGCGGATTGGCGCCGAACCACTCCTTGGCTTCCTTCGGGTTGATGGCCGCCTTCATGGTCTCGCCCACCTTGTCGGTGGTGAACAGCAGGTTGTCCTTGATTTCCTGCTCGGACAGCCCGATGTCCTTCAGCCGGTTGAAGCGCATGAATGCGGCCGAGTGGCAGCTCAGGCAATAGTTGACGAACAGCTTGGCGCCGTTTTGCAGCGATGCCGTGTCATTGGTCTTGCCCGGCGCCTTGTCCCAGGCGATGCCGCCTTCGGAAGCCTGTGCACCGGTCATGATGCCCAGGGCCGCGATCAACGTGAGAATCAGTTTCTTCATTGTTGTTCTCTCCAGCTTCAGTGCGGCTTGAACGTCACACGATCGGGAACGGGTTTGGTCTTGCCCAGGCGGCTCCACCAGGGCATCAGCAGGAAGAAGCCGAAGTAGAACAGCGTTCCGACCTGGGACACGCGCTCGCCGATGGGCGAAGGCGGCTGCACGCCGAGATAGGCCAGGATCACGAAGTTGATCACGAAGATGCCGTAGAGGTACTTGTGCCAGCTCGGGCGGTAGCGGATGGACTTGACCGGGCTGCAATCGAGCCAGGGCAGCGCGAACAGGATGATCACGGCGCCACCCATCACCACCACGCCCCAGAACTTGGCGTCGATGGACAGCATCATGGCGATGACGCCCAGGGCCACGATGGCGACCACGCCCTTGACGGCGGCCGGCAGGCGCGACTTGAGCACGCCAAAGCCCGCACCCAGCAACACGCAGGCGATCAGCACATACATCATCTCGCTGGTGATGGCACGCAGCATCGAGTAGAACGGCGTGAAGTACCAGACCGGCGCAATGTGCGAGGGCGTCTTCAGCGGATCGGCCGGGATGAAATTGTTGTACTCCAGGAAGTAGCCGCCGAACTCAGGCGCGAAGAAGACCACGGCCGAGAACAGGAACAGGAACACCGTCACGCCGAAGATGTCGTGCACCGTGTAGTAGGGGTGGAAGGGGATGCCGTCCAGCGGATGGCCCTTGGCGTCCTTGGGCGCGTTGGGACCCTTGATCTCGATGCCGTCCGGGTTGTTGGAGCCCACGTCGTGCAGCGCCAGCAAGTGCGCCACGACCAGGCCCAGCAGCACCAGGGGCACGGCGATCACGTGGAAGCTGAAGAAGCGGTTGAGCGTGGCATCGCCCACCACGTAGTCGCCGCGGATCAGCAGCGCCAGGTCCGGACCGATGAAGGGGATCGCCGAGAACAGGTTCACGATCACCTGGGCGCCCCAGTACGACATCTGGCCCCAGGGCAGCAGGTAGCCCATGAAGGCCTCGGCCATCAGCACCAGGAAGATGGCGCAGCCGAAGATCCAGACCAGTTCACGCGGCTTGCGGTACGAACCGTACAGAAGACCGCGGAACATGTGCAGATAGACGACGACGAAGAAGGCCGACGCGCCCGTGGAGTGCATGTAGCGGATCAGCCAGCCCCAGGGCACATCGCGCATGATGTACTCGACCGAGGCGAAGGCCTTCTCGGCGTCCGGCTTGTAGTGCATCACCAGGAAGATGCCGGTGACGATCTGGATCACCAGCACCAGCAGCGCCAGCGAGCCGAAGATGTACCAGAAGTTGAAGTTCTTCGGAGCGTAGTACTCCGACATGTGCACACGGTAGGCGTCGAAAGCCGTGGGAAAACGGTTCTCGAACCAGTTCGTGAGCTTGGCGCCAGCGGGCGCGTTCGGATCGATGTCCTTGAATTCGTGGGCCATTGTTCTTGTCTCCCTCAAGCCTTGTCTTCACCGATGAGGAGCTTGGTCTCCGACAGGTACATGTGCGGCGGCACCTGCAGGTTGTCGGGGGCCGGCTTGTTCTTGAAGACACGGCCAGCCATGTCGAAGGTCGAGCCATGGCAGGGGCACAGGAAGCCGCCCTTCCAGTCGTTGGGCAGCGAAGGCTGCGCGCCAGGCTGGAACTTGTCGGAAGGCGAGCAACCCAGGTGCGTGCAGATGCCGACGACGACCAGCACTTCGGGCTTGATCGAGCGGGCCTCATTCATCGCGTAGGGCGGCGTGAACTCTTCAGGGTGGCGCTTGGACTGGGGATCGGCCAGCTGGCTGTCCAGCTCGGGCAATTCCTTGATCTGTTCCGGCGTGCGCTTGATGATCCAGACTGGCTTGCCGCGCCACTCGACCGTGAGCTTCTCGCCGTCCTTGAGTGCGGAGATATCGACCTCCACTGCAGCCCCGGCGGCCTTGGCCTTCTCGGAGGGCTGGAAGGTGCTCACGAACGGGACGGCTGTCGCCACGCCGCCCACCGCGCCAGCACACGCCGACGTGATGATCCACGTCCGCTTGCTGGAGTCGATTGGAGTGTCACTCATGGGGTTCCTCGAACTACGTCGCTTGAGTTGGGGTCAACAATAAATTGTAGCGGGGCGAGTATGGTTATTCCATACCGACTCCGACATTGACAGGCTCCAAAGCCGCGCAATACTGCGCTATCTCAAACTCTTTCCAGATGGAGCCAGCCATGGGCATGATGCAGGAATTTCGTGAGTTCGCAGTTAAGGGAAACGTGGTAGATCTCGCCGTGGGCGTCATCATCGGCGGAGCGTTTGGCAAAATCGTCGATTCCGTGGTAAACGACTTGATCATGCCGGTCGTTGGCCTGGTTTTCGGCAAGCTGGACTTCTCCAATCTGTTCGTCGTGCTGGGCAGCGTGCCCCCCGGAACAGCGATGACGCTCGATGCCCTCAAGAAGGCCGGCGTCCCCGTATTTGCCTATGGGAACTTCATCACGGTGGCGGTGAATTTCATCATCCTGGCCTTCATCATTTTCATGATGGTCAAGCAGATCAACCGCCTTCGCCGCGAGGCCCCGGCCGCCCCCGCGCCGGCCCCCGTCACACCCGAAGACATCGTGCTGCTGCGCGAGATTCGCGACAGCCTCAAGCGCTGAAATCCGTGTTTTGACGCAAATCAAAACGCCCGTGGCATGGTTGCCACGGGCGTTTTCCATTACTGCAGATTCCCGCCGCTTGGGCTAGCCATTCACGCCGCCAATTTGCGCGCCATTCGCACGGACTCAATCAGGCTGCTCGCCTCTGCAAGGCCCTGCCCGGCGATATCAAAAGCCGTGCCGTGGTCCGGGCTGGTGCGCACCAGCGGCAGACCCAATGTGACATTCACGCCCTTCTCCACGCCCAGGTACTTCACGGGAATCAGACCCTGGTCGTGGTACATGGCCAGCACCACGTCGAACTCACCAGGGTGGCCGGGTGCATTGCGGGCGCGCATGAACACCGTATCGGGCGCAAAAGGTCCGTGGGCGTCCAGGCCCTGGGCCTGCGCCTGGGCGATGGCCGGGGCGATGACCTCGACCTCCTCGCTGCCGAACAGCCCGCCTTCGCCCGCATGCGGGTTGAGGCCCGCCACGCCGATCCTGGGGGCACGGCCCAGGCTGCGCGACAGTGCCTCGTGCGTGATGTGCAGCGTCTGCAGCAGATTGCCGGGCGTGACGGCATCTATCGCCTTGCGCAGCGAGGTATGGATGCTGACCAGCACCGTGCGCAACTCATCATTGGCCAGCATCATGCGTACCGGCATGCGGTCCAGGCCCACACCCGCATGCTGCGCAGCCTCGAACTGCAGCAGCTCGGTATGGCCAGGAAAGTCCACGCCCGCAGCATGCAGCGCCTCCTTGTGCAGAGGCGCCGTGACCAGCGCCGCGATTTCGCCGCGCAAGGCAGCCCGCGCAGCCCAGACCACGCAACGCGCAGCCGCGTCGCCGGCGCCGGCATTCACTTGGCCCCAGGGCGCAGGTCCGGGCAACCCCGGCAGCTCCAGCAAGGGGATGCAATTCGGCGGCACTTGCGACAGTTGGGCAGGCGAGTCAATGACGGCCACGGGCAGGGGGATGGCGTTTTCACCATCGCGCGCTTGCGCCGCAACCGCAGCGGCCCGCCGCAGCGTCTGCAGCTCGCCAACGACGAAGCAGCCCCGCATGTCCTCGGGCACTTCCATGAATGCCTTGGCGATGGTCTCGGGCCCTACGCCTGCAGAGTCGCCCTGGGTGATGGCAATCGCGGCCTGGAGGGGTGTGGAATCAGGCATTTTCGGTATCCGGATCAGGCAAGCCGGTCATTCGCACCGCGCTTGCAGCAAAAGGCTTCGCCCCCTGGGCGGGCCCATAATGGGCGAACAACAGGCCAATAACGGGCCAGCATCAGGCCGGATTGTCGATCTCGATGAACCGGTGCTCCAGCCCCAGTTCCGATGCCACCTGGCCCGCCAGGGCCGGCGCACCGTAGCGCTCGGTGGCATGGTGGCCGGCCGCCAGGAAGGCCACGCCTGTCTCGCGCGCCAGGTGTGCCTGCGGCTCGGAAATCTCGCCCGTGATGAAGGCATCGGCCCCAGCAGCAATCGCTGCCTCGAAGAAACCTTGGGCGCCGCCCGTGCACCAGGCAACGCGGCGAATGGGGCGCAAGCGCTCTCCCCCCACGCAGACAGGCGTGCGCCCCAGCACCTGCTCCACATGCCTGCCCAGCGCCGCCGCGTCGGCAAACTCCGCTGCGGCCATCCAGCCCAGGTTCTGCTCGCCAAACGCTGCCTGGCCCTCAAGCCCCAGCTGCACGCCCAGTTGCGCGTTGTTGCCCCATTGCGGATGGGCATCCAGCGGCAGGTGGTAGGCAAAGAGGTTGATGTCATGGGCCAGCAACAGGCGGATGCGCTCCTTGAGCCAGCCCGTGATGCGGCCATCCATGCCACGCCAGAACAGGCCATGGTGAACGAAGACGGCATCGGCCTGCGCCTCGATGGCCGCCTCGATCAGCGCCCGGCTGGCCGTCACCCCGCTGACGATACGGCGGATCTCGCCGCGCCCCTCGACCTGCAGGCCGTTGGGACCATAGTCCTTGAAGCGCTCGGGCTGCAGCAAACCGTCGAAGTGGGCCAGGAGTTCTTGTCGCGTGGTGCTCATGAAAGGATTGTCCGCGATACATGCAAGCCCCATGAAAAAGGGCAGCCTTGCTGCCCTTTCGATGTCACGCAATGCCTCAGCCGCGCCGGGGCTGCCACCCCTTGCAGGCCAGGGGCCAGAAACCGATGGCCGCGCCCAGAATGCCCATGGCCGCCACATAGTGGGCCGGCGCCATCACATCCACCTGCTGCCACACGGACACCAGCATGGGCGTCATGCCGCCGAACACCGCATAGGCCATGTTGTAGGCAAAGGACAGGCCCGTGAAACGCACCTCGGCCGGGAAAGCGCGCACGCCCACCACCGGCAGCAGCGCAATACTGCCCACGAAAAAGCCCACCAGCGCATAGCTCCACACCAGCGAGGACGCCGTGCCCGGCAGGTTCAGATAGAACACATAGGCCGTCACCGTCATGCCCAGCCAGCCCGTCACCATGGCCACACGCGTGCCCATCTTGTCGGACAGCCAGCCCCAGAACACGCAGCCCAGCGTCAGCGTCACCGTGGCCACGGCGTTGGCCTTCATGGCCAGGGCAGCCTCGATATGGAAGACCTTCTGCAGATAGGCCGGCGTGAACAGCACCACCACCACGATGGCCGTGGACAGCACCCAGGTCATCAGCGCCACCAGCACACAGGCCTGACGATGGTCTCGCACGATGGTCTTGAGCGGCAGCTCGCGGTCGGCCTGCTTGCGCGCCATCAGCTCCTGGAAGATGGGTGTCTCGTGCAGGAACTTGCGCAGGTAGACCGATACCAGGCCGAACACGCCGCCCAGGATGAAGGGCATGCGCCAGGCCCAGTCATGGATCTCCTCGGCGCTGTAGGTGCTGTTGAGCCAGACACCGATGATGGAACCCAGGAAGATGCCACCCGTGATGCCCGAAGTCAGCGAGCCGATGGCAAAGCCATAGTGGCGCGCCGGCGCATGCTCGGCCACGAAGACCCAGGCGCCCGGCATCTCGCCGCCAATGGCCGCGCCCTGCAGCACGCGCATGGCCAGCAGCAAAATCGGCGCGGCAATGCCTATGGAGGCATAGGTGGGCAGCAGGCCGATCACCAGCGTGGGCACGGCCATCAGGAAGATGGACAGCGTGAACATCTTCTTGCGGCCCAGGATGTCGCCAAAGTGCGCAATCAGGATGCCGCCGATGGGCCGCGCCAGGTAGCCCGCCGCAAAAATGCCCAGCGTCTGCAGCTGGCGCAGCCAGTCCGGCATCTCGGCCGGGAAGAACAGCTTGCCGATGACATTGGCAAAGAAAACGAAAACGACGAAGTCGTAGAACTCCAGGGTGCCGCCCAGGGCTGACAGGCCCAGGGTCTTGTAGTCCTGTCGGTTGAGAGGACGTGCAGTCGCAACAGCGGGGGCCATGCCCGGCTGCGCTTGGTCAAGCGTAGTCATGGTTTTTTTCCAGGGATCGAACAGCAGGACGGCGCGGTGGATGCCACGGCAACGGATGAGCGTGCAGCGGCAGATCGTTCTGCAAGACTTCGGGATCGGAGGACTTGGCTCTCTCTTGGGGTCGGCTTGTGGGCCGGCGCAACAGCGAACGCGGCGTGGCGCAGTCGTCGGGGGATTCTAGGGTTTGTACTGTAGCTGTGTGGGGAGAGCGGCTTTGTGGCCGTGGACGCAACATCACGGCGGACTGTCTACCCGCTCTGGCGTATGGGTCATGGGATAGCGGGCGGGCTGGGAAGTGCGCAAACGCTCTTCAATGGTGCAGCGCTTGCATCGCACAAGCCAGATTGCATCGATAGTTCATGACCCTTGCGGCGCCTATTGCGGTTCGCAGGCAAGGAGCCTTTTCATCGACCCTGGATCTTTTTCCTTCATGAGCCCCTCAGACTCTGCCCGCGAAAAGGCATGACGGTCGGACCAATCCTATTTTTGCGGACATGAACAGGCTGCTGCTTGAGCATCTGATTCGCTGATCACCGCCCCTCGCAGACGCAGCCATTTCCGATGAAGGATCACAACCGTCAACTCTTACTGTTCAAGAAATGCAACTCCACCGACTCTGGCGGAACGCAAAAACTATGGCCCACATATTCACCGTAATCTTCAAATTGAACTGCAGAACCGAATCCCAGCCAAATGTAGCCATGGGCATCAATGCGTTCAACACAAGCGATCCTGCCAATGTATGACAGAATTTCCAACTGCTCATCACTAGGAAGATCTTTCAGCAGCCAGGCAGGCACACTCAACAGCCGGACACGGTTACCGATATTGATCGGACATTCTTTATCAGCCGCCATCGAAACTTCCTGCTTTCTCGCAATAGATTTTTGACTCAAATTCAAGATATCGAGAAATTCTCAACAATCAATTGCCAATATTTTTCATGGCAAAATCTAATTTGCAGAATTTCATCATTATTGAACAAGGGAGAAATTGCTTTCCTTTCCTTTTCATTGAAGGAAGATCACAACCTTCAAACAACTTCACCAAGATATCACCAAGAACAACATCCTCTCCAGCTTCATTTTCCCTCTTAGCAGCCCTTGCCAGATCTTGGGATATATTGAAAAAATCCAGAATAGCAAAGCATTTTTCAGCATCGACCGCAACACATGAATCGATAGAGTCTATCAAACCACGAACAAGATCAACATTTATTTTAAAAACCTCCTCAAAATTCACATTCAATTTTTCACGTTCAGACATTTCATCCAATTCAATCCTGGTTTTTGCATAGATAACACGGTCACTGCCTGCATCCTTTAAAAAGCAATCTTCATCACCCTCTACCCACAATGCGTATCTATGCTCTTGCTGAACGATGAATTCAACAGGATAATGAATATTATTTTTTATCATCAAACGATACATCTCTCACAATCTCTGTCGATTCGAACGATGCCATCAGCCTTTTCGCATTTTTAGTGTCGGTTAGACTGAAACGTTCTTCGCCTCGATGAGCAACAGCACAGATTTAGCGGCTGACTGAGGTGATAGGCTAATTTTCTTATTTGAACAAATATTTACGCAGTTCAACAGCTTCAGTCCTTGTCATCTCAAGGGCATCTTTGCTAAGAATAACAATATCAAGATATTTTTCCATTTTCTCAACTTCCAACTCACTTACCATGTATATTTTTGCCAAATGAAGTGCCGCTTCAACATCTCCAGCATCAAGAGACTTTTCAAACCAATACTTTGCCTTCACCAAATCACCGATAGTGCGATAGGTTATCCCAAGATTTAAAATAGCAGGAATACTCCCAGCTGCAACAGCCTTTTCACCCCATTCTATTGATCTCTTAAAATTAATCTCAACACCTTTCCCAGATCCATACATCACCCCTAACATCAGCATAGAATCCGCATCCCCAGAGTTTGCTGACTCAAGGAATAACTTCAAAGCCTTCCTGTAATTCCTTCTGTTATATGCTTCAGAGGCAATGGCGAACAATTCATTAGTCATCGATTACCCTCAATATCACTGACCTGCTGGTTTTTTCAAGCCGTTTATTTTTATAAGATGGCATACCTGATTGCCGCTGAAGGTGCGGTTGTGCACGGTGTCTTAGACTGTTCAGTGCCACGGTGAGATGGCGCGGATGAAGTCTAAAGCGGCTCGGGTCTTTTTCCCATGCCTCGCACATCGCACGGAATAGTGTTTTCCACCTGAGCGCCTTCAAGTGCTTGCCGAAGTTGTAGCTTTGAACGAATGCCTGGACATGCTCTCGTGGCGGATCCAGGCCCTCGTACTCATACGCCTTGATCGTGGACTCCTTGATGGCCTGATTCATGCGCTCGACCATGCCGCCGTTGGTGCAGCGGTTGTACGACTTGGTATGCCTTTTTTCAATGCCACTGAACTTGCAGATGCTGTCTCCAGGAGCTGCCCCATGAGATCGTCCAGCGACAGATGTCCTTGATTGCACAACGCGATTGCCAAGTGTTCTTGCTCTTGGGAAAGATGCTGGCTTGCTCTGTCCCGCAGACCCATGGGCTCATCGAGCACAAAGGTGCGTGCACGCCACTTCGCCACGGTCTTGGGGTTCATGCCGTAGAGCTTGGCCAAGGACCGATACGAGCCGGTCGCTAGCTGGAGTTCTGCGCGGATACACGGCATTGTGCGGGCGCTGCTATGCAGGCGGATTGCCATGGTGCTTTCTCCTCTTCCAGCTGAAGAATGTTCCTGGGACCGTACATCTAAGCACGCTCTCCTCCCATAAATCACTGGCCCGAAGAAATCGGCAGGTCACGTTGACACGGATTTTGCGTAAGTCCTAATTTCCCCCTCCACTTCTGTGCTCGAATAGCGCCTCCCCTAAAACGCTACAATAGTCTTTCGAATCATATTTTCCTCTACCATATTCCTTCACCTTATCAAGATAGCTCAATAAACATTTGTTATAATCTTGTCTCGACTCAGGCTCCTGAAGAACAATAATAAATATTGGTGCAAACAAGTCCCATTCATTCCTTTTAACAATATTATCAACCAGAGCACTAGCTGCCACAATATTATCTCGTGCAGCAGAAATATTCCCAGAATTATACATTTCCACAGCTTTCGATTCGTAATAAAACGCTCTTCTGATATCCTCTTCAGCAACCCATAATTTACTAGCCTTGATGGAAAAAAACAAGCAAAATACAAACCCACTCAAAAAGACAATTATAAAAACGGAGACGACTAATAATTTTTTCATTTATCCCCTCCGAAACTTGCCATGCATGAAGCATATTCAGCCTGGCACTCTGCCACCTTTTTCATCTGTTCGATGTTTGGCCGACTCCAGCAGGCGGCGTTTATCGGGTCGCATGGCGATGTGCCATGTCACGTCTCGCTTGGCATTAAGAGTGGCTAACACCACTTCGTCACAGGCCCCCGCAGAGCAGTTATGCTCGCTGCCCTCATGGCAAGACGACCCGTTAGCAAAAAATTGTGGCGACAGCTACAACCCCTCATCCCAGCCTTCGTGCCTTCTGCCAAAGGCGGTGCGCGCAAGCTCGCAGTCAGCGATGAGGCCGCCCTCAACGGCATCTTGTTCGTGCTGCAAACAGGCATTCCATGGGAAGACCTTCCCCAATCCCTGGGCTACGGCAGCGGCATGACTTGCTGGCGGTGCCTGCGCGACTGGAACGCCGCTGGTGTCTGAGCGCAGCTGCACCAAGCCATGCTGACTCGCTTGCGTGAACATGACCAAATCGATTGGAGCCGGGCCAGCATTGATGGCTCCTCGGTACCAAGCCCCCGGGGGGCCAGGAAACGGGCCCAAACCCCACGGACAGAGGCAAGCTCGGCTCCAAGCGGCACATCGTCGTAGATGCCAGAGGCATCCCGCTGGTGATCTTGGTCAGCGGCGCGAACCGGCACGACTCCAAGATGTTCGAGAGGTGCGTGGACGCGATTCCTGCGATTGCTGGCCTGCCAGGACGTCCCCCGTAGAAGACCGGCAAAGCTGCACGCCGACAAAGGCTACGACTTCAAGCGGTGCCGAGTCCGCCTGAGGCAGCGGGGCATCATGGGCCGAATTGCCAGACGAGGCATTGAGAGCAGCGAGAGGCTGGGCAAACACCGGTGGGTGGTTGAGAGGACGCACAGCTGGTTTGCAGGCTTTGTCAAACTGCGAATCCGCTTTGAACGACGGCTGGATATCCACGAGGCGCTGCTGAAATTGGCGGCAGCGATCATCTGCGCGCGCTTCGTGGATCGGTGGCGTTAGCCAGTCTAAGCCGTTTGCCAGTACCTTGGTAGCTCCCAAGGTCGGTCCATCTCGTCCAGGAACTCCCGGCACCACATTCGCTTGACTGTTTGTCCCAAGTCCAGGTCGTGCTGCTTCATGCTGCGTATCGCCTGAGTGCTTCACGTCGATGCCAATCAGGTCATAAGGTGATTTATGCAGACCTTCCATAGTGGTTCTTACTGTTAAAGATGTCTTCCTCACCATTGAATCTGACTATCCAATCCTTTTTGCAACATGCAATTATTTTTCGCAATATCAATACAAAATAACTCTTGCTTTATTTATTTCTCTTAATTTCTTGACAAATGACGAAAATCCATTTGTGTTGAAATATTTAATTAAATCAATTTAACTCGTGACTTATACTTTCCCAACATTTCATTATAAGCTCACGGTATTCTAGACTAACTCCTTTGCAGCTCTTGAAGTAACTTTCGTCTATTGGATTTTCCATCCTGTATTTAGTCGCAAAACGCAAATCGTTTCTGTATATACCATTCTTGTAATTTAAATAATCTTTATCCATCATAAATTCGTGAGAAAAATTCGCTCTGCAAAACTTAAATAGATATTCTGTAGCCCTTATTTCTCCCAAGCAATCCGGAGTACGCGCATTTTTCAGCGAGAAATTCATTTCTTTTATCGCAGAAAATTTCTCTATGTTTTCGCTTTCTATTTTATGGACGCGATACCCTACCCAGCACCCCAAAGCAAAAACAATACCAACTGTAAAAAAACTAAGTATTCTTTTCATGCCTATTCCCACAAGAGACCTTATCTTCTGGGCAAGTTCCTCCCCCAGGATTAACTATTCTCATACAATGCAACTTACACTCCGACAGTCCAATTAAAGTTTTCTCATTCAAAGCGCAACAGGCGTAGCATGTTGTGCAATTCCCACCTTCATCAACTGCATCATTAGCGCAACTATCATATCCATCAGCACCATCACATTTCCCAAGCAATCTAAGTATAAGAGGGCATGACTTACTCTTCAATCCACGGTCATCAAAGAAAATGATAGGATTATTTTCCGAATAAATGTAAAAATTAATACCACCAATCAGTTTAATTGGGTCTAATTGCACATATCTGGCAATAAAATTTGAATAATCCCTATTGAGATTATTAACTAATCCAGATTCCATATCAAAATACTGCCCCGGAAACCTCAAATTCATCTCCACCTGACTTTGCGGCAATGCCCCTGTGGCTCCAAACGCATCCGCAACACCATTCCAAATGACCGCTCCCTTTTTGCTGGTCCCCAGCACCGGCGTTCCCAGATGATCCGTGTGCAGATAGTGAACGCTGGTGTTCTGGCTCGTCAACTGCGCTTCACTGACGTCCGCCTGCCAGATGGGGTCTGTATTCCATAGCCCTTGTTCGCTTTTTTTAGGATCGAAGGCATACGCCCTTGTCATCAGCCCTTGCTCGTTGGCCTCGCCCAGCAGTCCCGAGTCGCTGTAGAAAAAGTAGGTTATTTTGTAGTTTTGGCCCTCCCTCACCTCTTTGAAGATGCGTCGTCCTAACGGGTCATAGCGATATTGGGCATTAATGCCGGGGGTGCTCTGGCTTGCCTCCGCGCTGGAGTAGCGGATCAAGCGCTCAGCGGCGTTGTAGTTGTAGGTTCGTTCGCCTTTGTCACTGCTTTCCCTGGCCGTGTGCCCCTGCGGCGTGTACTCCACCTGGGTTTGTATGGGCTGTGCAGCTTTGTCGAAAGGCCTCAGACGCGGGTAGCTCGTGAGCTGGTTGTCCGCGTTGTAGCTCCACTGCCCCATCTGGTGGCCGCTGAAGGTGCGGTTGTGTACAGCGTCGTACTGGTATTGCTCCGTGGGCAGACCCAGGTCCTTGAGATGTTGATCCGGCACAGCCTTGGTCAATCGATCCAACGGGTCGTAGCCATATTCGGTGGTGCCCAAGTCGCTCTCAATCTGGGTGATGTTGCCAGCCTTGTCATATTGGTAGTGGCGGCTGACCAGCAGTTCGGAGGCGGCGTTCTTCACTTCGATGGATAGGGGCCTTTGCAGCGCATCGAGGCTGATGGTCTTGGTCGCACCCGGAGTTTCGATGCGCGTGGCCGTGAGCCATTGGTAGTTTCCGTAGCGGATCTGGCTTTGGTCGGGCAGCGTGACCAAGCTCAGGCGACCCTTGTCGTAGCTGTACTGGCCTGTGCTGCCGTCGGGGTAGCGGTGGCCCGCCAGTTGGCCGTCTGCGTTGTAGCTTTGGCCAACCGTAAAGCTGAAACTGCCCGAGTTATCTACCTTGCCGTAAGTCACCTTGTTCTGGGTGGTACGGCCTTGCGCGTCCTTGTCGTAGGTGGCGCTGCTGATCAGGTTCTGCTGGCCATCCTTTTGTTCGTAGCCTGTCAGCAGGCCGTCGGCGTCGTATTGGTAGGTGACGTACTGGTCTGTTTCCTTTCCGCCTAGCTGGTGCTCTTCCTGCACCATGCGGCCAGCCTTGTCATAGGCGTAGCTGCGGGTGTTGCCTCCTGCGTCGGTGCGTTGAATGAGTTGGCCTGCGGCGTCGTAGCTGTATTGGATGGCGCCGCCCATGGGGCGGGTTTCCTTGATCAGGCGCCCGGCCTTGTCGTATTCGAATTTGTGAGTGTTGCCCTTGGCATCGGTCAGGCTGGTGAGTTGGTCGTGGGCGTTCCAGGTCTGCTGCGTGGCCTGGGCCATGGGGTCGATGGTTTTGACGATGCGACCCAGGCCGTCGTATTCGTAGATGGTGGTTCGGCCTGCCGGGTCGATGGTGGCGACACGCTGGCCCAGGCTGTCGTATTGCTGGTGCTGGGTGCGGGTCTGCTCCGTCGTCGAGGGATTCGCCAGATGCTGGGTGACGGCGGTCTGGCGGCCGCTTTGGTCGTATTGGTAGGTTTCCCGGTACGTGGGGTACTGGGTGGCGATGAGCAACCCGGCCTGCGGTGTACCGTCTTCTCCGTATGTGTAGGTGATGGTGTTGCCTGCCGCATCAATGCTGCTGGTCGTGCGACCCCGGGTGTCATAGGTGGTTTGCGTGACAAGGCCGCCTGGGCTGGTAGTGCTCAGGGGCAGGCCGGTGCTGTCGTAGGTGACGCGCGTGCCTGCACCTTGGGTCTGGCCGGGGGCGATGCTTTCGATGACCCGACCTTGCGGGTCGTAGCGGGTTTGCTGGATTCGGCCCGCTGCGCTGGTGCTCTGGGTGCGCCGTCCCCTGGCGTCGTATTGGTGGCTGGTCGTTTGGTTCAGTGCGTTGGTGGCCTTTGTAAGCCGCCCAGCAGCGTCGAAGCCCAGCGTAGAGGTGTTGCCCAGGGCATCGGTCTGCGTTGCAGGTAGACCCCTGGCGTCGTAGCTCGCCTTGCTGGTATGGCCCAGCGGGTCGGTGGACTCGATCAGGCTGCCGTTGTTGTCGTAGCGATAGGTGGTGGTGCGGGCATCGTCTGCCGTACCGTCGCCCGCGCCAGTGCTGCGGCTGGTCAGTTGCCCGTAGCTGTCGTACTGGTAGCGCGTGGTGCGCTGTTCGGGCCGGCCCATGGCTTCGGTCCAGGTGGTGACGCGGCCCTTGTCGTCATGCGTCCAGGTGCTGGTGATGCCGCTCTGGTTGATGTGCTTTGTCCTGAGCCCGCGCACGGGCTCGTATTCGTATTGGTCCCGGCTGCCATCCGGGTGAATGATTTGCAGCGGTTGGTAGTTGTAGTCGTAGCTGGTGGTCGTGGTCAGGCCCCGGGCATCGATGGCCCGGGTCTGGTAGTTGCCGTCCCAGAGGGTTTTGGCTGCGGGCTTGCCGTTGAAGGTTCTTTCGAGCTCGTTGCCTTCTTTGTCGTAGAGGTAGACGGTGGTGTTGCCCCGGCAGTCCAGGTAGGTGACGAGGAACTGGCGTTTCTCGCGCAGATACTGGTTCTTACCGGTGGACGCGCAGCCCTGTCCATCGAATTTGCCGACCCGGCCGCCGCCCCAGAGGTTGGCGAGTTTGCTGGTGGTGCCGCTGGTGCCCGTGGGGTCCAGGACCTTGCCGGCGGCGCCCAGGGTGAGCAGCGGTGCGGGGGCAGGAATGCTCTGGCTGTACTGGACCGTGACCTGGGCGCCCAAGGGGTCGGTGCGGCTGGTGAGCTGGCCGTTGCCGTCGTAGGTGTAGCTCCAGCGCTGGCCCATGACGTCGGTGGCCTGGGTGAGCAACTGCCCATTCCATTGGTAGCTGACGCTGCGCTCGGCCCGATCTTCGATGCGGGTGATGAGGCCGCCTGCCAGCGTGGCCGTGTAGACGGTGCCGCCATGGTGGTCCAGGATGCGGGCTCGCGTGGCGCTGTCGTAGGCAAAGTGCACATTGATGCCGTTGGTGTTGGCGTAGCCCAGGATGCGGCCCTGTGCGTCGTAGTCGATGCTGTTGCCCAGGCGGTCGTACCAGCGCCATTGCGCCAGGGGATTCTGGGCACTGCCCCTTCGGGCAACCGCTTGATGAAGACGGGGGCGTTGTTCTTGCCCTTGACGATGTAGAGGTCGGCCTGGCCGCTGCGCTCGTACAGGACGCCTGCGCGTTCGATGAGCCGGGCGTCACAGTCTACTTTTGCAAGACGGCGCTGCTGGCCAGCAGTTTGCCTGCCGCTTTCTTCAGCTCGAAGATAAGTCACTGAATTTAAATTGACATAAACATACTTATTACTGCCTGTTTTTACCGATTTGATCGTCAAAGTATATCGGATTAAGGTCAAAACGCAGCTTCAGTGATAATTGCAATGCACCCTGACTCTTCGTGAAATATTTCCTCGCAAACCGCAAATTCATCAATATCCTTTTGCTACTGCGCTCTCGCGTATGAGGGAAACTCTAGCTCAAGGCCTGCAAGAATAGAACTATCGTCGCATCGCGGCCCCCTGAGGCATCCTCAGATGTCAGAAAATCGGGCCATCTTATACGCGCGATGACTTCTATTGCAGTATTTTTTCGAAAACAGAGCATTCCATCCGTTCCCATAGATTATTCTCAAATCACAATGAATCAAAATTCATTTAAATAAATTCGATGAAATTGACGGAGATATTTCGATCAAATAATCACCAGCCCACAAATCTCCATATTTCAAAGCGCGCTTAAACCATATTCTAGCGGCATTTAAATCACCCTCAATTCTATATTGACACCCAAGAGCTGTCGCGCCGTAAGCACAGCCTTTTTTATAAGCATTTTTATATAATTTTTTTGCGAGTAGATTTCTTTTTTTTCCAAGCGAATCACTATACAAATTGCCCAAATTAACCATAGCCTCTACAGATCCGAGTTTTGCAGCCAAAGCGTACAACTCAATTGCATGGTCTAGGCGTCCAGAATCTTGGGCATTACATGCCGCCTCTAAATTAATTCTGGCCAAATATCTTTTTCTCATAGCCTTTTTTTGTTTATATCTATTCATAAACATACCCAATAGAATATCAACACAACTCCGGACCTACCGGAGGCTCTGGCGGTGGCATATACTCACAAAGAGGGCAAAACAACGGCCCCAATCCTTTAATAGGCGGCAACCATGGAGGCCTTTTTTTATATGTAGGCTTTCCTGATTGAGGATCTTTCTGCCAACCCCAACCAGGTTTCTTTGGATCGTCTTTCCAATGCTTTCCAGGATTATCTGTAGAATTTGGCCCTCTACCATATCCTCTCTCTCCCTTCCCAAGACCATTAAAATCAAAATATTTAAGAGGATTAGCTTCAACATATACAAATACATTTACCCCACCATCCAACCCAATCGGATCATTCTGCAAATACCGGCCCAATCCAGGACTATAGTCACGTTGATAGTTATAATTCGTTCCCGTCTCTTCATCAAAATATTGCCCCGCAAACCGCAGATTAATTCGCGTGCGTTTTCCGCTGAGCTCAAACGTGTATCCAAAGCTCTCGCTCAACACCTGCCAGGATGAACTGCCCGCTGCATCGCTGGCTGCCTGAGGCGTGCTCAGGTGATCGTTGTGCAGGTAGTGATAGGTCCTGCTGCTGGAGTTCTGGCCGCTGGCATGATCGGCTTGCCATAGAGGCTCAGTACCCCACTCAGCATCAGGCTGCCAGCCATAGGTTTTAATCGTATTGCCCACAGCATCTAACTCTGCGAGCAGTCCTTCCTCGCTATAGATAAACCACGTGGTCTGCCCCGCCCCCAACGTCTTGCTGATGCGCCGACCAAACGGGTCGTATTGATAGCGCGCGATGAGCTGCCCATCCTGCTCCACGGCGACCCTGCGCTCTGTGGCGTCATAGATGTTGGTGGTGACGCTGCCATTGCGCGTGGCGCTCTGGATATGACCCGTGGCGGTGTAGTCATAGCGCACAAGGTCAGTACCCAGGCCCCGCTGAGTCAAGCGGTTGCCGCTGGCGTATTGCCATTCACCGGGCTGGTGCAGGCTGCTGATGCGGTTGTGAACGGCGTCGTAGCCGTATTGCTCCTGGGGGAGGCCCAGGCCGGCCAGGCTGGTGCTGGGGCGCGCCTGGGTCAGGCGGTCCAGCGCGTCGTAAGCGTAATCAACCGTGCCGTTGACATCGGCGCCCAGTTGCAGCGTCTTGCGTGTGATGCTGCTCTCGACGTCGTACTGATAGCCCAGCGTCAGGAGGTTGGCGTTGGAAGCTCCCTGGACCTGGATGCCCTGGATTCTGTAGACGCCGTCGTAGGCAATGCTTCTGCTGGCGCCGGGGTACTGGACCTTGGTGGGCAGCATCCACTGGTAGTCGGCCCATGTGATCTTGTCGGTGCTGCCAGGCTGGGTGGCCTCCTTGAGATAGCCCTTGTCGTAGCTGAAGGCGGCGGCGCTGCTGTCGGGGTAGCCCTGGCTGGTTTTGCGGCCATCGGCATCCCAGCCCTGGGCCAGGGTGGCGGTGACGCGGTTGGCGCCGTTGCCGTAGATCAGTTGCTCCTGGCTGATGCGGCCCAGGGCGTCACGGCTGTAGCCGGCCTGGCTGATGAGCTTGCCACTGCCATCCTTTTGTTCGTAACCGGCAAGGCGGCCGGCCTTGTCATAACGGTAGGTGATGCTGCTGCTCAAGCCCGGTTGCCCGGCCTGCGGGCTGGTGCGGGTGAGCAGGGTTAGCAGGCCATCGCTGTTGTAGGTGTAGTTGCTGACATCTCCTGCCGCGTTGGTTTTCTTGACCAGAAAGCCTGCGGCATCGTATGCATAGGTGGTCTTGCCGCCTTCAGGGCGCATTTCCTCGGTCAGGCGGCCCAACCGGTCGTATTGCCTGGTGTGCACGTTGCCATTGGCATCGGTGACGCGGGTGATCTGGTGCAACAGGTTGTAGGCCATCTGGGTGGCCTGGCCGTTCGCGTCGATGGACTTGGCGACGCGGCCCAGTGCGTCGTACTCGTAGATGGTGGTCTTGCCGCCCGGGCTGGTGATGGCGGCGGTCTGCCCTGCACTGTCAAGGCTGTAGTGCAGGGACAGGCTTTCGCCGTTGTGTGCCTTGCGGATGATGGAGGTGCGACGCCCCCGCGGGTCATACTGCCCCAGTTCGGCAAGGCCGCCTGGGTAGTTGATGGCTTGCAGCAGGTTGGCCTGCGGAGTGCCCAGCGCTCCGTATTCGTACTGGGAGCTGTCGCCTGCCGGGTTCTTGTAGCTGGCGACGCGGCCCAGGCTGTCATAGCCCAGTTCGTGGCGGTTGCCCGTGGGCGTGTTCTGCGAAACGATGTCGCCGTAGGCGTTGTACTCATAGCGGTAGGCGTGGCCCAAGGCGTTGGTGGCGGTGACCAGCCGGCTTTGGCTGTCATAGGTAGCGACGGTGGTATGGCCCTCTCCGTCCATGCTCTGGGTTTCGTTGCCTAGCGCATCGAAGCGGGCCGAGGATGTCAGGCCCGAGGGATAGATGGTCTTGATGCGGTTGCCGTGGCTGTCGTATTCATGGCGTGTGGTGTGGCCCAGCGGATTGGTGACGCTGGCGATCTGCCCGGTGACGGTGTGCGTGTAGCTCCAAACGCCGCCTTCCGCGTCCGTGGCCGTTTTGCGATTGCCGTTGCCGTCATAGGCATAGGTGGTGACGCTGGCCTGGGCGCCTGTGCCTAGGGTCTGCCGGACGATTTGCCCCAGCTCGTCGTACTCCCATGCCGTGATGCGCTCCAGCGCAGTGCCCTGGGCTTCGATACGCTGTACCGCCCGCCCCTTGCTGTCATGCCGCCAGGTGGTGACGGTGCCCAGCTCATTGGTATGGCTGGTGGTTTCGCCATGCACGGGATCGTAGGTGTAGCTTTCCTCGCTGCCATCAGGGTGGCGAATCCTCAGCGGGCGCCGGTTGTAATCCCAATAGGTCGTACGGGTGTTGCCGCGCTCGTCCACCAGCCTGTCGGTGTAGTTGCCATCCCAGCTTCTTTGCCGAATGGGTTTGTCGTTGAGGCTGCGGCTCGACTCCAGGCCGTCCTTTTCATAGTGAACGACCAGACGATTGCCGCGTGGATCCGTCAGCGTGGCAACGAATTTTCGTGATTCCCTGAGGTATTGCACCGAACCCGTTGCAGTGCCCTCGCGGCCACTGAAACTGCCGACACGCCCGCCCCCCCAATTGGTCTGCAGTTTCCGGGTGGTGCCACTGGTTCCCGTGGGATCAAGGGTGATGCCCAGGTTGCCTAGCGTGAACTGGGCGGCGGGCGCCGGCGCACTGGCGCTGTACTGGGCCGTGATCTTGCCCCCCAGCGGGTCCGTGCGGCTGGTGAGTTGGCCGTTGCCGTCATAGGTGTACGTCCATCGGTTGCCCCTGGTATCCAATACTTCAGTCAGTCGCCTGGTGATCCCAGATCCCGCCCAGGTGTAGCGCACGATATTGCCTGATCGGTCCTCGATGCTAGTGACAATGCCGTCGGCCAGGTTGAGCCGCAAAGCCAACTGCCCATGGTGGTCAAGAATGCGGATGCTGGAAGCGCTGTCGTAACTGAACCGGACCTGAATGCCATTGAAGTCCGTATAACCCTGAATGCGCCCCTGCGCGTCATAGTCGATGGTGTTGCCGCGGCGGTCATACCACTGCCAGCCATCCTGGCCAGGGCGATTCACCTGCCGGATGAAAGTGGGCGCATTCACCCTGTCCTTGGCGATGAATAGGCCCGACTGGCCGCTTCTTTCATATAGCGTGCCTGCGCGCTGGATGGTCTTGGCATCCCTGCCCAATGGATCAAGCTCGAAGTCCAGCGGAGCCCATGCGGGGTTGAGCCACCAGCGCCCAAGAGTCCAAGTGCGGGTAATGTCGATGCTTCCACCCAGTACCTTGACCTGCAAATCGGTGTTGACCTCCCGGTATTCACCGTTGGGCCACTTGATGTGCGGATACTCGCTTGCCTGAACCTGCAAGACTGCCAAGCTCAGCAGAGCATATGCCCAGGCAAGGATGTGCCTGAAAGTCCAGGGCAAGGCCCGCCGTGCTGCGGCGCACTTGGGTGGATATTTAGCTTCAATCAGATGCTTCAGTTCCTGGGTCATTTTTTACGTTTCCCCGTGGACCGCTGGTGGGTCCCCTCTCCAAACCTCTGCACAGCGTTGTGATGGCTGCGCCCCTGGACCGGCCTGCCAGATGGCAAGACGGCCGACGTCACCCCCCACATGAGGGAGGGCCGTTCGCCCCGGGTCCGTCGCCTCCCGGCGCATTGGGCCCCTCTCCTCCCGGCCCGTCACCACCAGGACCTTCGCCACCTGGGCCGTCACCACCGGTGCCCCCCCCCGGGCCGGCACCGCTGCCGTCACCCATGAAACCTCCGCCGAATCCGCCACCATGGCCGCCCAGCATTGGACCATCGCCCTTCCCACCGCCAGCGCCTGAACCACCAGCACCGCCGCCTCCAGGGCCGCCGCCTTCGGAGCTACAGCCACCGCTAAGGCACCAAGGCGTGCAGCCCTGCGTCAAGCCGATGGGTGTTCCACCACCACCAGTCCCGCCACTGCCCCAGCCACCAGAGCCACCGCCCGCACCGAGGCCTCCGGTTCCGCCAGTCCCTCCGATGCCTGTGCTTCCGCACGCGCCGCCAACGAGCCTGTTGAAAGTGGCTGAGAGAGAACGCGATTCCTCTTCGCCATTCGCGCAGATCCACGCCAATTCAACCGTTGCCCACATGGCGTAGGCAGCGCAACTGCCCGCATTGCGCGCATTCACCACGATGCTCTGCACGGCACCCATCTCCGCCGAACGTGCCTGCCTGAAGCCCATGCTGCGCGGGTGCAGCTTGACGGCCGTGATGCGGTAGGGAATGACCACGCGCTGCTTGGCGGCCAGGGTCTTGGGGATGTCAGCCAGGAATTCGTAGCGGTAGTACTCGTCAGACTGCGGCGGCGTGAAGACGACCTTGTCGGCCTGGAGCAGGCCGTAGTTGGTCAGCGTGAGTTCGCCCGTGAATTCCTCGCCCACCTGCAACTCGGGCAGGTTGATGGACAGGGGCTCCAGCAGCACCACGGGGGCCGGTACCTGGGTCTGGAAGGTGGCTTCCAGGGTGATCTGATACTCGTCCTTGATGGTGGTTTCCGTCACGCTGAAGTCGATGCTGATGGTCTGGTACTGCAGGTGCACGTGCTCCGAGGTGGTGACGCCCGGGCGCACGAAGATGCGGCCCGACCTGTCGGCATGGCGCGGGCCGCTGGCGCGGTAGGTGTAGGTGCCGGGCGGCAGGTCGGTGAGCACGGCCTTGCCCTGCGCGTCCGTGATGAGGGTGCGCAGATAGGTGAGCACGGCATCGTTTTGCAGGCGGATGCGCACGTTGGCCACGCCCGGTATGGGTTTGCCGCCCGCGTCCAGTGTTTCCGTGAACAGGTCGGTGGCATGAAAGCTCAGCCCGCCCTGCCCGCTTTGCGTGACGGCCACCGAGACGGGAATGGTGCCCGTGCCCTGGTTGCTGGCCGTGATCTGCAGGCGGTAGTTGTAGATGCCGTCGGCCACGTCCTTGCCCGGGCTGGCCGTGACCTGGATGGGCACCTGGGCGCCCACGTCCACGACGCCGATGTGGCTGGCGCTGGACAGGAAGATCCAGGAAGGCGCGGCCTTGCCGTCCTTGTCCACCAGTTGGACCTTCACGTCCTGGGCTGCCACCAAGCCACGGTTGCCGATGGTGATGCCTTCGGTGACTGTCTTTTCCTGCTGCACGCCTGTTTCTATGTAGGTGGGGTTGGCAAACAGTTCGGGCAGGGCCTGCACCAGCCGGTAGTGGATGGTGAAGCTTCCCCGGGGCGTGTCGCCCGTCTCGCTGGCGTAGGCCGTGAGCACGACGGTGCCCGACTCCCCGGCGGAGGCACTGCCCGTGAAGCGGATGACCATGGGCACCGAGGCGCCTGCTGCCACGTTGACCGGCGCACCCGGCTCCACGCTGATGCCCGGCGGCAGGCTGCCGCTGGGCTGCTGCGCCGGAACCACGGCCCAGCGCACGCCGGTGGCGCCCGTGCCCGCGCTGGTACGCGCGTTGACCGTGATGCTGGCGGCAAAGCCACGCGGCGCGGTGAGCTGGTAGCTGGCCAGGTCGAAGCTCAGCCGGTTGATGGTGAAGCGCCCCTGCTCGGTGGTGGTGGCCTCTTCCGGATGGATGACGGAGACGATGTAGGTGCCGTTGTCATTGGCCGTGGGCACGAATTCGTAGCGGTACTGGCCGCTGTCGTCGGTGGCGATGCCTATGCGCCGCTTGAAGCCCGAGATGTCCAGCACCATGCGCAATGCCGCGTTGGGCATGGGCTGCCCGCTGGCGCGTGATACGGCGGCACCGGCAATGACAACGCGTTGCGCGCCGTACGAGACCGCCGGGCTGACGGAGCTGACCGTGCCCGTATAGGGCGTCTTGGGCTGTTCAGGCTCGGGCGGCTTGTTGTTGACGGTGACGGCGCGCGTGGCTTCGCCGGTCTTGCCTGCCTTGCTGGTGGCCACGGCCCTGAGCGTGAAGGCACCGTTGGCCACGCCCGAAGTGTCCCACTGCACGCTGTACGGAGCCTGCGTGGCCGAGCCAATCAGGCTGCCATTGGCGAAGAAGTCGACCTTGGCAATGCCGTCAGGTGCCGAGGCGGCGACACCTACGGCCGTGCTGCCGACAACAGTGGCATCCTGGCCGGGCATGGTGAAGTTCACCGTCGGAGCCGCGATGGCATAGGTCACGGCAACCGCCGCGCTCCTGGGGCTGGTGCCGCGCGCATTGCTGGCCGTGGCCTCGATGCGGTGCGCGCCTTCGCCAGGCAGGTTCAGGCTGCCGGAGAAGCTGCCATTGGCTGGCACGGCCATCGGCGTGCCCACGGCCTGGCCGCCCAGATACAGCTGCACCTGCGAGCCCGCCATGGCCGTGCCGGAGACGGCCAGTTGCGGCGTGGACACCTGTGCGTTGTTGACGGGCTGCGCAATGACAGGGGCAGGCGGCGCGCTAAGGCTGAGAGTGAAAGGGATGTCCAGCACCGCTGCGACCCCATCCACGTCGGTGGCCGTGATGCCGAACCTGTGCGTGCCGTTGGGCAGTTGCGCAAAGTCGATGAACTGGCTGTGGCTGAACGGGCTGGTGTTGCCGCCGCTGCGCTCGAAGATCTGCAGGCCGTTGATGGTGGCCTTGACGCTGGTGATACCTATAACGCTCTGCACAGAAACCGTCAGTTCGCCCGGCTCCCGTATGGCCGCGCTGGGTTCCAGTGCTGCGTTGGCAAAGGTGGCACTGATCTGCGGAGGAGCAGGTATATAAGAGAATTTTGTACCCTGCCCAGCTCCACTGTAACTTTCGCCATTTCTCCCCGCCGCAAAGATGACATGTTCTCCTCTTTGATCCAGACGGTGGGATCCATAGGAAAATCTACCATCCCTATCCACAGGAATATTGGATGCAATTTCCCGGCCATCCAGGAAGACAGACACTGCTTGGCTGTTCTTGGCCACACCTGAGATCTGCAGCTCAGGGGCCTGCATTATGGTATTTTCAAGCGGCTGCAGAATAACTGGCCGAGACAGGACGTCGAACTCAATATCTACTTCCGCCAGATTCCCGGCTACATCAGGAAAAACCAGCTTTGCAAATATCTTGCTTTTTTCTGATGGAAACTCAAATACAAACTCTCTTTCACTAATGCCAACAGCATGCTCCATTGCGGGATCGGCATGAGCGGCATCATATGAAATCTTTACAACCCCGTCCCTTGGAGCTGAACCATTATCCACCACACTATAAGAAATTACTGATTTCCCTGCATCTTTCTGGATGATCCGTGCCAATACTTCGGGAGGAACCAGGTCAATCTTGACCTGCTCAGAGAATCCAGACCACTCTTCCCATGTGCCACCGCCATTGATGCTACCCCGAACTCTCAGCCGGTATGCCTCCCCATTTACCACTCCTTCAGGCCATGAGAAATTCAGAGAATTCCCCACATTACCAAAATAAACCACCTCATTTCTTGAATTTTGCACCTCCACCTCGTACGCATTCATCGCCCCCAAGGCATCCCAATACCATTTCGGTGATTTATTTGTAAATACAGCCTCTACTGAAGGAGTTGTGAGTGTAAGCCCCGAGATATCCTGAAAATCATACTCACTCTCCTTCAATAACAACTTTCCATCATCATCCAGGACAAAGGACAAGCTCTGTCGCGGACGAATTGAATTTTCCTTGTTGCAGCCAACTTCGATTCCTTCGCCCTGTCGCCCCTGGATGCCTATCGTTGCAGATTTCCCATTACTCTCCGTACCCAGCAGATACCTATATTGAAACTTTATTTCATTGGTTTTTTCATGCAAAACAACCTGAAAAGTACCCATAGGCAAATTCGTGCCATAGAAATACATGTTCGTCCACTGAACTATCAATTTTCTCCGAGGAGCCTCGCCTTGCGTCAGATAGTGGATCATTCCTCCTGCCTGCCCCGAAACATCCGTACGAAGATCATCCCAATAGACAAAAATCGTATCACCCAGGGAGGTCTGCGAAAGACAAGTGTTTGCATATGCTGTCGTTTTGTTATCAAAACTGAGTAAACCATTTGTGGTTACATAGAAATCAGTATGTTTCCTTCCAAAATATTCAAATTCAAAACCTATGGGAAACTTCCCTGCAGCGACATCGTCACCACGCAACCCCGTATCAATTCCCTGTCCAGCGCTTCCAATGGAAGTGATAATTGAAAAAATAAATAGCACCAAGAAATTACGAAACATCGTTGTTGCGCAAACAATTGATCCAGGAATGCTAAAAATCACACCACAGATTATTACCTTCAGAAAATCCATCGATTTTCCAGCGACCACATGGATACCTAATAAAACTTTCCACACCCAATGAGCAATGGCCATTTTCTTCTGCGCCAACATATGTGCCTCGCAATCTCGTAAATCTGGTTTTCAAAACCGCCCGCATGCCGCCTGAAGCCGGTGGCCCGCCGTTGTTCCGATGGCCTGCATGCTCGCCACCTGGGCCTGATAGGCCTGCCATCCGCCCAGCAGCCAGAACACGGGCACTGCGTCAGGCCGATGCCCCAAAGAGGCCTGTTGCATTGCCAGTCGGGCACGCAACTCAGGCTCCGTCGAAGCGTCGGCCATGACCACCAAGGCCCGGGATGCGGAGACTCCTGGCTGGTCGCCGCGTGCCTTGCGGCTGGCTATGGCGTTCAGTTGGATGGCCAGATCGTGCGTGGCGTCCAGCCGGTGCGTTTGTTGTGCATCAACGGGTGACTGCACAACAGGTGATGCATCCAGGGCCTTGCTGAGGGACAGCACCGTCCACGCCAGGCCCTGCCCCAGACTGGCGATCCAGTCGCTGGCGGACAAGTCCTGCAAGCCGGCCGGCGCCCTGGGATGCAAGGCAGTCGCCGCGCCACCCTGCAAGGCCTTCACACCGGCAAAGCCCTGGCTGCGCAATTGCCGGCATGCGGCGTCAAGGTCCGCATGGTCCAGCCCGGTGCCCAGCAGGATGACTTCCTCCTGCATCAGAAAGCGCTTGCCTTGCAGCTCCTGCAAATCCATCTGCATGGCCTGCGTGACGGGCGATGCGCGTCGGTGCTGCGCCGGCCGCACGTCAACGAGCATGGCCGCCTGTGCGCCAGGGGAAACAAGGCGCTGCCGCCATTCGGCCGGGCTCATCCAGCAGGAAGGGGTCAACGCCAAAGGCGCCCCCTGCCGAGGCCACGTCACAGGGGGCTCGGCAGCGCTCGTGTCCCCTACGGCATGCGCGTCTGCCCGACAGGACCGCGGCTCAGCACCGGTCTGCGCCTGCAATGGCGCAGCCGCCAGGACGGCTGTGCACACCGCCAGTGCATGCGCCAGGACGGCGCCCGGAAAACGGAGCGGATTCATGCATCCATTCCCGAGCCTGCACGGGCGGCGCGCCGGCGCCTGTGCTGCAGGCAGGCGCCCAAAGCCATGAGAGCGGACAACAGCGCCAGGCCCGCGGCCTCCAGCCCAGGAACCGCCGTCAACTGATCCTCAGGCAAGGGCCCGGACTGTATGACGGGGCCGCCCGGGTCCTTGATGACGCCATTGGCCTGCAAGTCGTCGTCGCCCAACTGGCCATCGGTGATGGTGTAGCTGATGCGGTTGCCGTTGATCGACAGGTTCCTGGGCGCGTACCAGATGCTGCGGCCGCGCGAATGGGGCGTGGGTCCGTACTTCAGGTAGCTGCTGATGCCGAACAGGTTGGGCCACTCGGTGGTGACGGTGACCGTGCTGCCGACGTCGCAACCGGTGAGTTCGTAGTCGAACACGCCATGCGGGAAGAGCAGCACGTTGAACAACGGCAGCCAGCCTTCGGGCTTGCGTACAGCCGTCTTGTCCGGGTTGAAGCGGCAGTTGGCACCCCCACCCGTTACCGAGGCTTTCAGCGTGCCGGAGCCGCTGGGTGTGGGCAGGGTCACATCCTTGCCGCCCACAGGCGCGGCCTGGTTTTGCAGGGACACAAGCAAGGCTTCGCCTGCACCGGCCGCCGTCACGCGCATCTCGAATGCGCCGACCAGTCCATTGGCGCGAAGAGCGGGCGACACGGCAACGCCTGCCGCATCGGTGACGACCTGCGCTGCGAGCGTGCCGCCATCAAACACGGCGCTCGCTCCGCTGTCCGGCAGCGCAAAGACCACGGCCTGGCCGGCCACGGCGGCGCCCTGCACATCGGTGACCTTGACACGTACAGGTGCTGCATAGGCCGTCCCCACGGTGGCCGTCTGCCCATCCCCTGTCAGCTTGACGATGCGCAGCACGGGCGCCGAGCCATCCAGGTTGCCCAGCGTGAAGCGCACGCCGCCAGGCAAGGACTCGACGCCGGCGGATACGGTGAAGCTGCCCGCAGCGCCAGTGGCCGTCAGCGCCGGGCTGCGTGCCAGGCCCTGTGCGTCGGTGAGCACGCGCGCCTGGCGGCTGCCACCGGCAAAGCGTGCGGAGGCACCGCTGGCGGGCGCATCGAACGTGACCTCCTGTCCCGCCACCGGCTTGCCACCAGCCGTCTGCAGGCGCACCTGCAGCGGCAGCGCAAAGGGCTGCTCCAGCCGGGCCGACTGCAGGTCGCCGGACACGATGGAAAGCGTCCAATCCCGCGCGGGCTCCTCCTGCCACTGGGCGGCGACCAAGCCTATCCACTGCGCCAGCGATTGCAGAGCCACATTCCGGGTGCCGTGGGATGGCAGTGCCGTCAACAGGGGCTGGGCTTGCACCAGGGCCGAGAGGGCCTGGGCCGGCTTGTGCTGCTCCATGGCGATCCGGGCCTGGCCCAGCAATGCCTCGACGGCCTGCTGCTGGTCTGCCGTGGCCTGCGCCAGCGCAGCCACTGCGGCCCGGGTATTGGCGGCGGCTTGAGGTTCTGCGATGACGGCGACCGGCTGCGACCAGCTGTCCACCAGCGATTTGTCGCCGGATTTGCGCAACTGCGTCTCGACCGTGGTGGCCAGCGAGGTGCCTGGCAGGTTCAGCCAAGCCTGCACACGCAGCTCGGCCTGGGAAGCATGCTCCAGGGTCCACCTGACCTGATCACCATCGACCACCGCCTGCGGCGAGGACGAGCGCAGCTTCATGCCACTGGCCAGGGTCATGGCCTGCTCCAGCGCAATGGCTTGTGTGCTGCGGTTGGCGATGCTGGTTCTGACGCGCACGGCGGATTGCGCCAGCATGGGCTCGGACACAGGCGGGACCAGAGCCGTGAGGCGGGTCTTGGTCCAGTCCTTCCACGGAGCCGCAACCGCGCCTTGCGCCAGGGCATCGAAGCCGATCACCAGCACCTGGCCCTTGCCATGCATGGCGCCCAGTGCAGCGGCCTGCCCCGTGCCGTACTGCGCCAGCTCGACGCTGGAGCCCGCGTTCTCCAACGCCCAGGCCTGGCCTTGCAGCGCCAGCGCTGCATCACCCAGCTGTACCGATGCACCTGCAGGCAGGGGCTGCGATGAGCGGCTGCCGCTCCAGACGTCGGCCAGGGTGTCCGGCAAAGCGCCCGGTGCGCCATCGATGACCAGCGAGGCACCGCGGTAGACGGCGGCCCGCACTTCCTCCATCTGGGAAGCGGCCAGGTCATCCACCGATCCATGGAGCCAGAGCGCGCTGAAGTCACCGGCACGCAAGGCCTTGCGGAGCTCACCTGGCGTGACCGCCAACTGCACCGAGCCATCGGCCTGCGCCAGCAGATCCTGCAGAGCCTGGCGCTTGGCGTCCGTGCAAGCGGTATCGGCGCCGCATGCGGCATAGGCCAGCACACGCAGGCCTTGGTCCAGGGTCTGCGAGGCGGCCACGGAGGCCTCCTGCTCACGCCTGAGCAGGGTGCTGGCCGCGTTGTTGCCGGTGACGGGATCGCGGGTGGCCGCGCCGATGCGCGCGGCCAGCAGGAATTCCTTGGCCGTGGCGCCTGCCGCAGGACGCACCTGCAGCACCAGGGTCGGGGCGGAGTCCTTGGCCATGTCGCCCAGGGTCCAGCGGCCCTGCGAATAGCTGCCCGCCGATGCCGACTGGCTGGCGATCTCGAGTCCCTGGGGTATGTCCACATTAACGACGGTGGAAGCTGCGATGGCCGGCCCGGCATTGCGTGCCGTGATGGTGACCGTGGAGCCGCCGTCGCGGCTCATGGTGGCCGGTGCCGCCGTCACGCTGATGCCCGTGTCCGCTTCCGGCTCGGGATCTGGCCCGGTCGCCTTGGCGGAGCGCTTGGCGAACAGATAGCCCGCAGCCGCCGTACCGGTGGCCAGATCAATACCCGATATGCGTCCCGGCGCGGGCTGGCCGCCCGCCGTGCCCGCCAGGGCAGCGCCATCGACCAGTCCCTCGCTGACGGCAGCCGACAGCGCGTAGCTGCCCTGCAGCAGTCCATCGAACCGGAATTGGCCCTGGGCATCGGTGTGGGCCGTGGCCAGCACCGACTCCCCGGTACCTGCCCGCGTGCCGGTGAGCTTGATTTCGAGCACGGGGATGGCGGGCTCGCCTGCATCACGCAATCCGTTGGCATTGCGGTCCTCGAAGACCGTGCCGGCAATGCTGGCCTGTGCCTCGCCAGCGACCAGGCCGATGGTGTAGCGGCCCGTGGTGTTCACGTCGAACAGGTTCAGGTAATAGCTCCAGCTCAGGTCCTCGTTGCGCTGCCTGGAGAGCCAGACGTTTTCGCCAGGGACGACATAGCCGTCGGAGCGGACCACCTGCCGGGGAAGACGGGTGCCCCTGAAGGGATCGGGCACGCGCGCATAGGCCATGCCATTGGCCACGGGATTGAACTGCAGGCTGGCGGTGGCACCGGAGGGCAGGAATTGCGCGGATCGGCTTTGATCGCTGACCTCGGTATCCACGCCATCGGATTCATAGACGCGGTAGACATCTCCATCCAGGGCCAGAAAATCGCGGACCTTGTCGCGTCCAGGAAGATCGACACGCACATCCTGGACCAATTGATGGGTATTGACGGTCTTGATCATGGACGTCAGAGCACCGCCCAGCGAATCCGCATGGGTGAATCCGGCCGTGAATTCGACAAATTTGCCGGCCAGGCTGGACACCATGTTCCAGCGCCCATGCATGGACGATCCCGGCGCGATGTCACCAAAGTCGAGCAGCAGGCTTTTGCCTGCTGGCGCATCGTTGACATAGCCGCTCAGAATCTGGAAATTGACAAGCAGTCCTTGCCGGTTTTCGACAATGCGGGGCTGGGCGGTATCGATCTTCGTCTTGTACGAAATGCCGCCGCCACTGTTCTTGATGCGCACGCCCAGCGTGAAGGGGTCGGAAGGCTCGACCTCGGGTGTGAAGGCATCGTCGCCCGGGACCTCGCGGGGCAGGAAGTAGTCAAGCACCAGTTCAGGCTGTGGCCGCACGACGATGGACTCTGGCGCCACCTCCACGGTGTCGGTCTTGCCATCCAGCGTGTAGGTGACCTTGGCGCCTATGTAGTAGACCGCACCCAGGGGATCGCGGCCGCCCGTGCCGGCTGCAGGAATGATCAGCCATCGGACATTGGCGACGGCCTTGGGAGCAAGGGTGCCGCCCTGCAGGGAAGTGATGCCCTCGACCCCATCCGTGCGGTAGAAAAAGCGGGCTCCGGAGGCCGCGGAATCCGTGGTGGCGACCACTGTCTGGTTGTTCGCGTCCAGGAACTGCAGCGTGATGCTGACGTTCTCCAGCTTTTGGTCCGCCAGGCCATTGGTGATCACCATCCTGGCGTCGAACGCCTGGCGCTCCAGCGAGAGTTTTTGCTCTATGACAATCTTGACTTCGGCACATACCGCATCGGCGGCCTGGGCAAAGGCAATGCCAATGGTTCCCGCAATGGCAAACAACGCACCCACCAATAGCATCAGCCATCTGGGCGCAATCCTCCCCGAGTCTCTCCACTCCATAGCCCCTCCGTCCCCGCTCTATTCATTGGGCCGCGATTGTATGGAAATTCCTCATCCGCATCAAATAATGATTTGGGAAAATAATTAGCAAGCCAATTTAAATAAGACTTGTCCTATTTCAAATGACGCAACAAAAAGATTGACATACCCTTTTGCGCTTCAGAGAAAGGGGGAAATCGGCACATCCCGATATAGCAATGTCGGTTGTCCGGCGATTCACCGGACACCAGCACGTCAGCGGACGCGCCTGCCACCTTCCTGTGCACGACATGCCTCACAATGAGGCCTTGTACTCCCGCACAGAACACCACACTTCATGAAACGCACCTGGCTGCTGTTTTCGCAGGTGGTCACCATCCTGGTGGCTGCCTATTTCGTCGTCGCCACGCTGCAACCGGACTGGCTGCGCCGCGGCGCTGTGCGCAGCAATGCCGGCATTGCTCTGCTGGAGGCGCCGGCCACGCCGGTCGGAGAAGTCAGCCCCGGCAGCTTCGCACCTGCCGCCAAGAAGGCGGCGCCAGCTGTGGTGAGCATCAACACCAGCAAGGCGGTGCGCCATCCGCGCAGCAACGATCCGTGGTTCCAGTTCTTCTTCGGTGACCAGGGAACGCAGGAGCAGGCAGGCCTGGGCAGCGGCGTGATCATCAGTACCGACGGCTACATCCTGACCAACAACCACGTGGTCGAGGGCGCGGACGACATCGAGGTCACGCTGACCGACAGCCGCCAGGCCAAGGCCCAGGTGATCGGCACCGATCCCGAGACCGATCTGGCCGTGCTCAAGATCGCCCTGGACAAGCTGCCCGTCATCGTGCTGGGCAATTCCGACCAGATCGCCGTGGGCGACCGCGTGCTGGCCATCGGCAATCCCTTCGGCGTGGGCCAGACGGTGACCAGCGGCATCGTCAGCGCACTGGGCCGCAGTCAGCTGGGCATCAATACCTTCGAGAACTTCATCCAGACCGACGCCGCCATCAACCCCGGCAATTCGGGCGGCGCACTGGTGGACGCCAGCGGCAATCTGCTGGGCATCAATACCGCCATCTATTCACGCTCGGGTGGCAGCATGGGCATTGGCTTCGCGATTCCCGTGTCCACGGCCAAGCTGGTGCTGGACGGCATCGTCAAGGACGGCCGCGTGGTGCGCGGCTGGATCGGCGTGGAGCCCAATGAACTGTCGCCGGAACTGGCCGATACCTTTGGGGTGAAGGCCGACTCCGGCGTGATCATCACCGGCGTGCTGCAGGCAGGCCCTGCAGCCCAGGCAGGCATGCGCCCGGGCGACGTGATCGTGCAGGTGGGCGACAAGCCCATCCGCAATGTGTCGGAGCTGCTGACCGCCGTGGCCGCGCTCAAGCCCGGCGAGGCTGCGAAATTCGATGTGCGCCGTGGCGAAGGCCCTGTGGAGTTGCAGATCACCCCGGGCCTGCGCCCTGCGCAGTCGGCACAACGCATGCAGCGCCGCTGACCCGGCTCTCGATCCCATGGAAAAAGCGCCTGTTCACAGGCGCTTTTTTCGTTCAGGAACGGGTACTGGACTACCGCTTGTGCAAACGCTGCGCTGCGCGCCAATGCCCGCCGGGCGCCACATGCACGGGCGCATCGATGGCGGCAGCCTCCACGCATAGCATCTGCCGCCACCCTTGTGGCGGCATGTCGGCCAGGCGGGCACACAGCGCGGGACCGGGGTTCCAGACCACGGTCTCGCTCCACGCAGCATCCTGCGAGATGCGCAAGCCTCCGGCAGGAGCAGCCAGTTCCATGGTCTTCCCGGGCCGAGTGTAGACGCGATCGATCTCCTCGCTAAAGCGCACCTCGCCTTGCTGCGTGGGATGGGTGTCGGCCACGGCATCCCAGTAATGCAGGCCGTCAAGGCCTTGCAGCCGGCATTGCTCCACGTCCGCCACGCGCAGGTAGCTGTGCAAGGCGGCAGTGAAGGCCAAAGGCGTGTCTCCCCGGTTGTGCACCACCAGTTCCACGTCAAGCCGACCGGGCAACAGCGTCACATCCAGCCAGGCCTCGAAGAAGTGCGGCCAGACGGCGCGGGTCTGAGGCGTGTCGGCCAGGCGCAGGCGCAGGAACAGGCCATCGCCTGCCAGTGTCTGTGCCTGCGCGGCCTCGGCCTGCCACGGCAGGGTGCGCGCAAAGCCATGCTTGACCAGCGGACCGCGTTGGTTGAATTGGGGAAAGCAGACCGGAATGCCACCACGTATGGGGGTGTGGCCGTCATGGGCGGCATGCGGGCTCAGGAACAGTTGCTCCTCGCCCCCCACCTGCCAGGACAGCAACTGCGCCCCCTGCAAGGCCACCATGGCGGTATCGCCGCAGGCCAAGCGCAGGCGGATGGCAGGCAGGCCCTGCCATGCTTCAGCGCAGGCGCCGGGAGCTTGCGCGGCCGAAGGTAAAGCTGCTACCGCGGGAAAGGAAGATGTAACTTTCATGCTTGAATATAGCCCTTCCCTGCTCAGCCTTCTGTCATGCAACGCCCCCCCGCCTCCTCTCCTATTGTCCTGCGATTCGGCATGCTCGCACTGGCCACCTCTTTGGCCTCCTGCGGTGGAGGCGGCAGCGGTGACAGCAACGCTGGCGGCGGCAATGGCGCTAGCGGTGGTGACGGCGGCACCGGCCAGCCCGCAGTGACCTCGGTGACCGTGCAATGGACGGCCCCTGCCGCCAGGGATGTGGTGACTGCAGGCTCGGCACTGACCCTGCGCGCAAGTGTTCTGGCCGATGGCGTGAATGCCGCCGATGGAACCTTGGTGAGCTTCAGCGCAGCCACAGGCGTCAGCACGTCGGCGCTGACCAGCTCCGGCGTGGCAACGGCCTCGCTGACCGGCGCCACGCCGGGCCGCCAGCAGGTGCAGGCCAGCGCCACCGTGGCAGGCCGCACAGGCAGTGCTTCCCAGACCTTCTATCTGCGCCCTGCGCCAGCGCCGCTGCGGGTGCTGGTGCCCACGTATTTCTATCCTACCGGCGCGGGAGCCACGGCCTGGAATGCGCTGACGGCCAGCGCGCAGGCGAATCCGACCGTGCAGATGACGGCCATCCTGAATCCGGCCAACGGCATTTTCAGTGGCCCGGATGCGAACATCACGCGTGCCGCCACCGCTTTTGCCAACGCGGGCGGCCAGTTGGTGGGCTATGTGAGCTCCAGCTATGGCACGGGCACGCGATCGCTGGCCAGCATCCAGGCCAATATCGACAACTATTTCACGCACTACGGCGCGGGCTTGGTCAAGGGCTTCTTCATCGACGAGATGGCGGCCACCACCAACCGGCTGGACTTCTACCGCACCATCTACCAGTACATCAAGTCCAAGAATCCCAACCTGATCGTGATCGGCAACCCAGGTCTCGTGCCCGTGGCCGGTTATGCCGATGTGGCCGATGTACTGACCACGTTCGAGGGCAAGGGCTCCACCTATGCCGCCTACGATCCGCGCACGACGAGTTTCGATTGGCTGTACGGGCTGCCCAACAGCCAACAGGCCTCGCTGGTGCACAACGTGTCGGGCTGCGCGGCCATGCAGACGGCCGTGCAGTCGGCCGCCTCGGCCCGCTACCAGGCGGGATGGATCTATGTGACCCAGCTGGAGTTCGAGCCCAGCACCGGCGTGGGCAACCCCTGGGCCGGTCTGCCGAATTACTGGGATGCCTTTGTGCAGACCGTGCGCGCCACCAATGCCGGGCAGGCCCTGCCCGCCTGCTCGTAAAGAACGCCTGAATCCCTGGCGCTGAATGCAGAGCGGGCGCCTGTGAAGCACAGGCGCCCGCGGATGCTGGAAAGGCGCAGGCCGTTCAGGCCGTGAGTTCGTCGGCGCGGGCCTGCGCCGCGGCGAAGTCGAGGTCGCCGGAGTAGATGGCACGGCCACAGATCACGCCTTCGATGCCTTCGTCCTCGACCTTGCACAGCGCTTCGATGTCGGCCATGCCCGCCAGGCCGCCCGAGGCGATGACGGGAATCTTCAGCGATTGCGCGAGATTGACGGTGGCATCGATGTTGATGCCCGTGAGCATGCCGTCGCGGCCGATGTCGGTATAGATGATGGACTCCACGCCCCAGTCCTCGAAGCGCTTGGCCACCGAGTGCACGTCCTGGCCCGTGAGCTTGCTCCAGCCGTCGATGGCCACCTTGCCGTCCTTGGCGTCCAGGCCCACGATCACATGGCCGCCGAAGGCGCTGCAGGCGTCCTGCAGAAAGCCCGGGTTCTTCACGGCAGCGGTGCCGATGATCACGTAGCTGATGCCGGCGTCTATGTATTTCTCGATGGTGTCCAGATCACGGATGCCGCCGCCGAGCTGCACCGGAATCCGGTCGTCCACCTCTTTGAGGATGGCCTTGATGGCCGCCAGATTCTTGGGCTGGCCCGCAAACGCGCCATTGAGGTCCACCAGGTGCAGGCGGCGCGCGCCGGCGTCAAGCCAGCGGCGGGCGATGATGGCCGGGTCTTCGCCGAACGTGGTCGACTGGTCCATATCACCCTGGATGAGGCGTACGCAGTGGCCGTCCTTGAGGTCGATGGCAGGAATGAGCAGCATGATGGTTTGCGAGCAATGAAGGCCTGGATGCAGCGGCCGGTGCGGGGAGGGAAAGAGGGTTCAGGGCTTCCAGCCCAGAAAGTTGCGGAACAAGGCCAGGCCCTGGTCCGCGCTTTTTTCGGGGTGAAACTGGGTGGCGAAAATATTATCGTGTGCGATGGCGCAGGCAAAGCGCCCGCCGTAGTCGGCCTCTGCAGCGCAATGCTGGGGCTGCTGCACCACGGCATAGAAACTGTGCACGAAGTAGTAGAAGCTGTCTTCGGGAATTCCACGCCACAGCGGGTGGGACTGCCCGCCATGGTGCGTCCGGTGCACGCGGTTCCAGCCCATTTGCGGCACCTTGAAGCGGCTGCCGTCGGCCTGGACGCGGCCCGCCAGATCGAACTTGCGCACATTGCCCGGGATCAGGCCCAGGCCAGGCACATCGCCCTCGTCGCTGTGGTCCAGCAGCATCTGCATGCCCACGCAGACGCCGAACAGGGGCTTGTTGGCAGCGGCATGCAGCACGGCGTCCTGCAGGCCGGATTCGCGCAGTTCGCGCATGCAGTCGGGCATGGCGCCCTGGCCCGGCAGCACGACCCGGTTGGCGGCCAGCACCACCTCGGGGTCGGCGGTGACCACGACCTGCCAGCCGGAGTCGGCGGCGGCCGTGCGCACGGCCTGGGAAACCGAGCGCAGATTGCCCATGCCGTAATCGACGACGGCGACGGTGTTGTCAGTCAAACTCATAGCGTGTGGCGCGTGTTCGGTCGGATTTTCGGCTGGATTGCCCGGTCAGATCAAGCTCTGGCCGGGGTCAATCGCTTCTCTTTACAGAGCGCCCTTGGTCGAGGGGATGACGCCGGCCATGCGCTCGTCATGCTCCAGCGCAAAGCGCAGGGCGCGTGCGAAGGCCTTGAAGATGGTCTCGCACTGGTGGTGAGCGTTGAAGCCCTTGAGATTGTCGATGTGCAGGGTCACGCCCGCATGGTTGACGAAGCCCTGGAAGAATTCGTAGACCAGCTGGGTGTCGAGCTGGCCGATGCTGCCTGCCGTGAATTTCACGTCCATGTGCAGGCCCGGACGGCCCGAGAAATCGATGACCACGCGGCTCAGGGCCTCGTCCAGCGGCACATAGGCATGGCCGTAGCGGCGAATGCCCTTCTTGTCGCCCACGGCCTTGGCAAAGGCCTGGCCCAGGGTGATGCCGATGTCCTCCACCGTGTGGTGGCCGTCGATGTGCAGGTCGCCCTCGCAGTCGATATCGAGGTCGATCAGGCCATGGCGCGCGATCTGGTCGAGCATATGATCCAGGAAGCCGATGCCCGAGCGCAGGCTGGCCTTGCCCGTGCCGTCCAGGTTGATGGCAACCTTGATCCGGGTCTCGGCGGTGTTGCGCTGCACTTCGGCGGTGCGTGCGGGAGCTGCATTGCTCATAGGGATTCCTTCAGGGCCGCCAGCATCTGGGCGTTTTCTTCGTGGGTGCCCACGGTCAGTCGCAGGCAGTTGGCCAGCAGCGGGTGCATGGCAGAGACATTCTTCACCAGCACGCCCCGGGCCTTCATCTCGGCCTGGGCGCGCGCGGCATCGCGCACGCGCAGCAAGACCATGTTGGCCTCGGACGGCCAGATCTTTTCCACGCCCGGCAGAGCCGCCAGCGCATCGATCAGCGGCTGGCGCTCGGCGCGGATGGCCACGGCCTGCTGTGCATACAGCGCTTCGTGCTCCAGCGCGAAAATGGCCGTCTCGCAGTTGAGCACGCTGATGTTGTAGGGCGGGCGCACCTTGTCGATCTCGCCGACGATGGCGGCCGGGCCGATCAGGTAGCCCAGGCGCGCGCCTGCCAGGCCGAACTTGCTGAGCGTGCGCATCAGCAGCACATGGGCGTTGCGGGCCGGGTCGGCGCGCAGGTTCTCGCTCCAGCTGCGGCGGGCGAAGGGCTGGTAGGCCTCATCCATGACGACCAGGCCGCCAATGGCGCCGACCGCGTCGATCACGGCCTGCACATCGGCCTCGGCCCAGAGCGTGGCCGTGGGATTGTTGGGATAGGCGATATAGGTGATCGCGGGGCGGTGCTCGGCAATGGCGGCGCGCATGGCGGGCACGTCCAGCTCGAAGTCGGCCGTCAGGTCGACGCCCACAAAGTCCAGGCCCTGCAGCCTGGCGCTCATGGGGTACATGACGAAGCCCGGCATGGGCGCCAGCATGGTGGCGCGGCCCTCGGCGTGGGGCTGGGCACAGGCCAGGGCCAGCAGCGTGATGATCTCGTCCGAGCCATTGCCCAGCAGCAGGGCGCTTCCGGCAGGCGCCTGCGCGTAGCGGGCCAGCATGTCCTTGAGCACTTCCTGGCGCTCGCCAGGGTAGCGGTTGATCTCCAGCCGGCCCAGACGTTCGCCCAGCGCGGCCTGCAACTCAGGGGGCAGGCGGAAGGGGTTCTCCATCGTGTCCATCTTGAGCAGGCCTTGCGAGGGCTGCACATGGTAGGCATGCATGGAGCGGACATCGGCGCGGATGCGCTCCAGGGCCAGGGCCTGAACCTGCGGAATGGAAGCTGTCATGGCATGCACACTTTCACGAAACAGTGGGGGAAGAAATCCATCAGCGAAGCCGCTCAGGCCTGCTGCTGCTGCGGCGCCTGGTGCAGCGGGTGCACCATGGCGACGCCGCCAAACTGGGCCCCGTGCGGCAGGTGCAGAGTCAGCATCTGCTCGCAGCCGCTGTGCTGGGCGCAGGCCACGGCCAGGCAGTCGCCAAAGGGCAGTTGGTGGCGCGATTGCACGGCCCAGGCGGTCTCCAGCGTGGCGGCATCGGTCTTCCAGGGCGTCCAGGTCTGGTAGCGGCGGATGGCGGCGCGCGCATCGCCCTGCGGCAGAGGCTGGGCGGCCGTGGTGACCTGTTCATAGAACTCGCACAGCGACTGGCTGCCGGTGCGCCCGCTGCGCGTGCGCCACAGCAGGTCCAGCCACTGCAGCACGGCGACATGCAAGGCGCCCTGCCCCGTGTCTTCGGCAGCGACCAGCACGGAGGTATCGACGAAGACGGTGTTCATGCCTGGCCCTCGCGGCGCAGCGCGGCACTGCGCCGGGCGGGCTGCGTGGATGACGGCTGGCCGCCGTCCCAGCCGCGCTCGTCGGTGCGCCAGGCCAGGTAGGCGCGCTCGTAGGCGTCCTCGCGGCGCTGCATCTCGGCCATGAAGTCACCCACCATGCGCGAGACGCTGGTGCCGCGCCTGGCAGCCTCGATGCGGGCCCATTCGAGCACGCTGTCTTCGACGGTGATGGTGAGGTTCTTCACAGGCGCAAGTCTACACGAAATTCGTGCTCCACTGATTTCGTGTCAATTCTTGACACGCTTGATCCGGCGTCCAGGCAGCAAAAAGCGCCGCCCCTTTCGGTGACGGCGCCTTCATCCGACAGGAAGCGAGCGTCTACTTCAACCGCATTTCGGCCGCGCGCGCATGGCCTTGCAGGCCTTCGCCATGCGCCAGCACCGAGGCGATGCGACCCAGGGTCTGGGCGCCCTGCTCGCTGACCTCGATGAGGCTGGATCGCTTCTGGAAGTCATAGACTCCCAGCGGCGAGGAAAAGCGCGCCGTGCCGCTGGTGGGCAGCACGTGGTTGGGGCCGGCGCAGTAGTCGCCCAGGCTTTCGCTGGTGTAGGCTCCCAGGAAGATGGCGCCTGCATGGCGCAGCAGCGGCTCCCACTGGTGGGGATCGTTGCTGGAGACTTCCAGGTGCTCTGGCGCGATGCGGTTGCTGATGGCGCAGGCCTCCTGCATGTCGCGCGTGAGGATGAGGGCACCCCGGTCGCTCAGGCTCTTGGCGATGATGGCGCGCCGCGGCATCTCGGGCAGCAGGCGGTCGATCTCGCGCTGGACGGCGGCGATGTAGTCGGCATCGGGGCACAGCAGGATGCTTTGCGCCAGCTCGTCATGCTCGGCCTGGCTGAACAGGTCCATGGCCACCCAGTCGGGCGGCGTGCTGCCATCGGCCAGCACGAGGATTTCGCTGGGGCCGGCAATCATGTCGATGCCCACGGTGCCGAACACACGCTTCTTGGCGCTGGCCACATAGGCATTGCCGGGGCCGGTGATCTTGTCCACCTTGGGGATGGTGGCCGTGCCGTAGGCCAGGGCCGCCACGGCCTGGGCACCGCCGATGGTGAAGCCGCGCGTGACGCCGGCCACATAGGCGGCGGCCAGCACCAGGGCGTTCTTCTCGCCGCGCGGCGTGGGCACGACCATGATGATTTCCTGCACGCCAGCCACGTGGGCCGGAATGGCATTCATCAGCACGCTGGACGGATAGGCCGCCTTGCCACCGGGCACATAGATGCCCACGCGGTCCAGCGGCGTGACCTTCTGGCCCAGCAGGGTGCCATCGGCGTCACGGTAGCTCCAGCTTTCGCCGCTGGCGCGCTTTTGTGCCTCGTGGTAGGTGCGCACGCGCTGGGCGGCGGCCGTCAGCGCATCGCGCTGCTCGTCGCCCAGGCTGTCGAAGGCGGCCTTGAGCTCGGCCTGCGTCAGCTCCAGCGCCGCCATGCCGTCCACCGGCAATCCGTCAAAGCGCGCCGTGTACTCCAGCACGGCCGCATCGCCGCGCTTTTGCACATCGGCCAGGATGTCGGCCACGCGCTGCTCGATGGCCGCGTCCGTGTCTGCCGACCAATGCAGGCGCTGCGCAAAATCGTGTTCGAAGTTGGCGTCCAGCGTGGACAGGCGGGCAGGAGCGGCTTGGTATTCCATGATGGGAAAGCTTCAGTCTTGGGGAATGGCCGATGCGAAGGCATCGATGATCTTGCGCAGAGAAGCCTGCTTGAGCTTGAGCGAGGCCTGGTTGACCACCAGGCGCGAGCTGATCTCCATGATGGGCTCGACCTCGACCAGGTCATTGGCCCTGAGCGTGTTGCCGGTGGACACCAGATCGACGATGGCGTCGGCCATGCCGGTCAGCGGGGCCAGCTCCATGGAGCCGTAGAGCTTGACCATGTCCACGTGCACGCCCTTGGTGGCGAAGAAGTTGCGCGCGATCTCGGGGTACTTCGTGGCGATGCGCAGGCGGGCGCCCTGCTTGACGGCCAGCGCATAGTCGAAGCCGTTGCGCACGGCCACGCTGACGCGGCAGCGCGCGATCTTCAGGTCCAGGGGCTGGTACAGGCCCTGGGCGCCATGCTCGATCAGCGAGTCCAGGCCGGCCACGCCGAGATCGGCGCCGCCGTACTGCACATAGACCGGCACGTCGGAGGCGCGCACCAGCACCACGCGCACGTCGCTCTGGTTGGTCTCGAAGATCAGCTTGCGCGACTTTTCAATGTCTTCGCTGACCGAGATGCCGGCGGCCGCCAGCAGCGGCACGGTTTCGTCGTAGATGCGGCCCTTGGACAGGGCAATCGTGATGGTCATTGGGAAACTCTTTCGATGTCGGCACCCAGGCCGCGCAGCTTGTCTTCCATGCGATCGTAGCCGCGGTCCAGATGATAGATGCGATCGACCAGGGTCTCGCCCTTGGCCACGAGGCCGGCGATGACCAGGCTGGCCGAGGCGCGCAGGTCGGTGGCCATGACGGCCGCGCCCGACAGCGACTGGCTGCCGGTGATGGTGGCAACGCGCCCGTCGGTGGTGATCTGCGCGCCCAGGCGCAGCATTTCGTCCACGTGCATGAAGCGGTTCTCGAAGATGGTCTCGGTGACCATGCTGCAGCCTTCGGCCACCAGGTTCAGCGCCATGAACTGCGCCTGCATGTCGGTGGGAAAGCCCGGGTATTCGGTGGTGCGGAAACTCTGGGCCTTGAGCTTGCCGGCCGCGCGCACGCGGATGCCGCCGTCCTCGGCGGACACCTCGGCGCCTGCATCCTTGAGCTTGTCGATGACGGCGCCCAGATGGTCGGCGCGGCCATTGCGCAGCAGTGCGTCGCCGCCCGTGGCGGCCACGGCGCACAGAAAGGTGCCGGCCTCGATGCGGTCGGCCACCACCTGGTGCTCGCAGCCGCCCAGCCGCTCCACGCCGTGGACGACGATGCGGCTGGTGCCATGGCCTTCGATTCTTGCGCCCATCTTGATGAGCATTTCGGCCAGATCGCCGATCTCGGGTTCCATGGCGGCGTTTTCCAGCACGGTCTCGCCTTCTGCCAGCACGGCGGCCATCAGGAAGTTCTCGGTGCCCGTGACGGTCACCATGTCGGTGGTGATGCGGGTGCCCTGCAGGCGCTTGAGATGCCCGGGCAGGCGCGCATTCATGTAGCCGTTCTCGACAACGATCTCGGCGCCCATGGCCTGCAGGCCCTTGATGTGCTGGTCCACGGGGCGCGAACCGATGGCGCAGCCGCCGGGCAGCGACACGCGGGCTTGGCCGAATCGGGCCAGCAGCGGGCCCAGGGCCAGGACCGAGGCGCGCATGGTCTTGACCAGTTCGTAGGGAGCCTCTGGGTTGGACAGGGAGCCGGCGTTGATCTGCACGGCGCCGCTGTCATCGTGCTCGGCGCTGACACCCATGTTGCGGATGAGCTTGAGCATGGTGGCCACGTCCTGCAGGCGCGGCACGTTGCGCAGGGTCACGGGCTCGGACGACAGCAGCGCGGCGCACAGCTCGGGCAAGGCGGCATTCTTGGCGCCGGAGACCGTCACCTCGCCATGCAGCGCTCGGCCACCGCGAATCAGGAGTTTGTCCATGGCTGATAGCCTTGAATCTGGAAATCGGGGAAAAGAAGATGCCGCACGGGCCGTGGCGGCCGGCGCAGCGGAAGTCTGATGTGCCTGACGGCCGGCTCAGGCCTGGCCGGCCTGGGCAGCCCACTCGGCGGGCGTGTAGGTCTTCATGGACAGGGCATGGACCTCGTCGGTGTGCATGCGCTGGCCCAGCGTGGCGTAGACCAGGCGCTGGCGCTGCAGCAGGCGCTGGCCCTCGAATCGGGACGAGACGATGGTGGCAAACCAGTGCCGTCCATCACCTTCCAGCGCAATGTGTTCGCAAGGCAGGCCGGTGGCGATCAGTTCCTTGAGTTGGTCTGCAGTCATGGGGGAAGCTTTCCTGCCATGCATCTTGGCATGGCCTTGGTTGGCGGCGGCGCCGGGCGCCGGCCGCCTGTTCATGGGTGGATTCAACAATGCGGGCCGAGCGCCCGCCACAGTCTGTGGAAAAACCTCAGCCGCGGATCTTGTAGCCGATGCGCAGCAGGTGCACGGCCAGGGCGCTCACCACCAGCCAGGCCGAGCCGACGATGGCCAGGCTGACCCAGGGCGACACGTCGCTCTGGCCGAAGAAGCCGTAGCGAAAGCCGTCAATCATGTAGAAAAACGGGTTCAGATGGCTGACTTTTTGCCAAAAAGGCGGCAGCGACTGGATGGAATAGAACACGCCCGACAGGAACGTCATGGGCATGATCAGGAAGTTCTGGAAGGCCGCCATCTGGTCGAACTTGTCCGCCCACAGGCCGGCGATCACGCCCAGCGTGCCCAGCAGCGCAGCGCCCAGCAGGCCGAAGACCAGAATCCACAACGGCGCCGTGAATTCGGGAATGGCGAAGTACAGCGTGACGATGAACACGCCCACGCCCACCAGCAGGCCACGCAGCACCGAAGCGCCCACGTAGGCGCCGAACCACGCCCAATGCGACAGCGGCGTGAGCAGCACGAAAACCATGGAGCCCATGATCTTGCTCTGCACCAGGCTGGAGGAGCTGTTGGCGAAGGCGTTCTGCAGCACGCTCATCATCACCAGGCCGGGGATCAGGAAGGCCGTGTAGCTGATGCGGTCGTAGACCAGCACCCGGCCTTCGAGCACATGGCCGAAGATCAGCAGATAGAGCACGGCCGTGAGCACGGGTGCGGCCACGGTCTGGAAGCTGACCTTCCAGAAACGCAGCACTTCCTTCTTGAGCAGGGTCTGCCAGCCGTTCATGCCGAGGCTCCCGGCGAGGTCTGGCCTTGCTCGTTCATCACGTGGATGAAGACATCCTCCAGATCGGCGCGGCGGATTTCCACGTCCTCGGGGACGACGGAGCCCTCGCGCAGCGCGGCGAGCAGGCGCTCCACATCGCTGGCGTCGTTGGCGGGTATCTGCACGATGCGGCCGGTCACCCGTGCCCGCGCGGCCAGGGCCGGCGGCAAGGCGGTATCGGTCTTGAACTGCAGCACATTGGACGAGGCAGAACGGAGCAACTCCGACATGGTCGAGAGCTTGACGATGTTGCCCTGCTTGAGCATGGCCACGCGGCTGCACAGCGCCTCGGCCTCTTCCAGGTAATGGGTGGTGAGCAGCACGGTATGGCCTTCGCGGTTCAGGCGCGCGATGAAATGCCACAGCGTCTGGCGCAGCTCCACGTCCACGCCGGCCGTGGGCTCGTCCAGCACGATGATGGGCGGCTTGTGCACCAGGGCCTGTGCCACCAGCACGCGGCGCTTCATGCCGCCGGACAGCTGGCGCATGTTGGAATTGGCCTTGTCGGTCAGCCCCAGGCTGTGCAGCAACTCGTCGATCCAGTCGTCATTGTTTTTGACGCCGAAATAGCCGGACTGAAAGCGCAGCGCCTCGCGCACGTTGAAGAATGGATCGAAGACCAGTTCCTGCGGCACGATGCCCAGCTTGCGCCGGGCAGCCGAGTAGTCGGCATGCACGTCGCTGCCCTGGACCAGCACGCGGCCGCTGGTGGCGCGTGACAGGCCGGCCAGGATGCTGATCATCGTGGTCTTGCCAGCGCCATTGGGACCGAGCAGGCCGAAGAACTCGCCCTCCTCGATGTCCAGACTCACGTGGTTGAGCGCCTGAAAGGCCCCCTTGGGGGTCTGGTAGGTCTTGGAGATGGATTGGAATGAGACGGCAGACATGCGAGGCGCGATTCTAGGCCCTTGCAGCCAAACCTGCCTTGCAGGGCTCTTTGCAGCGGCGCGCTGCGCCGGCTCAGGAGGGGGAGGATGCGTCGGTCAGCAGCCCATCGACGCCGTACAGCGCCGCCATGGACTGCAGGCCCTGCGGCAGGCCCACGACCACCAATTGCTTGTCGGCCGCCTTCGCTGTGCGGCGGCAGGCCAGCAGCACGGCCAGGGCGGCCGAGTCGAAGACCTCGACGCCGCTGGCATCGACGCGCACCTGGGCGCCATCGAAGGCCTGCACCTGGGGCTGCAGCTGCACAAGGCAGCTGCGCGCCTGGCGGTAGGTCAGTTCACGGGGGAGCTGCAGCATGGCGCGAGCGTCAATGGCCGTCAGCCCTTGGAGGGGGGCGTGGCCGGCATCTTGCCGCGCGTGGCAAGGGTCTCGATCAGGCCGTCAATGCCGCGGGCATTGATTTCCTGGCTGAACTGGTTGCGGTAGGTTTCCACCAGCCACACGCCCAGCACGTTCAGGTTGTAGATCTTCCAGCTGTCGCCGGACTTTTCAAGGCGGTAATCCAGCTGCACGGGCTCGCCGCGGCCCAGCACCTCGGTGCGCACCAGTACATCGATGTCGCCGGGCGCAGCACGCACGGGCTTGACATTGATGGTCTGGTTGCTGACCTGGGTCAGCGCGCCCGAATAGGTGCGGATCAGCAGGGCCTTGAATTCGGTCTCCAGCCTCTCGCGCTGTGCAGGCGTGGCCTGGCGCCAGGCCGGCCCCACCGAAGCCGAGGTCATGCGGCGGAAATTCACATAGGGCATGACCTTGTCATTGACCAGCGCATTGACCTTGGAGACATCGCCCTCGCGCAGCGAAGGGTCCTTCTTGATGGTTTCCAGCACGTCGGTGGAGACACGCTTGATCAGCGCATCAGGGGTTTCGTCGGCCGCGTGGACGGGCAGCGCAGCGCCCCAGGTTCCCATGGCCAGCACGGCTGCCGCGGCAGCGCTCCAGGCACGTCGATTGATCATCATTCTTCCTTTCCCAGCAGGGCCTCAATGCCCCGGACCGGGTTGATATTGCACATTTTTCGGGCCGCGCCGTGTCAGGCGCCGACCGTTTTTCATCTCGGGATGTTACGAACTGCTTACTTTGCGCCGTCTTCGGGCGGCAGTTTGCCGGCATCGTCGTCATAGTCCTCGATGCGGCCGTCTTCGCCGGACTTGCCGCGCCGCAGGTTCAGGTAGACGTCACGCGTCAGGCTGTAGCGGTCGAGGGCGACGGAGTCCAGCGTGTCCGAGGCATTGAGCAGGCGCGCACGCGTATCCACCAGTCGCAGCACATACAGGCTGTTGCGCACCGGGATGTCGTTGATCGCCATCATGGGGTTGCCCCAGGCATCCACCGGCAGAGCCGCCGTGTCACGCACCGTGGACGGGCCGAGCAGCGGCAGCACCAGGTACGGCCCCGTGGGCACGCCCCAGCGACCCAGCGTCTGGCCGAAGTCCTGCTTGTGGCGCTCGATGCCGGCCTCGCTGGCGATGTCGAGCAGTCCGCCCAGGCCGAAGACCGTGTTCACCGAGAAGCGCACCATGGAGTTGTAGGCACCCTCAGCCTGACCCTGCAGCGCGTTGTTCACGAACGACCAGGCATCGCTCAGGTTGGAGAAGAAGTTGCTCACCCCATCGCGCGCAAGCCTCGGCGTGACATCGCGGTAGGCCGTGGCCACCGGCTTCAGGACCGCGCGGTCCAGCCCGTCATTGAACGAGTACATGCTGCGGTTGAAGGGCTCGAACGGATCCTGGGGATTGCGCGCCTCACCCGGAGCGGTGGCGCAGCCGGCGAGCAGCGAAGCGGCGGCCAGCGTGCCGAGCATGGCTGCGCGCTGCCAGGAGGCTGCCTGGGCTGCAGGGCGACCCGCGGTCGCCTGTTCATGGTGGTTGGTTGTCATTCTTTGCCTCCTGCACCGGAGCTGCCACCCTGCTCGGCCTTGCCGTAGAGGAACTGTCCGATCAGATTTTCCAGCACAACGGCCGACTGGGTTGCGACGACGCGGTCGCCATCCTTGAGATTGTGGTCATCTGCGCCGGCTTCGATGCCGATGTACTGGTCGCCGAGCAGGCCGCTGGTCAGGATCTTCAGCGAGCTGTCCTTGGGAAAGGCGTAGCGATTTTCCAGGGCCATGGTCACGCTGGCCTGAAAGACCTTGTCGTCGAAGGTGATGGATTCCACGCGGCCGACGACGACGCCTGCGCTGCGCACGGCTGCCTTGGGCTTGAGGCCGCCGATGTTGTCGAAGCGCGCGGTCAGCGTATAGGTCTTCTGGAAGTTCAGGCTCAGCAGATTGGCCGACTGCAGCGCCAGGAACACCAGCGCCGCAGCGCCGATCAGCACGAACAGTCCGACCCAGACATCACTCTTGGATTGCTGCATGGTTTGTTTTTCCTTGATTTGCGAGAGGTGGCACCGGTGCCGGGTCAAAGGCTGAACATCGTGGCCGTGAGCAGGAAGTCCAGCCCCAGCACGGCCAGCGAGGCCATCACCACCGTGCGCGTGGTCGCGCGGGACACGCCTTCGGGCGTGGGCTTGGCTGCATAGCCCTGCAGCAGCGCAATGAAGGTCACCGCCACGCCGAACACCAGGCTCTTGAGAACGCCGTTGCCCAGGTCATACCACCAGTCCACGCCGTTTTGCATCTGGCCCCAGAAGGCGCCACCGTCGACGCCGATCATGACCACGCCCACCAGCCAGCCGCCGATCACGCCGACGGCGCTGAAAACGGCCGCCAGCAGCGGCATGGCGATCAGGCCCGCCACGAAGCGCGGCGCCAGGATGCGGCGCACGGGGTCCACGGCCATCATCTCCATGGCCGACAACTGCTCGCCGGCCTTCATCAGTCCGATCTCGGCCGTCAGTGCCGTGCCGGCACGGCCGGCAAACAGCAGCGCCGTGACGACGGGGCCGAGCTCGCGCACCAGCGACAGGGCCACCAGCAGCCCCAGCGCCTCGGCCGAGCCATAGCGCTGCAGCGTGTAGTAGCCCTGCAGGCCCAGCACGAAACCGACGAACAGGCCGGACACGCCAATGATGGCCAGCGAATAGTTGCCCAGGAAATGGATCTGGTCGCCGATCAGCCGCGGACGGCCCAGCGCAGGTCCCATGAGGGCGAGCAGGCGGCCGAACAGGCGCGTGCCCATGCCCAGCTGCGTCAGCTGGTGGCGTACCGCCGCGCCAATGCGTGCGGGATGCAGCCGGTTCATGCGCGCCTCCTGCCGTCGGCCTTGCCGGGGCCTGCGGGGTTGCCGAAATCTTCCTCGGCACTCACGCCGGGATAGTGGAAAGGCACGGGGCCGGTGGCCCGTGCGTGGATGAACTGCTGCACCAGCGGGTCGGGATTGGCCCGCACCTCATCTGGCGAGCCCTGGGCGGCGACGCCGCCGTTGCCCAGGATGACCACATGGTCGGCCACGTGGAAGGTTTCCTCCACGTCATGGGACACCAGGATGGAGGTCAGTCCCATGGCATCGTTGAGCTCGCGGATCAGCTGGGCGGCCGTGCCCAGGGAGATGGGGTCCAGCCCGGCGAAGGGCTCGTCGTACATGATCAATTCGGGGTCCAGCGCAATGGCCCGCGCGAGCGCCACGCGGCGGGCCATGCCGCCCGAGATCTCGCTGGGCATGAGGTCACGCGCACCACGCAGGCCCACGGCATGCAGCTTCATGAGCACGATGTCGCGGACCAGTTCGTCGGAGAGATCAGTGTGCTCGCGCAGCGGGAAGGCCACGTTGTCGAACACGCTCATGTCGGTGAACAGCGCGCCGAACTGGAACAGCATGCCCATGCGCCGGCGCGCGGCGTACAGGCCTGCAGCGTCCATGGTGGTGACGTCCTTGCCATCGAACAGCACCTGCCCCTGCTGGGCATGCTGCTGGCCGCCGATCAGGCGAAGCACCGTGGTCTTGCCGCCGCCCGATGCCCCCATCAGGGCCGTGACCTTGCCGCGCGGCACCTGCAGCGACAGGTCGCGCAGGATCACACGTTCGCCATAGCCGAAGGTGACGTTGCGCAGCTCCACGAAAGAGGCAGTTGGGATCATGCTGTGATGCGGTCGATAAATGTTCGCAGGCAAGGCCGCTATTGTGCAGACAGGCGCCGCTGCCTGCTCACCACCCTGCGAGATAAACATACATCCGTGTATGTTTCTCGGAATGTCATGGCAGAAATGCCATAAAAAAAAGAGCATGCTTCGCTTGCTACACAAGCGGCGCACGCTCTCGGGACCTGGGGAAAGCCCGAATTGGATAGATGTTTTTTTACAACATGTTCTGCAGAAATGCCTGGGTCCGGGCGTGCTGCGGCGCCGCAAAGAACGCTTCCGCCGGGCCTTGCTCGACGATTTCGCCCTTGTCCATGAAGATCACGCGATTGGCCACTTCGCGGGCAAAGCCCATCTCGTGGGTCACGACCAGCATGGTCATGTGCTCCTGGGCCAGCTCGCGCATGGTGCGCAGCACTTCGCCGGTCAATTCCGGGTCCAGCGCGGAGGTGGGCTCGTCGAACAGCAGGATATCGGGCTCCATGGCCAGGGCCCGGGCGATGGCCACGCGCTGCTTTTGCCCGCCCGACAGGCGGTTGGGATAGGCATCGCGCTTTTCCAGCAGGCCCACCTTGTGCAACAGCGCCTCGGCCTTGGGCACGATCTGCTCGCGCTTGAGGTCCTTGACGATGATCGGCGCCTCGATGATGTTCTCCAGCACCGTGAGGTGCGGAAACAGGTTGAAGGACTGGAACACCATGCCCATCTTGCGGCCGATCCGGCGGATCTGCGCCTCGGGCACGTAGTGGGCCCTGCCGTCCGCGCCGCTGTCCACCAGCACCTCGCCCTCGACGGCGACACGGCCGCTGTCAATGGTTTCCAGGTGGTTGAGGCAGCGCAGGAACGTGCTCTTGCCCGATCCCGAGGGACCGATGATGGCCACCACCTCGCCGCGCGCCAGCTCCAGCGAAACGCCGCGCAGCACCGGCACACCGCCAAAGCCCTTGCAGATGTTCTGCGCACTGATCATTGTTTCGGGTTTCATTTCAATCATCCAGAGCGCGGCGTACTACACGCTGTCCTTGAAAACGGGCGTGACCCCATACAGAAACACCGAGCAAGGGCCGCCCCGCCGCGAGGGTGTTGTCCCCCTCCCGCGTAGCGAGAGAGGGGGAAGGCGCGAAGCGCCTCAGGGGGTGCCGCGTGTCACGCGTCATACTTTGCATGGCGTTTTTCTAGGTATTGGAAGATCCAGGTCAGCACCAGCGTCATCACGAGGTAGAAGCCTGCAGCCACCACGAAGGGCGTGATGGTGAAGTCGCGCTGCACGATGCCGCGCGCGGCGCGCAGCAGGTCGTTCAGGGCCAGCACGTAGATGAGCGAGGTGTCCTTGACCAGGGTGATGGTCTCGTTGCTCACGGGGGGGATGATGCGCGCCCACATCTGCGGCAGGATGATGCGGCGCATGGTCTGGCCGTAGCTCATGCCCAGCACCTTGGCACCCTCGTACTGCCCGCGGTCCACGGACTGGATGCCGGCGCGGAAGATTTCGGCGAAGTAGGCGGCGTAGTTCAGCGCGAAGGCGACGACGGCGGCGGGGAAATCGGGCAGGCGCACGCCGATCACGGGCACGAAGGGCAGCGCGAAGTAGATGAACAGCATCTGCAGCATCAGCGGCGTGCCGCGCATCAGCCAGATGTAGCCGCCGACCAGCCGGCTCAGGGCGGAAAAGCGGGAGATGCGCATCAGCGCCAGCGACAGTCCCAGGGGAATGGACAGCGCCAGGGTGATGACGAAGAGCTTGAGGGTGACCAGGGCGCCGGCGGACAGCGGCCCCATGAGCGAGATTACATATTCCATCGAATGGCCTCAGTGCGGTGCGCGGCCCCGCCGGCATCGGCAGGATCCGGGCAGCCACGGGCGCGTGCGTCCCAGAACGCAAAAGACCGGCAATGCCAGGCTGGCCTTGCCGGTCGCATGGCGTGCCGGATTTACTTGATGATGTCCTTGCCGAACCACTTGGAGGCGATCTCGGCGGCCTTGCCGTCCTTCTTCATCTCGGCCAGCGCGGCTTCGAGCTTGCCCAGGACTTCGGTGTCTTCCTTGCGCAGGCCCACGCCGTAGTCCTCGGTGCCGAAGTTGTCCTCGAGCACCAGGTACTCGCCGGACTTCTTGGCCACGTGGAAACGGCCCACGACCTCGTCGACCACGACGGCATCCAGGCGGCCTGCCGACAGGTCCATCAGAGCGGTGATGTTGTCGCCGAAGGTCTTCAGCTCCTTGAAGCTCGCGGCCACGGCGGCGTCCTTCTTGATGGCGTCCACGGCCGAGCTGCCATCCTGCGCGCCCACGACCTTGCCGGCCAGGCCAGCCTTGTCCTTGATGTCGGAGTTGGCGCGCACGATGATGATCTGGTGGTTCTCCATGTAGGGCGCGGTGAAGGCGATGTTCTTCTTGCGCTCTTCGGTGATGGTCAGGCCGTTCCACAGCGCATCGACGCGCTTGCCGACCAGCTCGGCCTCCTTGGCGCTCCAGTCGATGGGCTTGAAGTCCACTTCCACGTTCATGCGCTTGGCGGCTTCACGCGCCATGTCGATGTCGAAGCCGACGATCTCGTTCTTGTCGTCACGAAAGCCCATGGGCGGGAAGTTGTCGTCCAGGCCGATCACCAACTTGGTCATGGCTGCCGGCACGGGGGCGGCAACCGGCGCGGCGGCGGTCGATGCGGACTCGTTCTTGCCGCAGGCTGCCAGCAGTGCAGACAGGGCCACCATGGCCAAGAGGGTGCGTTTTTTCATGGCTTAAAGCTTTGGAGTGGAAAAAGCGAAAGGCGGCGGCCACCGCACGCAAGGTGCGCAATCGTTGTAATGAATGGTTCCTTGGTGGAACCTTTGTCTCGGTTGGGTGCCGGCGCCGAATCCCGTATTGTCGCGCAGACCGGCGCCCCCCGCCAACACGCCGGATCAAGACCGTGCAAATCGGCAGATGGCGATAGATGCCTGCCGGTCACTGCAGCATGAAGGTCTTGTACTCGAGCCGGTTGAGCTCGCGCGAGAGCAGGTACAGCCCCACGCACAGCGTCACCAGCATGGCCAGGCAAAAGCCGTAGCCATAGAACGCGGCACCCAGCGCCAGCGAGATGCCCGTGAAGGCGATGTTCAGCACCACCAGCAGCAGGCAGAGCATGAACACGATGCGCCGCTCGTCCAGGTAGAAGAACACGTTGAGCACGGCCATCACCCCCACCTGCAAGCCGGCGCCCACCACCTGCACGTGCAGCAGCGGCAGGTACAGCTGGGAGATGCCCAGCAACTGCAGGATGGCCGGCCCGGCCACCAGGGTGACGAGAACGGCCAGCGTCTGCACCTTGGCGATCTCGCCCAGGCCCGCCTGGATGGCGTAGACCATCTCGTTGCGCATGGATTCGATGTATTCCAGCGATCCGCCGCCGCGCACGGCGTCGAAGAACTTGTCGTAGTACTCGACGAAGTCGGTCTCGATGCGCACCAGGAACACCGCCATGCCCGGAATGATGGACAGGTACGACAGGAACACAGGCAGGTCGTAGATCAAGGAGGCCCTGAGCCCGCCGATGATCTGCTGCGAGGTCGGCGGGTAGTACCAGAACATGAACTTGTCGATCCAGATGCCCAGGTTGTAGAGCACGCCGATGCCGATCAGCGCCGGAAAGATCAGCGAGCGCTGCGTGAAGTCAAAGGCGATCCAGCGCTGCTGCAGAGGAAAGCTGCGCAGCACGATCAGCCACATGCCGGCCAGCAGCAGCACGTGGCCGATCACGAAGCTGGCCAGCAGCCCTTCCAGTCCCCAGTAGCGCAGCGGCAGCGCCAGCAGCACGATGAGCAGGTAGGTGGCGCCGAACAGCCCGGCAATGGCCCGGTAGTGCTTGAGGCCCGACAGCAGCACGGTCATGACCCAGACCACGCACATCAGCGTGAAGCCGGCCAGCATCAGCACGCGATACAGCAGGCCCTGGCCCGGCAGCACCACGAACAGTGCCAGCGTGCCCAGCGCGCTGGCCGTGGCCACGACCACCAGCAGCAGGCCATGCAGGTTGGGCAGGATGCTCTCGTCCTTCTTGAGGAACAGCTGGTCCGACACAAAGCGCGTGAAGGCCAGCTGCGCCGCCCCGGTCAGGATCAGGCTGCTGGCCACCAGGTAGGTCACCGAGGTCTGGAACTGCGTGACCAGCAGCGGCGGCGCCACCACGCTGACGCTGAACACCCCCACCAGCAGGATGCCGATGATGGAGAAGACCCACGGCCCCGAGCCGATGACGCCCGCATAGGCATACGCCTGGAGCACGCTGGTCAGCGTGTTCTTGCGCAGCAGGTGGCGCAGTTCGAATCCAATGCCGGCCATCAGTGTTTTTCCTCGGACTGTTGCAGCGCCCTGTCATAGACCTGCTTGTAGCGCTCGAACAGCAGCCGGTCGGAGTAGTAGCGCTCCACACGCGCAATCCCGGCCGCGCTGGCGGCCTGCCACTGCGCGGGCGAGCTCAGCAGCTCCAGGCAGGCGTCGGCCAGCGCCTCGGGGTTGGCAATGCCGACCACGCGCCCGCACGATCCCAGGGCCTGGTCTTCCGGCTCCAGCCCGTCGATGAGCTGGCGGCAGGAGCCCACATCGGTGCTGACCACGGGCACGCCTGCGGCCTGGGCTTCGAGGATCACCAGGGGCAGCGCCTCGCTGATGGAAGACAGCACGACCACGCCCACCTTGGGCAGCAATTCCTCCACCTTCTGCATGCCCAGGAAGCGCACGTTGGCCTGCAGACCCAGGCTGTCCACGAGGTTCTGGCATTCCTCGGCATAGGCCGGGTCCTCGGCCGTGGGGCCGGCCACCCAGGCCAGGGCCTGGGGCATCCGGTTGACCACGCGGCGCATGGCGCGGATGAAGGTCTTGATGTCCTTGATGGGCACCACGCGGCCGATCAGGCACAGCACGGGCGGCACCTCGGCGGGCCGCTGGGTGCGCAGCGGCGCAAAGCGTTCTATGCGGATGCCGTTGGGGATGCTGACCGTGCGCTCGGTGGCCGCGCCATCGGCCACCTGGCGCAGGCGGTTGTTCTCGTACAGCGCAATGATGGGGTCGGCCGCGCCGTAGCAAAAGCGCCCCATCCAGTCGAAAAACCGTATCCACATCTGCCGGAAGAACGACACCTCCATGGGGTCGCGCTGGAAGATGTTGCGGTTGTCGCGGATCCAGGAGCTTTGCAGCAGGTCGATCTGGCGCTCTTTCGTGTAGATGCCATGCTCGGACAGCACCAGCGGCAGGCCGCGTGCATGGTGCAGCAGTCCACCCAGGAATCCCGCATAGCCGGTCGAGACGGTATGCAGCACGCGCACCGGGATCAGCCCGTGGGCGATGCGCGCCATCAGCCACAACGGCTGCAGCATGATGCGCACGGTCCAGAAGAAGTCCACGAACGACGGGTCGGTGCAATGGCGCCGGTAGCTGTCGCGTATCAGGTCCCAGGCGAATTCGCTGTGCAGGAAATCCTCCAGCGGCAGGCTGCCGCCGGGCTGCAGCTCCAGCGCAATGGAGCGCATGGCCGCCAACACCTTGGCGCGGCTTTCGGCGCTGCCGTCATGCGCCTCCAGCGCACCCAGGAATTCCCGGGCCTTGGCCAGGGCCTGCGGGTGGCCGCGCGAGGGGGCCGGCTGGATGTTGGAGTGCAGCGCGTCGAACAGGTAGTGCTGCTCGAAGTGCACCACATTGGGCGGCAGTGGGTAGCGGAAATCGCCATAGTCCTCGCGCCGGCTGCCCAGGAAGACAATGGCGAAGCGGTGCTCGGGATAGGCCTGCAGGATCTGGTTGACCCAGCTGGACACACCGCCGCTGACATAGGGGAAGGTGCCTTCCAGCAGCAGCGCGATGTCCGCATGGGCCGCCGTGGGGAATTGGCTCGCACGGCTCATGAGGCACTCCAGTAGCGGATGCTGGGCTTCAGGCGCGGCAGGGCTTGCTCCAGGTCCAGCGAACGCATCAGGGCCTGCGCCTTGGCGAACTCCCGCCGATCGAACAGCAGCTCGGCCTGGTAGGGCACGACGCGTGCCGGCTCCATGCCCAGCGCCAGCGAGCGCTCATAGCAGTCCAGCGACTCCACCACCCTGCCCTGCATGTGCAGCAGCCGGCCGCGGCGCAGCAGCAGCAAGGCGTTGTCGGGCCGCTGGGCGAGCACCAGATCGCAGTAGTGCAGGGATTGCTTGATGGCGTGATCGCGCACATCGCCCTGCGCCACGCCCTGGTAGACCAGTTCCGCGTACAGGTCGGTCAGCGCCCGTGCCGCCTGCAGGGCGCGCGGGCCGGGAGGCTGCGTCCCCTCGCTCTGGCTGGCCTGCTCGAACAGCTGCAGCTCCTGGTGGATGGTCTTGCTGATCTCGCGCTCCTTGGCGTCCAGCATGCTGTAGGCCAGCAGGCGCAGGTCCTCGCTGGAATCGCCCAGCGCCGTGCGCAGCATGGGCGAGGCGATGCGCCCCGGCACGCTGCCCAGCGCCACCATGGCCCGCATGCGCGAGGCGACCGGCACATTGGGATTGGCCAGGAAGGACTGCAGGCCCGCCTGGCGGCGGCTGGTGCCGGCCTGTTGGTGCGGGTCGAAATCGGGCAGCGGCATCACCGGGAAACGCGGGCCGCCCCGCGGGCCGCGCTGGGTGTGCAGCGCAATGGTGGCGACCACGGCGCCCAAAATGCCGGCCACCGGCACGGCATAGGCAAACAGCCCCATCAGCGCCACCAGCGCCAGCCGCTGGCGCACCGACTTGGCCGAGGTGGCCAGGAACGGCGCCAGGCACAGCGCCAGCAGGCCGCTGGCCAGCCCGTGGGCCGTGAGATAGCCCAGCAGGGCCGCGTCCGACTGGCTGCGCAGCAGCCACAGGCTGCTCCAGGAAGCGATTTCCGCGGCCAGCGCGCCCAGTGCCAGCTTGAGGTTAAGCATGGCCCTGCCCCATCTGATGCAGCCGCTCCAGCACGCTGCTGGCCGAGCAGCGGTCCAGCAAGATGGTGCGCGGGAAAATGCCCGCATCGGCCAGCGAGGCCACGCCGCGCTGGGCCAGCCAGCCTTCGATGCGGTTCAGGTAGCCCTCGGCCGTGGCATTGGTCCCCAGCGGCATGAAGATGGCCAGCAGCTGCCGGCCCTTGCTTTCCTGCAGCCAGGAGCGGTCCAGCATGCGTTCCAGCCGCATGATCTGCTGGGCCATCTGGGCCTGCACTGCCGATGGCGACAGCTCCAGCGCCACCACCACGCTGGTCAGGCGCGCGCTGCGGTTGACATGCTCCATGCGCTGCAGCTCGAACGCGAAATGCGGCGGGCAATCGGGATAGGCCTTCAGCAGCGGCGCCGCCAGGCTGTTGGCGGCCACGCTGTCCGTGTAGTAGCCCAGCAGCAGGTTGATGGTCTGCAGCGCCTCTTCCTGCAATGCGAAGAAAGGCATTTCCTCGACCAGCAGCAGGCCGTAGATCTCGCCCTCCAGGTCCAGCATGGGCGCCACGACGATGTACTGCGTCTGCTGGCCCTCCGCCATGCTTTGCGAGACATGGCACAGCACGTGGCTGTCTAGCGCCTGCCGCACCAGCGGGTCGTGCACATGGATGGGCCGCTCGCCCCCCAGCTGGGCGATGGGCGCGGGGTCCAGCACCCCGTTGCGCACGGGCACCAGGCTGGCCACGCTGATCTGGCTGAAGCGCGACAGCAGGTTGAGCAGGCTTTGCGCATCGCCCTCGGCGCCGCTGAGGCCGCTGAGCACGTTGATGGCATCGCGCATGGACACGGGACGGCCTATGAGCTCCTGCTCCAGCCGGTCATGCGACAGGCGCAGCAGGTAATGCTGGCGGATCAGCTGCTCGGTGCGCTGGTCCATGTAGTTCTGTGCCGTGCGGGCACGGCGTATGCGTGCGCGCCAGAGGCTGGAAATCTCGCCCACGACCATGACCAGGATCAGGCCGCCCAGAAAGTACTGTTCCGGGAACAGCGACAGATCGCGCTGGTTGACGCCCAGCCAGGCCAGCAGCAGCACGCCGGCCGCAGACAGGCCGGCCACCGGCCCGTAGCGCAGGGCCACCACCACCGGCGCCAGCCAGGCCCAGGGAAACTCGGACTCCACCCACAGGGGATTGCCCGGGTTGGCCCACATGCCGATCAGCAGGGCCAGCACCGGCAGCAGCAGCGTCTCGCCCACCACCACCCAGGGCTTGGCGCTCGTCTGCACGAGCAGTCCCAGAGGCGAGCTTCTGAATTCCGCGGCAATGCCGGCGCGGCGCGGTGCAGCGGAATGCGGTGCCGCCTTGGGCGTGGTGGCTTGGTCTGGCATGAAGAATCGTTCCTGGATGCGCTTATCGGGCGTTGGCCAGGCCCGTGCCCAGCAGGTTGCGGATCAGCTTCTGGCCCACGGCGGCCAGGGCCTCGCGGCTCCAGCCGCTTTGCGCGCCCGCACCGCTCCACACGGTGGCGCCGGTGCCCACGTCCACGATCTCCAGCGTCACGCCCACGGCCGGCTCGCCGTCCACACCCACCTTGTAGCGCCATTCGTCCACCGCGCCCGTCAGCGCATAGCGCACGCCTTCGCCGCGCGCCCAGGCCAGGGCGTCCTCGCGGCGCTTGGCGTCGCGGCCGTCGAACAGGGTCTCCTGCAGTGCGTCGCCCGTGTATCGCTTGACCTGGCCCACGCCACGCGCATTGATCAGCGCCGTGGCAATGGCGGCGGCGCGGTTGCCGGCCATGGGCGTTTCGGTGTGGTTCTCGAAGGGCAGCACGGCCCAGCTAGCGTTCGTCTCCAGCGCAGGCGCCGTGCCCCGGTCGATGGTCGAGCAGGCCGACAGCAGGCCGACAAGGGCGATACCCGTGAGCACGCGAAGGCGGGAGGCGAAAGTGGTGCGGTGTGTCATGGAGAAGCTCCTTGAAGTCTTCGGATCAGTAGTGGAGGCGGTAGTTGAGCTGCAGTTCGCGGGTGTTGCCTGCAGTGTTCAGTCCCGATTTGGAGAAATTCAGGCCCAGCATCAGATGGTCGGCACCGAACACGCTGGTGGCCAGGCCGAAGCCCAGGTCATAACCCGCACCGTTGAGGCTGTGATGGGTCAGCGCCAGCCGGGCGAAGGGCCGCAGGGCCCGCGAATACTGCTGCTCATACGCCATGTTGGCCATGACCTGCAGGCCCGAGTAGCGGAAGCTGCGCGGCAGAAGGTAGTCGATGCTGGGCACCTCGCCGGGGGCCAGATAGCGCAGGATGGCCGCGTCGGCCCCTCCCAGCAAAGCTGGATCGTCACGGCGGTAGCTGTGCCAGGAGGTGAAGGCCCCGAACTGCAGCAACGGTGCCTCGCTGCGATAGGTATGAAGGTATTGCAGCTGCGTGTGGTTGCCCGAGCCCACGCGTACGCCGGTCTGTACACGGTAGCGCTCGGCGGCAAATTCCAGGGTGATCTGATCCAGCCGCGAGAGTTGGTAGCTCGCGCCAAACGATGCACGGTCCTTCATGCCGCCCATGCGCATGGCCAGCGTTTCCTGGGTGACCAGATCGCGGCCCAGCGAGGCCTGCAGGCTCAGGCGGTTGTCCAGCCGATAGGTTTGCGAAAACTGCATCGGCGTGTATCCGTCCAGGCTTTCACGTCGGCCCAGCATGAATTCGCTCGTGGATACCTGGGTCTTGCGCGTCAGGCGCAGGCCGACGCCACGCTCGGACGATGGCGAGCGCACGGCAGCCCCCTGGTTGACGGAGCGGCTGAACTGCTCTGCATCCACATCCAGAGCCCAGCGCGGATTCAAGGCCAGATGCCAGCTGATCCGCTTTTGCTGCTCGTCGATGCTGTCCAGATGCAGGCTGCGCAGGCGCAGGCCTCCAAAGTCGCTGAAAGCCAGCAACTGCTCGGTCAGTGCCAGGTGCAGGGGATCGTCGTCCTGCTGGTCATCCTGGGTCTCGAAAGCCGCTGACTGCGCGCGCCGCACGTCGCCCACCAAGGCTGCTGCATTGACGCGGTCATAGCGCGGCAGCGCCTCGTCATGGCGCTGGAGCAACTGCCCGGCCTGGGCCACGTCCTTTTCTGCCAGAGCCACCGTGATCTCGGCCCACAAAGGCGCGCTGGCACTCCTGCTGCGGCCGCGCGCATATTGCTGCCACAGGTAGCCGCGCTCGGCCGAGTATTCGCCGCGCTCCTGCAGCCAGGCAATGGCCAGTTCGGCCGCCGCCGTCGAATGCTCGCGCCGCCCGCCCGACAGATCCATGCGCAGCAGTTCGCGCAACAAGGCCAGTTCCTCGTCGCCCTGGGTCTGGAACAGCATCAGCCGATTGCGTGCCTGGCGCTGCACCTCATCCAGTCCCTCATCCGTCAACCAGCGGCGTGCCGCCAGGGCGGCCCTGCCTTCACGCGCCCTGGTCTGTGCCACCTGGCGCTGCCATACCTGCTGGCGCAGGCTCCACGCCAGATCGGTCTGCTGGTTCTGCTCCAGCGCATCGGCATACAGCATCAGCCAGAGAAAGTCGTCGTTGTGCTCCGCACGGTGCGGCTGCAGATAGCGCTGCAACGCGATGGCCGGCCGCGACAACGTCATATAGGCCGCCGCCAACGCGTTGTGCATCTCGACATCCCGTGCCCAGATCGGCTCCACCGTGGCCAGCAGCAGCTTGAGTGCCGAGACGTTCTGCACATCGATCAACAACCAGATCATTCCCTGGCGCAATGCCGTGGATGCAGGGTCCAGCGCCAGGCCCTTTTCAAAGGCTTCCATGGCCTTTTTCGGTTGGCCGGTTCGCTGGAAATACGAGCCCGCCACCTGGTAGAAGGTGGGCTCGCGTTGCAGGCGCTTGACCAGGGCCGGGTCTGCGGCAGCGCGCTCGATCTGGCGGCCGATCTGCGACCAGTCACCCTGGTCTTCCAGAAGATAGAAGGCGAGCGTGAAGTGGCGTACCTCATGGAACTGCTCCCAGGCGCGCAGCGACATCTGCGCAGCCTCGCGCTTGTTGCTGCGCTGGAGCATCTGGATCAATTCGTCATAGTCACGCAAGCCGGCATGGGGCGTCTGCAGCAGGCGGCGATACGCCTGAAGCATCAGCGCCTCGTTGCGCTGCTCCAGGGCCAGGTCTCCCAGCAATCGCCAGTAGTCACCTTCATCCTGCATGCCCGCAGGCACGCGGGTCTGCGCGTCTTCCAGCCAGCGAAGGCCCAGGTCGGGCTCTCCCTGCAGCAGTGCAAGAACCGCAGCGGGCATGGCATGGGCCGGCGTGCGTTGCTGGGGATCGCGCAGCACGCGTTTCCAGGCATCGAGCGCTTCCTTGGGCCGGCCCGCACGTTCGGCCAGTTGCGCCAGCAGGATCTGCGATTCGGCCGTCGTGCCACGAGCCTGCAGGTACTCGATGGCAGCAGCAGGCTCCGCCTGGCGCTCATAGGCCTGGACCAAAGCCTGCTGCAACGCGAAGTCCTGTGGGCGTTTGCCCAGTTGATGGCGCAGACCCGCGATCAGCGCACGGTCATCGAACAGGCCGGGAGCCAGCCGCATCACGGTCTGCCAGGCATCCTCGCGCCCCGTGGTCTGGGCCAGCACCAACCAGTTGTCCAGCGCCAGTTGCTGGCGGCCTGACCATTCCGACACCTTGGCCAGGCGCTCGCGCCAGGCCATGTCCTGGGGCGACTGCTGCACCGCAGCCGAGGCCACGCGCCAGGCATCTTCCAGATTGCGGTTTTCCAGAAAGACCTCGTAGCCCAGCTGATAGGTCTTGTCGTCGAACGGCAAGCCCGGCGGTGTCTTTGCACCGGAACTGGCCGTTCGGACCCAATGCCAGCCGGGTGCGGAGAAGGCCACGGGCTGCAGCGCCCAGGCGCCGTCATCGACTGCGCCTGGCAGGCCCGCCATGCCAGCCGTCTGCATGTGCTGCAGTTGCTGCAGCAAAGACAGCTTGAGCAGTTGCTTGGCGTAGCGCTCCGCCTCGCCGTGATCACCGGCGGCCCGCGCCAGGCCTATGAGCCGGCGCAGGGTTTCGGGGTCGCTGCCCAACAGGTCCTGCTGCTCGCGCGCCAGCACCAGCGCCTGCTTGGCGAGATTGCCGGACTGCAGAACCTGCAGCGCCTGCCACAGGTAGTCGCGCGACTTCTGAACATCGTCCGTCGAGGCACTGGCCTTGCGCAGAAGCTCGGCGGCATCCTCGTACATGGCCAGTCCCAAAGCCTGGCGGGCGGCGGCCTCGTAGACGCCGGACCTCAGGCCGGCTGCGGCCTGCCGTCGCGCGACCTCCTCGTAGATGGACAGCGCCAGATTTTTGTCGTCCAGCACCATCGCCGCGGAGGCCAGGTACAGCGATTGCGCACTGCTCAGTCCGTCGCGCGGAACGCTCTTGAGCGCCTCCATGACCTGAGCCGACAGCTGCTGGGCATCGCCCACGGAGCGATGGCCTTGCTTTTCGGCTTCCATGTAGCGCTGGTACAGCGTTTCCCAATGCTCCCAGGCCAGCATGGCCGGACTGGGGATGGCCTGCTTGCGCGCCTCTTCCTCGGCCTCCCGGATGGCGGCTATGCGCTGCTGCTTGGCCTTGAGCAGGTCATGCAGGTGCTCGTTGCCGGGATCGCTCTTGAGCAGGTTGTTCAAATAGTTGAGCGAAAGCTCTGAATCGTCCTTGGTATCGGAGAGTCGGCGCTCCAGGTCGCGCTTGGGAAACAGCATCCACAGAGCACCACTGATCAGCACTGCCAGCAGTGCGATCAACCATGCAGGAACCGTAGTGGGGCGTTCAACGCGCGCCGCATTGCGCTTGGAGTTGGGCACTGGTCTGGGTACTTCTGTAGGAGCGGACGCCGGGCAGGTCCGAACTGGCCACGGCGCCGTTGGCAAGGGGCTGGGAAGGCTTCACCGAGCTGAGCGTGCAGCCTTGCGGCAGGTACATGCGCAGCTCCAGCGGCACATGCCCCTGCAGAGCAAAGCGCACGCTGCCATCGGCCTGTTCCTGCCAGGAGGTGATGCGGGCGTTGCTATCGATCAGATACGGGCGGCTCGCGGGTTCCGTGCCCGCATCGCGGGCGGCCAGCCGGGCTGCGCCCGTGGCCAGGTGCAGATAGTGGCCATCCACGCCCTTGGCATAACCGGCAATGCCGCTGCTGCCGGACAGCACTGGAACGCCCAGGGAGGGCGGCATGCGCAGCGTGCGCAAACGGCCGGGTCCTCCCAGGCGCCAGCCCTGCTCGTCCTTGCCCACGGCAAAGTCGTAGAAATCCTGGACCTTGCGGATGTACTCCGAGCTGTACACCGGGTGCAACTGGTGGGAAAGCGCCCATCCGTACACCTTGTGCAATGCCTTGATGCTGGCCTGCTTGCTGGCGGAGTAGGAGTGGTAGTAGATGTCCACGGCCTTCAGGCGCCGGGGCGCATCGGTCATCTCGAAGGTCTCGATGACACGCTCGAAGCCGTAGAACGGCCCGTGCCAGAGGTTGGTGTAGATGTTCTCGTTGGTGATGGGCGCATAGATCTGCAACCGCCCGCCCTTGCGCAGCCCCCAGCTGCGCACCTTGGTCAGCGTGGGGCTGGCGCGGGTGATCGAGGTATCGCCACCATTCATGTTCAACAGCCCGGCTCCGTCGGAAATGGCCAGGGCCTCGACGCTGGGCGAGGTGTTGCCCGACCAGAGAAACACGCTGACCGGCTTGCCCGCAGGTGAAAGGCGCGTGCGGATGTAGTCGACAGAACCGCCGATCTCCCGATTCAGGTCCATCGTGTAGCCGGGAATGTGCAGGTTCAGATCCACCTCGTTGTTGTCATCCGGATCCCGGGGCACGCTGGGGTCCCAGATAAAGGGATGGGAGTAGGAGTGGCTGGCCACCTCCACATGGGGCATGGCGAAGATGCGCTTGGCGATGCCCTCAAGCTCACCGGCCCATTGCGGATACAGACCCTGAGGAGAGACCTCCGCCTCGATCACCGAGATGGTGTGCGGAATGCGGTAACGCTCCAGGATGTCGCGGCGCAGCACCTCGCCAGCAAACGGTGTCCCCGGCAATTCCGCCTTGGAAGGAAAGCCGTCGCCGTCCACATGGGCCAGCAGCAGGCGTCGGCCGTTCTCGGTCGTGACGTCGGGAATCGGAAAATCCGGCAAGCGCAGGGATTCACGCAGCAGCGCAAACGGATCGATGACCCAGCGGGACTGGTCAGTACCCGGCACACCCACCACCACATAGGGCATGAGCGCAAAGCCGCCCCAGGGCGTGATGGCAGCAGACACGAAGCGGCGGCCCTGCCTGTCGTCAAACGACAGAAGCTGGCGGCTTTGCTGGGCCATCTGCGGCGTCAGCTCCCAGCCTTCGTAATCGTGCGCAGGCTCGGCGACCTTGGACTCGAAGCCCATCATGGGAGCCCGTTCGGCGCGTTTCAGGGGAAATACGGGCGTGGCCTCCGTGCTGCGTGTGCCCAGCAACTGGGACAGCGTGCGGTCCTGGGTTGCGCCCAGGGTATTGACCACCAGCAAAGGCATTCCCTGCTGCATCTGATTGCCCAGCCATTGGCGCAGGGCGCCGGCCCTGGAGCCGGGCACGGCTCCGCCAAACCAGCTGATCACGCCTGCGTAACGGTCGCGCACCACGTCCTGCGGCAGCGCATCGCGCACGTCGACATAGTCGGCGATATAGCCCATGTAGTTGAGCGGCATCTCCAGAAAACGGTGAGCCGAGGCGCTGTTGATCGACGAGTACTCTGCACCGTTGTAGACAATCAGCACCCTGCGCGCCACCGCCTCCACCTGGCCTATGCCCAGGGTTTGCAGGCCTGCGTCCGACACCCAGGGGATGATGCCCAGCTGCGCAATGCGGCGGGACGTCTCGCGCGTGGCATCGCGGTCGTGCGGGGCCACGTAGTCGATGGACAGCACCGGCAGGCGGTCGCGTTCGCGGATGGTCTGCAGTTGCTGCAGCAGCCATTCACGGTCTTTCTCGGGCACGTTCACATAGCGCTTGAGGCTGGCATCCCAGCCCCGGAACAGCGACTCCGCCGCCACCATCTGCACCTTGTCACGCACGCGCGGCACGATCTCGAAGCCCCGGTTCAGGATCAGCCGGATGCCGGGATAGCGCTGGTGCAGCGTCTCGATGACGCGCACCAGGCCATCCTGCTGGGCCTTTTCGTCGAAATTCGCGGCCAGGCGGTAGGAGTCCAGCGTGTCCAGGAAGAAGCCGCGAAAGCCCTGCTTCCACAGCGGTGCGATCACCTCGTCGGCAAAGAAGGCGGGCCACTGGGCAGGCGTCTGGTCCAGGACGATGGACTGCCAGGCGCCGTTGCGCGCCATCTTCCAGGCCTCGGGAATCCTGCTGAAGTAGGCGCGCTCGGGCAGCACCTCGGCCACGGAGGCATATGCGTAGAGTTCGCTGCCCGGGGCCTGCTTGCGGAATTGAACGGGGTCGTAGCCATGGCCCGGCTCCACGACGGCGATGTCGTAGAGGCTCAGTTCACTGAGCGAGGCCTTGTTTCCGTAATAGACGGCGACCGCCGGCTCGGCAGCATGCACCGACCAGCCGCACAACAGCCCCCAGCAGAACAGGCAGGTTCGCAGGAAAGCGTTCACGGCCTTCTCCTCTGGGCATGGCCCCACACGGCTGATTCATAGTTTTTGTACATCAAATTTCTTTACAATTTGATAAAAGCTATCGTCAGTCCGACGAAATGCGGGCGCGAGCATACCGGTTTTTGTCTGCAAACGTGTTTTCCCCTTACTTTTGTGTTCGCCGCCCTTGAAGCCTGGAGAAAGCTGGGTTATGGCGATACTAGGCAGGCAGAAAATCACCAATGAAAGGTATTCATGATTCTGGTCACAGGCGGCGCCGGCTTCATCGGCTCGCATACCTGCGTGGAACTCGCCGCTGCGGGCGAGCCCTACCTGATCTACGACAACTTCAGCAACAGCAGCCCCGATGTGCTCGAGCGCATGGAACGCATCACGGGCCGGCGCCCGCTGTGCGTCGAGGGCGACGTGCGCGACCGCGCCGCGCTGGACCGGCTGTTTGCCGAGCATTCCATCCGCGAGGTGATCCACTTCGCCGCACTCAAGGCCGTAGGCGAGTCCGTGGCCCAGCCGCTGCGCTACTACGAACACAACGTGGGCGGCACGGTGACCCTGCTGCAGGCCATGCGTACGGCGGGTGTGCGCAGCCTGGTGTTCTCCTCCTCGGCCACGGTCTATGGCGATCCGGCCAGCCTGCCGATCCGCGAAGACTTTCCCCTGTCCGCCACCAACCCCTACGGCCGCAGCAAGCTGTGGATCGAGGAAATGCTGGCCGATCTGGACCGCGCCGAGCCCGGCCAGTGGCGCCTGGCACGGCTGCGCTACTTCAACCCCGTGGGTGCCCATGAAAGCGGCCTGATCGGCGAGGACCCGCGCGACATTCCCAACAACCTCATGCCCTATGTGTCGCAGGTCGCCATCGGCCAGCGCCAGCAGCTCAGTGTCTATGGCGATGACTATGCGACGCCGGACGGCACGGGCGTGCGCGACTACATCCACGTCACCGACCTGGCGCGCGGCCACCTGGCGGCGCTGCGCTATCTGCGGGAGCAGCAGGGCCTGCTGACCGTGAACCTGGGCACGGGGCGCCCGGTCTCGGTACTGGAGATGGTCAAGGCCTTCGAGCGCGCCAGCGGCCGCCCCGTGCCCTACCAGATCGTGGCGCGCCGCCCCGGCGACGTGGCCGAGTGCTGGGCCGACCCCGCCGAGGCCGAGCGCCTGCTGGGCTGGAAGGCGGCGCTGGACATTGATCGCATGTGCCGGGACTCCTGGCGCTGGCAAAGCCAGGCCGCAGGCCTCAAGCGCTGAACCCCGCAGTGCCTGCGGGCGCCGAGGGCGTGGTATCTTTTCGCCCTTGTTTCACGCCCTAGCCACGAGTCTGCCCATGCTTGCCAAACGCATCATCCCCTGTCTTGACGTCACGGGAGGGCGCGTCGTCAAAGGCGTGAACTTCGTGGAACTGCGCGATGCGGGCGATCCGGTGGAGATCGCCGCGCGCTACAACGCCCAGGGCGCGGACGAGCTGACCTTCCTGGACATCACGGCCACCAGCGACGGGCGCGACCTGATCCTGCCCATCATCGAATCCGTGGCCAGCCAGGTCTTCATTCCCCTGACCGTCGGCGGCGGTGTGCGCACCGTCGAGGACGTGCGCCGCCTGCTCAACGCGGGCGCCGACAAGACCAGCTTCAACTCGGCCGCCATCGCCAACCCCGACGTGATCAATGCGGCCTCGGACAAGTACGGCGCGCAATGCATCGTCGTGGCCATCGATGCCAAGCGGCGCACGGCCGAGGACGAACAGCGCATGGGCGCCGATGGCCGCGCCGCCGGCCCCGGCTGGGATGTATACAGCCACGGCGGACGCAAGAACACCGGCCTGGACGCCGTGCAGTGGGCCGCCGAAATGGCGCGCCGAGGCGCGGGCGAGATCCTGCTGACCAGCATGGACCGCGATGGCACCAAGTCCGGGTTCGATCTGAAGCTCACGCGCGCCGTCAGCGATGCCGTGCCCGTGCCCGTGATCGCCTCGGGCGGCGTGGGCTCGCTGGACGACCTGGCCGATGGCGTGACCCTGGGCGGCGCCGACGCCGTGCTGGCCGCCAGCATCTTCCACTACGGTGAATTCACCGTGGGCCAGGCCAAGCAGCGCATGGCCGAGCGCGGCGTGCCCGTGCGCCTCTGATTACCGCGCGCCGGCCAATGGGGCCGGCACGCCCACCTTCCATTCCAGGCAATTCCTGACAATCCTGTCACGGGGATGCCCATCCAGGATATTCACAATGCAGGCAATGAACTGGCTAGATCAAGTCAAATGGGATGCGCAGGGCCTGGTGCCCGTGATCGCGCAGGAAAAGGACACGGGCGACGTGCTGATGTTCGCCTGGATGAACCGCGAGGCCCTGGCCAAGACGGCCGAGCTGGGCCGCGCCGTCTACTTCAGCCGCTCGCGCAACAAGCTGTGGTTCAAGGGCGAGGAATCGGGCCACGTGCAGACCGTGCACGAGGTGCGCATCGACTGCGACAACGATGTGGTCCTGCTCAAGATCACCCAGACCGGCCACGAGCCCGGCATTGCCTGCCACACGGGGCGCCACAGCTGCTTTTACAGCGTGCTGCAGGACGGCCGGTGGCAGGCCGTCGATCCGGTCTTGAAAGACCCCGAATCGATCTACAAATGAATTCCACGACCATGAACGACACCGCAAACACCTCCTCGCAGGACGCGCTGGCACGCCTTGCTGCCGTCATCGAAAGCCGCAAGCCCGCCAACGGCGGCGACCCCGACAAGAGCTACGTCGCCCGCCTGCTGCACAAGGGCCCCGATGCCTTTCTGAAGAAGATCGGCGAAGAGGCCACCGAAGTGGTCATGGCCGCCAAGGATGCCGACCATGGCGGAGACGCCGGCAAAATCCTCTACGAAGTGGCCGATCTGTGGTTCCATAGCATGATCGCCCTGGCCCACTATGGCCTGACGCCCGCCCAGGTCGTTGCCGAACTGGAACGCCGCGAAGGCACCAGCGGCATCGAGGAAAAGGCGCTGCGCAAGGCCCAGGAACGTGATGTGAACGAGAAAGGACCGCTGCCATGAATGACGATTTCATCGAAGTCCGTGCCCTGGACCAGTCCCGCATCGAAGGCCTCAAGGCCTGGGGCTGGGTCAGCTACCTGCTGCACCTGGTGGTGGCCGTGGCCGCCGTCGTGCCGGGCGCCCAGCCCAGCATCGCGCTGCTGGTGATCGCCCTGATCATCGATCTGGTCAAGCGCGGCGATGCCGAAGGCAGCTGGATGGCCAACCACTTCTCGTGGCGCATCCGCAGCGTGGTCTGGGCCGGCATCCTGTACCTGGTCACGGCGCCGCTGTGGCTGCTGTTCTTCGTGCCCGGCTGGATCGCCTGGACCGTCATCTCCATCTGGTTCCTCTACCGCATCGTGCGCGGCATGGTCGCCATGAACCGCAACCAGGCCGTGGACCGCTGAAGGTCCCGGGCAGAGCGCCATGACTCCGACCCCGACCTGCAAGATCAACCTCGCCCTGCAGGGCGGGGGCTCGCACGGCGCCCTGACCTGGGGCGTGCTCGATGCACTGCTGGAAGACGGCAGCCTTGTCTTCGACGGCATCAGCGGCACCAGCGCCGGAGCCATGAATGCCGTGGCCCTGGCCCAGGGCTTTGCCAAGGCCGCACGCCAGGAAAGTGATCCGGTGGCCGCCCAGGCGCTGGGAGCGGAGCTGGCCCGCGCCACGCTGACCGAGCTCTGGGAAGGCGTGGGCACCATGGGCAGCCTGATGTGGGGCGCTCCCCTGCCGGGCAGCCCCTTCATGGGCGTGCTCAACCAGTTCTTCTCGCCCTACCAGACCAACCCGCTGGACATCAACCCGCTGCGCAAGCTGCTCGAACGGGTCGTGGATTTCGAGGCGCTGACGCATCCGCCCCTGGAAGGCGTGGTGCCCAAGGTCTTTGTCTGCGCCACCAATGTGCGCACGGGCCGGGGCTGCATCTTTTCGGGCAGAAAACTCAGCGCCGACGCCGTCATGGCATCGGCCTGCCTGCCTCAGCTGTTCAAGGCCGTGGAAATCGACGGCGAGCCCTACTGGGATGGCGGCTTCTCGGGCAACCCGGCGCTGTACCCGCTGATCTACGGCACGGCGTCCAGCGACATCCTGCTGGTGCAGATCAACCCCATCGAGCACACCGATCTGCCCAACACGGCGGCCGACATCATGGACCGCATGAACGAGGTCACCTTCAATGCCGGCCTGCTGGCCGAGCTGCGCGCCATCGAGTTCGTCAAGCGCCTGCTTGAGCAGGGCAAGCTGGACCCGACACGCTACAAAAAGGTGCTTCTGCACCGCGTGGACGGCGGCTCCGTGCTCAAGGGCTATGGCGCCTCTACCAAGACGCGCTCCGACATGCGCTTCGTGCGCGAGCTGTTCGAGCTCGGGCGCGAGCAGGGCCGGCAGTGGCTTCAGCAGCACCGCAGCGACATCGGCGTGCGCCAGACGCTGCGCATCAACGACAATCCGGCCTGATTTCCAACCTAACGCCCAGCCTCCCAGGATTCCTGTAGCGCCATGCACGACCACGACCCGAACTGCCTGTTTTGCCGCATCACCAAAGGCGAGATCCCTTCCCGCAAGGTCTATGAGGACGAAGAGGTCTTCGCCTTCCACGACATCCATCCCGGCGCGCCCATCCACTTCCTGATGGTGCCCAAGAAGCACATCCCCTCCATGGCCCAGGTCCAGGCCGAGGACGCCCCGCTGCTGGGACGCATGATGGCACTGGCCCCCCGCCTGGCGGCCGAGCAAGGCTGCAACCCGTATCCCGACGGCGGCTTTCGCCTGGTGGTCAACACGGGCACCGAAGGCGGCCAGGAAGTCCACCACCTGCACATCCACGTCATGGGCGGCCCCCGCCCCTGGCTCAAGGGCTGAAACACGCCGCAGCGGCCACGCTGCCTGCGCTGGACGGCTGGCACCCGGCACGGGGTGGCCCGCCTCTTGCTTGAGTCCCCCTGTTTCTTGCGTCGGCCGAACGGCTTTTGTGGGGCCTTGCGAACTCCCGCCATGGCCCGGCGTCTAAAATGACCTGCAATTCTTAGGAGAGATTCTCATGGGCTCGTTTTCCATCTGGCATTGGCTGATCGTCCTGGCCATCGTGGTTCTGGTGTTCGGCACCAAGAAGCTGAAGAACATCGGTTCCGACCTCGGCGGCGCTGTCAAGGGCTTCAAGGACGGCATCAAGGACGGCTCGACCTCCACCGACACCCCCGCATCCGCCCCCGGCCAGGTCGCCAGCCAGACGGCTGCCGACAAGACCACCATCGACGTCGAAGCCAAGCAAAAGAGCTGATGGCCAGCACGCCAAGCTTCCATGTTTGATATCGGCCTTTCCAAGATGGCGCTCATCGGTGCCGTGGCCCTCGTGGTCATCGGCCCCGAGAAGCTGCCACGCGTGGCGCGTACCGTCGGCACCCTGCTGGGCAAGGCCCAGCGCTATGTCTCCGATGTGAAGGCCGAGGTCAACCGTTCGATGGAACTCGACGAGTTGCGCAAGATGAAGGACACCGTGGAGGGCGCGGCGCGCGACGTCGAGCAGTCCATCCACACTTCGGCCGCCAACTTCGAGAAGGACTGGAACGAGTCCACGGCATCGCTCCACGGCACGTCTTCCTCGTACGACTCCTCTTCCTACGGCTCCGGCAGCGATACGTACAGCGCCGTCGCGCCGGCCTACCGCCACCCGGGCAAGAACTGGCGCCTCAAGCGTTCCGCCGTGCCGCAGTGGTACAAGGCCCGCTCCGGCGTGCGCACCAAGGCGCAGTCCGGCGCGGCGCGCGTGGCGCGCTTTCGTCCCCAGAAGTCCCGCTGAAGATGCTGGCGCGCCGAGGGCCACGAGGCAACCAGCCCAGCCTCTGCCACCCGGGCACCCGCCATTGCCGAACCCTGCCCGATCCGTCGGGCTTTCTGCTTTTCACCCCAGGTCCGCGGATGCCCTTGCGGCCCGCCGCGGTTTCGCACCATGTCCGACATTCCACCTAAAGACGACGAGCTGGCAGGCACCGAGCAGCCTTTCGTCCAGCACCTGATGGAGCTGCGCGACCGCCTGCTCTATTGCATCTACGGCATCGGTCTGGCGATCGCCGTGCTGGCCGTGTGGCCTGGCCCCAACGGGCTGATCGACTTCATTGCCCGTCCCATCAAGGCGCACATGCCGCCCGATGCCAAGCTCATCGCGGTAGGCGTGTTCACGCCCTTCTTCGTGCCGCTCAAGGTGCTGATGATGGTGGGCGTGCTGGCCGTGCTGCCCTGGATCATGTACCAGATGTGGGCCTTCGTGGCGCCCGGCCTGTACAGCCATGAAAAGCGCTTCGCGCTGCCGCTGATCATCTTCGGCAGCCTGCTGGCCTATATCGGCATCGCCTTCGTGCAGTTCTTCGTGCTCGACAAGATGTTCGCCTTCATCCAGGGCTTCACCCCGGACAGCGTGGCGGCCACGCCGGACATCGCCTCGTATGTGGAGGCCATCCTGTCGCTGTACCTGGCCTTCGGCCTGGCCTTCCAGGTGCCCATCGTGGTCATGCTGCTGGTGCGCTTCGGCCTGGTGGAGATCGACAAGCTCAAGTCCTTCCGCGGCTACTTCATCGTGGTGGCCTTCATCATTGCCGCCGTGGTCACGCCGCCCGACGTGATCTCCCAGCTGGCCCTGGCCGTGCCCATGTGCATTCTTTACGAAATCGGCATCCTGGGTGCCGGCTGGTTCAGCCGCGTCTCCAAGGCGCCGGAAGAGGAAGCCGAACCCGGAACGGCAGTGGACAAACCCGCCAACGACAAGCCCGCGCAATAGTCACCACAGCACGAAAAGCAAAAAGCCCTTGGTTCATCACCAAGGGCTTTTTCGTAGTTCCCTATCTCTCACGTTCCGACGGGAGCGTACGAAACTGGCGCCGCCTAAAGCCAGAGACACCGAGGAAGGGCCGCCCCGCACCGAGGGTGTCGTCCCCCTCCCCCGCGAAGCGGGTAGAGAGGCGCCGTGCCACGGGGGGAAGGCGCGAAGCGACTCAGGGGGAGCCCTTACTGCCTCAACGCGGCAGGTCGGACGCGCCCATGAGGAACTCGTCGATGGAGCGAGCAGCCTGGCGGCCTTCGCGGATGGCCCAGACCACCAGGGACTGGCCGCGGCGCACGTCGCCGGCGGCGAAGAGCTTGGGCACGCTGGTGGCGTAGCCGCCCGTGAAGTCGGTGGTGGCCTTGGCGTTGCCGCGGGCGTCCTTGTCCACGCCAAAGGCATCCAGCACGGCCTGCACGGGGCTGACGAAGCCCATGGCCAGCAGCACCAGGTCGGCCTTGAGCACCTGCTCGCTGCCGGGCACCTCGACCATCTTGCCGTCCTTCATTTCGATGCGCACGGTCTTGACGGCCGTGACCTGGCCCTTCTCGCCGATGAATTCCTTGGTGGCGATGGCGAACTCGCGCTCGCAGCCTTCCTCGTGGCTGGAGCTGGTGCGCAGCTTGATCGGCCAGTAGGGCCAGACCAGGGGCTTGTTCTCCTGCTCGGGCGGCATGGGCATCAGCTCGAACTGGGTCACGCTGACGGCGCCGTGGCGGTTGCTGGTGCCCACGCAGTCGGAGCCCGTGTCGCCGCCACCGATGACGATGACATGCTTGCCATCGGCCCGCAGCTGGCCCTTGAGCTTGTCGCCAGCGTTGACCTTGTTCTGCTGGGGCAGGAACTCCATGGCGAAATGGATGCCCTTGAGTTCACGGCCGGGCACTGGCAGGTCGCGCGACTGCTCGGCACCGCCGGTCAGCAGCACGGCGTCGAACTCGGCCATGAGCTGTTCGGGGCTGACGGTTTCCTTGGCCCAGTTGGTGACCTTGGAGTCTTCGCCCAGGCCGTCCTTGCCCGCCACCAGCACGCCGGTGCGGATCTTGACGCCTTCGGCCACGAGCTGCTCGACGCGGCGGTCGATGTGCGACTTCTCCATCTTGAAGTCGGGAATGCCGTAGCGCAGCAGGCCGCCCACGCGGTCGTTCTTCTCGAACAGCGTGACATCGTGGCCGGCGCGCGCCAGTTGCTGCGATGCGGCCAGGCCCGCGGGACCTGCGCCGACCACGGCGACCTTCTTGCCGGTCTTGCGGCTGCTGGGCAGCGGCTTGACCCAGCCTTCGGCCCAGGCACGGTCGATGATGGCGTGCTCGATGGACTTGATGCCCACGGCGTCGTCGTTGATGTTCAGCGTGCAGGCAGCCTCGCAGGGCGCGGGGCAGATGCGGCCGGTGAACTCGGGGAAGTTGTTGGTGCTGTGCAGCACGGCGCTGGCGCTCTTCCAGCCGCCGTGGAAGACCAGGTCGTTGAAGTCCGGAATGATGTTGTTGACCGGGCAGCCGCTGTTGCAGAACGGCGTGCCGCAGTCCATGCAGCGCGCGCCCTGGATCTTGGCCTGGCTGTCATCGAGGCCGATGACGAATTCCTTGTAGTGCTTCACGCGCTCGGCGACGGGCGCGTAGCCCTCCTCGAGGCGTTCATATTCCATGAAGCCGGTGGTCTTTCCCATGATTCGTTGTCCTGATGTGTGGGGTGCAGGGATGGATGCGGGCCGCTGCCCACATCCTTCGCTTCCTTGTTATTTGGCGGCCACGGCTTCCTTGGCGTGTTCCTCGACCTCGGGCGTGGCGGGCTCTTCCATCACCTGGCGCTCGTACATCTCGGACAGGGCACGCTTGTACTCGCTGGGGAAGACCTTGACGAACTTGGAGCGGGCCGCGGCCCAGTTGTCCAGCAGGTCGCGGGCACGCTTGGAGCCGGTCCAGCGGCTGTGCGCCTCGATCAGTGCGCGCAGCTGGCGTTCGTCGGTTTCGCGGCGGTGCCAGACGGCGGGCGAGACCTGCGCCAGGTGCTCGTCGTGGGGCAGCACCTGGTCCAGCGAGACGGAGGCCTTGTTGCAGCGCTCGGCGAAGCGGCCGTCCTCGTCATAGACATAGGCCACGCCGCCACTCATGCCGGCCGCGAAGTTGCGGCCCGTCTTGCCCAGCACCACCACGGTGCCGCCGGTCATGTATTCGCAGCCGTGGTCGCCCACGCCTTCGACCACGGCCGTGGCGCCCGACAGGCGCACCGCGAAACGCTCGCCCGCCACGCCGCCGAAGAAGGCCTCGCCACTGGTGGCACCGAACATCACGGTGTTGCCGACGATGGTGTTGGTCGTCGTGTCGCCGCGGAATTCATGGCTGGCATGCACCACCACGCGGCCGCCGGACAGGCCCTTGCCCGTGTAGTCGTTGGCATCGCCGCGCAGGTTCAGCGTGATGCCGTTGCACAGGAAGGCGCCGAAGGACTGGCCGCCGGTTCCCTCGAAGTGGATGCGGATGGTGTCATCCGGCAGGCCTTCGGGATGCACGCGCGTCACGGCACCGGAGAGCATGGCGCCCACGGAGCGGTTCACGTTGCGCGCCACTTCCATGATGCGCACGCGCTCACCGTTCTCGATGGCCGGCTTGCAGCGCTCGATCAGCTTCACATCCAGTGCCTTGTCCAGCAGGTGGTCCTGCTTTTCGACATGGAAGCGTGCCACGTCTGCGGGCACTTCGGGCTGGGCGAACAGACGCGAGAAGTCCAGGCCCTGGGCCTTCCAGTGCTGCAGGCCCTTGCGGGTGTCCAGCAGGTCGGAGCGGCCGATCAGGTCGTCGAACTTCGCCACGCCGAGCTGGGCCATGATCTGGCGCACTTCCTCGGCAATGAAGAAGAAGTAGTTCACCACATGCTCGGGCTTGCCCGAGAACTTGGCGCGCAGCACCGGGTCCTGCGTGGCCACGCCCACGGGGCAGGTGTTCAGGTGGCACTTGCGCATCATGATGCAGCCCTCGACGACCAGGGGCGCCGTGGCGAAGCCGAACTCGTCGGCGCCCAGCAGCGCGCCGATGACGACGTCGCGGCCGGTCTTCATCTGGCCGTCTGCCTGCACGCGGATACGGCCGCGCAGGCGGTTGAGCACCAGGGTCTGCTGGGTTTCGGCCAGGCCGATTTCCCAGGGCGAGCCCGCATGCTTGATGGAAGACCAGGGCGATGCGCCCGTGCCGCCGTCGTGCCCCGCGATCACCACGTGGTCGCTCTTGCACTTGGCCACGCCGGCCGCGATGGTGCCCACGCCCACTTCGGACACGAGCTTGACCGAGATGTCGGCATGCGGCGCCACGTTCTTCAGGTCGTGGATCAGCTGGGCCAGATCCTCGATGGAGTAGATGTCGTGGTGGGGCGGGGGCGAGATCAGGCCGACGCCGGGCACGGAGTGGCGCAGCTTGCCGATGTAGTCGGACACCTTGCCGCCGGGCAGCTGGCCGCCTTCGCCAGGCTTGGCGCCCTGGGCCATCTTGATCTGCACCTGGTCCGAGGACGACAGGTACTCGGCCGTGACGCCGAAACGTCCCGAAGCCACCTGCTTGATCCTGGAGCGCAGCGAGTCGCCGTCCTGCAGTTCGATGTCGGCCTCGACCTTGTCGGCGCCGATGATGGAGCCCAGGGTCTCGCCCTTCCTGATCGGGATGCCCTTGAGCTCGTTGCGGTAGCGCTGGGGATCCTCCCCGCCTTCGCCGGTGTTGCTCTTGCCGCCGATGCGGTTCATGGCCACGGCCAGCGTGGCATGGGCCTCGGTGCTGATCGAGCCCAGCGACATGGCACCCGTGGCAAAGCGCTTGACGATCTCCTTGGCCGATTCGACCTGGTCCAGCGGGATGGCCTTGGCCGGGTCGAACTTGAACTCGAACAGGCCGCGCAGCGTCATGTGGCGCTTGCTCTGGTCGTTGATCAGCTGGGCGTATTCCTTGTACGTGCTCCAGTTGTTGGAACGCGTGGAATGCTGCAGCTTGGCAATGGCATCGGGCGACCACATGTGCTCTTCGCCGCGGGCGCGCCAGGCGTACTCGCCGCCGGCATCCAGCATGGTTTCCAGCACGGGATCGTTGCCGAAGGCCGCGCGGTGGTTGCGGATGGTTTCCTCGGCGATCTCGAAGACGCCGATGCCCTCGACGCGGCTGGCCGTGCCGGTGAAGTACTTGTCCACGGTGTCGCTGTTCAGGCCGATCACCTCGAACAGCTGGGCGCCGCAATAGGACATGTAGGTGGACACGCCCATCTTGGACATGATCTTGGACAGGCCCTTGCCGATGGCCTTGACGTAGTTGTAGATGGCCTTGTCCGCCGACAGGTCGCCGCCCAGCTCCTTGTGCATGTCGGCCAGGGTTTCCATGGCCAGGTAGGGATGCACGGCCTCGGCGCCGTAGCCCGCCAGCACGGCGAAGTGGTGCACTTCGCGCGCCGTGCCCGTTTCCACGACCAGGCCGGCCGTGGTGCGCAGGCCCTCGCGCACCAGGTGCTGGTGGATGGCCGACAGCGCCAGCAGCGCGGGGATGGCCACCTGGGTGGCACTCACATGGCGGTCGCTGATGATCAGGATGTTGGCGCCGCCCTTGATGGCGTCCACGGCCTGCGCGCACAGCGAGGCCAGCTTGGCTTCCACGCCCTGCTTGCCCCAGGACAGCGGGTAGGTGATGTCGATGGTGGCGCTCTTGAACTTGCCCTGCGTGTGGCGCTCGATGTCGCGCAGCTTGGCCATGTCGGCGAAGTCCAGCACCGGCTGGTGCACTTCGAGGCGCATGGGCGGGTTGACCTGGTTGATGTCCAGCAGGTTGGGCTTGGGTCCGATGAAGGACACCAGCGACATCACGATGGCTTCGCGGATGGGGTCGATCGGCGGGTTGGTCACCTGCGCGAACATCTGGCGGAAGTAGTTGTACAGCGGCTTGTTCTTGTCCGACAGCACGGCCAGCGGGCTGTCGTTGCCCATGGAGCCGATGCCTTCCTCGCCGTTCTTCGCCATGGGGGCCAGCAGGAACTTGATGTCTTCCTGCGTGAAGCCGAATGCCTGCTGGCGCTCGAGCAGCGGCAGGCTGGCGGCCTCGGGGCCGGCGTGGGTGTCACCGCCCACGCTGCCCAGCTTGATGCGCAGGTTCTCGATCCACTGCTTGTAGGGCTTGGTGTTGACGATGTTGGCCTTGAGCTCGTCGTCCTCGATCAGGCGGCCCTGCTCCAGGTCGATCAGCAGCATCTTGCCTGGCTGCAGGCGCCACTTGCGCACGATGGAGCTGTCGGGCACGGGCAGCACGCCGGCCTCGGAAGCCAGGATGACCAGGTCGTCATCGGTGATCACGTAGCGCGAAGGGCGCAGGCCGTTGCGGTCCAGCGTGGCTCCGATCTGGCGGCCGTCGGTGAACACGATGGAGGCCGGGCCGTCCCAGGGCTCCATCATGGCGGCGTGGTATTCATAGAAGGCGCGGCGGCGCTCGTCCATGGACTCGTGCTGTTCCCAGGGCTCGGGAATCATCATCATCACGGCTTGGCTGATGGGGTAGCCGGCCATGGTCAGCAGTTCCAGGCAGTTGTCGAACGTTGCCGTGTCGGACTGGCCTGCGAAGCTGATGGGATAGAGCTTCTTGAGGTCCTCGGCCAGCACGGGCGAGGCCATCACGCCCTCGCGCGCCAGCATCCAGTTGTAGTTGCCGCGCACGGTGTTGATTTCACCGTTGTGGGCCACGTAGCGGTAGGGGTGGGCCAGCGGCCACTCGGGGAAGGTGTTGGTCGAGAAGCGCTGGTGCACCAGGCCGATGGCCGAGACGCAGCGCTCGTCGGACAGGTCGTTGTAGTACACGCCCACCTGGTCGGCCAGCAGCAGGCCCTTGTAGACCACGGTGCGGCTGCTCATGCTGGGAACGTAGTATTCCTTGCTGTGCTTGAGCTTGAGGTTCTGGATGGCGGCGCTGGCCGTCTTGCGGATCACGTACAGCTTGCGCTCCAGCGCGTCCTGCACGATCACGTCGGCGCCGCGGCCGATGAAGACCTGGCGCAGGATGGGTTCCTTTTCCCGGACCGTGGGCGACATGGGCATGTCGCGGTTCACGGGCACATCGCGCCAGCCCAGCAGGACCTGGCCTTCGGCCTTGATGGCGCGTTCCATCTCCTGCTCGCAGGCCAGGCGCGAGGCATGTTCCTTGGGCAGGAAGATCATGCCCACGCCGTACTCGCCCGCGGGCGGCAGGGCCACGCCCTGCTTTGCCATTTCTTCGCGGTAGAGCTGGTCGGGAATCTGGATCAGAATGCCCGCGCCATCGCCCATGAGCTTGTCGGCGCCCACGGCGCCGCGGTGGTCGATGTTCTCGAGGATCTTGAGTGCGCCGGTGACGATGTCATGGCGCTTGACGCCCTTGATATGTGCAACAAAGCCGAGGCCGCAGGCGTCGTGCTCGTTGCTCTTGGAGTACAGACCGTGGTCTTGGAGATGCTTGATCTCGGCAGCCGTCGTCATGGCGGAATCCTCAAATTTTTCGCAGGGAACGCAAGATTAAGGCAAGGCATCACCTCATGCAATAAATTTATATAAGGGTCAGATCCCAATTAATTCCAGAACAAAAAAATCGGAAATTAATAAGGGACATATTTATTTCACAAAGGCCTGGGACGAGGAATCAAGCACTTGCACGCCATCAGTGGGTACTAACGCACTGTTGTGGTGCGCTCATTGGTCCGTCCGGGCGGACGACCGGCACGTTGGCGGGTCACGCGACGCTCGGTGCGCTGTTGTAAATCGGCAATGAATTGTTCGTCGCCCAACGCCCAACCCCGCAGCGCCGACTGGCTGATGCGCTCGGCGTCGTCGGCGCCGACCCCCTCCTCCACGGCCGCCACATAGGCCGCGTCACGCGCAAACGGGGTGTTGCCCAGTTCCCAGAACACGGCATGCGGTTGGATCAGCGCGTCGCTGCGCAGGCCGGCGTTGTGCGCATAGCTGGACCAGGGCCAGTCGGCCGGCCGCTGGACCAGGCCGGCGCGCACGGGGCTGTCGTCCATGAAGACCATGGTGGGCAGCAGCCAGCTGGGCTGCAGCACCGTGCCGCGATAGCGGCCTTCCCACAGCGTGCCGCTGCGGCCATGGCGGTCGTTGAAGTAGCGCACATAGCGCCGGCCCACGGCCTGCATGAACTTGGGCAGGCCATCGCCGGTGCGGGGCGTGGCCAGCAGGTGGAACTGGCTGGGCAGCAGCACGTAGGCGTGCACGGCCAGCTCGCAGCTGCGCGCCATCTCGCGCAGCAGCCCCAGCATGGTTTCCCGATCCTGGGCATCGATGAAGATGTCCCCGCCGTTGTTGCCGAGCTGGATGATGTGGTGCGGCAGATCCGCAAGAGTGAGTCGGGGCAGGCGGGCCATGGTGCTGGGTGCAGGCAAGCGGATGCAGGGCGTGGAGCGGCAATTATGGAGCGCCCTGCCCCGCACTGCCTCACCGCGTCACTCCGCTTTACAGGGACAGGCGCGACGATGCCCTGAGCAGCTGGCTCACCAGCTGCGTGGCGGCCAGCAACCGGGGCAGCAACTGTTCGCGCATCATCTCGACACTGTTGCGGTTGGCCTGGCCACTGATGTTGAGCGCAGCCACGGTGCGCCCGGCCGCGTTCTTCACGGGCGCCGCGATGGAGATCAGGCCTTCGGCCAGCTCCTGGTCCACCAGCGCCCAGCCCTGGGCGCGTACGTCCAGAATGCGCTGGCGCAGGCGGTCGTCATCCTGCTCGGTCAGGGCCGTGAACTGTCGGCGCTCGCGCGCGTCCAGCAGGGCCTGCAGGGATTCATCGCTCTCGCCGGCCAGCAGCACGCGCCCCATCGAGGTCCAGCAGGCCGGCAGGCGCGAACCCACGCCGAGGTTGGTGCTCATGATCTTGTGGGTGTGCACGCGCAGCACATAGACGATGTCGCCGCCGTCCAGCACGGCGGCAGAGCAGGACTCCTTGACCTCATCGACCAGGCTTTCCATCACGGGCTCGGCCAGGTTCCAGACCGGGGTGGAGCTGAGGTAGGCAAAGCCCAGTTCCATGATGCGCGGCGTGAGCTGGAACAGCTTGCCGTCGCTCTTCACATAGCCCAGGGTCTGCAGCGTCAGCAGGATGCGCCGGGCCCCGGCGCGCGTGAGCCCCGTGCGCGCCGCCACCTCGCTGAGCGTCTGTGCAGGCGCCTCGGCGCTGAAGGAGCGGATCACGCCCAGGCCGCGCGCAAAGGACTGCACATAGCTGTCGCCAGGGCGTGGCGCGCCGCCCTCTTCTTCAACCCCACCTGTGGAAATTACGGAAGCGGCTTTTTTTTCCATGGCTCTATAATTCTTTCTGCGAACTTTTGTTCTACATACGAACATTTTAGCGCAGCGCCAGCGGCCTGCATACGGAGACAAGCAAGTGATCAACAAAATCACCGACACCATCGCCGAGGCGTTGTCGGGCGTCCAGGACGGCTCCACCGTGCTGATCGGGGGCTTCGGCACCTCGGGCAATCCCACCGAACTCATCGACGGCCTGATCGCCCAGGGCGCACGCGAGCTGACCGTGGTCAACAACAACGCGGGCAACGGCGACCAGGGCCTGGCCGCCCTGCTCAAGAGCGGCCAGGTGCGCAAGATCATCTGCAGCTTCCCCCGTCAGGTGGACAGCTGGGTGTTCGACGACCTGTACCGCAGCGGCAAGATCGAGCTGGAACTCGTGCCCCAGGGCAACCTGGCCGAGCGCCTGCGCGCCGCCGGCGCCGGCATCGGCGGCTTCTTCTGCCCCACGGCCTATGGCACGGAGCTGGCCAACGGCAAGGAAACGCGCGAGATCAACGGCAAGCACTATGTGCTGGAGCACCCCATCCACGGCGACGTGGCACTGGTCAAGGCCGAGAAGGGCGACCGCTGGGGCAACCTCACCTACCGCATGTCGGCCCGCAACTTCGGCCCCGTGATGGCCACGGCCGCCAAGCACACCATCGCCACCGTGCACGAGATCGTGGAGCTGGGAGCGCTGGACCCCGAGGCCGTGGTGACCCCCGGCATCTACGTGAGCCAGATCGTGAAGATCGACCGCGTGGCCACCCAGGCCGGCGGCTTCAAGAAAACCGCATGAGCGCCCCAACCGCCGAAAGCAAGAGCATGAGCAGCTACCAGAAACGCAGCAAGCAAGAGCTGGCCCGGCGCGTGGCCGAAGACATCTTCGACGGCGCCTATGTCAACCTGGGCATCGGCATGCCCACCCAGGTCGCCAACCACATCCCGGCCGGCCGCGAGGTCATCCTGCAAAGCGAGAACGGCATCCTGGGCATGGGACCGGCGCCCGCCGAAGGCCAGGAAGACTATGACCTGACCAATGCCGGCAAGCAGCCCGTCACCCTGCTGCCGGGCGGCTGCTATTTCCACCATGCCGACAGCTTCGCCATGATGCGCGGCGGCCACCTGGACATCTGCGTGCTGGGCGCCTTCCAGGTCTCGGCCACGGGCGACCTGGCCAACTGGAGCACGGGCGAGGCCGGTGCCATTCCCGCCGTGGGCGGCGCCATGGACCTGGCCGTGGGTGCACGCCAGACCTGGGTGATGATGGACCTGCTGACCAAGACCGGCGAATGCAAGGTCGTCGAGGCCTGCAGCTATCCGCTCACGGGCCTGTCCTGCGTCAAGCGCATCTACACCGACCTGTGCACGCTGGAATGCACGCCCCAGGGCCTGCGCCTGATCGATACCGTGCCCGGCCTCTCGCACGCCGAGCTGCAGTCCATCGTGGGCCTGCCGATCACCGACGCAGCGGACGCCACGGCGGCCTGAGCGGCCTTCCAGACCCTGCCCCCCGGCGCGCTGCATCCCCATTGCGGCGCGCCTTTGCACACCTTCATTCTTTTCCCTCAGGAGACACCATGAGCCAGTCCAACCAGGCCTTCATCTGCGACGCCATCCGCACCCCCTTCGGCCGCTACGGCGGCGCGCTGTCCCCGGTGCGTGCCGATGACCTCGGCGCCGTGCCGATCAAGGCGCTGATGGAGCGCAACCCCGGCGTGGACTGGACGGCCGTGGCCGACGTGCTCTACGGCTGCGCCAACCAGGCCGGCGAAGACAACCGCAACGTGGCACGCATGTCCGCCCTGCTGGCCGGCCTGCCCATCGATGTGCCGGGCGCCACCATCAACCGCCTGTGCGGTTCGGGCCTGGACGCCGTGGGCACGGCCGCGCGCGCCATCAAGGCGGGCGAGGCCCGCCTGATGATCGCGGGCGGCGTGGAGAGCATGAGCCGTGCGCCCTTCGTCATGCCCAAGGCCGAAAGCGCCTTCAGCCGCAGCAACGCCGTCTATGACACCACCATCGGCTGGCGCTTCGTCAACAAGCTGATGAAGCAGCAGTACGGCGTGGACTCCATGCCCGAGACGGCCGAGAACGTGGCCGACGACTTCAGGATCGAGCGCGAAGCCCAGGACCGCATGGCCCTGGCCAGCCAGCAAAAGGCGGCCGCCGCCATTGCAGCCGGCTACCTGGCCAAGGAAATCGTGGCGGTGTCCATTGCCCAGAAGAAGGGCGACCCTGTTGTCGTGAGCCAGGACGAGCATCCGCGCGCCACCACCATCGAGGCGCTGGCCAAGCTCAAGGGCGTGGTGCGCCCTGACGGCACGGTGACGGCCGGCAATGCCAGCGGCGTGAACGACGGCGCCTGCGCCCTGCTGCTGGCCAATGAGGAAGCCGCCAGGCAATACAACCTGGTGCCGCGCGCCCGCGTGGTCGGCATGGCCGTGGCCGGCGTGGCCCCGCGCATCATGGGCTTCGGCCCCGCACCCGCCGTGCGCAAGGTGCTGGCCCTGACCGGCCTGACGCTGGACCAAATGGACGTGATCGAACTGAATGAAGCCTTCGCCGCACAGGGCCTGGCCGTGCTGCGCGACCTGGGCATTGCCGACGATGATCGCCGCGTCAACCAATGGGGCGGCGCCATTGCGCTGGGCCATCCGCTGGGCGCCTCCGGCGCCCGCCTGGCCACCACGGCCGTGAACCAGCTGCACACGCTGGGCGGCCGCTATGCGTTGTGCACCATGTGCATCGGCGTGGGCCAGGGCATTGCCGTGATCCTGGAAAAAGTCTGAGACAGCGATGAGCACCGTGGATAACAAGACACCCGTCACCGTGGTCAGCGGCGCCAGCAACGGCATTGGCCGCGCCATCGCCGAAGCCCTGCTGGCCCAGGGCCGCGCCGTGGTCAACCTCGACTACGTGCTGCCCGACTGGAGCCATCCGCTGCTGGTGAGCTACCAGGGCGACCTGACCAGCGAGCAGGCCACCGCCGAGGCGGCGGCCCGCATTGCCGCCGCGCACAACGTGGTGGCCCTGGTCAACAACGCGGGCGCCACGCGCCCGGGCACCATCGACAACGCCAGTACACAGCATCTCGACGACGTGGTGGGACTGCACCTGCGCGCGCCCATGCTGCTGGTGCAGGCCTTCCTGCCCACGCTGCGCGCCTGCGGCGAGGGGCGCATCGTGAACATGTCCTCGCGCGCCGCGCTGGGCAAGCCCGACCGCATCGTCTACTCGGCGACCAAGGCGGGCCTGATCGGCCTGACGCGCACCCTGGCCATGGAACTGGGCCGCGACCGCATCACGGTCAACGCCCTGGGCCCCGGCCCCATCGCCACCGAGCTGTTCACCAAGAGCAACCCCGAAGGCGCGCCGCAGACCCAGCGCATCCTCAACAGCATTGCCGTGGGCCGCATGGGCACACCGGAGGACGTGGCTCGAGCCGCGCTGTTCTTCCTGTCGCCCGACAACGGCTTCGTCACCGGCCAGGTGCTCTACATCTGCGGAGGCACCACGCTGGGCGTGGCACCCGTCTGACCGACCGCCTGACCAACTTGCCTTCCCAGGCACAACACCCTTCAAGAAGAACCACTGGAAGCGCCCGCCTGCACAGGCGGGCGCCACACAGGGCATTGCCCTGGCCCAGCCCGACCTTGCCGGGCCCGGCCAACCACCTTATTGCCGAATCAGGAGACCTCTCGATGTCCGATCAAACCACCCACTTCACCCGCCGCCGTGGCCTGCAGGCGCTGGCCGCCGCATCCCTGACCGCGCTCGGCGCCCTGTCCGGCACCGCCGCCCTGGCACAGGACACCTTCCCCAGCAAGCCCATCACCATCCTCGTGCCCTTTGCCGCCGGCGGCACCACCGACATCCTGGCGCGCATCGTCGCCCAGGCGCTGCAGCAGGAACTGGGCCAGACCGTGATCGTGGACAACAAGCCCGGCGCTGGCGGCAACATCGGCGCCGTGGCCGCCGCACGTGCACCGGCCGACGGCTACACGCTGTTCATGGGCACCGTGGGCACGCATGCCATCAATGCCGCGCTCTACGCCAAGCCCGGCTTCGACCCCATCAAGGACTTCTCGCCCCTGACGCGCGTGGCCAACGTGCCCAACCTGCTGGTGGCACACCCCAGCCAGCCGTTCAAGACCGTCAAGGAAATGATCGCCTACGCGCGCGCCAATCCTGGCAAGCTGAACTACGGCTCCTCGGGCAGCGGCAGCTCCATCCACCTTTCGGGCGAGCTGTTCCGCTCCATGACGGGCCTGGACATGGTGCACGTGCCCTACAAGGGCAGCGCCCCGGCCATCACCGACCTGCTGGGCAACCAGATCGCCATCATGTTCGACAACATGCCCTCGGCCATCCAGCATGTGCGCTCGGGCAAGCTGCGCCCCATCGCCGTGACCACGGCCAAGCGCTCGCCCGAACTGCCCGATGTGCCCACCGTGGCCGAATCCGGCGTGCCCGGCTACGAGGCCACCTCGTGGTTCGGCCTGTGGACCCAGGCCAAGACGCCCGCCGCCGTGCAGCAGCGCCTGTACACGGCCATCGCCAAGGTGCTCAAGGACCCGGCCGTGGTCAAGAAGATCAACGACCAGGGTGGCGACGTCGTGATCGACACGCCGGCCGAATTCCTCGCCTACATCAAGTCCGAATCGGCCAAGTGGAGCAAGGTCGTGAAAGACTCCGGGGCACAGGTGTAAAGCACCCCCTGAGCGGCTGGCGCCGCTTCCCCCTCTCTACTTGCTTTCGCAAGGGAGGGGGACGACACCCTCGCGGCGGGGCGGCCCTTGCTCGGTGTCCCGCTTTTCGGGACGTGCCAGTTTCGGGCGCTGTGCTGCTGAGCCTGGGTTCGGGCTTGTGAAACGAAAAAGAACTGCCTCTGGGCAGCTCTTTGCATTGGGGTGTCAGGTGCTCAATCCAGCAGATCTGAATAGTCGCCCTTGTCGTAGCCTTCGATGGTCTTCCAGGGCTGGGCCAGCGGGGCGGGCAGCTTGGTGGCGGTGACGACGATGCGCTCGGTGCCGTGGGCGTCGCTGCGTTCCACGCGGCGGGCGAACTGGTTGGCCACGTCCCAGTCGATGACGGTGGTCTGCTCGTTGGCCGTGCCGCGGTAGCGCTGCACGCCGTTCTGCGGCTTGCCCACGCGCTCCATGCCCTGCAGTGCGGTGGGCGGGACGATCCAGTACACGTTCTCGAAGGAGCCGCCGTAGCCGACGTTGCCATGGTGGGCCAGGTCCACGCTGATGACCCGGCGCAGCTTGGCCAGGATGACTTCCACGCCCACCTTGCCGTCATCGGCCCGGCGGATGGACAGCGGCGCGCCGCGTGCCTCGTCGTGGGCATGGCCGGCGTGCGGGCCGTGGGCATGCTCGTGGCCGTGGTCCTGGCTCTGGCGCAGCGCGGCGGGCATTTCGCGCTCTATCCACAGCTGGCCTTTGCGGCGATAGACACGGTTGGTGTAGATGCTGCTGCGCTGCACGCCGTCGCTGCCTATGCTCATGGCCTCATAGGTGATGCGCAGATCGACTTCGGGCGTGGCCTGCACGGCGGCCGTGGTGCGAGCCACGGCGTCCGGTGCCGTGGCGGCAGCCGCCGGAGCGGCCGCGGCCCTGGCGGGCTCGTGCGCCCACGCTGCGGTGACGGAGCAGGCCAGCAAGGCGGCTGCGAGGATCTGGCGCGCCGCACGCGGCGCCGGGATGGAATGCGTCATGGAATCCAGCAGATGCGAAAAAACCGGGGCCGGGCGCATGCATGCGCCACGGCTCCGGCCAGGGGTTGGCAAAGAGCCAACGAAGGAGGAATCGATTACAGGCCTGCGGCTTCGCGGACCTTGGAGAACACCTTGGTGTTGTCCATGGTGCCCTTGAAGATCTTGGCGCCCGCGCCGCCGGCGAACAGCATCACATCGCCGCCGCCATGGGTTTCGGAGCCCGGTGTGCCCAGGTTCACGCCCACTTCCTGCAGGTAGTTGTCGTCCGTGGTGTCCACGGCCGTCACGTCATCGCGCGATGCGCCGCGTGCCGGTGCGATCCAGGGCTTGTTGCCATCTTCGGCATTGACCTGGCTGGAGGCGGTGGCGTTGGGACGTCCGCCGTTGCCGAAGGCCAGCGTGGTGTAGGGCTTGCCGTCCTGGGCCTTGGCCATCTGGCCGGTCTGGTAGTCCTGCACCTTGCCCAGGATGGGGTTGCCGATCTTGGAGTAGCCGTTGAACACCATGTTGTGGTCGTGATCGGCGGTGACCACGATCAGCGTGTTCTTCAGGCCCGGGTCCTTCTTTTCCATGTAGGCCATGGCGGTTTCGATGGCGCGGTCGAAGGCCAGCGTGTCTTCCAGCGCGCGCTTGGCATTGGTGCCGTGCAGTGCATGGTCGATGCGGCCGCCTTCCACCATCAGGAAGAAGCCCTTGTCATTGCGGCTGAGCACGTCGAGCGCCTTACCGGTCATGTCGGCCAGGCTGGGTTCGTCCAGCTTTTGCTTGACGCGGTCCAGTTCGTAGGCCATTTCGCTTTGCGTGAACAGGCCCAGCAGCTTGGGGGCCTTGGTCGCGTCCAGGGCCGACAGCTCGCTGCCCTTGGCGACATAGGCGTAACCCTTGGCCTTCATCATGTCCACGAGGTTGGCCGTGTCCGTGCGCTTGCTGCTGGGGTTGACCGACTTGGGCAGATAGTTGCGCTGGCCGCCACCCATGAGCACGTCGATGCCGTCGCCCAGCTTGGTGTTGTAGTTGGCATGGCCGGGCACGGACTGCTCGGCAATGCTGTTGTAGCCATTGCGGTTGCAGATATGGGCGTAGGTGGCCGCAGGTGTCGCATGGCCCACGCGCGTGGTGGAGATGGCTCCCACGGCGCGGCCCTTGGCCTTGGACAGTTCCAGCAGGGTCTGCGCGGGCTGGCCGTTGCCGGCCGGGCAGGTGGTGTCTTCGCCGTTGATGTACTGCTGGCCGTTGGCCGCGTAGGCCATGGTCTCGGCCGACATGGAGATGACTTCGTTGTTCATCTTCACGCCGGTCATGTAGGCCGCCATCGAGGGCGCGCTGTCCGTGGTCTGGCCATCGCGCGAGAAGGTCTTGATGCGGCTGGCGTAAGGCAGGGACTGCATGGTCAGCGTGGCGCGCTCGCTGCTGGCCAGCGACGTGGGATTGGCAGCCAGCTGCTTCTCACCCTTGTAGATGCGCGCGGCGGTCACGGTGACCGGGCCCATGCCGTCGCCGAGGAAGAAGATGACGTTCTTGGCCTCGCCGGCCGCGTGGGCTGCGGGCGCCAGCAGCGCCAGCGCGCCGGCCGCCGCCAGGGCGAGGGAGGTCTTTTGGAGGATCGGATGCATGTGGAATTCCTTGAGTGCCTTGAATGCAGCGTGCGGCATCACAAGCCGATGCTCTTCTTGATCAGGTTGAATACGGCCGTGTTGTCGATCACGCCGGAGAACGTGTCGGCACCCATGCCTTGCGCACCCAGGAACACGTCGGCGCCACCATGGGTTTCGGAGGCCAGGGGCACCACGGCCTCCTGCAGGTAATCGGGGCTTTCCAGCGAGGCCGCGTCGATGGGACCGCGCGTGGCCAGGCGCTTGGGACCATTGCCGAAGCCCATGATGGTGTAGGGATTGCCGTCCACGTCGGTGGAGGCCTTGCCGTCCACGTAGTTCTTGACCAGGCCCAGCACGCCGGGCTTGCCTGCCTCGGTCTTGCCGGTGCGCGCGGCGTAGCCGTTCAGGTGCAGCGTATGGTCATGGTCGGCCGTGACGACGATCAGCGTGTTCTTCAGGCCCGGATCGAGCTTGGCCATCTTGTCCAGCGCGGTCTGGATGGCGTTGTCGAAGGCCACGGTGTCCTGCAGCGCGCGGCGCGCGTTGGTGGCGTGCAGCGCATGGTCGATGCGGCCTCCCTCCACCATCAGGAAGAAGCCCTTCTTCTTGGCCGACAGCGCGTCGATGGCCTTGCCCGTCATCTCGGCCAGGCTCGGCTCCTTGGTCGCATCGCGGTCCAGGTCATAGGCCATGTGGTCCTTGGTGAACAGGCCGGCGATCTTGCTGCCGTCCACGGGCAGCTTGTCGAACTCGCTCTTATTGGCGGCGTAGCTGTATTTTTGCGTCTTGAACTCGGCGATCAGGTTGCGGCTGTCGTTGCGGCGGCCGCCGTCGGCCTTGGGCGTGAAGTAGTAGGAGCCGCCGCCCAGGATCACGTCCACGCCATCACCGAGCTTGCTGTTGTAGCCGGAGCCGCCGGGCACCAGGGCCGCGGCAATGGTGTTCTCCGCATCGCGGTGGCAGACGTGCGAGTAGGTGGTTGCCGGCGTGGCATGCGTGATGCGCGCGGTGGAGACCACGCCCGTGCCGTAGCCGGCGGACTTCATCTGCTCGAGCAGCGTGGGAACGGCCTGGCCGTTGCCGCTGGGGCAGGTGCTGTCGTAGTTGGTGTGATAGGCCTTGCCCGCAGCGTCCGTGGCCTTGGTGTCGGGCGTCATGGAGATGACTTCGTTGTTCATCTTCACGCCGGTCATGTAGGCAGCCATCGAGGGCGCGCTGTCCGTCACCTGGGCGTCGTTCGAGAAGGTGTGGACGAAGGCCGTCTCGGGCAGCTTGTCCATGGTCAGCTCACCGTCTTCGCCCACGCTGTAGATGCGTGCGGCCGTCATGGTGGTGATGCCCATGCCGTCGCCCAGGAAGAACAGCACGTTCTTGGTCGGGGTGGCTGCGGACGAGCCGTCGCTGCCGCCACAGGCGCTCAACAGCAGCGAGGCACCAGCCAGCGCGCTGCACAACATCTTCAGTTTCATGCGGATAACCCTCTGTAGGCAGGGGACCCCGCAGCACAGCCGCGCCCTCCCCCTGTTGATTGACCCGTGCACTGTAGGAGCGGCCTGTGACGAGCCCGTGACAGCAGGGCAGGAGCGGCAGGCGTATCGTTGCAGGAATGCGATGGTCGGCCGAACGCACAATGGCCCTGCGCAGCGACAGAACAAGGATTCCCATGGACCAGAAAGCCCAAGCCCCTCATGACTCTCCAGCCCCGGACGCACCGCCCAGGCCGGTGCTCGACTACCCGTTCGAGGCCCCGCCGCAGCGCGGGCAGACGCTGGAAGTCGCTCCCGGTGTGCTCTGGATACGCATGCCCCTGCCCTATGCGCTGGACCACATCAATCTCTGGGCCATCGATGACGGCGAGGGCTGGGCCATCGTCGATACCGGCGCACGCACCGACGAGGGCGTAGCCACCTGGCGCGAACTGTTCTCCCAATCCACCGATGGCCGCTCGCTGACGCGCGTGCTGGTCACCCACATGCACCCCGACCATGTGGGCTTGGCCGGCTGGCTGACGCGCAAGTTCCATGTGCCGCTGTACATGACGCGCCTGGAGTACTTCAACTGCCGCGTCGTGGTCTCGGACTGCAGCCGCGAGGCGCCGCCCGACGCCATCGCCTTCTACCGCCGCGCCGGCTGGAGCGAGGGCGCACTGGAGTCCTACCGCGCACGCTTCGGCAACTTCGGCAAGCACATCCATACCCTGCCCGACAGCTACCGCCGCCTGCACGACGGCGAGGAGCTGCGCATAGGAAAGCACCTGTGGCGCGTGGTGGTCGGCAGCGGCCACTCGCCCGAGCACGCCAGCCTCTACTGCCCCGATCTCAAGCTGTTGATCTCGGGCGACCAGGTGCTGCCGCGCATCTCCTCCAACGTTTCGGTCCATGCCATGGAACCCGAAGCCAATCCCATGGCCGACTGGATGGATTCTCTGGAAAAGGTCAGGCGCGAAGTGCCCGACGATGTGCTCGTCCTGCCCGCGCATGGCGATTGCTTCCGAGGCCTGCATGCGCGCATCGATTCGCTGGTGGCAGGCCAGGAGCGCGCCAACGACCGGCTGCTGGCCGCATTGGCCGAGCCCCGCCGCGCCGTCGATGTCTTCGGCGCCCTGTTCTCACGCCCCATCAGCGAATCCAGCCCCGCCCTGCTGGGCATGGCCACGGGCGAGAGCCTGGCCTGCCTCAACCACCTGATGCATGCGGGGCTGGTGGAACGCAGCATCGACGGGGAGGGGATTGCCTGGTACCGGGCGATTCCCGGTGCCGCAGCCATCGGCTAGGAGCCGATCAGGCGGGCACGACCTGTGCGGGGGCTGGCAGATGAGGATAGCGGTGCGCCAGCGTCTGCTCCAGGCCGAACTGCGCCAGCAGGGCATGCAGCCGCTCGGCCGAGCTGCGCTTCTTCTGGCCGGTGTAGCGCGCAATGATCAGCTCGTTCTTCATGCTGTGCTCCCAGCCGACCAGCTCGGTCACGGTGACCTGGTAGCCGCAGGCTTCCAGGTACAGGCAGCGCAGCACGTTGGTGAGCTGGCTGCCCATCTCACGCGTGTGTATGGGATGGCGCCACAGTTCGGCCAGGGGCGTGCGCGTCAGGCTCAACGCCTTGGTCTGGCGCAGGCAGGCAGCGACCTCGGCCTGACAGCAGGGCACCAGCACCATGGCCCTGGACTTTTTCTCCAGGCCGAAGGCGATGGCGTCGTCGGTGGCGGTGTCGCAGGCGTGCAGGGCCGTGACCACGTCGAATTGCGCAGGCATGAAGTCGGCATGCGTGGATTCGGCCACCGACATGTTGAGGAAGCCCATGCGGTCGAAGCCCAGCTCAGCGGCCAGCTTCTGCGATGCCTCCACCAGCGGCGCGCGCGTCTCTATGCCGTAGATGTGGCCGCGTCCCAGCGGCTTGAAATACAGGTCGTAGAGGATGAAGCCCAGGTAGGACTTGCCGGCGCCATGGTCGGCCAGGGTGACCGCATGGTCGCCCGACGACAGTTCCTCGAGGATGGGGGCGATGAACTGGTACAGGTGGTAGACCTGCTTGAGCTTGCGCCGCGAGTCCTGGTTGATCTTGCCTTCGCGGGTGAGGATGTGCAGCGCCTTGAGCAGTTCGATGGACTGGCCGGGCTTGAGGCCCAGCTGCTCGGTCACATCCTGCGCGGGCTTCGCGGCAGGCTTGCCTTGGCGCGCCTTCATTCGGCTGTGCCCGGCTTGGACGCAAGGGCTGCAGGGACCGCATGCGCCACGGGGCAGCGCGCGCCCACGCCCATGTCCAGCCAGCCTTCGATGCCGATTTTCTCCAGCGTCTCCATGTTGCGCTCGTAGATGGACTCCGCTTCGGGGAATGCTTCGACCGCCTTGTCTATGCTGTCCTCGCGCAGCAGGTGCAGCGTGGGATAGGGCGAGCGGTTGGTGCAGTTGGTGACGTCGTCGGCTTCGGTGCCCTCGAACTGGAACTGCGGATGGAACGAGGCCACCTGCAGGATGCCTCCCAGGTCCAGTTCCTCGACCATGGCGTCGGCCACTTCGAGGAAGTCGTTGAAGTCCAGGAATTCCTGCAGCGCGTGGGGCAGGATCAACAGCGTGGTGTCGCGCTTTTCGGGCGATGCCTCGGCCAGCGCTTCCAGCTCGCGGTGCAGGTCCGCCGCCACGCCTTCGGCATCGGTGGCCTGGCTGACCGCGTAGTGGATCTGGCCCTTGATGTGCACGCCCTTGGCGAAGGGACACAGGTTCAGGCCGATCACGGCCTTTTCGAGCCAGTGCACCGTATCCTCGATCACGGTGACAGGCGGAAACTCGGCCGCGCGAATCTCGTGGTTGGTATCGGTCATGGCTGTGCCCTTCAAAAATGCGAACGGGGGCACTGCGCCCCCAGACATTGCGAAACCGTCCAGGAACCCTTCCCTGCCCTGTCACGCAGGGTCCGCATTCTAGCCGCGCCGCCCGGGCGATGCCGGTGCCCGGTTTCTCAGCCCAGCAGGCGCAGACCTGTCAGCAGTTCATGCTCCCGGGCCGCGTAGCGGTCCGTCATCCCGGCGATGAAGTCGGACACCACCCGCGCACGCGCCGATACGTCCTCGGCCAGCATGGCCCGCTGCACGAAGCGCGGCTTCATGCGATCAGGCTCCACCATGTAGGCCGCAAACAGCTCGGCCACCACCTGCTGCGCGCCGTCCATGGTCTTCATCACCTGTTCATGGCGATAGAGATTGCGGAACAGGAACTGCTTGAGTTGCAGCGACTGCTGCCTCATGGTATCGCTGAAGCCCACCAGGGGGCCAGCCTGTGCGCGCACCTCATCGACCGAACAGGGCCGTGCCTGTGCAATGCGTTGCTGCGTGGCGGCGATCACGTCATAGACCTGGTCGCTGAGCATGCGGCGGATGCTTTCGTACAGCAGCCGGCGCTCGGCCAAGGGCATGCCCAGTTGGGGATGCTCGGCCAGCGTCGCATCGTGATAGCGCGCGAACAAAGGAACGGCCTCGCACAGCTGGGCCATGGTGATCAGGCCGGAGCGCACGCCATCGTCCACGTCATGGGCGTTGTAGGCAATGGCATCGGCCAGATTGCACAGCTGGGCCTCCAGCGAAGGCTGCCGGCCCAGCAAAAAGCGCTGGGCCACGCCACCCGGTTCCCGCGCCTCCAGATGCTCGGCGTTGGTGCGCGAGCAGTGCTTGAGAATGCCTTCGCGCGTCTCGAAGCTCAGGTTGAGCCCGTCAAAGGCCGGATAGCGCTCCTCCAGCTGGTCCACCACGCGCAGGCTTTGCAGGTTGTGTTCGAAGCCGCCATGCGGCTGCATGCAGGCATTGAGCGCATCCTGGCCCGCATGGCCGAAGGGGGTGTGGCCCAGGTCGTGCGCCAGGCAGATGGCCTCGACCAGGTCCTCGTCGAGCTGCAGGGACCGGGCGACAGAGCGGCCCAGTTGTGCCACCTCCAGCGAGTGCGTCAGCCGCGTGCGGAACAGGTCGCCTTCATGGTTGACGAAGACCTGGGTCTTGTAGACCAGGCGCCGGAAGGCCGAGGAATGCACGATGCGGTCCCGGTCGCGCTGGAAGTCGCTGCGCGTGGGCGCGGGTGCCTCCGCAAAACGCCGTCCCCGGCTGAACGCCGGGTTGCAGGCATAGGGGGCCAAGGCCTGTTTCTGCATTCGATCGCCTCATCATGCTGACGAGGCCACTCTAGCAGTTCCTGCGTGCCCCCTGCGCTGCGGATCAGGCGCAGCAGGCGTCGATGACCTCGCGCACCAGCGCGTCGGGAGCCGAACGCATGATCGCCTTGCCGGGACCGTCGATGAGCACGAAGCGGATTTCGCCCGCCTCCGACTTCTTGTCCACGCGCATCAGCTCCAGATAGCGCCCGGCATTGTCGGTTTCGTCCAGGATGGCGCCACGCACCGGCAGGCCTGCACGCGCGATCAGCCCACGCAACCTCTGCACGAAGGCAGCATCCACCAGTCCAAGGCGCTGCGACAGCTCGGCCGCCATGACCATGCCGGCGCCCACGCCCTCGCCGTGCAGCCAGTTGCCGTAGCCCATGCCGGCCTCGATGGCATGACCAAAGGTGTGGCCAAAATTGAGAATGGCGCGCAAGCCGGCCTCCTTCTCGTCCTGCCCCACGACCCAGGCCTTGATCTCCACGCTGCGCTTGATCGCGTGCGCCAGCGCCGTGCGGTCGCGGGCAAGCAAGGCATCCATGTTCTCTTCCAGCCAGGCCAGGAAGTCCATGTCGGCGATCGGCCCGTACTTGATGACCTCGGCCAGGCCGGCGCTCAGCTCGCGCACGGGCAGCGTGTCCAGCGAGGCCAGGTCGCAAACCACCAGCTGCGGCTGGTAGAAGGCGCCGATCATGTTCTTGCCCAGCGGATGGTTGATGGCTGTCTTGCCGCCCACCGACGAATCCACCTGCGACAGCAGCGTGGTGGGCAGCTGCACGAACGGCACGCCACGCATGTAGCTGGCGGCGGCAAAGCCGGTCATGTCGCCGATGACGCCGCCACCCAGCGCGAACAGCACGGTCTTGCGGTCGCAGCCGCCGGACAGCAGGTCGTCAAAGATCAGGTTCAGCGTCTGCCAGTCCTTGTGGGCCTCGCCATCGGGCAGCACCACGGTGCGCACGCTGCGGTAGCGTTGTTCCAGCACGTGGCGCAGCGCGGGCTCATAGAGCGGTGCGACCACATCATTGCTGACGATCACGGCCTGGGCCGCAGAAGGCAGGGCGGCGTAGGTCGCGGCTTGGTCCAGCAGGCCGGTGCCGATGCTGATCGGATAGGAACGATCCCCCAGGTCAATGGTCACGACCTGGGCGGCAGGCAAGGAAGAAGCGGTGGGCAAGATAGTGTCGCTCCAAGGCAGAAAGAGTAAAAGGAATTGCGCGACACGGCAGCGCGCCCGGCAACCGCCGATCTTAAAGAAAAAGGCCCCGGCAAGTGCCGAGGCCTTTGGTGCTCCACCTGACTGTGCTCAGGCCAGTTCCGCCTGCATGCGTATGCGCTGGGCGGCCTGCGCCACAGACAGACCCGATGTCTGGATCACGAAGTGAGCCGTCTCCAGATAAAGCGGCTCGCGTTGCAGCAGCAGCTCCCGCAGGCGCAGCGCCGGGTCTTCCACCTGCAGCAAGGGCCGCGTCACATCGTTGCGCAGCCGTGCGGCGATGTCCTCTGGCGTGCAATCCAGATAGAAGACCTGGGTGCGCTCATGCAGATGGCGGCGGTTTTGCTCGCGCAGCACCACGCCACCGCCCGTGGACAGCAGCAGGCTGGATGTGGAGGCCGACAGCTCATCAATGACCTGCGACTCCATATCTCGAAAAGCCTGCTCTCCCTCGCGCTCGAAAAACTCCCGGATGCTGCAGCCAAGGCGCTGCTCGACCACATGATCCGCATCCACAAAACGCATCGACCACAGGCGCGCCAACTGGCGACCTATGGTCGATTTGCCGGAGCCGGGCAGGCCGATCAGGGCCACCCGGGTTACCAAGCCTGAAACATCCATCTGCTGTTACCGCACGGGCCATGGAAAACCAAAATTATCTCCCATGGCCGCGAGCGGCATCGCCTTTACGGCGTCGTGGTTGCCGGCTTAGCCACCGTGATGGTCACATTCCTCGTGATCACGGTGTTGTCGGCATCCGTGACACGCACGATCATGTTGAAGGTGCCATCCGACGTCGGAGTGCCCGACAAGATGCCGTCGCTGGACAGCGCCAGCCCTTCGGGTGTGCCACCCAGACCCACCCACGTGTAGGGAGCCGTGCCGCCGGTTGCCGACAGTGCGTACGCCAGGGCCACGCCACGGACGCCAGAGATGGTCGGTGCAGCGAAGGCCAGAGGGGCCTTGGCCGCAATGGTCACGGTCACGGTCTTGTCGACCACGGCGCCCTGTGCGTCCTGCACACGCACCAGCATGTTGAAGGTTCCAACCACCGTCGGCGTACCGGAAAGCACGCCGTCGCTGCTCAGGCGCATACCATCTGGAACACCACCCAGGGTCGACCAGCGATAAGGAGGAATACCGCCCGTTGCTGCAAAGCCGTACACCAGAGCCTGGTCCTTGACACCCGTGATGCTCAAGCCATCAGGCAGGGCCAGAGGCGTCTTGGCGATCTCATGGTAGACACCCACAACGGTATAGGCCCTGATGGGATCCTGAATGCCATTGCTGACATCATTGTCCCGTCGGTCCACGGTCGTTTCCAGCACGATGGCGCCGCTATCAGGGCCACTGGAAAGCGACAACTGTGCAATGCCGTTGAGCGAATTGACTTGCAACGAAGAGCCAGCCTTGGATCCAGAGATCAGGCGCGCACCTTCATAAGCCGAACTGGGCAAAATCCGAACCTGCACATTGGGACTGGTGCCAGTGACCGGCTGATTGCGGTCGTCAACCACCTTCACTTCCAGTGCGACGTTGTTGCGCAGATTGGAGAGATTGTCTCGGGAGCCCAGATAGCCAGGCGTCTGGGTGACGGCCAGCGTGCTGGCGGGAATTCCCTGCGCTGCACCGCCGATATTGACACTGGCAACAGCGCTCACCTGACGCTTATCGCGAGGATCTGTGACCGTGCAGGTCACGCTCGCCACACCAGCCTTGTCGATTGCGTGCAAATGGAAAGTGGCACTGCCTGAATTGGAGCCCAAAACAATGGAACGGCTGGCCGATATATTCCCTTTATCGTCTTTCTTATCTGTTCCGTCCAGATAATACAGCACTGCCGAATCAAGGCCTGCAGTCACGGCACATTGAAAAATACCATCTCCACCAGGAATAGGCATATTCCCTTGACGCGCCTCGACATACATTGTCGTTGTATATGCCGCATTCGCACCAATACCTGGGCCTGCATTACCCAGATTCACAGGAAGCTGTGTTTTGTCCGCGCGCAGCGAAATGGTATACGGCTGACTTGTCTCACCAGCACTCCCTCCACCACCGCCACACCCGGCCAGACCGAGTGCCAGCATGGCACCGAACATGATTTTTTGCATGATTATCAATCTCCTACTACATTCAACGAGCACTTCGGATGTCAGCCAACATCTTCGGTGTAATAAATACCAGCATCTCCCGTTTCTGGGACTCTCTCACGCGACTCTTGAAGAGATGCCCCAGCACAGGAACATCACCCAACAAGGGAATCTTGTTTTCCGTGTTGGTCTCCTCCATCTCGAAGATGCCGCCAATCACAACAGTTCCGCCATTCTGAACAAGAACCTGGGTACGCACATGCTTGGTATCGATAGCAACGCCTTGCAATGTGCTCTCGCCACGCGAATCCTTGTTGACATCCAGGTCCAGGATGATATCGCCTTCAGGAGTGATCTGAGGCGTAACCTCCAGCTTCAAAACGGCCTTTTTGAAGGCAATGGTCGTCGCACCATTAGGTGCCGTCACAGAATACGGATATTCAGTACCTTGCTCAATCAATGCTTTGGTCTGATCGGCCGTCACCAACCTTGGGCTGGAAATAATCTTGCCCTGACCGTCGGATTCCATCGCAGAAAGTTCAAGGGTCAGGAATCGGTTCGCAGCAGCATTGAAGATCGACATGGCAAACGTGCCGGAGTTTGCGACATTCGACAGTTTTCCAGGCAGATTGACAAAACTCCCAGAGGTATTCACTGCCTGCCCGCTCGCTCCTGCGGAAGCATTGGCATTGTCAAATCCCGTTCCTATGGCCACACGGTTGTCCCCACCGATGCTGTATCCCCCATCTCCACCGCGCTGAGCACGTAGATCCCCACCGCCGAGACGCACACCCAAGGCCCGGCCAAATGTGTCGCGGGCTTCCACAATGCGGGCTTCAATCAGCACCTGGCGAACAGGTACATCCAGCGTCGCCAGCAGCGCCTTCATCTCTTCCAGTTTCGTGGATGTATCGGTCACGAACAATTGATTGGTGCGAGGCTCCGAAATCGCAGATCCACGCTCCGACAGGAACCTGGTGGAAGCTCCACCCGAGCCACCGCCGCCTGAGCTAGCACTGATCTGTTGAAGAATATCGGCCGCCTTCGCATAATTCAGCTGGAAACCCTGAGTTCTCAGAGGCTCCAGTTTCTGAATCTCCATTGCGGCCTCATAGTCCCGCTTGGTACGCGCATCGATTTCATCCCTGGGCGCAATCCAGAGCACAGAGCCGGATTTGCGCATGCCAAGGCCCTTGGCATCCATAATGATTTGCAGCGCCTGATCCCAGGGAACATCCTTGAGGCGCAGGGTCAGCGCCCCGGAAACCGTGTCCGAAGTCACGATATTGAAGTTCGTGAAATCGGCAATCACCTGAAGCAGCGATCGCACTTCGATATTCTGGAAGTTCAGGGAGAGCTTCTCACCGCTGTAGCCAGGGCCTTGGGTCAGTTTGCTCACGTCCACCTTTTTCTGGCGAACTTCAATCACAAACTGGCTGTCGCTTTGATAGGCGCTGTGCTCCCAATCACCTGTGGGAGCAATGCGCATGCGGACTGACTCACCCTGCTGCATCGAAGAGATTGTCTGCACCGGCGTACCGAAATCAGCAACATCCAGCTTGCGCCGCAGCCCTTCAGGCAAGGAGGAGCGCAGGAAATCTACCACCAGTTCCTTGCCTTCGCGGCGCAGATCCACGCCGACCTGGCTATTGCTCAAGCCCACGACGATACGACCCGAGCCATCGCTGCCGCGGCGAAAGTCGACATTGCGTATCGGCTGGCTATCGCTATTGGTAGCTGCCTTGTTCTCAAACACGCCTTGCTGTGCGGAAGGCTTTGCGCTTGCAGATGCGGCCGCCACCGGATCCAGCAGGATCAGCAACGCCTTGCCTTGGCGTTCAGTACGGTAGGAGGTCGCCATCTTCAGGTTCAACACAAGGCGGGCGCGGCCTGAAGCCTCGACGATATTGATGGAGCGCAGGTTGCCCTGATTGAGCTCGACCACCGATTTGCCCGTGCCATTGGTGGCGCCAGGAAAGTCCAGAGCGATGCGCGCCGGCGACTGGATTGCAAATCCGGTCGGGTCAGCTGCCAGCGCTTCGGAAAGCTCGATGCGCACCACCTCGGTGCCCCCTTGAATCGAGCCAGAGACCGACTCTATCGCGGACTGCGCCCATGCCAAGGAGCCCAGCAGCCAACCGCCTACGGCGATTCCCCAGCGAGCCTTGTGCAACATGCTTCGATGTGTGCCCATCATTTTCTTCCCTCCTGCAACTCCAGTGTGCTAGTTCTCTCTATCCAGTCGCCGCTGCCATCCTGGACGATTTCCCGCAACTGGATGGAAGTCTCCGTGATCCGGGTGATCTTTCCGTAGTTCTGTCCCAGGTAATTCCCTGAGCGAACCTGGTACAACAGGCTCCCTACCTTGATCAGCGCCGTGGGCACACCCTTCCTGTCCAGGCTGCCCACCATGGTCATCGCATCCAGAGGCTCGGCCTCCAGCGGTTCTTTGCGGCGATTGAGCTCGGAGGCGATCAGGGTGGTATTCGCATTGGTCTGTGCGGATTCCTTGCGCAGCACCTGCATAAGCTTCAAAGGATTGAAAGGATCCATGCCATCAGCACCCAGGTAGGCTTGGGGCGTAAAAGCTTTGGGCTCCTCCAAAGGCTTGACACGGGGCTTTGCATTGGCTTTCTCTTGCGCCATCCAGGTCTGCAGTTCTTCTTGATCAGAGGAAGAGCAGCCTGAAGCGGCCAAGCAGGCTGCCAACATGAGCCAGCCGCTGAAACGCATGTGTTTCATTACTTCTTGCCCTTCCCTGCCGCTGCGCGTTGCGCCTGCACCTCGTCCGCATCCAGGTAGCGGAAGGTCCGTGCAGTCGCCTCCATGCTCAGGACCTCGCTTCCGTCCTTGCCCACAGGCACGATCGACAGATTGTTCAAGGTCACGATGCGGGACAGGTAGGCCACGTCGGAAGCGAATGATCCGATGTCATGAAAGCGTCCTGTGACCTTCACAGCAATGGGCAACTCTGCGTAGTACTCTTTGACGACCATCGCTCCAGGTCGGAAGGTTTCAAACTGCAGGCTGCGGCCCAGGCCGGCCTGATTGATGTCCGAGAGCAGGGCCGCCATTTCCGCCTTGCTGGGCAACTGCTTTTCCAACTGCGTCACATACTGCTGGACCTGTTCCCGTTGCTTCTTCAGGCCGTCCAGGCTGACGGCCTTGGACAGCTTCTGGCTGAAGTCCTGGCGCAGCGTGACCTCGGTATTGCGCTCCTGCTCCAGGGTGTCTTCATAGTCCTTGATCAGCACATACCACAGCACGGCAGCCACGGCCAGCGCAATGGCCACGCACAACAATGTCCGCGGCAGTACAGGCCACCGCGAAGGATCATTGGGATCCAGACCACGGAACTGGCGTTGGATGTTCTCCTGCAATGCGGAGAAGTCGATGTCGTTCTTTTTCTTCTTGGCCATCACTGGGACTTTCCTGGGTTGGCCGCCGTCGAAAGGCTCTTCTCCGCCACGCTGGCACGCGTCAGTTGAAAACGCAGATTGAACGCAGCGGCGCGACGCTGGTCCTTGGGCGTGACGTTGACCGTCTTGGCCACGATTTCCACCAGTTCAGGCTTGGAAATCCAGGGGGTCCCCTCCGAGAGATTGCGCAGCATTTCAGACACCCGCTCATTGGACTGTGCCGTGCCCAGCATGGTCACGGCCAGACCCTCCTGCTTGATGCTGGTGATGTAGACACCATCGGGCAACTGCGCCACCAGCTCGTTGAGCATGTGCACCGGAAGATTGCGGTCGGATTGCAGATCCTCCACGGCCTTCTGACGTGCACGCAGGGCCGTGATCTCGTTTTCCAGCCCGGCGATTTCCTTGATCTGGGACTCCAGAACGGTGATCTCGGCACGCAGCATGGTGTTTTTCGCCTGCTGGGCCTCGATCATCATCTGGTACCACCAGTACACCACGCCAATGATCAAAAGCCCCACCAGGGCCGACAGGACCATGGTGGCCTGGAATGCTTCCTTGCGGCGCTTTCGTGTTGCTTCTCTGTGAGGAAGCAGATTGATCAGGATCACGAGACAAACCTCCGCATGGCCAGTCCGCAGGCGGTCAGGTAGGCGGGGGCTTCGCGCGACATGCGCTTGAGGCGCACGCCGCTGCCGACCTCCATTCCATCAAAGGGATTGGCCAGGCTGCAGGCAAAACCCGTTTGCTGCGTGATGGCCTCGGACAGGCCGGAAAGCGGGGCCGAGCCACCGGCCAGCAGGATGTGGTCTATGCGGTTGTGGGGCGTGCTGGTGAAAAAGAACTGCAGTGCGCGCGACACCTCCTGCGTCATGCTTTGCACAAAGGGCTTGAGCACGGCGGACGCGTAGTCTTCCGGAAGTTCGCCACTGCGCTTCTTGGACTCGGCCTCTTCGAGCGAGAAACCGTATTGGCGTGCGATCAGTTGCGTCAGCTGCGCGCCGCCAAAAGCCTGGTCCCGGTCATACAGCACCTCGTCGTCGCGCAGGATCTGCATGCTGGTCGTCATGGCGCCCAGCTCGAACAAGGCGACAAGGGCGTTGTTGCCCTGATTAGGCAGGCGCTCGATCAGCCGTGCAGCCGCCATGCGGGAGGCATGAGGCTCGATGTCGATGACCGTCGGCTTCAGGCCGGCCGCCTCGGCCAGGCCCTGGCGGTCCTGGACCTTCTCGCGGCGCGAGGCGGCAATGAGCACGTCCACGTCGCCGGGTGAGTTCGATGACGGGCCTATGACGCAGAAGTCCAGACTCACTTCATCGAGCGAGAAAGGAATGTACTGATTGGCCTCGGATTCGACCTGGACCTCCAATTCCTGCTCGCTCATGCCGTCCGGCAGCGAAATCTTCTTGGTGATCACGGCCGAGGCCGGCAAGGCCATGGCCACGTTCTTGGTCCGCGTGCCGCTTTTTTTGACCAGTCGCCGCACAGCCTCTGCCACTTCGTCGAACTTTTCGATGTTGCCGTCCGTGATCCATCCCCGCTCCAGCGGTTCGATGGCACAGCGCTCCAGCAACAGTTCGCCCGACTTGGCACGAGACAACTCAACGAGCTTGGCGCTCGAAGAACTGATGTCGATGCCCAGCAAAGGTGCAGGCTGGCGACTGAATAAGGATCCCATAGCAATCAACTTGCCCTCCCTCTTCTTGTGTATGTAAAGAACGCAACAAACCTTCACATATAGGTTGAATGCTATCAGCAAGACTGCGCGCAACTCACCATGCCAGCCGGAGCACGCTTGGCGGTAGTGGCCAAAAACAGACATTGTTGCGGGCCATCAAATGCGACATGAATGCACCCCTGCTTGCATGTCGGCCTGCACGCCTGGCTTAGGATGCGTGGCTTGCGGCCATGCTGGCAACCGTGTGCAGCCGTCTCCTACCGACCCTCTGGGGCACGCATTTTTATAATGCGGCACTCCTCAGCACTCCCTGCGACATGCCGTCTTCAGACTCCCGAGAACCCCAGGCTGCAAAGCCTCGCTCCGCCCCATCCAAGCCCATGCACTGGTTTCCCAAGGCCCTGCTATGGCTGGCGGGCATTGCCGTCGCCGGCGCGCTGGCCTTGATGCTGACCGTGGCCGTGGCCCTGGCCATGGCCTATCCCAACCTGCCCGACGTATCCGAGCTGGCGGACTACCGACCCAAGCTGCCGCTGCGCGTGTACTCCAGCGAAGGCGCCCTGCTGGGTGAATTCGGCGAGGAGCGGCGTACGCTGACCCCCATCCAGGACATTCCCAAGGTGATGACCGACGCTGTGCTGGCCATTGAAGACACGCGCTTTTTCGAGCACGGCGGCGTGGACTACAAGGGCATGGCCCGCGCTGCGCTGGCCAATCTGGGCCGTGTGAAAAGCCAGGGCGCTTCGACTATCACCATGCAGGTGGCGCGCAACGTTTATCTATCTTCCGAGAAAACGTTTACACGCAAAATTTACGAAGTCTTACTGACTTTCAAGCTAGAGCATTTGCTGACCAAAAATCAGATTCTCGAGATCTACATGAACCAGATTTATCTGGGAAATCGTGCCTATGGTTTCGCCGCCGCGTGCGAAGCCTATTTCGGCAAACCACTGAAGGACATCACGGTCGCCGAGGCGGCCATGCTGGCAGGCCTGCCCAAGGCACCATCGGCCTACAACCCGATCAGCAATCCCAAGCGCGCCCGCTCGCGCCAGCTCTACATCATCGAGCGCATGGAGGAAAACGGCTTCATCACCTCCGCCCAGGCCACTGAAGCCAAGGCCGAGCCTCTGAAGATCCGCACGGGCTCCTTCAACACCCGCGTGCATGCCGAATACGTGGCCGAGATGGCACGCCAGCTGATCTTTGCCCAGTACGGAAACGAAGCCTATACGCGCGGACTGAACGTCTACACCACCATCAATGCCGGCGAACAGGAAGCCGCCTACGCCGCGCTGCGCCGCGGCATCATGGACTACGAGCGCCGCCAGAAATACCGCGGCCCCGAGAAGTTCGTGGCCCTGCCGGCCGACGCCGAGGACCGCGAAGACGCCATCGACGACACCCTGGCCAACCACCCCGACAACGGTGACGTGCTCGCCGCCGTGGTGCTGGATGCCAATCCGCGCAAGATCCTGGCGGCACGCGCCGACGGCGAGCAGATCGAGATCACGGGCGAAGGCCTGAAGCCCGCCGAATCGGGCCTGAATCCGAAGGCACCGCCCAACATCAAGATCCGTCCCGGCGCCGTGATCCGCGTGGTCAAGACGCCCAAGAACACCTGGGAAATCACGCAGCTGCCCGAGGTGGAAGGCGCCTTCGTGGCCCTGGTTCCCCAAACGGGCGCCTTGCGCGCCCTGATCGGCGGCTTCGACTTCCAGAAGAACAAGTTCAACCACGTGACCCAGGCCTGGCGCCAGCCCGGCTCGGCCTTCAAGCCATTCATCTACTCTGCGGCCCTGGAAAAAGGCTTCTCGCCTTCCACCATGATCAATGACGCGCCGCTGTTCTTCAGCGCCGGCGTGACGGGTGGCCAGCCGTGGGAGCCCAAGAACTACGACAGCCGCTACGACGGGCCGATGACCATGCGCACGGGCCTGAACAAGTCCAAGAACATGATTTCCATCCGCCTGCTGCAGGCCGTGGGACCCAAGCAGGGCCAGGAATGGGTCACGCGCTTCGGCTTTGACGCCGCCAAGCATCCGGCCTACCTGACCATGGCGCTGGGAGCCGGAGCGGTCACGCCGCTGCAGCTGGCCGCCGGCTACTCCGTGTTCGCCAATGGCGGCCACCGCGTCAACCCCTGGCTGATTGCCCGCGTCACTGATCACAAGGGCCGCATCCTGTCCGAATTCACGCCGCCCCCGGTGCAGGAACTGCCCCAGGCCATCGACGCACGCAACGCCTTCATCATGGACAGCCTGCTGCAGGACGTGGCGCGCGTGGGCACGGCAGCACGCGCACAGTCCACGCTCAAGCGTCCCGACCTGTATGGCAAGACGGGTACGACCAACGACTCGGTGGATGCCTGGTTCGCGGGCTTTCAGCCCACGCTGGCCGCCGTGTCCTGGATCGGCTACGACACGCCGCGCAACCTGGGCAGCCGCGAGACGGGCGGCGGCCTGAGCCTGCCCATCTGGATCGGCTTCATGCAGCACGCGCTCAAGGGCGTGCCCGTGGCAGAGATGCCCGTGCCCCCTGGCGTCGTGAACATGGGCGGCGAGTGGTACTACGAGGAAAACGCGCGCAACGGCGGCGTCAGCAGCCTGGGCATGGACAGCGCCTCCACGGGCGGCGCTGCAGGCGCCACGCCCCCGCCCGCCACCGAGGAGCGCAACCGCATCCTCGACCTCTTCCGCAACTGACCGCCACACAAGCGATTGACCACGCAAGAAAGCCCGGCCCTGCCGGGCTTTCTTCATGGAGCCTGCCGATAACGGCGGATCAGCGTGCCGAGAACTGCAGCGCCAGGCCCGACTGCTCGGTGGCGTAACGGCTCAGGTTGGCGAAGAACTCGCCCGCGCCCTTGGTATCGAGCCAGGCGCCCTGCGCCGCGTCGTAGCGGTAGTGAAAGCCGCCGGCCTTGGCCGCCAGCCAGATCTCGTGCAGCGGCTTTTGCTGGTTGATCACGATCTGGCTGCGGTTGGCAAAGACCAGGGTCACCATGCCGCCCACGCGCTGGGCATCGAGGTCGGCATCTGTTTCATCGTTGATGCGATCGCAGTCCTGCTCCACGGCCAGCAGCAGTCGTTCGGCAAGGTCCAGAAATTCTTGGTCGGTCATTACAATTCGCTTATGTTGAAAGCCTCGCAAATTCTAGTCAGGTGCATTGCCCTTGGAGCCTGTGCGGCGTCCCTGGCCGCCTGCGGCCAGAAAGGCCCGCTGTTTCTGCCCAGTTCGCCTGCGGCCAGCCACCGCGCCACGCTGCCGCAGACCCTTGGCATTTCCAGCCCGGCCGAGCGTGCAACGCCCGCGCCTGCACCCACCACCTTGCCCGCGGGCCCGTCGAGTGCCGCCGTCGAGGAAAGCTCGACTCCCACCGGCACCACGGACTCCCGCAAGCAGCCGGCCGACTGAGCCGGCGGCCGCGCTGCGGCTTGATGCACATCAACACCGCTGCCAGGCATGGCGCTTAGAGTGACTTTCTCTTGTCCCTCGACAACCCGCCATGCCCGTAGAGCTCTACCGAGACAAAAACCACGCCTGCCTGATGTTCACCGACCTCATCGAGGAAGATGGACAGGCCATACAGGCCAATCAGTTCCTCATCGTCGATGACGACACGGGCGCCATCATCGACCCGGGCGGCAATCTCGCATTCAACGAGCTGTTCATGGGCATGTCGCGGCATTTCGCGCCGCACAAGCTGTCCTACCTGATCGCTTCCCACGCCGATCCCGACATCATTGCCTCCCTGGACCGCTGGATGACCAGCACCAAGGCACAGTTGGTGATCTCGCGCATCTGGGAGCGCTTCGCGCCCCACTTCACCAAGGTCGGCAAGACCGAAAACCGCGTGATCGGCGTGCCGGACGCCGGAGGCCGGCTGCCGCTGGGCCGCCATGAACTGCACCTGCTGCCAGCCCACTTCCTGCATGCCGAAGGCAACTTCCACTTCTACGACCCGGTCAGCCGCATCCTCTTCACGGGCGACCTGGGCGTGTCCCTGATGAACGGCATCGAGGCCCAGGTACCCGTGACCGACCTCGTGCCGCACATCGCGCGCATGGAAGGCTTTCACCGCCGATACATGGTCTCCAACAAGATCCTGCGGCTATGGGTGCAGATGGCGCGCCAACTGCCCATCGACATGATCGTGCCCCAGCACGGCGCCCCCATCATGGGCGCCAAGGCGATAGCCGACCTGTTCAACTGGCTAGAAGGCCTGCAGTGCGGCATCGACCTGTTCGACCAGCGCAACTACCAGCTGCCCATGGCGGACATCGACCCCGTAACCCGCCAGCTGCGCCCTGCCCTGCGCGCCGTGGCCGGCTAGCGCCTGGCGCGCTGGCGGCGCAGTGCATGGACCACGCGCCAGGCCAGCAGCAGCGCGAGAATGGCGGCGTACACGCCGACCTCGGCAAAGTTGTTCTTGCCTGCGCGCATCCAGAAGAAATGCAACAGGGCCAGCGGCGCGACGGCATAGATACAGCGATGCAGCCATTGCCAGCGCCTGCCGCCCATGGCGCGCATGACACGGTGCGGAGAAGTCACCGCCAGCGCGGTCAGCAAGAGCAGCGCCGCAAAACCCACCAGGATGAATGGCCGCTTCGGGATGTCGAGCACGATCTCGCCCCAGTCCAGCCCCATGTCGAACCATGCATAGCACAGCAGGTGCAGCAGGGCGTAGAAGAACACATACAGGCCCAGCATGCGCCTGAAGCGTGCCAGTGCCGTCAGTCCCAGCGCCTGGCGCAGCGGTGTCACGGCCAGCACCACGCACAGAAAGCGCAAGGTCCAGTCGCCGGTGGAGCGCAGCAAGGCCTCGGCCGGATTGGCGCCAAGCGTGTTCAAGATGGCTCCAGCCAGCAGCCACGCAAACGGCAGCAGGCATACAAGAAACACCAGCGGCTTGGCCGTCCGGTGCAGCAAAAGACGCTGCACCGCCGTCATTGCATGGGCCACATCAATAGAACTTCTTGAGGTCCATGCCCGCGTAGAGCTGGCCCACCTGGGCTTCGTAGCCGTTGAACAGCTGCGTCTTGCGCTTCTTGGCGAACAGGCCGTCTTCGCCAATGCGCCGCTCCGTGGCCTGGCTCCAGCGCGGGTGCGGCACGTCGGGGTTCACATTGGAATAAAAGCCGTACTCATTGCGCGCCGCCTTGTTCCAGGCCGTGCCCGGCTCCTTGTCGGTCAGGCGGATGGCGACGATGCTCTTGGCGCTCTTGAAGCCGTACTTCCACGGCACGACCAGCCGCACGGGCGCGCCATTCTGGTTGGGCAGCACCTCGCCATACATGCCAAAGGCCAGCAGCGTCAGCGGGTGCATGGCTTCATCAAGGCGAAGCCCCTCGGTGTAGGGCCAGTCCAGCACGCCGCTGCGCAGGCCCGGCATCTGCGCCTTGTCGGCCAGGGTCACGAATTCCACGTACTTGGCACTGCCCAGCGGCTGCACCTTGCGCAGCAGCTCGGCCAGGGAGTAGCCCATCCAGGGAATCACCATGGACCAGCCCTCCACGCAGCGCAGCCGGTAGATGCGTTCTTCCTGCGGCGCGAGCTTGAGCAGCGCATCCAGGTCCAGCGTCTGCGGCTGCTGGACCAGACCTTCGATCTTCACCGTCCAGGGGCGGGTCTTGAGCGTGTGGGCGTTCTTGGCGGGATCGTCCTTGTCCAGCCCGAATTCGTAGAAGTTGTTGTACTGGGACGCATCGGCATAGGCCGTGACACGGTCCATGGTGTTTGCGCCCACTACCTGGGAAGGCACGGAGGCCAGCGCCGCCAGCTTGCCGGGGCGCTGCACGCCCGCCGCCCAGCCGGGCAATGCCGCGCCCGCCGTGCCTGCGGCCAGGTATTGCAGCCAGGCACGGCGCTGCAGGTAGCCTGCCCGTGGCGTGATCTCGCTGCCGTGCGGGTGTTGGAAGCCGTTGTCGTGGGAGCGGATCAGCATGGGAGTCTCCGAAAGTGTCTGCTATGCATTGGCGCCGGTTCTGGCGGCATGGCGATTGGGAGCCTGGGAGGCCCGCGCAAGTTCCATGCTACGCCCCAGCCTTCATCACCATGAAAAAGAGCTGCAAACGCCGGGACGCATGCAGCTCCTTGCTGGACCGAGGCCAGAATCAACAGCGGCTCAAAGCTCTCCGTAGCTGTGCAGCCCCGACAGGAACATGTTCACCCCCAGGAAGGCGAAGGTGGTGATGGCCAGCCCGCCCAGCGCCCACCAGGCGGACACCGTGCCGCGCAGGCCCTTGACCAGGCGCATGTGCAGCCAGGCCGCGTAGTTGAGCCAGACGATCAGCGCCCAGGTTTCCTTGGGGTCCCAGCTCCAGTAGCCGCCCCAGGCCTCGGCCGCCCACAGCGCGCCCAGCACGGTGGCGATGGTGAAGAAGGCAAAGCCCACGGCGATGGACTTGTACATCACATCGTCCAGCAGCTCGAAGCTGGGCAGTCGCTCGGCAATGCGCTTGCGCGCCAGCAGGATGCCGGCCACGATCAGCGCCGAGATGCCGAAGTAGACCATCCAGTAGCTGCCGCCGTTCTGGGTCGCGCCCTGGCGGAAGACGATGGGCTCGAAGCACAGCACCACGCCCAGCATCCACAGCGGCGCGAGCTTGTACCAGCGCGTCTCCGTGGCCTGCTGCTTGATCAGGTAGGCAAAGGAGACCATGGCCGCCAGCGCAAAGGTGCCATAGCCGATGAAGTTGGCAGGCACATGCAGCTTCATCCACCAGCTCGTGAGCGCCGTCACCCGCGGCTGGCTCTCGTGCGCCTCGCGCACAAGCGTGTACCACAGCAAACAGCCCACGGCCGCGCTGACCACCCGCATCACGAATCCGCCCAGGGCGCGCGTATCGTAGTGCTGCTCGTAGTAGAGGTAGAACAGCGCCGTCATCCAGCAGAACATGACGAACACTTCATAGAGATTGCTGACCGGGATGTGGCCCACATCGGGGCCGATCAGGTAGCTCTCGTACCAGCGCACCATGGTGCCCACCAGCGCCAGCGTCACGGCCAGCCAGGCCAGGCGCGAGCCCAGCAGCGAAAGCGCCGTGCCCTCGCCACGCGCAAACATGCCGATCCAGTAGAAGACGGTGCTCATGAAGAACACCATGCTCATCCAGAGAATGGCCGACTGGCTGGACAGGAAGTACTTGAGGCCGAACACCGTGTCCGACCGCGCCAGCTGCGCCCCGTCAGGGCCCTGGTACAGCCCGATGGCCAGCAGCGACAGCCCGGCCACCACCAGCATCAGCCCGCGCAGCGGGCGCCAGAACCAGCCCAGCCAGACGGCAGAGGGAATGGTGCCAACCAGGATGCACTTTTCGTAGACATCCATGTACTCGCCATAGCGCTGCAGCGCATACAGCAGTCCCGCAGCCACCAGGGCCGCGAACACCCAGTCGAACCAGTTGCGGCGGGCGAAGAAGCCCTCGTTGAGCGTCAAAGTCGTCGTCGTGGTGGCGGTGTTCATGCGGAACCTCCGGGGGATTTCTTGTGGATGGGCTCGGCGCCTATCAGCTTGCCGGCCAGCATGGCGAATTCTCTATCACCGTCGAGTGTCTTGCGATTGGTGGACAGGGCCATTTCGGCATGGCTTTCCCCATCGCGGGGCGTGAGCCAGATCCAGAGGCGGCGGTCGCGCACATAGAGCATGCAGAACACGCCGATGATGAGGAACAGGCAGCCCAGATACACCACGTTCTTGCCCGGGGCGCGCGCCACCTGGAAGACGCTGGCCTGCACCTGCTTGAAGTCCTGCAGCATGAAGACCATGGGCATGGGGTAGAACTGCGCATCGCTGAGCGAGAACACGGCCTGGGTCATGAAGGACTGCGTCTGCTCGCTGGGCTCCAGGGCCGCCTGTCCCGCCTGCTTGCGCACGATCTGGGCCAGCTCGAACAGCACGCCGTTGAGAATGCGCACCAGCACCTCGCCCGCGCGTTCGCGCTCGGCCGCGGGCACATTGCTTTCCATGAAATCCGAGATGGCCTGCAGCCCGCCCAGCGGCTTGCCGTCCGGCCCCTTCTTGTCGGTCTGGCCCGCGAACAATTCCAGCGCCTTGGTGGCCGACTGCGCCAGCGCGCCACTGAGTTCGGAACGCGAGGAATCGATGGCCTTGGCCACATAGGCCTTGGCCGCCTGCTCGCGCAGCCGGGGGTCCTGCAGCGCGCTGCGCAGGCGCAGGAAGGTGTCCATCTCGCTTTCGGGATCGGCGGGAATGCGCAGGTAGCGCATGGCATCGGCCTGGTTGTCGCGCACGCCCAGCAGGAACACGCGCTGGCCGTCGCCCGTGTCCACGGGCAGCATGTAGTTCTGGAACTCTCGCGCCTGGCCCGAGGCATCGCGCAGCTTGTAGCGGATGCTGGGGCCGATGTTGCGCAGCTCCTTCTTGGTCACGGTCTTGTGGGCCGCGCCCAGGCGCTCGTCGATGGCCTGCTTCAGGTCGACCTTGCGCACATCGGTGCCGCTGCCATTGGCACCGCCCGCGCCGCCGAAGTTCTCCACATTGATGGTGCGCAGCTCGGCGAACTCCAGCGTCACTGTCTCGTCCTTGCCGTCGGGGAGCTTGCGCACAAACTGGTCGGAACCGCCGATCACGCCCTCGACATCGAAGGGCTTGCCCCCCGCCTCCAGCGGAACGGCGCGCAGCTTCACCGATGAGCCGCCGTCGTCAAAGCTCGACTGGTAGATCTCGATGCCACGGTAGCTGGCCGGGTGGTTGACCTCGATGCGCTTTTCCAGCTTTTCGCCCGTGGCCTTGTCGTGGATGACGACCTCGCTGGCAAACAGCTTGGGCATGCCCGTGGAGTAGTACTCCACAATGAATTTCTTGAGCTCCACCGCAAAGGGCAGCTCCTGCAGCAGCACACCGTCGGACTGCGAGAGGATGGCCGTGCCTGCCGTGCCGCCCTCGGTCACCAGCAGGTTGCCCCGGAAGGTGGGGTTGCGCTCGCTCAGCCGGTGCTGCTCGGACACCTCGGAGATCAGGCCACCGCCGGTATAAGGTGTTTTGCCTCCCAGCCACATCTGCGCGCGCACGATGAGATCGCCATCGAACAGCCCGCCCAGGCAGATCAGCACGATGGCGCTGTGGGCCGCGATATAGCCCAGCTTGTGGGCCGCACCCGCCTTGGCCGCCAGCATCCAGCCCGTGCCGGGACCGGCCGCCGTATCGCGCTGCTGCAGCCGCACCTTCCAGCCGCCCGATACCAGTTGCTGGCCCAGGCGCCTGGCGGCCTCTTGCGTGCTGCCGGGCACCACGTTCTGCGCACGGTGGCCGAACGCCTTGAGGCTTTGTTCGCGGACGTTCTCCTTGTAGCTGCGCAGATCGGCCAGGTACTTGGGCGCATGGCGCGCCACGCACAGCGAGGTGCTGACCACCAGAAAGGCCAGGATCAGCAGGAACCACCAGGCGCTGTACACCGCATTGAGCTTGAGCGCGAGGAACAGCTGGGCCCAGAAAGGCCCGAACTGGTTGACGTAGTTGCCCACCGGCTCATGCTGCTTGAGCACGGTGCCGATCACCGAGGCAATGCAGATGACCGTCAGCAGCGAGATCGCGAAGCGCATCGATGCCAGCAGCTCCAGGGTCGCGCGCGCGGCCTGCGGGCGGGAGGGAGCAAGAGCGGCACCGGAAGAGTTGTCTGACATGAAGAACGAAAAGCCAAAACCCGAATGAAAAAAGCGGGACCATCTGCATTCATGCGATGGACCCGCCTGGCTTGGGGTGTCTATAAAGCAATAGGTTCCCGGTGATTACCCTGGGAACCGCGTCGGCCCCGGGACCGCATCAACGCAGGCCAGCGATGTAGTCTGCCACGGCCTTGATTTCGCGATCGTTAAGCTTGGCAGCAACCTGCGTCATCTGAATGCTATTGCCGCGCTTGCCGTCACGGAAGGCCGTGAGCTGGGTCGTGGTGTAGTCGGCATGCTGGCCCGCCAGGCGCGGGTACTGGGCCGGAATGCCGGCGCCGTTGGGGCTGTGGCAGCCCGCGCAGGCGGCAATGTTGCGCTCCTGGATGCCGCCACGGTAGATGCGCTCGCCCATGGCCACCAGGTCCTTGTCCTTGGCAAAGCCGTCCTTGGGCTTTTGCGTGTGCAGCCAGGCGGCGATGTTCTTCATGTCAGGCTCGCTGAGCATGCTGGCAAAGCCCTTCATCACGGGGTCCTTGCGCTTGTCGTCCTTGAACTCCAGCAACTGCTTGACCAGGTACTCGGGATGCTGGCCGGCCAGCTTGGGCTGCAGCGGGATGGTGGAGTTGCCGTCGGCCGCATGGCATGCCGCGCAGACGGCGGTGTAGCTGGCCTCGCCCTTCGCCAGGTCGGCCTTGGCCGCCTTCGGCTGTGCCGAGGCAGCAGGTGCCTCGCCAGCGGAGAAAGCGGGAAAGGCGGGGGCTGCAGCAAGAATGGCAGCCGTCAGCAAAGAGGCAAGCAACTTCATATCGAGGGCGTGGTTCTGTTGTTGAAAGCGCAAAATTCGGCGGATTCTACAATGGGGTCCCCTGTGATTGATATCGTCAGGAACCCTGGTTTCGCCCCTGCGCACAGAGGAAAACACATTCCTTGATCGTGGTCACGAACTGGCCACGGATCCGGTGCGGAACCAGTGTTTTTCGCAGACCAGCATATCGATCTGTGCCAGCGCGGCAATAAGGGCTCTACCCATGTGGCGCGCAATACCACACCCGTGCGCGCCAGATTCCGCCTCCCTGCCGCTTCCGGCCGCTTCCCGGCTGTTTCAACCCGCGCCGAAACGGCTGTCCGCCTGGCGGCGGAACTCCGAGGGCGTCATGCCCTTGATCTCCAGGAAACGCCGGTTGAAGTTGGCCACGTTGTTGAAGCCCACCTGGTAGCAGATGTCGGCGATGAAGCTGTCGGTCTGCATGAGCAGGTGGCAGGCGCTGTTGATGCGTACCCGGCTGACGAAGTCGGTGAAGCTGTTGCCCGTGGCCCGGCGGAAGAAGCGGCTGAAGCGGCTCTCGCTCATGCCCAGTTCGGCCGCCACGTCGGCCAGGCTCAGCGGCTCGCTCACGCGTGCCATGATGCGGTTGACCACCTCGTTGATCTGATCCACCTGGGCCTCGCCCTGGGCGCCCTGCATCTGCACGGCTGACAGCAGGCGGTAATCGGTGCATTCGGCCAGATCGGACAGCAACTCGCAAAAGGCCGTGAAGCGGCGCATTCCGCGCGCACGCTTGACCGCATCCCAGTGCGCGCGCGCCGCCTGCGCCATGCCGAAGAACTCGATGCCATGGCGCGCACGGTCCAGCAGTTGGAGCACCTCGCGCATCTCCGGAATCTGCTCGGCCGCACGGGCAATGGGGTCGTGGGTGAAAAGAATCACGTAATCGCGCGCAGGAGAGCCTCCTTCGGGCACATCGAAGGAGATCCAGTTGTGCGGCAGGCGCGGGCCGCACAGCACGAGGTGACCAGGCTCGAAGGGGCCTATCCAGTCTCCCACGAAGGCGCGGCCCGAGGTGTCGGTAATGAGGTGCAGCTCGTACTCCTCATGGAAATGCCAGCGCACCAGGGGGCTTGGGAAACCATGCGCCAGGCATCGCACCAGGCCGCTGCCTTCCATTTCCTCATAGCCCAGCGCGGGCGTCCGCACGAAATCGCGCTCCAGTTCAGGGTGACGCTGGCGGGGTGTGCGGCGGCGTGGGCTGGTCATGGCGGCATGAAGGTTTCTGGAGAGGCCATGGGCAAACGGTATCACCAGCGGCGGCTATCCACCGCAATGGGCTGCCAGCGCGGCATCGAGCTCCGCGCGCCGGGGCGGCTGGGCACCGGCGCGCGTGCAGTTGAGCGCTGCGGCCGTTGCGGCAAAGCGCAGCACCTGGCGCCACGCGCTTTCGGGCAGCTCCTGCAGCTGGCCCGGCTGCTCGACACCCTGCTCCAGCAGCGCAACCGACAGCGCCGCGCCAAAGGTGTCGCCCGCGCCGATCGTATCCACCAGTTGCACGGCCGGGGGCTGCACCGACACAGGGGCTTGTCCGGCACGCAGCAAGGTCGCGCCGGCCGCTCCGCGCGTGAGCACCACGGCCCGGGGGCCCAGCGCCAGCCAGCGCGCGGCGGCCTCCAGCACCGGAACGCCGGGCGCGATAAAGGCCAGGTCCTCATCGCTGAGCTTGACCAGGTGTGCCTGGGCCAGCCAGCCCAGGCAGTCATGCCGGAAGGCCTGGGCATCGCGGATCAGCGTGGGCCGCACGTTCGGGTCGAAGACGATGATGCGCCGCCCGCGCTCAGCCGCCACCAGGTCCAGGATGCGCGGCCCGACAGGGCTGTGCAGCAATGCGATGGAGCCGAACTGCAGATAGCGGCATTCAGGCGGCAACTCGGGCAGCTGGGCAGGTGCCCACAGCGTGTCCGCCGTTGCCTGCGTATAGAAGGCATAGCGGTTGGTGCCTTGCGCATGCTCGACAAAGGCCAGCGTGCTGGGCGCATCGCAGCGCTGTACCAGGCGCATGTCCACGCCGTTGCCCTGCAGGTGCGCGAAAAGGCGCTCGCCAAAGAGATCGCGCGACAGTTGCGAGACAAAGCCTGTGGCCTGCCCGAGCCGCGCGGCGGCCACGGCGCAGTTGGCGGGCGCGCCTCCTTCATGGCCCTGGAAGGCCAGGCCACCCGTGGCGGTGAAATCGATCAGGGCTTCGCCCGCGATGGCTATGCGCATGCGTTCTACCTCGCTGCCTGTTGGACAAAAGCATGGACCCGGCCTGTGGCACGGCGGACCGCCTCCACCAGATGCGGATGACCCGCCGCATCACCCCACAAGGGCACTTCGGCACACAGCGCGGCCACGGGGTCGGCGGCGGCGCAGATGGCGTGTGCCACTGCGGGGTCCATGGCCTGGTCCTGGTAGGCATAGGGCAGTGTGTCATGGTGCCAGCGCTGCAGAAAAACCAGGAACAGCGCCGGCAGCATGGCCACGGCATCCATGGGCGCGCCCTGCGCGATGCGCTCGCGCACCGTGGGCGCGATGAAGCCCGGGATCTTGGCAAAGCCGTCGGCCGCCACGCGCTGGTTGGTGTCGCATATCGCGGGGTTGCCGAAGCGTTCCAGCACGGTGTCGCGGTAGGCCGGCAGGTCCAGGGCCGATGCCCTGCCGGGCGTGGCAAGGCAGGGAATCACATCCTGCGTCACATAGTCCCACGCCATCTGGCGTATCGCCGGCACGGCACTGCCTTCGTGGATGAAGCGCAGGCCCGCCAGCGTGCCGGCCCAGGCAATGCAGCTGTGGCTGGCGTTGAGGATGCGGATCTTGGCCTCCTCGTAGGGAGCCACGGAAGACACCATCTCCACGCCCACGCGTTCCCAGGATGGGCGGCCTGCGACGAAGCGGTCCTCGATCACCCATTGTGAAAAGCTTTCGGCCGTCACGGCGGCCGCATCGTCCCAGCCCGTCGCGGCCTGTACGCGCCCGCGCAGCTCCGGTGGCGGGCGCGGGGTGATGCGGTCGACCATGGCATTCGGGCAGCTGATGTTGCGCTCCACCCACTCGGCCAGTTCCTGCAGTTGCGCCAGTTGCATGAAGGCCAGCAGACCGGCCAGCAGGCGATCGCCGTTGTGGCGAAGGTTGTCGCAGCTGAGCAGTGTGACCGGGCCGGCATGTGCACAGCGGCGCAACTGCAGGATGGCGCACAGCACGCCATAGATCGTCTCCCCGACCTGCCCCTGGCGCATGCGGCCGATGTCGGCCGCAAGCTCCGGGCTGCCGGTGTCCAGCACGCCGCTGCCGTCGAGGTAGTAGCCAGCCTCGGTCACGGTGAAGGAGATGACACGTGTGCAGGGGCTGGCTCCGCGCGCGATCACGGCGGCCAGCCCGGGCGCATGGGGGATCACTTCGCGCAGGGCCTCGATGCGTTGGTAGCGCACCGATCCGCCAGGCGCAATCGTCTCCAGCGTGTAAGCCCCTCCCTGGCGCGCCAGCGCCTCCAGCGTTTGCGCCATGTCGGAGCGCAGGTTGGCCCCCACCAGCGCCCATTGCGTGTCCCCCGCATCGATCAGCCGCTGCTGGTAGGCGGCCTGGTGCGCACGGTGAAAGGAACCCAGACCCAGGTGCAGCACCGTGGGTCTGGAAAGATGCGGAACAATCGCGTTCATGGTGACCAGAGGAAGATGAGGAAAAAGGGAGGGCTGCTCCGGGCAGCCTCCCGGAGCGAAGCGCTCAGGCGCCTGCCAGCGTGCGCCCCTGGCGGTCGAACAGGTGCAGTGCGCAGCCGGTGTCCAGCGCGACGGACACCGCATCGCCCACGGCCAGCGGCGTGCGCTCGGCCTGGCGCGCGATGAGCTGCGCACCGCCCACGCTGACATGGATCAGCGTGTCGGCGCCCAAGGCCTCGATCAGGTCCACGCGGCCCATGACCTGTGCCTGCGCAGCAGCATCGGGGGCGGCCTGCGCTCTGGCCACGCGCAAGGCCTCGGGGCGTATGCCCAGCGTGCCGTCGGCGGGCAGGCGGCCCTGCGTGGCCCCGGAGAGCACGGGCAGTGCCCCGGCGGCGATCAGGTTCATCGACGGCATGCCGATGAACTGCGCGACGAACTGGTTGGCCGGATGGTCGTAGAGCGCCAGGGGCGCGCCCACCTGTTCGATGCAGCCATCGCGCAACACCACCACGCGGTCGGCCAGGGTCATGGCCTCGACCTGGTCATGGGTGACATAGATGGTGGTGGCGCCCAGCGCCCTGTGCAGCTTGTGGATTTCCACCCGCGTGTTGCCGCGCAGCGCCGCATCGAGGTTGGACAGCGGCTCGTCGAACAGGAACACCTTGGGCGCACGCACGATGGCCCGGCCTATGGCCACGCGCTGGCGCTGCCCACCGGACAGGTCGCGCGGCTTGCGTTCCAGATAGGGCGTGAGGTTGAGCGTCTCGGCCGCCTGCCCGACCTTTCGGCGTATCTCCTCGCCCGGCACGCCGGCCAGGCGCAGCGCGAAGGACATGTTGTCGTACACGCTCATGTGCGGGTACAGCGCATAGCTCTGGAACACCATTGCCAGGTCGCGCTCGCCCGATGGCGCATGCGTGATGTCGCGCCCGTCGAGCAGCAACTGCCCCGAAGTGATGCTCTCCAGCCCGGCGATCAGGCGCAGCAGCGTGGACTTGCCGCAGCCCGAAGGCCCGACGAAGACGATGAACTCGCCGCGCTCGATGGCAAGGTCCACGCCGCGGATGATCTGCGCCTCTCCGAAGCGCTTGCGTATGTCCTGCAGTTGCAGATAGGCCATGGTTTTCCTTGTGCAGCACAAAGCCGCGAAATGGATGCAGGACGGCTACTTGACGGCGCCAAAGGTCATGCCCTGCACCAGTTGCTTCTGGCTGAACCAGCCGAACACCACGATGGGGGCGATGGCGATCAGCGAAGCGGCCGAGAGCTTGGCCCAGAACAGCCCTTCGGGGCTGGCATACGAGGCGATCAGCGTGGCCAGCGTGCCGGCCCGGGCGCTGCTCAGGTTCAGCGACCAGAAGGCCTCGTTCCAGCTCAGTACCAGGCACAGCAGCCCGGTGGAGGCAATGCCGCCCACGGCCAGCGGCAGCACCACATGGCGGAACTCGGCCCACAGGCCTGCGCCATCCATGCGCGCCGCCTCCAGGATCTCGTTGGGGATGTCCTTGAGCGCGCTGTAGAGCATCCAGACCATGATGGGCAGGTTGGACAGCGTGAAGACGATGACCAGCACGGTGAGCGAATCCAGCAAGCCCGCCCCCTGCGCCAGCACATAGATGGGCAGCAGGGCCCCCACGGCCGGCATCATCTTGGTCGAGAGCATCCACATGAGCACGTCGCGCGTGTGGCGGCTGCGGAAGAACGCCATGGAGTAGGCAGCAGGCACGGCGATGGCCAGGCCGATCAGGGTCGAGGCCAGGCTGGTGATCAGCGAATTGCGCGCATACAGCAGGTAGTCGCTGCGCCGCTGCACTTCGCCGAAGTTGGCCAGCGTGGGCTCGAACAAGAACAGCGGCGGCACGGCAATGGCCTGCAGTTCCGTCTTGAAGGCCGTCAGGAACAGCCAGGCCAGCGGAAAGAACAGCAGCAGCGCCACGGCCCATGCCGCAGCGGCGCGCACCAGGGTGGAGGAACTTGTTTTCATCACGCCCTCAGTCCAGGCTCTTGCCGACGATGCGGATCAGGAAGATGGAGACGATGTTGGCCAGCACCACGGCAAACAGCGCACCGGCCGAGGCCACGCCCACGTCGAAGTTCATCAGTGACTGCTTGTAGATCAGGTAGGTCAGGTTGGTGCTCTCGTTGCCGGGTCCGCCCGCCGTGGTGATGGCGATCTCGGCGAACACGCTGAGCAGGAAGATCATCTCGATCATCACCACCACCGCCATGGGCCGCGCCAGATGGGGCAGCGTGAGGTAGTAAAAGCGCTGCAGCGCGTTGGCGCCATCCATGCGCGCCGCCTCCATCTGTTCCCGGTCCAGCGACTGCAGGGAGGTGATGAAGATCAGGCAGGCGAAGGGCAGCCATTGCCAGGACACCATGACGATGACGGACAGCAGCGGCATCTCGGTGAGCCAGTCCATGGGCTGCAGTCCGACGGCCCTCCACAGGCTGGCCAGCACGCCATAGATCGGGTTCATCATCATGTGCTTCCACAGCAGCGCATTGACCGTGGGCATCACGAAGAACGGCGAGATCAGCAGCACCCGCACGACGCCACGCCCCGGAAACGGTTCGTTGACCAGCAAAGCGATCAGCACGCCCAGCACCAGGGTGATCAGCACCACGCTGGCCAGGAAGTTCAGCGTGTTCCACACGGCGGGCAGGAAGTCCGGATCGGTGACGAAGAAGGCGTAGTTGCCCCAGCCGACGAAGCGGTGCTCGCCCGGCTGCATGAGGTTGTAGTTGACGAGCGAGAAATAAATCGTCATCAACAAGGGCACAAGCATCCAGCACAGCAGCACGGCCACGGCGGGCGCCATCAGGGCGCGGGGCAGGAGACGTTTCATGGTCGTGATTCCTGCCGGCCATCACCTGTAGTAGCCGCTTTTCCTCATCTCGCGATCGGCCAGCGTCTGCGAGGTACTGAGCGCCTGCTCCACCGTGACCTTGCCCGACAGCGCAGCGCTCATCTGCTGGCCCACGGCAATGCCAATGGCCTGGAACTCTGGAATCGCGACGTACTGCACGCCGGCATAGGGCGACCTGGGCTCGGTCGCATCGGTCAGGCTCACGCTGTCGATGGCCCGCTTCTCGGCCGCGGCAAAGCCCGCCACCTTCTGGAACTCGGCATTGGCATAGGTGGACTGGCGCGTGCCCGTGGGCACGGCCCGCCAGCCGTGCTCCTGCGCGACCAGCTGCACATACTCCCTGGAGGTGGCCCACTTCACGAAGGTCTGGGCCGCGTCGGCCTTCTTCGAGCTGGAGGGAATGGCCAGGTTCCAGGTCCACAGCCAGGTCGCGCCCTTGGGCGTGCTGGCCACGGGTGCAGCCGCATAGGCCACCTTGTCGGCCACCTTGGATTGCCTGGGGTCGCTCACGAAGGAGGCGGCGATGCTCGCATCCACCCAGGCGCCGCACTTGCCCTCGTTGAACAGGGCCAGGTTCTCATTGAAGCTGTTGGCCGAGGCGCCCGGGGGGCCATAGGCCTTCATCAGGTCCACGTAGAAGCCCACGGCCTTCTTCCAGGCGGGTGTGTCGATCTGCGGCTTCCACTGCATGTCGAACCATTGGCCGCCGAAGGTGTTGACCATGGTGGTGATCAGGGCCATGTTGTCCCCCCAGCCCGGCTTGCCGCGCAGGCAGATGCCATAGACCCCGGCCTTGGGATCGTGGACCTTGGAGGCGAACTCCCGGACCTGCTCCCAGGTGGGCTTGTCCGGCATCTGAAAGCCTGCCTTGTCGGCCAGGTCCTTGCGGTACATTAGCATGGAGCCTTCGCCATAGAAGGGCGAGGCATAGAGCTTGCCTTCGTGGGACAGGCCTTCGCGGATGGTGGGCAGCAGGTCGGCCGCGTCATAGGCGGCATCGGTGGCAATGGGCAGCAGCCAGCCCTTCTTCGACCAGATCGGCACCTCGTAGATGCCCACGGTCATCACATCGAACTGACCGCCCTTGGTGGCGATATCGGTGGTCACGCGCTGGCGCAGCACGCCTTCTTCCAGCGTCACCCACTTGAGCGTGATGTCGGGGTGGGCCTTCTCGAACCGGGGGGTGAGCTTTTGCATCTCGATCATGTGCCCGTTGTTCACGGTGGCGATCACGAGTTCGGTGCCGGCGAGCGCGCCCGCTGCGGCAGTGGCCATGGCCCATGTGAGGCTGGCCTTGAGCAAGCTGTGCATTTTTTGTCTCCTTGTTCCCTGGTCTTCGAATGCTGGATCACCGCGCCTCCCCTCCCGGCTGCGGATGAGGCATTGTGGCGACGGCCTCGTGCCCGGACTGGTACGACAGATACGCCTTTCGATACTTTTATGCACAGCCAAGCCGGTGATATCCCTTAGCAGATGCATCAAACCGTGTGCCGCTGCTGCAGTGCATCCCGACCTCCTAGAATTCCGCTCATCCGCATCTCCGAGGCAGACCATGGCCGTGCAGCGCATCCCTGTTCCACCGAGTGCACTCGGCGAGTCCCCCTTCTGGCACCCGCAGGAACACCGGCTCTACTGGTGCGACATCCAGGACCGGCACATCCATTCGTGGGAGCCCGCCACAGGCCTGCACCGCAGCTGGGCCACGCCCAGCGAACCGGGCTGCTGCGCTCCCACGGACCGGAGCCGCATCGTGGTGGGGCTGCGCGATGGCTTCGGCCTGCTGGACACCGCCACGGGACACACCGAAATGATCGCCCGCCTGGACCATGATCCGCAGCAGCTGCGGCTCAACGACGGGCGCTGCGACCGCGCGGGACGGCTGTGGGCGGGCTCCCTGTTCTCACCCAAGACGGCGCCCGATGCCGCGCTGTGGTGCCTGCGTGCGGACGGCGCCGGCGGCTACGCCGTTCAGCGCATGGCCGGCGACTGCACCACGGCCAACGGCCTGGCCTTCAGCCCCGATGACGCCTGGATGTACTGGGCAGACACGCCAGCCCACCGCATAGACCGCTTTGCCTTCGACCTGAACTCGGGCACGCTGGGCACGCGCTCGCTGTGGAAGGCCTTCGCGCCCAAGGCCGAGGGCAGGCTCTATGGTGGCCGCCCCGACGGCGCCAGCGTCGACGTCCGTGGCAACTATTGGGTGGCCATGTACGAAGGCGGCTGCGTGCTGCAACTGAGCCCCGGGGGCGATGTGCTGCAGCGCCTGGACACGCCCGTGCGCTGCCCCACCATGGTCTGCTTTGGAGGGGAGGACCTGCGCACGCTGTACATCACCTCGGCCGCGCATGGCCGGCCCGATCCGGAGCGATCGGCGCAGGTGCCTGCCGGCGCGCTGATGGAGTGCCGTGTCGACGTCCCGGGCCTGCCGGTGAACAGCTTCCGCGAAGCCTGAGCCTGGGCAACCCCGGCCGCATGGTTGCCAGGTACGTCAGGCCCGCATGCGCTGCAGCAGTCCTGCGGTCGATGCATCGAGCCCCGCCACATCCCCGCTGGCCAGGCGCGGCTGCAGGTCGCGCGCCAGCAGCTTGCCCAGCTCCACTCCCCACTGGTCGAAACTGTTGAGCCCCCACAGCGCGCCGGCCACGAACACGCGGTGCTCCTGCAAGGCGATCAGCGCGCCCAGCGCCGCCGGCGTGAGCGCATCCAGCAGTACGAAAGTGCTGGGCCGGTTGCCCGGGAAGTGGCGGTGGCCATCGTCGCAGGAACGCCCCTGCATCAAGGCCTGGGCCTGGGCCAGGGCGTTGGCCAGCAGCTGCTCATGGTGGCCCTGCAGGCCGTGCGACGGCCGCTGCACGGCGATGATCTCCAGCGGCACGATGTCCGTACCCTGGTGCAGCATCTGGAAGAAGGCATGTTGCCCATCCGTGCCCGGCTCGCCCCAGAGCACGGGGGCCGAGCCCAGCGCCAGCGGCCGGCCCTGACGGTCCACGCGCTTGCCATTGCTCTCCATCTCCAGCTGCTGCAGATAGGCCGGCAGGCGCCGCAGGCCTGCGTGGTAGGGCGCAATGCAGCGGCTGGCAAAGCCCAGCAGATTGCGGTTCCAGACGTCGAGCAGCGCCAGGCGCACGGGCAGGTTGGCCTGCAGCGGTGCCGTGCGGAAGTGCTGGTCCATGGCATGCGCGCCGGCCAGCAGGTCGCGGAATGCCGCGGCTCCCACGGCGAGGGCCACGGGCAGCCCGATCGCCGACCACAGCGAATAGCGCCCGCCCACCCAGTCCCAGAAGCCGAAAGTGGTGGTGATGCCCATCTGCGCAGCCGCCGAGGCATTGGTGGTCAGCGCCACGAAATGCCGCGCCACATCTTCACCGCCCTGCGCATGGAACCATTGCAGCGCACTGCGCGCATTGGTCAGCGTCTCCTGCGTGTTGAAGACCTTGGAGGCCACGATGAACAGCGTGCTGCGCGGCTGCAGCCCATCGAGCACCGATTGCAACTCATGCCCATCCACGTTCGAGACGAAGTGCATGCGCCGCCGTACATCGCACATTCCCTGCAGCGCCTGCACGGCCATCTGCGGCCCCAGGCCCGATCCGCCGATCCCCATGCACACCACATCGGTGATGCCGGCATCGGCCCTCACGCGCTCGGCATAGGCCAGCATGGCATCCAGCGTTTCGTGCACCTGGGCCAGGGCCCATGCCTGGCCCGGTGGCGACTCGCCGCGCGGGCAGCGCAGCAGCGTGTGCAGCACGGCGCGGCCCTCGCTGCCGTTGACGTGCTCGCCGGCGAACATGGCATCGCGCTGCTGCTCCACTGCGCACTCGCGCGCCAGACGCAACAGCAGCGCCTCGGCCGGTGCATCCCAGAGGTTCTTGGACAGGTCTGCAAAACAGTGTGGAGCCTCCTGGCTGAAGTGTGCGAACCGGCCGGGATCATCGGCAAAGGCGTGGCGCAGATCGAAGCCCTTGCGCAGGGCCAAGGCATGGTGGTGCAGCGCAGGCCAGACAGTGGCATGGTCGCAGCGCGAGGGCTGGGGAATGACGGAAAGCATGGATGAAAGTAATCTAATTACCAAATCGACAACACATTTCTGGAACAAAACCTCAATACCTTCCTATAATTTATCCGATTCTTCAGATTTTTAGTAACCTGGTTACAAAGAATAGACACACCAACTTGTGGAGACAGCATGGGTTTCGATCTGGTTTTGTTCGGTGGCACGGGTGATCTCGCATGGCGCAAGCTCATGCCCGCGCTGTTCCAGGCGTTCCGCCACGGCACCCTTCCCGAGGGGGGACGCATCCTGTGCGTGGGTCGCGATGATCTGAGTGACGACCAGTACCGCTCGCTCATCCAGGGCCGCTTCGAAAAGGTGGAGTTGTCCAAGCGCCCCAGTGCCGAGGAGTTCTCGCGTTTCGCGGCCCTGCTGCACTACCTGCGCATGGACCTGTCGCAACCCGCAGACTACGAGCGCCTGGCCACGGTGCTGAACACGCGCGGCGCCGAGACGGTGGTGATGTACCTGGCCACTGCGCCCAGCCTGTTCACCACGGTCTGCGAGCAGATTGCCGCCGTGGGCCTGAATGGCCCGCAGACGCGCGTGGTGCTGGAAAAGCCGCTGGGCCACGACCTGGCCTCCAACCAGGCCATCAACGCCACGCTGCGCAAGGTCCTGCGCGAAGAGCAGGTGTTTCGCATAGACCACTACCTGGGCAAGCCCTCGGTCCAGAACCTGCTGGCCCTGCGCTTCGGCAACGCCCTGTTCGAGCCGCTGTGGCGGCGCGAGACCATTGCCAATATCCAGATCACCATTGCCGAGGAACTGGGCGTGGAAAGCCGTGGCGCCTTCTACGACCAGACAGGTGCGCTGCGCGACATGGTGCAGAACCATGCCCTGCAACTGCTGTGCGCCATCGGCATGGAGCCGCCGATCAACGCTTCGGCCCACGCCATCCGCGACGAAAAGCTCAAGGTGCTGCAGTCGCTCAAGCCCTGGACGCCGGAAACCCTGAGCCAGCACGTGGTGCGCGGCCAGTATCTGGCCGGCGCCAGCCAGGGCCAGCCCGTGCCCGCCTACCAGCAAGAGAACGGCGTGGCGGCCGGCAGCCAGACCGAGACCTTCGTCGCCCTGCGCACAGAGATCTGCAACTGGCGCTGGGCCGGCGTGCCCTTCTACATCCGCACCGGCAAGCGTCTGGCGGGACGGGATGCGCGCATCGTCGTGAACTTCCGGCCCGTGCCCCATCCCATCTTCCGCTCGCCCCTGTCCGAAGCCAACCGCCTGGTCATCAACCTGCAGCCCAAGGACGGCCTGGAGCTGCACCTGCTGGCCCAGGGCGCCACCCAGCAGCAGGCCGAGCCTTCGCTGGCCCCCGTGCATCTGAACCTGGACTTCGACCAGCGCTTCGGCGCCAAGCGCGTGGGCGCCTACGAGCGCCTGCTGCTGGACGTGATCGCTGGGCGGCTGAATCTGTTCGTGCGCAGCGACGAGCAGGAACAGGCCTGGCGCTGGGTGGAACCCATACTGCAGCACTGGCGCAACGATCTGTCGGGGCCGCGCGGCTATGCGGCTGGCAGTTGGGGGCCCAGCGCGGCCAGCGCGATGATTGCGCGGGATGGGTTTTGCTGGAGCGAGGAGGTTTAGGCTCCCCCTGAGGCGCTGACGCGCCTTCCCCCTCTCTACTTGCTTCGCAAGGGAGGGGGACGACACCCTCGCGGCGGGGCGGCCCTTGCTCGGTGTCCCTCGCTTTGGGGCACGCCGGTTTCATGCGCCGCGCCAGCATTTGACGCCACGCAGTTGGCATATGGCCCGTGAGAAACGCTGGATCATGGGGGAACCTACAATGAGGCCCCGAGAGACTGACCACACCATGAATCCTGCTGCGCCGGCTGCCGATGCCGCCCCCACTTCCTCCCTGATCGATCCCAAGCTGGCCATGGGCTGGATGCACACGGCGCGCTTTTTGACGACGGCTGCGCAGTTGCACCATCTTCCCAAGGTCGATGTGCCCGAGATCGCGTTCGTGGGCCGCTCCAATGCAGGCAAGTCCACCTGCATCAACACGCTGACGCAGCAAAAGCAGCTGGCCTTTGCCTCCAAGAAGCCTGGCCGCACGCAGCACATCAACCTCTTCTCCCTGGGCAAGCAGGGCGTGACCGACGCCGTGCTGGCCGATCTCCCCGGCTACGGCTACGCCGCCGTGTCGCGCACGGACAAGCAGCGCTGGCAACGCGTGATGCTGAACTACCTGGTCAGCCGCGAGAGCCTGTCGGCCATCGTGCTGCTGTGCGATCCGCGCCTGGGCCTGACCGAGCTGGACGAGGCCCTGCTCGATGCCATGCGCCCGCGCGTGCAGGAAGGGCTGAAGTTCCTCGTGCTGCTGACCAAGGCCGACAAGCTCACGCGCGCCGAGCAGGCCAAAGTGCTGTCCATCACGCGGCTCAACGCGGGCGGCGGCGAGGTGCGCATGTTCTCCGCGCTCAAGAAGCAGGGCGTGGACGAGGTGGCCCAGTTGCTGTGGCACTGGAGCCATCCCGAAGGGCTGGCCCAGCCGGCAGCCGCTGCTGCAGACACTGGCGTCGCAGCCGCGACGCCTGACGCAGCCGACAGCCCCCAAGATTAGCGCCCGGAGGCGCTCGTGTAGCCAGCGCCCCGCAAGGAGCGCAACATGGTGACCACCTGCATTCGCGAGCTGCCTCACGGCATCCATCTGCACTGCCGCGTCAGCGGCGAACCGGGCCGGCCGCTGCTGCTGTTCCTGCACGGCTTTCCCGAGGGCAGCTTCATCTGGGAAGGCATGCTGGAGCGGTTCGGCACGCAATGGCGTTGCGTCGCCCCCGATCTGCGGGGCTTTGGCCAATCCAGCCAGCCCGCCGGCGTGGAGCAGTACAAGGCCAAGCACCTGCTGCAGGATCTGGCGGCGCTGATCGCCATCGAAAGCCCTGGCGCACCCGCAGCCTGCGTGATCGCCCACGACTGGGGCGGTGCCCTGGCCTGGGGCCTGGCCAATCGCCATCCCGGGCTGATGCAGCGGCTGATGATCCTCAACGCCCCGCATCCAGGCGCCTTTCTGCGCGAGTTGCTGGACAACCCCGTGCAGCAGGCCGCAAGCCAGTACATGCATTTCCTGCGCCGCCCCGACGCGGCCGCCCTGCTGGCCGACAACGGCTGGCAGCGCATGCTGGGATTTTTCCGCACCCCGCAGGGCGAGTTGCCCGGATGGCTTACGCCGCAGCTGCAGCAGCGCTACCGCGAGCACTGGGACCTGGGCGTGCAAGGCGCCTGCCACTACTACGGCGCAAGTCCCCTGGTGCCGCCGCGGCCGGAAGATCCGGCCTCGGCCGACGAACTGCGCAACCTGAGGCTGCCGCCCGAGATGCTGAACATCGGCGTGCCCACGCATGTGCTCTGGGGCGACAGCGACCCGGCGCTGCAACCCGCCCTGGTCGAAGGTCTGGAGCCGTGGGTGCCGCGCCTGACGGTGCAGCATCTGGCAGGCACTTCGCACTGGGTCGTGCACGAGCAGCCCGATGCGGTGCGGCAAGCGCTGGAGCAGTTCCTGTCCCGCCCCGTTCAGTAGACCGAGGGCTCGCCCTCGGGCCGGGTCTTGAAGCGCCTGTGCACCCAGTAGTACTGGTCGGGCATGGTGCGAATCGCCGCTTCCAGTTCGCGGTTCATGCGTGCCGTGTCGGCCTCGGCATCGTCGGTGGGAAAGTCCGTCCAGGCCGGCGTGATCTCGGCCACGTAGCCCGTGGGTGTCATGCGCGTATACATGCCCAGCACCTTGGCCCGGCCCAGGCGCGCGAAGCGTGACAGCGAGGGGATGGTGGCAGCATTCACGCCAAAGAAGGGCACGAAGACCGAATCGTTGCGGCCGAAGTCCATGTCGGGCAGCAGATACAGCAGACCGCCCTTGCGCAGACTGGAGATGATGGGCTTGACCCCGTCGGCGCGGTTGAGCATGCGCACGTCGCCAAAGCGCTGGCGCCCTGACATGAACCACTTATCGACCGCAGGGTTCGGGTGGGTGGAGAAAATCGAGGTGAAGGGCCGCGTGGTGTGCAGCGGCAGCGCCAGGCCACCCGCGTCCATGCTGTAGAAATGCGGCGCGAACAGGATGGTGGGCGTATCGCCATCGAGCTCATGCACGGCACCCTGCAGCTTCACGCGTTCGGCCACCACCTCGCGCGGCGCGGCCCACAGCCAGCTGCGGTCCAGCCAGGTCTGGCAAAAGACGATGAAGTTGCTGCGCGCCAGCTCCACGCGCTGCGCCTCGGTCAGTTCGGGAAAGCACAGCGCAAGATTGCGCAGCGCCACCTTGCGGCGCGGCGCGGCCAGCACGAACAGCACGCGCCCCAGAAACGCACCCAGTCCCCGCAGCCACGGCAGCGGCATCCACGCCAGCGACCGCATCAGCCACACGCCGATGCGCCCGCTCATGCATGCACCTCGTTGGCAGGTGCTTCACGGCGCGGCTGCTTGTAGCGCGCATAGCCCCACAGGTACTGCTGCGGACATTGGCGGATGGTGTGTTCCATCGCCTCGTTGATCTGCTGCACCGCAGCTTCCAGATTCTCGGACAAGGGCACGGGCAACTCCTCAAGATACAGCGCATAGCCCCGCCCCCAGGACAAGCGCTCACAACGGGCCACGATCACCGCGGCCCCCGTCTGCAACGCCAGGCGCGCCGCCAGCGTCATCGTATAGGCATCGCGGCCGAAGAACGGCGACCAGACGCCCTGCCCCTCGGGCGGAACCTGGTCGGGCAGCAGACCCACTGCCGAGCCCTTGCGCAGGGCCTTGATCATCTGCCGCACGCCTGCCAGCGTGGTCGGCACGGCCTGCACCCCGGGGCGGTTGCGCGCCGTCTCCATGACGCGGGCCAGCCAGGGCTGGCGCGCGGGGCGGTAGAGAATGGTGATCTCGCCATGCTCGGCCGACCATTGCCGCGCCGCCTGCTGCACCGACAGCTCGAAACAGCCCAGGTGCGGCGTCAGAAAGATGATGCCGCGCCCGGCAGCGTAGGCCCGGCGCACGCATTCCTCGTTGTGCATCTCGCAGCGGGGCGGCGCGCCCATCCACATGCGCGGCAGCTCGGCCACCATGCGGCCCGCATGCCCCACCGCCGGGGCCACCGCGGCAAAGCCGTATCCTGCCTGCCGGCCGTGGGCCAGAAAACGGCGCCGGTACGTGGCCGAAGCAGCGAACGCCACCCAGCCCATGAGCGCGCCAAGGGGGTGCAATAGCCACAAAGGCAGTGCAGCAAACAGTCGGAACAGGGATGGCATTAAAATGATGGGTGTCGCTGAGTTAACTGAGCAACTTGCAGAGCGACGTTAAACAATTTCTGCTAAAGCGTTCGCCAGAGCTCCTACAGCTTGGGCAGCGCCCAGCAAAAAAGCTGCAACCAAGGAGTTTATTCATATGGCGAACGACTTTCTTTTCACCTCGGAATCCGTCTCTGAAGGCCATCCGGACAAGGTGGCCGACCAGATCTCTGACGCGATCCTGGACGCCATTTTCGCCCAAGACCCGTACAGCCGCGTTGCGGCAGAGACGCTGACCAACACGGGCCTGGTGGTTTTGGCAGGTGAGATCACCACCGGCGCGAACGTCGACTACATCCAGGTCGCACGCGACACCATCAAGCGCATCGGCTACGACAACACCGACTACGGCATCGATTACAAGGGCTGCGCCGTGCTCGTGGCCTACGACAAGCAAAGCCAGGACATCGCCCAGGGCGTGGACAAGGCCAGCGATGACGAGCTCAACACCGGCGCCGGCGACCAGGGCCTGATGTTCGGCTACGCCTGCGACGAGACGCCCGAGCTGATGCCCGCGCCCATCTACTACGCGCACCGCCTCGTCGAGCGCCAGGCCCAGCTGCGCAAGGACGGCCGCCTGCCTTTCCTGCGCCCCGACGCCAAGAGCCAGGTGACCATGCGCTACGTGGACGGCAAGCCCCACAGCATCGACACCGTGGTGCTGTCCACCCAGCACAGCCCCGACCAGTCGGAAACCGCCACGAAGATGAAGGCCAGCTTCACCGAAGCCATCATCGAGGAAATCATCAAGCCCGTGCTGCCCTCCGAGTGGCTGCAGGACACCAAGTACCTGATCAACCCCACGGGCCGCTTCGTTGTCGGCGGCCCCCAGGGCGATTGCGGCCTGACCGGCCGCAAGATCATCGTTGACACCTATGGCGGTGCTTGCCCGCACGGTGGCGGCGCCTTCAGCGGCAAGGACCCGACCAAGGTGGACCGCAGCGCCGCCTACGCCGCGCGCTACGTGGCCAAGAACATCGTGGCCGCCGGCCTGGCGCGCCAGTGCCAGATCCAGGTGGCCTACGCCATCGGCGTGGCACGTCCGATGAACATCACGGTCTACACCGAAGGCACGGGCGTCATCCCCGACGCCGAGATCGCCAAGCTGGTGGCCGCCCACTTCGACCTGCGCCCCAAGGGCATCATCCAGATGCTGGACCTGCTGCGCCCCATCTACAGCAAGACCGCCGCCTACGGCCACTTCGGCCGTGAAGAGCCCGAGTTCACCTGGGAGCGGACGGACAAGGCAGCCGTGCTGCGCGCTGCGGCCGGCCTGTAAGCAAAACGCCAGGGGTACCCGCCCCACCTGATGGCCTCCCAGCCCCATGCCGCGCCCGCCGTGGCATGGGGCTTTTTTCCATCGCGGGCGTTCTCACAACACTCACATCACTTGACGCAGCGGGTGCAGTAACCGGGTTTCACGGCTGTTAAACTGCCTGCGCTTTTCCCATGAGAGGCCATTTGCAAGGCCAACCCTTCCAAGCTCCGCCACCTCCGAGACAAGACAAGAAGCAATGGCTGCCTCCCCCAAAGCGATTTACTGGTTCAGTGCCCTTCTTTTGCTGGCCATATTGGGCGTTTACCTACCCGGCCTGAACAACGGGCTGTTGTTCGACGATATGCGCCTGACGGATGGAACCATCTTCGGCAACTACGGCAGCCTGCTGGATTTCAAGCAGCGCACGCTGTCGTATGGCAGCTTCGTCTGGATCGAACAGCTCTTTGGAGCCGGCTGGTGGAAGCAGCGCGTCTTCAATATCGCCTTGCATCTTGCAACCGTGGCAGCTCTGTATGCACTGTTCAAGGCCCTGCTGGCGCAGACGCGCTTTCCGCACGACATCGAGGAGCAGCCCCATTTCCTCGCCTCGCGCGATGCAGCCCTGCACTTGGGCCTGGCGCTTTTTGCCTTGAATCCTGTCGCCGTCTATGCGGTGGGCTACCTGATCCAGCGCTCCATCGTCATGGCGACGCTGTTCGCGGTGCTGGCCTGCTGGGCATTCGTTCGCGGCCTTCAATCCGGACGAGCCATTTGGCATGTGGCCGCACTGCTTTGCTATGTGCTCGCCGTTCTCTCCAAAGAGCATGCCTTTCTGACCGTCGCCATGGTCGTGCCGCTCTACCTCTTCGTGCGCCGTCCGGGCCTGAAAGCCTCCATGGCCATCATCGGCATCGCGCTGGTGCTGCTGGCAATTTCATCGGCTCTGGTATTCCATTTCTTCGGCCAGTTGGTAGGCCAGATTTTCGATGAGCAATCCCAGGGCTACGCAAAGCAGCTGGAGGCTCTCAGACCTGGGATTACCTCCCAGATCTATCCCTTGAGCATCCTCAACGAAGCGGCCCTTTTCTTTGCCTATGGCCTTCTGTGGATCGTTCCTTATGTGGGCTGGATGTCCATTGATCTGCGACCGGCATTTCCCCTCGGCTTCGGGTCGATCTGGCATTTGGCCAGTGCATTGGGCTATCTGGCCCTGCTTGCCTGCTCGATCTGGGCCCTGCTCAAGCGTCCCGGCGTCATCGGCCTGGTCGCGCTCTGCCTTCTGTTTCCGCTGCTCTGGTACTCGACGGAATTCGCCACGGTCTGGCTACAAGACCCCTTTGTGCTGTATCGCAGCTACCTGTGGGCCGTAGCCATTCCTGGGCTGGTGGCCATTGCGCTGACAGGTATCAAGCCGCGCACCATCTACATCGCAGGTCTCGTTATCGGGCTTGTGTTCGCGGCTCTGGCTTTCGAGCGCGTACTTTCCCTGCAGGACGCAGGCACATCCTGGGCCGATGCCGCCGAGAAGATCGATAAGAAAGCCCCAGCCAATGCCGTAGGCCGTAGCCGCGCCTTCCTCAACGTGGGAACAGCACACGCAGACAAGGGCATGCTCGACCAGGCGCTGCAGGACTTCGCCACGGCCAACGCCCTTGGGGACTTGGGAGGCAATGCACTGTTCAATATGGGTGCCGTGCTCTCCCAGCAGAAGAAATTTTCTGAAGCCCTCAATGCCTTTGCCACAGCCCAGGCCAAAGGCTTCAAGGGCCAGGCCCTGTACTACCAGAAAGCCGAAGCGTTGATGGCCACAGGCCAGTTGCGCGCTGCGTTTGACGAGTACTCGCGCGCCCTGGGCGAGCCCACCGAAGACAGTGCCCACGCCAAGCAAATGGAGCAGACCCTGCGCCTGAAGCGCGCAGAGGCGGCCATAGGTGTGCAGCAATACGCCGTTGCAGCCGACGACTTCCGAACTCTGCTGCAGGCCTCGCCCAACGCCCCCCGCGTGATCGTCGGATTGGGTCTGGCCCTGGTAGGCCAGGGTGAAAGCGCCCAGGCCAAGGAGCTGCTGGATCCCCTGGTTGCTCGCAGCCCCAGCGCGCCCGCTTTCTACGGGCGTGCAATGGCCTATCACGGCCTGGGAAACCTGCCGGAGGCGCTGAAGAACCTGGACCAGGCCATACGGCTGGAGCCACAGAATCCGCAGTACCAACAGGTCCGCAATCAGCTGAGCCCGGCTACCGCAAAGCCTCAGACGGTGAAGTAGGCGCTGTCCCCCATGACCCTGCGCATACTTCATGTCGGCAAATTCTTCCCCCCTTATCGAGGCGGCATGGAAGTCTTTCTGGCCGACCTCATACACGAGCAACGGCGCCAGGGAATAGATGCACACGCCTTGGTCCATGGCGATCCAGAGCTGGATGACCCGCCATGGCTGGAACGCGTGCCCGTTCAATTCAATCTGGTCTACGCCCCCATGGCCATGGGATTCCGGCGTGCACTAGGCCGCGCCATCGAGCGCATTCAGCCCGACGTACTGCACCTGCACCTGCCCAACAACTCGGCGCTTTGGGCACTGACCCTGCCCATCGCGCGGCGCGTGCCCTGGGTCATCCACTGGCACTCCGATGTAGTAGTGTCCAACATCAAATGGTCCGTGGCATTGGCCTACATGCTGTATCGGCCATTCGAGCAGGCCTTGCTGGAGAGGGCGCAGCAGGTGTTTGCCACCTCGCCGCCTTATCTCGAAGCCAGCAATGCGCTGCGCAACTGGCGCAGCAAGTGCGAAATTGTTCCACTGGGTCTGGACCTGAAGAATTTTCCAGCGCCCGCAACGCTGCAATCAGAGCGGGGATGGCGCCCCGACACACGTCTGCGTCTGCTGTCGATAGGGCGCCTGACCTACTACAAGGGATTCGAAACACTGATCCGCGCCGTCTCGGCCATGCCCGGGATGGAGTTGCTGATTGCTGGAGAAGGCGAACTGCGACAGTCGCTGGAAGAATTAATCCGTCAATGTACGCACACAGGCAGACCGCCGTCCGTGCGATTGACGGGCGCCGTCACGGAAGAGGAAAAACATGCCTTGTTTGCGGGCTGCGACATCTTCTGCCTGGCCTCACGGGAGCGGACGGAAGCTTTCGGCCTCGTTTTGCTGGAAGCCATGCTGCATGGCAAGCCCTGTCTTGTGAACGACCTTCCCGGCTCTGGCATGCCATGGGTGGTCACTCATGCACATGCCGGACTGCATGTGCCATTCGAGGATATCGATGCTTGGCGCAGCAGCATCGCACGCCTGCAGCACGACACCGCGCTTCGCCAACGGCTAGGACAATCGGGTCATCAGGCCCTGCGTCGGTTCTTCAGCATCGGTCCTTGCGAGCGCAGCGTGGCTCGCCACTATCGCAGCTTGGCACCTGACACTCGCCATGCAAGAGCACGCAATGAGTTGCTTATCGTTATCGCCACCCGCAATAACGAAGCAGAGATCGCACAACTCATACAGCGCGTGCATGCATTGGTTGAAGCAAAGGTGCTGGTTGTGGACAACCGCAGCACTGATGCGACCTGCCATGAGGCCGAACAATGCGGAGCGCGCGTACTGCGCCCTTTGCTGGCAATGACCAACTGGGGCAGCTTGCAGACAGGGCTGCGCTATGCACAAACCCATGGGTTCCAAACAGTGGTCACCATTGATGCCGAAGGCCGCTATGAAGTCGAGGAACTTCCCGCACTGCTTGCTGTCCGCCAGCATGCGGACGTAGTCGTCGCCTACTTTGCCGAACGTAACAGTTTGGTGCGTCGCGTTGCCTGGCGATGGTTTCGTTGGCTCACGGGCTTTCGTCTGCGTGATTTCGTTTCCGGGTTCCGGCTGTACAACCGACAGGCGCTGGTTGTGGCGACCTCCACAGAGGCCACGATGCTCGACTATCAGGACATCGGTACCCTTCTGCTCCTGCGCAGACACGGATTGCAGATCGCGGAAATAGAGCTGTCGCTGCACACAGCAAAAATGGACAGGTCCAAGATCTTCCACTCCTGGGGCAATGCCCTACGCTATGCAGCCGTATCTTCGCTTTTGAGCATTGCCCACGGACGGCAGTCTGAAAACTCAAAGCACTGACGAGATCCAAAACCTTGCTTTGTGCCCCGCAGCCACGCTGCATCATCGCCAAGCGTGGCTGCGATGCAGCCGGGAAATCTCACAGCTGCATGATTTCCCAGTAGAAACTGGCAGGTACGAACTCCTGCGCAGCACAAGGCATACATAGAAATTAAAACAAGGCTATCCCAAAATTTCAATTTTCGCCAGACTCAATGGAGGATCAGAAAATTGAAATTCATGATTTTCTACTTTTTACCTTCCAAGTGAGAATGGCTTTGCTGATAGAAAAAGTCACAGGGACCATGATAATGGTTACAAGCAACGGAGCCACTGAATCTTTTATCGAAAGTTTTACAACAATACCCTCCAGCATCAATGCCGACAATAAATATTGCACAACATAGACCAAAGGATATGCAAAAAAACCGCGCCAACTCATTGGGACAGAGAAAACCACTTTCGCATTAAACCAGTAAGAAAATAAAATACCTATAACATATGACAATGCGTATGCAAGTTGATAGGAAAATACCATTTTAAGCAGAAGATAGCAGGAATAACTAACACCAGTATTAATTACTCCACCGATCAGAAATCGCGAAATTGGTTTTTCAAGAATTTTTCTCCGGAGCATCCTTTTCTCCAACCAATCTCAGAAATTCTGAATAATTTCTTATGTAGTCGTCTGCATCGTAATAATGCGAAGTGAAGACCAGCAATACCGCATCTGCAGAATATTTGTATTGTATTCCCCAAGTCATCGGTGGCAGATGCAGACCCAGATCAGGAGAGTTCAACAGAATTTCGCTACGCAATTTCCCATCATCCACAACGACTGCACAGCTCCCCTTCACGCAGATCAGGAACTGATGGCATTCCCGGTGGGCATGCTCACCCCGGGTCTTTTCACTGGGAACATTGAATACCAGAAAATAGCGCTTGGCCGGAAAAGGAATATCTTTCTCAAACTCGCCAACAGATAGATTTCCGCGCATATCCTGAGCGGATTTCATCCTATGCAGAGCCACATCACCTATTCCCAGTCTTTCATGCGAGTTGGCCTGCGCAGGAATTGTAACTTCATGCGACCTGTTCACCGGCTTTGACAGACTGGAATTTTCTACATAGCCGACGATACGCGCGGGAGAACCTGTCACCACAGCATATGGCGGCACAGACTTCGTCACAACAGCACCAGCTCCTACCATGGCGCCGCGTCCTATGACAACCCCGGGCAAGATCACTGCACCTCCGCCAATTGATGCGCCTTTCTCTACCCTGGTGAACAGCGGATTTTCCAGATACTGCTTGGATCGGGGAAATTTGTCATTGGTAAAGGTGACGTTGGGTCCGACAAAGACATCGTCTTCCAGACGAACACCATTCCACAAATACACCCCGGACTTCACTGTCACCCGGTCACCAATGACAACATCGTCTTCGATGAAGCACTGAGCGCAAATATTGACGTCCCGGCCAATGATTGCGTCTTTCAAGACTACCACTGACTGCCAAATGGAGGAGCCTTCACCAATTTGCTCCGAATGCACCTCTGCGGTACCATGAACTTTAACGTTGTTCATTCTGATCTTTCGAATTATCTATTTCAACAGCGACTACAGAAAGGGGGCGCTGTTTGCTGTTTTCGTATGCCCGCCATGCATAGGTCCCCACCAAACCCAATCCGAAGATATTTAAAGCTCCGAAAAAAAGCACTACCAACATTGTTGGAACATATCCTGGCAAAGAAATTTGATGGGTAAGGCGGGCGATTAATATAATCAGCGCAATCACCGTCGAAATCACACATCCAAATAAACCTATGCGGGTCAAAAGTCTGATTGGATAATCGGTGAATGCGAAGATGCTATCCAGCATGTAATCTATTTTTTTTCTCAGAGTCCAACTTGAAGAACCCTCTTCACGAATCAGCCGTTCATAACCAACTATTTTGCGACGAAACCCCAACCAAAAAATCAAGGCCACCAAAGAAGATCTGGATTCGGTGAGATTCAACAAATGCTCTTTGAACACCCTGTTGCAACCAAAAACATCGACACCACCTTCTGGCATATCGGTAACTATCAAGCGCCGATACATTCCCCAGAACATCCTGGAAGCCAACTGGGAAGTCCAGGGATCATTGCGACGAACTCTTGAACCTATGACAACGTCGCATTCATCGGATTTCAATGCACTGAAAAACTCAATCATCAAATCCGGTGGCTCTTGCAAATCGGCAGCCATCACCCCAAAATATTCACCTTTAGCCGCCTTCAATCCAGTACGTATCGCTGGAAAAGATCCAAAATTTCTAGAGTGGGCCAATAACTGCGCAGAAAACTCCAATTTTGGCAATGCATCCCGCAACATCGAAAACGACTGATCCGGACTACCATCCACAACAAAAACCACTTCCATATGCCCTTGCATCCCACGGGCCAAATCAGTTAGTGACTTGAGTAGTCGAGGAATAGATCCCTCATTTTTATAAACGGGAATGACAACAGAGAACATTATGGCCTCCATTCATTTATAGCCATTGCCACCTTTTGAACATCATCTTCACTCATTTCTGGATAGCAAGGCAGCGTCAGGATCTCATCCGCCAAAATTTCTGTATTTTTCAGCGAAATTTCTTTATATTTATTCTTCAATATATCCTGCCTATGATCTGGCACAGGATAGTGTATATCAACAAGAATTCCTTGGGATCGCATATGTGTGAAAAGAGAATCTCTAGCGCTACTTCTGATCACATAAAGATGAGCCACCGAACTCTCGTCGGACAAACCGGGTTTTTTCACCAGAGGATGATTGATCAAAGAATCATACAAATCAGCTATGTGGCGGCGTTTTCCATTGGCTTCATCCAAGTGGGGAAGAAAAACCATTAGCACTGCTGCTTGCAACTCATCCAGACGGCTGTTCCGTCCACCCGGAATACCGACATGGTATTTCTTGGTCCAACCATACTGCCTTAGCTGCCGGAGGCGCTCTGCTGTTTCATCGCTTCGCGTGACGATTGCGCCCCCATCGCCAAGCGCTCCAAGGTTCTTGGTCGGATAAAAGCTGAAGCTGGCAGCATCGCCAAAAGCACCTACTCTTTTCCCATTAACCAACGCTCCGTGGGCTTGAGCACAATCCTCAAGCAGAGCAACTCCGCGCTTCCGACACAGCTCGGCTATGGCCTCGATGTCTCTCACAGCTGCACCATAGAGGTGAGTGACAACAACTGCATCGACGCCCATTTCAATTGCCTTCTCGACATCGGCAATTGATACATTGTGCGTGGAGACATCCACATCCATGAAATACGGCTCGGCACCAATTGCCAATATTGCAGCCGATGTGTACATTCCAGCGTTCGCAACTGTCGCAATCAACGATCCAGGCTTGATCTGCAAAGCCTTCATTGACAGCTCAATGGCATCGGTCCCATTGGCCACACTAATACAATGACTTACTCCAATGTACTCCGCAAAAGCATTCTCAAATTTCTTTACCTCCGATCCAAGTATCAGCCAACCACTGTTTACAACTTGTTTCAAAACAGACAAGATGTCATCTTGATAAGCTCTGACACGCTTGGAAAGATCATTTATTTGCATTTTTTACTCCACAATCCCAAATCATCAAATTTTTTTCCATCGTCAACAGTTAATCATAACAATCAACGATGCGACACCAAATCAACACGGATTCTTTGAATCCATGAAGTGTGAATTCTTACTATCTATCGGCTTTATTTCTATGCTGTCCATCATGAAAGAAAGACCATAATAATCAATAACGCTTTCAGATTGCAAGCTTATTGAATTAACACCACTCTTTAGAGATTTACCACTAATATTCCCCTCGACATCATTGCCTGTAACAATGATATCGATCGGTTCATCATTGATGAATATTTTGAGATTCTTTGCGATATTCTGACTGGCAGCAGCCGTCAACTTGAGCCTCAGAGCATACTCATCATCAGCTGGTATTAATTCGAAATATAAATTTGTGTTTTTGCTGAAGCTCCAAGCCGACGCCGACTTGTTTCTTCCTGCGATGGACCATTCGGCTTCCCGCCAACCGTTACCCCAAATTGGCAACTCCAGACTCCAGACATCGCCAAAACCCCACTTATAACAGGCACCCACGCGGTAAGGAGACTTCCACAGAGTCCCTTTTAAAGGCCACGAGTTGGTGTAAAGGCCTGTGAAATCCTTTTCTTGATAGCCATCCACGCGCTCATCGGACATCAAGATGCCCTTGCCTACCTCCAGAACTACCACGTCATCTGGTGCAGTAGATGTCTGCTGAGTCGGATTTTTGGATGGTTCGAAGCCTGGCCCGCCCGCAGGCTCAGCCATCTCATAAATCCAACGGCCATTCTTCTCATAACAGTGACCAGTTCTCCCGAAAACATCGCGGCGCATCCATTCACCTGCAGGTTGTCTGCATATTTCCAGCGAAGTAATGGATCGACCCATCACGTAGGAAAGAGCATTTCCGAGATTCTCAGGAAGAAACATCCATGTGTGGCCCAGAAGATTACTATGGTCAAGCACAAGCACTGAAGAGCCACCAGCGCTCTTCTTGTATTTTTGGACAACCTCACTCAATAGTCTTTTTTGAACTGTTGAAATATGATCGTAATGACTGAACTGATAAAGCTGATACAAAGAACCAAAAAACAGTCCAACGCCAAACAACAAAAAAACCGCAGTTCGGCTTTTTTTCAAAATCATCGACAGTACACCTATCCAAAGTAGCGCAGCCCCCGGGCTCGCAGCTATGAATGTGCGCTGACTAATGACAACATGAGATGGCGAAAATATATATGGAAAATATCCAGCCAATGCGATAATCATTCCAACAAGAATCATTCTTATTGAAGAAAAATTATCTACTTCATTTCTCAAAGGCGCAGAACTATTGATATTGATTTTTTTGAATACCAAAAAAAATACAGCAATGACGAAACACCAGGCTACCAGGTAGGCTATATTTGAGAAGGGCTGACCATGAATCATGGCAATAGAATCCAGCCACCCTCCCAGTAGTAAATGGAAGCCCCCAACGGTAAACAATTTCGGCAATACTGCGTAAACAGCGGAAATTCCGTTTTCGCCGATAAGACTGGCTTGATAGGTTGCGGACCCACTACCTTTTGCACCAGAGACTACAGAAGCGAGATATGCTCCGTACAGTCCCAATCCGAAAAAGTAGATAAACAGCACATTCCATTTTTGCCAAACAAATCGAATAGCCTTGGAAAATCCAAATTTGATGTAAAAGTAGCCCGGAACAAACAAGAGCAAGGCAAAGGAAGTCTCATACATCGCAAGGCCAGCGACACTGCAAGCACTCGCGATTATCGCAGAAGGTATGGAGATCTTCGGTTTTTCCGCTTCTAGCGAATATATTGTCGCGCAAGCACCCAGAAGCGACAAGGTAATGGCCCAATCAATATGAATTCCTCTCAATGCTATCTGCATGGTGTCCGCAGGATAAACAATGAAAAGAAGGACAGCCATCGCACCTAATACTCTTGAGTGGCTCATCCTTAAGATAAGCCATCCCCCGGCCAACCCCTTCAATAGCAACGCAGCTATCAGCAGAACATGCCAAGCGACAAAAGAATGAGGACTCAATCTATCGGCTATTGCGTGAGTAAGTATCGTCAGCGGCCGCATCGCGAAATGCGGAGCTACTCCATCAGGACCGGTAATATAAAATATTCCGTATTTCTGATAAAGCCCAAGAATACCCCACTCTTCAATAAGCGCTCCCATTTCAAACCCAAAAGGAAGCCAGAGTGCAACGACACATAAGCCTGCCAGCACCGCATACCAGACAAGATATGAAATTTGATTTTTCTTATATAGCAAAATATTGCCCAATAATAAATATATCAACCAGCTTTTTAATCAATACAATGTGCAGGAACACCTACATACGTGCCCTTTTTATCAAGATTATCTTTCACGACCCCTCCCGCACCCACCACAATTTCATCATTGATTTCGATTCCATCAATGACGGTCGCGCCCGCGCCAATCATTACAAATCCCCCGACTTTGCAACGACCGGCCACCGTGGAGTTTACTGAAATATGTGTATAGGCTCCTATTGAACATTCATGTTCAACGACAGCTCCCGAATTGACAATGCATCCATCTCCAATCTGGGCTAATGGTCCAATATGTGCCAGATGACCAATAAAGCACCCCCTACCTATTACACAGCCGGCCCCGATACTTGCTCGAGGTGAAGTCAATGTGGCAGTTTCCCAGCCTAGAGAATCAATCAAGGACTGCATTTCCGCGCGGCGCCTCCCATTGCCTGAAGCAGGAAACGCCGCCCATCCTTGTTTCAGCAGGCCCTGTACCTTGCTAGAAACTACGGGAAAGCCTAGAAAATTCTCACCCTCTCTCGCATTCTCATCCCAAAATAGCAGGTCAGCCACTCCTGCAGCCAAGGCCACATCTGCTGCAGCACGCGCGTGACCTCCGAAACCGAGAACAAGTAAGCCAGAAAAATTTCCGAGGGAAGAGAAGTGCAAGCGCTGCTTCATGTGAAATTCTCTGCAGTTTCAGCTGGAGATTCAACCATACCTTCAAGGATTTGCAAATGCTCGCTCGTTACGGTTGACCACGATCGCTTGCTCAAAGCACTATAGAAAGGATGCTGTATTTTCAGCAATTCGTCTCTATTTTTCAGTGCCCACTCCATGCGCGTTGCCATATCTTTCCAATTGTATGGATCAAAAAATGTGGCAACCTGTAAGGTTGTATCGGTCAAGACCTCTTCGGCAACGGAAATCCGGGACATCACTACCGGAGTTCCCACAGATAACGCTTCTGTAAAAGTGAATGGACAGCCACCTTCGCTCAAGCTAGGATTTACCGCTATATGTGCCAAGCGATAGCAAGCCGCCAGTTCGGAGACACTTAAACCATGCAGGAAAATAACATCATTTCCCAAACGATGGTCAATAATGAAGCGCTTTACCTCGGGAGAGGAATGCATATTCCCGGTGAGGATCAGTTTATAGCCAAGGAACCTTTTTCTCAACAAATATTCATATGCGGTTAATAATGAAATTACATTTTTATGCGGCCTTATCTGGCTGGCATAAAATATAAATTTGAAATCGCGGTTCTTAAAAGTCGCTGTATAGAATGAGCTGTCATTGCGTTCCATTGCTCTCTGCAATAGCGATTGACAATAGTAACGCGAGGTGGCATCGGCATCGGGAAAGCCAGCCACGTCAATCCATTTCGAAAGATCGTTGGCAGCATGTTTCACAACAGCGACTGATTCCGGGGACTTTTGATATCGGTCAATCAATGTTTCCCATTTCACTGTTTCGCTGTACGTTACAAAGCGATCTCCTTGGGATATGGAATCGCTGATAGCTTCAAAGCTTTTCAAATAACGATTTCCGCCAATTTTTGCAAATCCTGTAGGAAAATCCCTTAAAACAACGTCTGGAACGCACATCAATCGAGGCGCTCGAATCTGATTGAAACTCGGCCAGAATGCGGTGGGACAATACCATGCGCGCACCTTGATCTGATCATCGATCAGCTGGTGCATACGCTGAATTTCGACTTTTTGCATTTCGTCAAAAATTCGCAAAAGCCAATCTTCTTTTTCTGGATTAGAAAGAAAAGATTTAACCTTCAAGCCTGCTTGTTTCCATATTTTTCTTGATGAGCTTGGCAGCAGATGAACTGATTCTCTGGCAAGCTTGAGAACCAAGGCCAACAGCACTATGGGAGATGCAATCAGCAGCAGGGGAATGAGCAGTGAAAGTACTGCTACTGCCTGAACTACAAATATCAGTAAGGAAAGAATGCCATGCACGGCAACGGCATGGGCCGCCAAGCGATGCCGCAAAGCATCGACCCCTTGCAGAACCATGGTTGCCAAGCGCTGATGCCATTTGGGAAAGCTTTTTTTTCTGGAGCTGAATTTCCGCCATGTTTCGAATGCTTTCAGGGCATAAGGCTTGCCATCTGGCGAAACGATATCAACAGAATCCATGCAGATCTTCTCACTCTCGAAAAGATCCCGCAGTGACTTTCTCGACCAGCTCGGACACACAATGATGAAACGGGTGTTCTCAAGGCCTTCCGCTCCCTTGAGAAACATCGCAAGATAGCGTCCCAAGCCTTCACTTCGAAGATCGGTCATTGGCGGAAAGGCCAAATAGATGCCGTATTGTTTCAAAGACATACGCGCACCTCTTGCCAATATGCACGACCATGGCTCGAACTGCGTTGCTCCTGCAATTTCTCTGCTGAAGGCAATTTTTCGCGCAAAGCAATGGAATTGGTCTCCATCTCTTTCAGCTGCCTGGCCATATTTCGCGGTTTGTCTGGATCCATCCAGGTCAGATTCAATGAAAATTGCTGGTCTATTTCATGCATGGCTGGATATTCACTGGACAAAGCCGGCACTCCAACGCAGGCGGCCTCCACGACAGCAAAAGTTCCATTATCTATGCTACCTGCATGCCAAAGAAATTTGGCTTGGGCCAAGATTTTTCTATACACTGCATCTGGCAATTCACCCATCAACTCGACATGTCTGCGAAATTGCCTGCTGGACTTGAATAAATTCCCCATCATCTTGAGATGAGGCCTATCCAAAGAGGTGATGTTTTTCGTATCAACTCCCGTAACACGGCAATCCAGCTGGCCATCCAGTTCTTCGTAGTAGATACGCAAAGCCTCTGCAGCATTAGTGTGATTTTTGTGTGGTGCAGCGTTGGTTGTCCAAATAAAATATGGCTTTTGCGAACACTCTTCATCAATCGTCTGCCGTATGATGGGAAAATTAGGCGCCAACATTGGGACTTTGGCCACTTTCCTGGAACTTACTCCTGCATATTGCAGAGCATCTTCGGCGGTGAAATCGGTTGTGACAAGCACTCTCTGGGCAATTCTTGCAGCATCCAGAAAGGGTCTGTCGGCTCCAAACGGAAGCACATCTGCATATCTCTGCAAATAATCGTAAACCATCAGAACAATGGGCTTTATTGGAAGAATGGGACACGATAGTCTGTCGCTGACTATGATCCATAAGTCGCAATCCTGCAATTGATGAATTCCATCATCAGGAACAATGTACCTGTCTGAAGTGGGTTCCCAGCCATCAAATCCTGCATAGCGCATGGCCCTCCGAGCTTCTTGAGCCGAAAATAGCTTCCAATTGAACGGCCGACGAGCTATTTCATCCGGGAGATCGCAGAAATCGTCCTCCCCATAAAGTGTAGGATCATCAAGATGCAATAAAACGATGTCAGCGTCTTCACCCCACTGCCGGCTCCCTTCATACAATGCCTGAGCCAATGCCTGCGCACCTCTAAGACTTCCGCCTCTGTATCTGATCGGCAATACAATGGCTATTTTTTTTCTTTTAGCTCTCAGAGGTCTACCTGCCTGCTCCTTTTTCCAGTCACTCAACCCCAATTCAATTCGTTTGAATTCGCTACGCCAGGATTCAATGCAGTTTTCCATCTTCATTGGTTCCAGCAAGATGGTCTGGCTTGAACGGATCGAATCAATAAGCGAGTTGTCACCCGCCAGGATCTTTTCAATTTTCGCCCTGGCTTCTTTTTTTGTTTCACAACGGCCAGGAAGACCAATTCCACCCATTCGATCCAAAATTCCGCCAGACATGAAAATCAGCGGCATACCCGCACGAATAGCCTCAAACGGATGATAATGAATGTGGTTCGGCTCTTGACTGTGATAATACATGACGCGACTTTGCGTCATATTCAACTTATGCCTGACATCATCCACGAATCCAAGGACTTTTGGATCATCTACATGAATGGGCTGTGCACCAGCTATGACATAATTCAATCCATGGAAATCCTTTGAAAAATCTTCATAGATTTTCCTGTAGTACCCATTAAATCCGATGTCGGGACAAACAAAATAAATCTGATTTTCCGAGCCTCTCCAATCTTCAGACTGCGTTATGTTTGCCAAACCCAAAGGCAGATAGCTTCGACGGTTTTTTATGAAGTCAGCTTCTTCATCTGCCAGATGCGAATATGCCTCTCCGAAATAAAATCGGCGACCCAGTTTCTTGAAGGCATGCTGAATCCCGAAATAATCAACCTGGAAAGTGTAAGAACTCGATTTATCCAAGCCATATGCACGCCAGATAACTGCACCACTGAAATAATTGGCAACATTTATCAAGACAGCAGGATCATGAAGCACCAAAAAAACCACATCGAAGTGGTTATTCGCAATTTCCCAAGCTTCCTTACTGGCACCTCGGTACCAATCGGCATCGTTCAGGATCTTCAATTCTTTTGCCGGAATATCAAGTCCAGCATCTTCAGACCAGTCTACATTGGCACTTCTGAATCCTGGATCAGAAGGATAATTTTTCGGCAGAAATATCTTTTGAATCCCAATCTTCTTGAGGATCGAAAGCTCGAACTTTCGAGCAGAGGTATGATTCAAAAGCCACATCACCCTCAACGCATTTTCAGGATTCATAGTATTCCATTATTAGTTTTATATACACTCACCGCATTTTTGATGTCCCCATCAAAAATGATCTCTCCATGATCAAAAACCAATCCACGCTGGCAGAAATTCTCCAATGCCTTGAAATCGTGGGATGCCAATATGAGTATCTCGGCTTGTTCAATCAGCCCTGCAATCCGCCGTTGAGCCTTTTCCATAAAATTTGCATCTCCGGCGCCAATCACCTCATCCAGCAAAAGAACATCACCGCCTACGGCGGTAGATATTGCAAATGCCAGCCGCACCTGCATGCCTGCTGAATAGGTTTTTATGGGATAGTCTATGAATTCCCCGAGACCTGCAAACTCAACAATTTCAGCTTCCTTCTTGCGCATGAACGCAGGAGAAAGGCCCAACAGCAGTCCTCTATAGAGGATATTCTCGCGACCTGTAGCATCTGGCTCGAAACCCAGACTGAGATCAAAAAGAGAGCGTATTTCCCCTTCCACGTTCAATTGACCACTGGAAATTGGATACAGGCCAGCAATCGTTTTCAGAAAAGTACTTTTCCCAGCCCCGTTGTGCCCTATCAGTCCAATTCGTTCACCAGCTCTTATTTCAAGGTTAATGTTCTTTAGCGCATGCACATCATGCAGACGGCCACCTTTTTCGTCTTGCCTGCGAAAAACATTGGTCAAAAATGACTTTAACGAACGTTCCTTGAAGGCCACAGAGGCATAGTGCAAATTCACCGACTCCAGCCTGATATGTGGATTTTTCATAAATAGAAAATCACCTTGGATTCAGATCTCTTTCCTACAGCCCAAGCAATCAAAGCAAACACGGCCGCCAAGAGCAAGGAGTATGCGTAGTTTTCCCAAGTTGGCCATTGGCCTTCAAGCAATGGCGCCCGAATCAGCTGAAGCAAATGATATATAGGATTTTGATCTACTAAAAATTCCATACCACCTTGCCTGAACATCTTCGCCTCAAAATACACCGGAGAGATAAACCACAAGGCTTGCAATAACAGGCCTGCCGCATGGGGAATATCTCTGAATCTCACACCGACGTAGGCCAACAGAGTAGACAGGGGCCAAGCAATCAACGCAGCAATAGGAAATATACTGAAGGATGCCAGCCAACACCAGCCAAAATTCTGGGGCATGACAATGATAGACCACCCATATACTGCCACGCTTGCCAATGCGAGAACTGCCAAACTTCCAATGGTCGTACGCAATGTATATATTGCCAGCGGGTGCTTGCACTGTCGAATATATGCATCTGCCTGAACAAAGGAAAGAGATCCACCGGTTACATTTGCCGCGATAAACTCCCAGACGATGATGCCCGACAGCACATACGGCGCATATGTTGCTATGTCCGAGTTGAACATCTTGCTAAGAACGACAGCCAGCAAAGCTGTCATTCCCAGGGGCTGAATAATCGACCACAAGGCTCCAAAAAAAGATCTGCGCCAACGAGACCTCAGATCAGACATAGCCAAATGAGTCCAAAAATATCTGGACTTCCAGATTCCTTGCCAATAGCTATACATCAGCAACTCCAAGTCCGATGTTTTTTCCAGAAATCATTGTTTTGTTATCTTTCCAAAATAAACATGGCTACAGCAAATCAAGTATTTCATACCATATCGCTATTTTCTGGAAACTCATCAGTTCCAAAAAACAATCGGCACGCATTAATTTTCCGGATCATAGAATTAAATCATCCAAAAGCAATGCGTAACGAACAATAACTCATCAAGCCTGGTCAAAATACCGAGAAATACTTTCACTTACCAAAGCAACCTCATCCTGAGACATTCCTGGGTAGCTGGGCAAATTGATACCACGCTCCGATATAGACTGTGCCACAGGGAATTCTTCTTCCGTGTAGCAATGAGGCATCGAATTCGCCAAATAAAAAACAGGACGAGTCTCTACGCCCTTGCTCTTTAAATATTCCCTCAGAGGAGCACGTTCGGACGCCTCGTTCACAGCGATGGAACACATCCAGAAGGAATGCCGGGTATCCGGAAGTTCTGAATGGAATTTCAGCGGCAATTTTTCCAGTGCCGCTTCATACCATGTCGCGATTTGACGTTTTTTCTCCAATATCTCGTCGGCCTTCTCCAACTGTGCCAAACCGATGGCTGCACAGATGTTCGTCATCCGATAGTTATAGGCAACCACATCGTGCCAATATTCACGAGTCTTCGAGACCCCCTGGTTTTTCAGATGAAAAGCTCGCTCAATAACCTCAGGATCGTTCGCCACCACCATGCCGCCTTCTCCGGTGGTTATGGTCTTGTTCCCAAAGAATGAAAAAGTGGCAACATCCCCAAACGTCCCTACATGCTTGCCGTTGTAGTAGGAGCCGAATCCTTCTGCACAATCCTCTATCAACAGAAGATTTTTCTCTCGACAAATTTTGACGATTGGATCCATATCGCAAGCAAGACCATATAAATGGACCACCATCACGGCCTTTGTGCGGTCAGTGATCTTCCTCAGAATGTCTTCCGGATCCACCTGCCAGCTATGTGCCAATGAATCCACATAAACAGGTGTTGCACCTGTTTGAATGATGGTATTGACCGAGGCGATATATGTCAGTGCAGGAACGATGACTTCATCGCCTGCCTTTATTCCAATCGCTTCCAATGCAAGGTGTATTGCAACCGTTCCATTGTTGACACTAGTCGCTTTGTTTACGCCAATGTATTCGGCGAAACCATTCTCAAAGCGTCCGATGAACTCGCCTTTGGACGATATCCAAGTCGAATCCAGGCATTGATTGACGTATTTTTTTTCTTGTCCGGTGAAATAAGGCTGATAAACAGGAATCATTTTTGACCTCGTCACTTATCTCATTCGTGGTAGTTGAAATACTTGAATCCATGCTGCTTGACCAGCTCATCGCGTTGCGCTTCCTTCAAGTCTTCACGCATCATTTCAGACACCAGCTCCTGGAAAGAGGTCTGAGGAACCCAGCCGAGCTTCTCCTTGGCCTTGGTGGGGTCACCCAGAAGTGTTTCAACCTCGGCCGGACGGAAATAGCGTGGATCAACGGCGACAATGCACTTTCCGGAGGCAATGTCGTATCCCTTCTCATCAATCCCCTCTCCTTGCCATCGGATCTGAATACCGGCTTCCTTAGCAGCCAGGTGCACGAACTCCCGCACCGAATGCTGTTCACCCGTGGCAATCACGAAGTCTTCGGCCTTGTCCTGCTGGAGCATCAGCCACTGCATCTCCACATAGTCACGCGCATGACCCCAGTCGCGGAGCGCATTCATGTTTCCGAGATAGAGGCATTCCTGCAATCCAAGCTTGATACGCGCCAGAGCACGCGTAATCTTGCGCGTCACGAATGTTTCACCACGAATCGGAGACTCATGATTGAACAAAATTCCGTTGCACGCGTACATGCCATAGGCTTCCCTATAGTTGACCGTGATCCAGTAGGCATACATCTTGGCCACGGCATAGGGTGAACGCGGGTAGAAAGGCGTTGTTTCCTTTTGAGGTATTTCCTGGACCAAGCCGTAGAGCTCGGATGTTGATGCCTGATAGAACTTGGTTTTATCCTTCAGACCGGCAATACGAATAGCCTCCAGAATCCGAAGCGTTCCCAATGCATCCGAATTGGCCGTGTACTCCGGTTCCTCGAAAGAAACGGCGACGTGGCTTTGAGCAGCAAGATTGTAGATCTCATCGGGCTGGACCTCCTGCACCACACGAATGAGGCTGGAGGAGTCCGTCAAATCCCCATAATGCAACGTCAGATCATAGCCCTTGTTATGCGGGTCATGGTATAGATGGTCAATACGGTCCGTATTGAACAAGGAAGCCCTTCGGCGCACCCCATGAACTTCATAATTTTTCTGAAGCAAAAACTCGGCCAGATATGCACCATCTTGCCCAGTGACGCCAGTAATCAATGCAACTTTCTTTTTCATTCAAAACCCCTACCTGATAAATATAAAACAGCAAAATTATTTTTAAATAATCTACCGCGAATCTGACTCAAATCTGCAATGCATCTGTTTGCCACAGACTTTGCAGAAATTCTTGGAAAAATAGATTTTTACGCAGACCCACCCATCTGCGCTCAAGCCAGCCGCTGAACACGCCCATAGGTATCTTCAAACCTGACGATATCGTCTTCCCCCAAATAACTACCGGATTGGACTTCAATGATCTCCAACGGAACCTTCCCAGGATTGGCCAACCTGTGCACATGGCCAAGCGGGATGAAAGTCGATTCATTCTCACCAAGGAGAAAGGTTTTCTCGCCATTGGTTACTTCTGCAGTCCCTTTGACCACCACCCAATGTTCGGCTCTGTGGTGATGCATTTGCAAGCTCAAGGTCGCTCCGGGATTAACCACAATGCGTTTGACCTGGAAGCGATCCCCATTGTCGATGCTGTCATACCATCCCCAAGGTCGATGCACCTTGCGATGCGAATGCGCCAGCGCGTGACCGCTCTGGGCAAGATGGCTGACGATTTTCTTGACATCTTGGGTTCGGCTCTTGTCCACAACCAGCACCGCATCCGGCGTTTCCACCACCACCACGTCCTGCAGCCCTACGCCTGCAACAAGCCTGCTGCTGGAAAGCAGCAAGGAATTGGCACAGCCGTGCTGCACGGCATCACCCATGAGCGCGTTGCCCTCATCGTCCTGATCGCGCACATCCCACAGCGCGTCCCAGGCTCCGACATCCGACCAACCGGCTTGCAATGGCACCACTTGCGCAGGGATCCCCAGTTGCGGCATGGCGGGCAGGCGCTCCATGACGGCATAGTCAATCGAGTCTGCCGGGCAGGCGGCAAAGGCTGTCGCGCCGGGACGGATGAAATCCAGGTCGCGTTGCGCCGATTGCATGGCACTGCGGCAGGCATCCAGAATATCCGGCCGGCAGTGTTCCATGGCCTTGATCCAGACACTGGCGCGCACCATGAACAGGCCGCTGTTCCACAGATAGTTGCCCGCCTCCAGGTAGTGCCTCGCACGCTCCACATCGGGCTTTTCCGCAAAGCTTTCCACGCGATGCACGCCTGCCTCGCCAGATTCGCTGAACTGAATATAGCCGTAGCCCGTTTCGGGGCGATCGGCCACGATGCCGAAGGTCGCCATGCTTCCCTGGCAGGCCTGCACATAGGCTTTGTGAACAGCACCGTGGAAGGCCTGGCGATCGGCCACCACATGGTCGGCCGGCATGGCCAAAAGGATGGGATCTGCCCCATCCGCGCATGCGTGCAAAGCTGCCAGCGTCAGCGCAGGAGCCGTATTGCGGCCTGCAGGCTCCAGCAGTATTGCCGCATCCCGGATCCCCACGTACATCAGTTGGCTGGCAGCCAAGAACCGATGCTCCACGTTGCACACCAGAAGCGGTGCCGGTGCCTGGGGGACTTGGGCTGTCAGGCCGCGCAACCGCGTCGCCGTCTGCTGAAGCATCGTCTGGCTATCAGCCAATGCCAAAAATTGCTTGGGATAGGTTTCGCGGGAGAGCGGCCACAGACGGGTGCCGGAACCTCCACACAAAATGACGGGGAGCAAAGGTGAGTTCATGATGAAGAAGCGTTGGGAGAAGCTGTGCTGCGCAAGGTTTCGGTATCCGCCTCCAGCATGGCAAGCCGTTGATTCAGCCTGCGTACGTCGCGCTCGATGCGCGTGTTCATCATGTCGGCATGCAGAGCCTTCAAAAACAGTACGACACAGGCCAGCAGCAGCAGGATGGCTGGCGGATAGCTGATACCCAGCACAGCGGCGATGCGGTCAACCAGCCCCGGCCAGACGCCCAGCACCACGGCAGCCACGGCGACGACGACCCAAAAAAGCCCGTGCATGAGGTAGAGGTGGTCGCGCCGGATCAGGTACAGAATCAGCGCGGCCAACCCTACACCCATGAAAGTCGTTGTTACCTGAAGGGATGCCATATTGATAATCAAAAACTACCGAATTAATTCATTCGGTTGATGCAGGGCACGCCTGAAATCAGCGCAATGGCGGTCTGAAGCAGGCCAAACCGCCAACGAAATACGTAAAACCTCCCATTGTAGGTTCCGCATCATGTTCCGAAGGGACTTTGTCCTGCTTGTTCCGCCCTGCCCTTGACAGGGAGTTACGGACTTCTCACCACCACCGGAGCAACGGCAGGATCCGCCTTGAATGCGGACGGGGCTCCCGCAGCACTACACTGAAGCATCACCTGATACACGTTCGTGCTGTTGCTTTCGTGCACTCAACCATGCCATCTGCCACCACCCAGCTCCTGGTCATAGACCCCCAGAACGACTTCTGCGATCTGCCTGACGACTGGTGCCCCGGCCGGCAACGTCCCAGCCTTCCCGTGGCGGGCGCACATGCCGACATGCAGCGGCTGGGCGGATGGATCCGACGCGAGGGGGCGAAGGTGGACGCCATCACGGTGACGCTGGACTCGCACCAGCGCTATGACATCGCCCATCCGGCTTTCTGGCAACAGGGCGATGGCGACGATGGCGGCGATGTGGCGCCGTTCACCGCGATCACGTCGGCGCAGGTGCGGGCGGGGGTGTTCCGGCCCCGCAACGCCGAGGCGCTGCAGCGCAGCCTGGAATATCTGGATGCACTCGAAGCCAACAGCCGCTACACGCTGATGGTCTGGCCCGTTCACTGCGAAGTGGGCAGTTGGGGCCACGGCATCCATGCCGATGTGCTGGCGGCCTGCGGCGACTGGCAGCAGCAGCGCCAGAGCGCCGTGTACAACGTCTTCAAGGGGCTCAATCCCTGGACCGAGCACTACAGTGCCCTGCTGGCCGAGGTGCCGGACCCTGCCGATCCGGCGACCCTGCTGAACACCGGCTTGCTGGAGCGGCTAGACCGCGCCGGGCTGCTGGTGGTCGCGGGTGAGGCGAGCAGCCACTGCGTGCGCTCCACGGTCGAGCATCTGGTCGAGCACCTTCCTCATCCTGAGCGCATCGTGCTGATGCACGACGCCATGAGCCCGGTGCCGGGCTTCGAGTCCGCGCACCGTGATTTCCTGGCAGCCATGCAGGCCCGCGGATTGCGGCTGGCCTCCAGCCAAGAACTCCACCTGTAGGGGCCGGACTGCCTTCCATCGCGCAGCCCCCTTTCCTGTTTCCCCCCAGCATCGCACCATGGCTCCCATCATCACCAGCCTGCTCGACACCGATCTCTACAAATTCACGATGTGGCAGGCCATGCTGCACCGCAACCCCCAGACCGAGGCCGAATACGAATTCGTCTGCCGCACGAAGACCGCCTTCCCTCTGTCAGAGCTGCTGCCCGAGGTGGAGCGCGAGCTGGACGCCCTGTGCGCGCTGCGCTTCACGCCCGAAGACCTGGCCTACCTGGGCGGGCTGCGCTTCATGAAGAGCGACTTCATCGACTTTCTGCGCATCTTCCAGTTCCAGCGCGCCTTCATCCGTGCCTGGGCCGATGGCGATACCTTGCACATCGAAGCCAAGGGCCCCCAGGTCCATGTGATGGGCTTCGAGATCTATGTGCTGGCCATCGTCAACGAGTTGTATTTCCGGCGCTTCGACGCCGAGGCGGCGCTGGCCGAAGGCCGCAAGCGCCTGGCCGGCAAGATCGAGCGCCTGCGTCACCTGGCCTGCGAGGCCAGGCTGCGCAACCCGTTCGAGCTGTTCGACTTCGGCGTGCGCCGGCGCTTCTCGGGCGCCTGGCAGCGCGAGGTGGTCCATGCCTTTGCCACGCAGACGGCGCAGTGGTTCAAGGGCACCTCCAACGTGCTGCTGGCGCGCGACTTCGGCATCGTGCCCATCGGCACCATGGCCCATGAGTACCTGCAGAGCTACCAGGCCCAGGGCGTGCGCCTGCGCGACTTCCAGATCGCCGCACTGGAGGACTGGGTGCAGGAGTACCGGGGCGACCTGGGCGTGGCCCTGACCGACACCGTGGGCATGGATGCCTTCCTGGCCGATTTCGACATGTACTTCGCCAAGCTCTTCGACGGGCTGCGCCACGACTCCGGCGACCCGTATGCCTGGGGCGAGAAAGCCATCGCCCACTACCAGAAGCTGCGCATAGACCCGCAGGCCAAGCGACTGGTGTTCTCCGACGGGCTGGACCTGGACACGGCCCTGGCCCTGTACCAGCGCTTTGCCGACCGCATACAGCTGGGCTTCGGCATCGGCACGCGCCTGACCAACGACATGGGGCTGGAGACCATCAACATCGTGATGAAGCTCACCCATGCCAACGGCCAGCCCGTGGCCAAGATCTCGGACTCGCCGGGCAAGACGCTGTGCAACGACGAAACCTATCTGGCCTATCTGCGCCAGGTCTTCGGCCTGGCCCAGCCCGTCGCCGTCTGACAACGCCTGACACCGCCAAGGCTCCATTCATGCTGCGCATCACCATTGCCCAACTCAACCCCACCGTCGGCGACATCGCCGGCAACGTGGCCCGCATGGCCGAGGCAGCCGCCCGCGCCGCGCACGAGCGGGCCGACCTGCTGGTCTTTCCCGAGCTGTCGCTGTGCGGCTACTACCCTGGCGATCTGCTGGACGAGCCCGCCTTTCGCGAGCGCCTGGAGCAAGGCTTGCAGCAGCTGCTGCAGGCCACGCGCCAGTGGCCGCAATTGCACTGGGTCATCGGCGCGCCCACGCGCGCCAGCGGGCCGGGCAAGCCGCTGCACAACAGCCTGCTGGTGCTCAGGGACGGCGCCGTGCGCCTGCGCTACGACAAGCAGCTGCTGCCCACCTACAACATCTTCGACGAGCGCCGTCACTTCGAGCCCGGCCCCGACGCGGCCAAGGTGCTGCGCATAGGCCAGGCCCAGGTCGGCTTTCTGGTGTGCGAGGACGGCTGGAACGACGCCGGGGCCGACTACGCCACCAACCCCTTCGCGCGCATGGCCGATGCCGCACCCGACCTGGTGGTCAGCATCAACGCCAGCCCCAGCCACCTGGGCAAGCGCGAGCAGCGCCACGAGATCTTCGGCCAGGCGGCCACGCGCCACGGCCTGCCCATCCTCTATGTGAACCAGATCGGCGGCCAGGACCAGATCGTGTTCGACGGCGCCTCGTTCGCTGTGGAGCCCGGGCGCGGCGTGGTCTTCGAGGCCGAGCGCTTTGTCGAAGACCTGCGCACGCTGCAGTTCGACGATGGGCGCTTCCTCGATGCGGCCGGCCAGCCCTGCGTGAGCGTGACGGCCGAAGGCCTGCCCACCATGGAGTTCTACCGCCGCCAGATCGTGCTGGGCCTGCGCGACTATGCGCGCCGCTGCGGCTTCACGCGCGCGGTGGTGGGCAGCTCGGGCGGCATCGACAGCGCACTGACCCTGGCCCTGGCGGCCGAGGCCCTGGGCGCGGACAACGTGGTGGCCGTCACCATGCCTTCGCGCTTTTCCTCCAGCGGCTCGGTCGATGACTCGGTCATCCTGTGCCGCAACCTGGGCATCACGCTGCACGAGCACCCGATACGCGAACTGGTCGATGGCTATGCGCGCCAGTTCGAGGCCAGCTTCGGCCAGCCGCTGCGGGGCCTGCCGCTGGAGAACCTGCAGGCCCGCATCCGCGGCACCACGCTGATGGAGTACTCCAACGCCTTCGGCCACCTGCTGCTGACCACGGGCAACAAGTCCGAGATCTCGGTGGGCTACTGCACGCTGTATGGCGACACCAACGGCGGCCTGGGCCTGCTGGGCGATCTGTACAAGACCGAGGTCTTCGAGCTGTCGCGCCATATCAATGCCAGCGCGGGCCGCGAACTGATCCCGCAGGCCATCATCGACAAGCCGCCCTCGGCCGAGCTGGCGCCCGACCAGAAGGACGAGGACAGCCTGCCGCCCTATGCGGTGCTGGACGAAATCCTCAAATACGCCATCGAAGGCCGCCACCTGTCCACCGCCGAATACGGCACGGCAGAACGTTTTGTGACCCAGCTGCTGGGCCAACCTGGCGGTGCCGAGCTGGTCGATCGCGTCAAGCGCATGATCTTCCGCAGCGAGTACAAGCGCCGCCAGGCCCCGCCCATACTGCGTGTGCGCCCGCGCGCCTTCGGCACCGGACGCCAGATGCCCATCGCCGCCCACTACGAATGAAGCCAGAGTGAAGCCACCGAGCCTGTTTATGCAAGAGACTGCCGCCATGGGCGCCCCCACCGAAACCCCGGCCACCAACGAGCGCGTGCACACCGCCGTGCTGATCGGGCGCTTCCAGCCGCTGCACAACGGCCACATGGCACTGCTGCGCGCGGCGCTGGAGCGTGCCGAGCAGATCGTCGTCGTGCTGGGCAGCGCCTGGCAGGCGCCCAATCCCAAGAACCCTTTCAGCTGGCAGGAGCGCGCGCAGATGCTGCGCGAGGCGCTGCCGCCCGCTGACGCGGCCCGCCTGCACTGCGTGCCCGTGCGTGACTACTACAACGAGCCCCTGTGGGTACAGGCCGTGCAGCAGGCCGTGCAGTCCTGCGTGCCCGAAGGCGCCAGCGTGGCCCTGGTCGGCCATTTCAAGGATGCGACCAGCGGCTACCTGGCGCGCTTTCCGCGCTGGCAGCTGATCAGCCTGCCGCGCCTGGGCCAGTTCGACGCCACGCCGCTGCGCGACATCTATTTCGGCGAAGCCGGCGTGGACTTCGAGGCCCTGGCCGCGCAGGTGCCGCCCGCCACCCTGCACTTCCTGCGCCAATGGGCCACCACGCCCGTCCATGCGCAGATGTGCAAGGAGTGGCACATGCTGGCCCGCTACCGCGCCGCCTGGGCCGCCGCGCCCTATCCCCCGGTCTTCGTGACCGTGGACGCGCTGCTGCGCTGCCGCGCGCCGGGTGAGGACCCGAGCCGGCAAGAGGACCAGATCCTGCTGATCCGCCGCGCCCATGCGCCCGGACTGGGACTGTGGGCGCTGCCGGGCGGATTCCTGGAGCCGCGCGACACGCTGTGGCGGTCCTGCCTGCGCGAGTTGCGCGAGGAGACCTGTTCCACGCTCAGCGAGGCCGACCTGCAGGCCGCCCTGCAGTCTGTGCAGGTCTTCGACCACCCCGACCGCAGCCTGCGCGGGCGCACCATCACCCATGTGCACTATCTGGACCTGGGGGTGCTGCCCTCGCTGCCGCCCGTGCAGGGCGGCGACGATGCGGCACTGGCGCGCTGGGTGGCCGTCTGCGAACTGCCCGCCATGGAAAGCGCGTTCTTCGAGGACCATTTCCAGATCCTGCGCCAGTTCCTGCCCATTCCCGTGCAACAGCCCCTGGAGGACACGGGCGCGAAAATCGGCTAAAACCGGAGATTGCGGCGCCATCTTGCGCCGCAATACCGTGTTGACCGTGTTCCCCCGCGTTTGAATGACTACCACCCTACAGATCCGCCCCGCCACCCCCGATGACGCAGAGCTCATCGTCCGCTTCGTGCGCGAACTCGCCGTCTATGAAAAAGCCGAGCATGAAGTCCTGGCCACGCCAGAGCATGTGAAGCGCACCCTGTTCTGTGACAACCCCGCCGTCTTCGGCCTGATCTGCCTGCATGGCGACCAGCCCGTGGGCTTTGCCGTCTATTTCTTCAACTACTCGACCTGGCAGGGCCGCCACGGCCTGTACCTCGAAGACCTCTACGTCACGCCTGAGGCGCGCGGCCTGGGCGCAGGCACGGCGCTGCTGCGCCGGCTGGCCCAGATCGCGATCGAGAAGGACTGCGGCCGCTTCGAGTGGAGCGTGCTCGACTGGAACCTGCCCTCCATCGAGTTCTACGACCGCCTGGGCGCCCTGCCCCAGACCGAGTGGATTCGCTACCGCGTGACCGGCGACACCCTGCTGGAGATGGCGCGCGAGCCGGGCTGAGGCCTACGCCCCTTCACCCTTTCGCCTTTCAGCCTTGCACCGGCCTACTCGGGCTCCACGCCCTGGCGCACGGCCTGCTCCACCACCTCGCGCGTCAGCGTGGGCACGAAGGTTTCGATGAAGGCATAGGCATAGCCACGCAGCCAGGCGCCCTTGCGCAGGCCCAGCCGCGTGGTGTTGACCTCGAACAGGTGGCCTGCGTCCAGGGTGCGCAGGCCCTGGTCGCGTTCGGCATCCAGCGCCACCGAGGCGACGATGCCCACGCCCATGTCCAGTTCCACATAGGTCTTGATCACATCGGCGTCCATGGCCGTGAGCACCACATCGGGCTCCAGGCCCTCGCGCGCGAAGGCCTCGTCGATGTGGGCGCGGCCCGTATAGCCTTGCTCGTAGGTGATGATGGGAAAGCGCGACAGCGCCTCCAGCGTCAGCGCCTGCCGGGACTGCAGCAGCGGGTGGCCGGGCGGCACGACCACGCCGTGCGTCCAGCGGTAGCAGGGCAGCGCGACCAGGCCTTCATAGCCGGCCAGCGCCTCGGTGGCCACGCCGATGTCGGCCTCGCCGCTGCGCAGCATCTGCGCCACCTGCTCGGGCGAACCCTGGTGCAGGTGCAGCCGCACCTGCGGATAGCGCTGGCGGAAGTCGCGCACCACATGGGGCAGCGCATAGCGGGCCTGGGAGTGGGTGGCGGCAATCGACAGGCGCCCCTGCTCGCTGGCACTGAAGTCGGCGCCCACGCGGCGCAGGTTGTCGGCCTCCAGCATGAGGCGCTCGACGATGGGCAGCAGCGCCTCGCCGGGCGGCGTCAGCCCGGTCAGTCGCTTGCCGGCGCGGATGAAGATCTCCACGCCCAGTTCTTCCTCCAGCTCGCGGATCTGCCGGCTCACGCCGGGCTGGGAGGTATGCAGCGTGTGGGCCACCTCGGTCAGGCTGTAGCCGCGGCGCACGGTCTCGCGCACATAGCGCAGTTGCTGGAAATTCATGGGCAAGGCTCCGCCCGGGGCCGGTGCGGCCCGGGCCTGTGGAAGGCAAAAGCAGGAAAGGAAGAAAGAGGGGGTCGGCGAGAGGCTTTCAGGCCGGGCAGGCCACGGCCGGCTCGTCCGGTGCATCGGCCACCGCCTCGCGGGGCAGCTCCAGCAGCTCGATCAGATTGCCTGCAGGGTCGCGCGCATAGCAGCGCCGGCCCTCGCTCACGGGCGCCACCTCCAGCGCCAGGCCGCCGTGCACCAGCAGCTGCTGGCGCAGTGCATCCACATCGCTGACCGTCAGCGCCAGATGCACCAGGTTGCCCGCCGCGCGCTCGGTGCCGCCGGACTGTCCCTTGTAGGGCACCAGATCGATGCGCTGCCCGCCCGCCAGAAAGCTCAGGCCCGGGCGCCCGGGAACGGACAGGGCAGACAGGCCCAGCACCTCGCCATAAAAGCGCTCCATGGCCGCCTGGGCGCGCGCCGGGAAGGACAGTTGCACATGGTGGACGCCACAGACGATGGCCACGCCCGGCTTCAGGGCGTTGCGGCCGGCAAGAGGGGAAGGCCAGGCGGGGCGTGTGGTGTGGGTCATCGAAGCGTCTCGGAAAAGGATCAGCAGCCCGAATGCTGCTGCAGGCCATTGTCGAGACAAGTCGAAAAAACCAAAAATAATAAAAATTCAGTCTGTTATTTCCAAATCATCTCAAGAGATTGCGCGCCGGTGATCGGCACGGCGCGCCAGCCACTCGCCGCCAAACTGCAGCGCCGACACCAGGGCCACCAGAATGACGATGACCTCGAACATCACGCGCGTCTCATAGCGTTCGTAGCCGTAGCGGATGGCCAGGTCGCCCAGGCCGCCCGCACCCACGGCGCCCGCCATGGCCGAGGCATTGACCATGGCGATCACGCTCACGGTCATGCCGCCGATCAGGCCGGGCAGCGCCTCGGGCAGCAGCACCTGGCGCACGATCTGCGGGCGGCGCAGGCCCATGGCGCGTGCCGCCTCCACCAGGCCGCCGTCCACCTCGCCCAGGCTGACCTGGGCAATGCGCGCAAAGAAGGGAATCAGGTTGGCCGACAGCGGCACCACCGCCGCCCAGGTGCCCAGCGTGGTGCCCACGAGGGCCCGCGTCACCGGCAGCAGGGCCACCAGCAGGATGATGAAGGGAATGGCCCGGCCGATGTTCACCGCCGCCGACAGCCCCCGGTACAGGCGCGGCCTGGCATAGAGCCCGCCCGGCGCCGTGGTGTGCAGCACGATGGCCAGCCCCAGCCCGGCGACGATGGCGATCAGCGAGGACGCGCCCGCCATCAGCACGGTTTCCAGAAAGGCCTGCAGGTATTTATCGAGCGGAGGCAGGGACATGGCCAAGCAGTTGCAGTGAATCGGCGCCCAGCGCCTGTTGAAGGGAAGACAGCGCGGCCGGTGAAAGGGGCGAGAGCGGCGGGAGTGGCGACGGCAGGTCCTGCACCGGCACGCTCACCAGCAGCCGCCCCTGCGAATGCCCGCGCATGCGGTCCAGCCCGCCCTGCAGCAGCCGGGCACGCGGGCCCAGCAACTGCAGTTGCGCCAGCGGCAGGCCCTGCTGGCTGCCGCCATGGGCCCATCCGATGGCCAGCACCGCGACGGCATCCGGGCCATCGTCCGCCGCCGCCAGTTCCAGGTCGGCAGCCAGGGCATGCTGCAGCGGGCGCAGCAGCGCGCGTGCCGCCTGCGAGCGCGGCGCCGCAAACACCTGCCAGACTTCGCCGATCTCCTGCTGCCGGCCCTGGTCCAGCACCAGCACGCGGTCGCAGACCTCGCGGATCACGGCCATGTCGTGCGTGATCAGCACGATGGTCAGGCGCAACTGGCGATTGATGTCGCGCAGCAACTCCAGGATGGACTGCGTGGTCTCGGGGTCCAGGGCCGAGGTGGCCTCGTCGCACAGCAGGATCTCGGGCTCGTGCACCAGGGCGCGCGCAATGCCCACGCGCTGCTTTTGCCCGCCCGAAAGCTGGGCCGGGTAGGCAGCGGCCTTGTCGGCCAGTCCCACCAGGGCCAGCAGCTCGTCCACCCGTGCGCGGATGAGCGCGGGCCGCCAGCCGGCGGCGCGCAGCGGCAGGGCCACGTTCTCGTACACCGTGCGCGAGGACATCAGGTTGAAGTGCTGGAAGATCATGCCGATGCGCCGGCGCAGCGTGACCAGGGCCTCCTCGTCCAGCGTGGCGACGTCGGTTCCGTCCACCAGCACGCGTCCGCTGCTGGGCTTCTCCAGCGCATTGATGGTGCGCAGCAGCGTGGACTTGCCCGCGCCGCTGCGGCCGATGATGCCGAAGACCTCGCCACGCCCGACCTCGAAGTCCAGCGCCTCCAGCGCCTGCACGGGCTGCCCCGCACCCGCGCCGGGATAGTGCTTGCGCACGCCCTCGAAGACGATGTGCGGCCGCTGCAGCGCATCGAGGGCATCCGGTGCACCCGCTGCATGCGCCTCGCCGGCCGCTGCCAGTTCCACCTTCATGGCGTTCAAGGCCTCAGAACGCCGGCAGTACCGAGCCCTGGTACCTGGCCAGGATGAACTGGCGCACAGGCTCGGACTGGTAGGCGCGCAGCAGGGCCGCAACCCAGGGCGCGGCCCGGTCGCGCTCGTGCACGGCAATGATGTTCACGTAGGGATTGCGCTCACGCTTTTCGACGGCGATGCCGTCGCGCGTGGCAATCAGCCCGGCTTGGTAGGCAAAGCTGTTGACGATGGCCGAGGCATCGAGATCGTCCAGCGAGCGCGCCAGCACCACCGATGCGGCCTCCACCAGCTGCACCTTCCTCTGGTAGCCCGCGATGTCGGCCAGGCCCGCCGTGCCCTTGAAGGGGTCGAAGCCCTCGCGCAGCTTCAGGATGCCCTGGTCCTGCAGCACCACCAGTGCACGCGTCTGGTTGCTGGGATCGTTGGGAATGCCCAAGCGCGCGCCAGCGGGCAGGTCGGCCAGGCGTTTGTGCTTTTTCGAATAGAAGGCGATGGGCGAGATATAGGTATCGCCCGCCGCCACCAGCCTGTAGCCGCGCTGCTGGTTCTGGTCGCGCAGAAACGGCACGTGCTGGAAGGAGTTGGCCTCGATGTCGCCGTTGTTCAGCGCCTCGTTGGGGCTGGCCGCGCCGCTGATGACCACGGGCTTGACCTGCAGTCCCTGCTCGCGCGCCACGCGGGTCACCACCTCCCAGATCTCCTCGTCCACTCCGCCGCGCACGCCCACGCGCAGCGGGCCGGCCTGCGCAGCCCGGATGGCGCCTGACATTGCCGCCACCGAGGCTCCCACCGCCAATCCCCGCAGAAATACTCGCTTGTCCATCGCACAGTCCTTTCAAGAATCAATAGGCACCAGGGTGCAACTCACGGCCGGCGGCGCGGGCCTGCGCCTGCAGGCGGGCGAAATGTTCGGGATAGAAGCGCTCGGCCACATCGAGGTGGGAGCGCACGCGGCCCTTGAGCGCGTTCTCGCCCACATGGCTGAACAGCGGGTTGTCCGGATCGCTCTCCGGCCCCGTGGCCAGCACGGCCAGCTCGGGCGGCAGGGTCAGCAGCGGCACCTGGCCCAGATCCAGGCGCGGCGCGAGGAAGTAGGCGATGGAGTAGCGCTGCACACCCGCAGGCGGCACCCGCACGCGGTGCACGTTGGCGCGCAGATAGCCGTTGGTGGCCAGCTCCAGCATCTCGCCGATGTTGATGACGAAGGCACCATCGCGCGGCGGCACATCGACCCAGCCGGCCGGCGTCTCCACCTGCAGGCCGCCGACTTCGTCCTGCAGCAGCAGGGTCAGCAGGCCGCCGTCCTTGTGCGCGCCCACGCCCTGGCCGGTCGCGCCCAGTTCGCTGCCCGGGTAATGAATGATCTTGATGCGGTGCGCGGGCAGGCCGCTGACCAGTTCGTCCAGTGCGCCCTCGGGCTGCTGCAGCGCGGCCACGAAGTGGCGCAGCAGCTCCAGCGCCACGCCATGGGCGGCCGCCTGCCAGGCCAGGACCTCCTCGCGGAAACCGGGCAGGGCCTGCGGCCACTGGTTGGGCCCTTGCAATCCCGTCCAGTCCGGCACGCCGGGGCCTGCGGGAATCTCGGGCGATTCCTCGCCCAGGTCGATCTGCTCGCGCTGGTCGGGCCGCTGGCGCGTGATCTCCATGCCCACGGCCGTGTAGCCGCGAAAGTGCCGCGTATTGGCGATTGCCAGCGCCTGCTTGTCCGCCAGCGGCTGCGCAAAGAATTCGCGCGCGCGCCGCTGTATGCCCTGCCATGCCTGCCGGCCTATGCCGTGCCCTTCCAGGTAGAAGAAGCCGGTGTCGCGCGCCGTGCGCGCCAGCTGGCGCAGCGCCTGGGCCTGGGTGGCCGGGTCGCGCAGGGCCTGCAGGTCGATGACGGGCAGGGCCGGGGTTGCCGCTGCGGTGGCCGGCGCTTCAGGAGGGAATGCGGTCAAGGTGCTCATGCTGTGCTGCCAGAGGAAGTGGAGAAGAAGGGGCGTTCAGGCGCTCAGCCGTTCAGGCCGCCAGGCGTTGGCGGTGTTCGTGCTGGTGTCCGGTGGTCGTGCTCGTGGCCGCCTGCTCCAGCGCCTGGGCCAGATCGGCCAGCAGGTCCTGCGGGTGCTCTATGCCGATGGACAGGCGCACCAGCCCGGGTGCAATGCCCACGCGTGCCAGCTCCTCGTCGCTGAGCAGGCTGTGCGTGGTCTCGGCAGGAATGGCGGCCAGCGACTTGCTGTCGCCGATGTTCACCAGGCGCAGGAACAGGCGCAGCGCGTCATAGAAGGCGCGCGCCGCCTGGCGGCCGCCGCGCAGCTCGAAGCCCAGCAGGGCCGGCACATGCCCGCCACGCAGCTGGCGCCGCGCCAGCAGGTGGTCGGGATGGCCGGGCTGGCTGGCGTGGTGTATGCGCTCCACCAGCGGATGAGCCTGCAGGAAATCGATCACGGCCAGCGCGTTGCGGCTGGCGCGCTCCTGGCGCAGGCCCAGCGTCTCCAGGCCCTGCAGCAGCAGGAAGGCGCTGTGCGGCGCCAGCGCCGCGCCGCAATTGCGCAGCAGCACGGCGCGGGCCCGCGCGATGAAGGCCCGGTCGGGGAATTTCTCGGTGAAGACAAAGCCCTGGTAGGCCGGCTCGGGCGCGCTGAACTGCGGATAGCGCGCAGCATGCGCCACCCAGTCGAAGCGGCCGCTGTCCACGATCAGTCCACCCAGCACATTGCCGTGTCCGCCGATGGCCTTGGTGGCCGAATGCACGACGATGTCCGCGCCCCAGTCAAAGGGCCGCAGCAGCAGCGGCGAGGCCACGGTGTTGTCCACCACCAGCGCCACGCCGGCCGCATGGCTGATGTCGGCCAGCTGGCGCAGGTCGGCAATTCCGCCCGACGGGTTGCCCACCGATTCCACGAACACGGCCTTGGTGCGCGGCCCTATCGCCCGTCGCAGCGCCTGGGCATCGTCCTTGGCCACGGCCGTGCTCTGCACGCCGCGCGAGGCCAGCACATGGGCGATGAAGTTGTGCGTTCCGCCATACAGCTGCGAGGCCACGACCACATGGTCGCCCGCGCTGGCCAGCGTGGCCAGCGCCACGTCGATGGCGGCCATGCCCGAGGCCAGGGCCAATGCGGCCACGCCGCCTTCGAGTGCCGCAATGCGCTGCTCCAGCACGGCCAGCGTGGGATTGGCCGTGCGCGAGTACACATCGCCCTCCTCCACCAGGCCAAACAGATTGGCCCCGTGCTGGGCGCTGTCGAACACGAAGGACGTGCTCTGGTAGATGGGAACGGCCGCGCTGCGCTGCTGCTCGCGCCCCCGGTAGCCGGCGTGCAGGGCCTGGGTGTCCTGCTGCCACAGCGCATCGCTGGCTGCGTCGTGCCGGGCGGACTCGGTGCCGGTGGCTGAGGTCATGCATGGACTCCGTATGAGTGGTCGATGCAGCCCATTATTCGAAGCCCGCGCCCTGCGCACTACGAAGAAAAACGCGTTCGCTTATTCGGTTTGCGCATGTCGCCGGGCCGCTGCCTTCCTAGTTGCCACGCACATATGGATGCGCGTTTTGCGTCGTTGGAAACACGGCACCCAGCGGACAGCATCGGCAGTCCCGAAACTGCTTTGGAGGGAGTTCCATGACCCGCACGACCCAGACCGAGACCGACAAGACCCAGGACAGCCGCTGCGCCGATGGCACGGCCTGCGATGCATCCGAGCCCTCGCTCTCGCGCCGCGCCCTGATCCGCGCTGGCGCCGTCGCCGGCGCGCTGGGCTCGGCCGCCTGGTTCAGCGGCCGCGCCGGGGCCCAGCCGCGCCAGAAGATCACCTTTGCCTGGAGCCAGGCCAGCTTCTGCCATTCACCCATTCCCGTGGCGCTGGAGCGCGGCTTCTTCGAGCGCAACGGCCTGGACGTGGAACTGCTGAACTGGGGCGGCTCGGCCGACCAGTTGCTGGAGGCGCTGGCCACGGGCAAGGCCGACGCGGGCGCGGGCCTGATCCACCGTTGGATCAAGCCGCTGGAGGCGGGCCTGGATGTCAAGCTCATCGGCAGCGTGCACGGCGGCTGCCTGCGCCTGGTGGGCCTGAAGTCAGCCGGCGTGACCTTGGACCCCAAGACGCTCAAGGGCAAGACCATCGGCGTGGCCGACCTCAACAGCCCCGCCAAGCAGTTCTACTCCATCCACCTGGCCAAGCGCGGCCTGGATGTGGACAAGGACATCGAATGGCGCGTCTACCCGGCCGACCTGCTGGACGTCGCCGCGAAAAAAGGCGAGATCCAGGCCATTGCCGACGGCGACCCGAATCTCTACCTGATCGAGAAGCGCAACCCCGGCACCTTCCTCGAACTGGGCAACAGCGCCAAGAACGAGTACGCCGAAAGCATCTGCTGCGTGATCGGCGCAGGCGCAAAGTTCGCCCGGGCCAACAAGCCCGCAGCGGCCAGCGTGGTGCGCGCGCTGACCCAGGCCTCGGACTACATCGCCGAGAACCCCAACGAAACGGCCAAGATCTTCGCCAAGTACTCGCCCAAGGTGCCCGTCGAGGACCTGCAGCGCCTGCTGGCCGAGCTGACCTTCAAGCACCATCCGCACGGCAAGCCTCTGCGCGACGAGGTCCAGGCCTTTGCGGCCGACTTCCGCACGGCCGGCGTGCTCAAGAAGCAGACCGACCCTGGCCGCTTTGCCAGCCACATCACGCTGGACGTCCTCGCATGAGCACCGCAAGACCACGCTGGCGCCTGGGCGCCACGGATGCCGCACCCGGCCTGGAGCGGGAACAGGCGCAGGGCCCGCGCAAGACCGGCCCCTGGCGCACCGGCCTGCTGGCCGCCGCCGCCTGGGCCGGCCTGGGCATGCTGACCCTGTTGTGGCCCAACAAGGAGATCGGCTTCAGCGAATGGGCATTCACGCAGGAATTCGGCATCGCCGCCCTGGTCGTCGCGCTGGCGCTGCTGGCATCGGCCGTGCTGCCCGTGCGGCACGTACGGCGCGTGGACCGCTGGCTGCGCCCCGCCGGCGCCTGGCTGGTGGCCGCGCCGCTGCTGCTGGCGCTGTGGGAGACGCTGACGGCCAAGCTCGGCACGCTGCCGCCGCCGTTCTTCGCGCCGCCGCAAAGCCTGATCGACGTGGTCCATGAGGATTGGCAGCGCCTGGGCCTGTCCACGCTGTATTCGCTGCGGCTGCTGCTCAACGGCATCGTGTTCGGTGCGGTGATCGGCTTTCTGACGGGCGTGTGGATAGGCTGGTCGCGCATCGCGGGCTACTGGGTGCATCCGCTGCTGCGCTTCCTGGGCCCGGTGCCGGCATCGGCCCTGCTGCCGCTGGCCTTTTTCTTCGCGCCGTCCAGCTATTCGGCCGCCGTGTTCCTCGTCGCGCTGGCCACCTTCTTTCCCGTGGCCGTGCTGACCTGGTCGGGCGTGGCATCGGTCAGCAAGAGCTACTACGACGTGGCGCGCACACTGGGCGCATCGCCCTGGTTCCTGGTGCTGCGCGTGGCCATCCCGGCCGCCCTGCCCCAGGTCTTCGTGGGCCTGTTCATGGGGCTGGGCGCCTCGTTCTCGGTGCTGATCACGGCCGAGATGATGGGTGTGAAGGCAGGCCTGGGCTGGTATCTGCAGTGGGCCCAGGGCTGGGCCGCCTACGCCAACATGTACACGGCGCTGCTGGTCATGGCCGTGCTGTGCTCGGGCCTGATCACGCTGCTGTTCACCGTGCGCGACCGCACGCTGTCCTGGCAGAAGGGAACCGTCAAATGGTGATTGCCGCAGAACACTCCGCCCAGGCCGAAGCCGCGCCTGCCCTCGCCGGGGCGGCCCTTGCCGGGGCAGCCATCGACGTGCAGGCCGTCAGCCACTGGTTCGGCCAGGGGCACGGCGCGCTGCAGGTGCTGGACGAGGTCAGCCTGCAGGTGCAGCCCGGCGAGTTCGTCGCCCTGCTGGGCCCCAGCGGCTGCGGCAAGTCCACCCTGCTGCGCCTCGTGGCCGGGCTGGACACGCCCACGGCCGGCGCCGTGGCGCAGGACGGCGCGCCCATCACCGAGCCCGATCCCTCACGCATCGTCGTCTTCCAGGACCCCACGCTGTTTCCCTGGCGCACGGTGCGCGGCAACGTGGCCCTGGGCCTGCAGGCGCGCGGGCTGCTGGACAGCCAGGCGCACCGCATCGACGAGGCCCTGCGCCTTGTGGGGCTGGAGGACTTCGCGGACAGCCATCCCCACCAGCTGTCGGGCGGCATGGCCCAGCGCGCGGCCCTGGCGCGCGCCCTGGTCAATGACCCGCGCCTGCTGATCCTGGACGAGCCGCTGGGCAAGCTCGATTCGCTGACGCGGCTGGCCATGCAAAGCGAGATCCTCAAGATCTGGCAACGCGCAGGCTTTTCCGTGCTGCTGGTCACGCACGACGTGGAAGAGGCCCTGTTCCTGGCCCACCGCGTGCTGGTCTTCAGCCAGCGGCCCGCCCGCATCGTGGCCGAGCTCGACGTGGACCTGCCCTACCCGCGCCAGCGCGGCCACGCCCGCCTGTCCGAACTGCGCCACGAGGCCCTGCGCCACCTGGGCCTGGACCAGACCTGGTAGCCACCGCCCCCCGATGCAGCGCAGCGACACACCCGACTGGCTCAACCCCCTGATCAGCGCCATGCAGCAGGCCCAGACCGGCCTGCTGCAGCTGCTGCACGGCCTGGGCCTGGCCGGCACGGTGGACGAGCAACCCGCCTGGCCCTGGGCGCTGCGCCTGTCGGGCGAGAACCTGCTGATCGACCTGGGCCAGGCGCGCAGCCTGCTGTGGACGCTGGCGGCCGTGGCCACCGCCATCGTTTTGCTGTTGCTGGCCCTGCTGCTGCGCCGCGTCCGCCTGCCGGCCCTGGCGCTGGCCGCCGTCGCCACACTCACCCTGCTGCTGGCGCCCTGGCCGCGTGCCGACCTGATCCTGCTGCCCGCGCATGCCACCAGCTTCCACGCATCGCCCACGGGCTTCAGCGTGGAAAGCATTGCGCGCGGCAGCGCCGTCTACACCCAGCACTGCACGGCCTGCCACGGTGCCGATGGCCGGGGTCACGGCCCGCTGGCCGCCCGCCAGCCGGTCTGGCCACCCAACTTCACCAGCCCGCTGCTGTGGCGCCGCGCCGACGGAGACCTGCTCTGGTCCATTCTTCATGACCGCCGCCCCGTGGAGTCTGGCGACGGCACACGGGCTCACGGCCAGGCCGACCGGCTTTCCAGCGGCGACGCCTGGGCCGTGATCGACTTCATGAAAGCGCGGGCCGCAGGCCAGATGCTGCAGATCACGGGCAGCTGGCCCTACCCCGTGGGCCTGCCCGACATGGCCGTGCTTTGCGCAGGCCAGCCCGCGCGGCGCCTGAACGAATGGCAAAGCCGCCAGCAGCGGCTGCGGCTGGTGGCGGGCAGCGGCCAGGTACAGGAAGACCCGCGCCTGGTCAGCCTGCAGTTGCTGCCCGATGACGCCGCCAGCAGCGTGAACCCGGCCAGCGCGCTGGACTGCACCGTCTCCGATCCACACGCCTGGCAGGCCATGGCCTTGATCAGCGGCTCGAACCAGTTGCAGGGCACGCAATGGCTGGGCGACCGCAGCGGCTGGCTGCGCGCGCTGTCGCGACCGGGCGCGCAGGGCTGGTCGCAGGACGACTTGGTCTGCCGCACGGACACTGCGGCCAAGGCCACCCCCGGCGCTGGCACCGTGGCCGACGGCCTGGGCGCGCTGATCGCACGCATGGATGCCGAGCCCGTGCGGTTCATCAAGGGCGGGGTTGTGCATTGAGCCTGCACGCAGGGGCGGAGGAACACGGCACACAGAATCTGCCGTGCATTCGCAACTTGCTCTTGCCAATCTTTCAAGCGGAACATGGCTAGTGGCGGGGGCATGGCCTTTCTATAGTCGTCGCCTCGACGGATCCGCCCTCTTCCCTCAAGCCCGGGCGACGGCGACACTCCCACGGGACCCCATCCCCAAAAGCCCCCACAACAAGGAGAGACTGCGATGACCGATCTCACCATCAACGGCAAGACCGTTTCCATGGACCTGGACCCCGAGACGCCCATTCTGTGGGCTCTGCGCGACACGCTGGAGATGACCGGCACCAAGTTCGGCTGCGGCGCGGCGCTGTGCGGCGCTTGCACGGTGCACATGAATGGCCAGGCCATACGTTCCTGCGTGACGCCGATCTCGGCGGCCGCAGGCCAGAAAATCACCACCATCGAGGCCATGACCTCGGGCTCCGACCGCGTGGGAACCGCCGTGCGCGATGCCTGGGTGCGCCACGACGTGGCCCAGTGCGGCTACTGCCAGAGCGGGCAGATCATGAGCGCCACGGCCTTCCTCAAATCCCTGCCCAAGGGCAAGAAGCCCAGCGGCGAGGAGATAGACGCGGCCATGGCCGGCAACATCTGCCGCTGTGGAACCTATGCGCGCATCCGCACGGCCGTGGCCGATGCCGCGCGCAGCCTGGGTTGATCGGAGAACGCAACATGCTGAATACCTTCAACCCCGCCGAACTGCCGCGCGCCCTGCAGCACATCCTGGACCGTGACGAGGCCACCGCTGCCATCGCCGACGCGCCCACCCTTGCACAGATCCCCCGCCGCAGCTTCCTCAAGATCGCCGGGGCCGGCTCGCTGGCCCTGGGCGTGTTTCCCGCCATGGCGCAGGCGCCGGGCAAGGGCGAGGCCGCCGGCCTCAAGCCCACCGAGCAGCCCGCCTCCTTCGTGGAGATCTCGCCCAGCGGCGAAGTCACCGTGGCCATCAACCGCCTGGAATTCGGCCAGGGCGTGCACACCGCCCTGCCCCTGGTGCTGGCCGAGGAGCTGGACGCCGACTGGAGCAAGGTCCGCGCACGCCTGGGCGGCAACGATGCGGCCTACGCCGATCCGCGCTACGGCATCCAGATGACGGGCGGCTCCACCGCCATCAAGCACAGCTACACCCAGTACCGCGAGCTGGGCGCCCGTGCGCGCGCCATGCTGGTGGCCGCCGCTGCCGCGCAATGGAAGGTGGACGCCGCCACGCTGCGCACGCGCGAAGGCTTTGTGCTGGGCCCCAACGGCAAGAAGCTGTCCTATGGCGAACTGGCCCAGGCCGCCATGGCCCAGCCCGTGCCGGCCACCGTCGTGCTGAAGAATCCCAAGGACTTCCGCCTGATCGGCAAGCCCACGGGCCGCATCGACGCCCGGGCCAAGAGCAGCGGCCAGCAGAGCTTCGGCATCGATATGCACCTGCCGGGCCAGTTGACGGCAGTGATCGCCCACCCGCCCGTGTTCAAGGCACAGCTGACCTCGCTCGATGACGCCGCAGCGCGTGCCGTGCCCGGCGTCAAGGCCGTGCTGCGCGTGCCCGTGGACGGTGGCGGCGAAGGCGTGGCCGTGATCGCCACCGGCTACTGGCCCGCGCGCAAGGGCCGCGAGGCGCTCAAGGCGCAATGGAACACCGACGCCGTGGAGAAAGTGGACAGCGAGCGCCAGCTGGTCCAGTACCGCGAACTGGCCACGCAGCCCGGCGCACGCCACTTCGACGCCGACATTTCGGCGCTGGACAGGGCGCCGCGCCATATCGAGGCCGAGTTCAGCTTCCCCTACCTGGCCCATGCGCCCATGGAGCCGCTCAACTGCACGGTGCAGATGGGCGAGACCGGCGACGCGGGTGCCGACCTCTACCTGGGCACGCAGTTCGCGGGCGTGGACGGCATGGCCGCCGCACGCGTGCTGGGCCTCAAGCCCGAGCAGGTGCGCGTGCATGTGCAGATGGCCGGCGGCGGCTTTGGCCGCCGGGGCGTGGGCACCAGCGACTATGTGGTCGAGGCCTGCCAGGTGGCGCTGGCCGCGCGCCGCGCCGGCCTGTCCGCCCCCGTGCGCATGGTCTGGAGCCGCGAGGACGACATCAAGGGCGGCTACTACCGCCCCATGCACCTGCACCGCGCCAGGATCGGCTTCGACGAGCGCGGCAAGGTGCTGGCCTGGGACCACGCCATCGTGGGCCAGTCCATCACGGCGGGCACCATGTTCGAGGGCGGCATGGTCAAGAACGGCATCGACGCCACGGCCGTGGAGGGCATGCGCGAGCCCTATCCGCTGCCCATGCGCCTGACCGTGCACCACCCCAAGGTCAACGTGCCCGTGCTCTGGTGGCGCAGCGTGGGTTCGACCCACACGGCCTTCGTCATGGAAACGCTGATCGACGAGATCGCGCGCAGCAGCCGCCAGGACCCCGTGGCCTACCGCATGCAGATGTTCGGCGACAAGCACCCGCGCCATCGCCTGGCCCTGCAGCTGGCCGTGGACAAAAGCGGCTACGGCAAGCGCCAGCTGCGCGCGGGCCGCGCCTGGGGCGTGGCCGTGCACGAGTCCTTCGACACGGTGGTGGCCTATGTGGTGGAGGCATCGGTCAAGGACGGCCGCCCGGTGCTGCACAAGGCCACGGCCGGCGTGCACTGCAACCTGGCCGTGAACCCGCGCACCATCGAGGCGCAGGTGCAGGGCGCGGCGCTGATGGGCCTGTCCATGTGCCTGCCCGGCGCGGCGATCACGCTCAAGGACGGTGTGGTGGAGCAGAGCAACTTCGGCGATTTCGCCGTGCCGCGCATCACCGACATGCCCGAGATCGCCGTCCACGTCGTGCCCAGCGCCGAGCCGCCCACGGGCATGGGCGAGCCCGGCCTGCCGCCGCTGGCTCCGGCCTTCGCCAACGCCGTGGCGCAGCTCACGGGCAAGCCTGTGCGCAAGCTGCCGTTCGATCTGGCGTGATCGCGCTGGGCTGAACGACCGGACCTGATCCCGGTCAGCCGCCGGAAAGGGCGGCGGCACCTGCGGCCGCCGCCCTTTCCAGTTCTTCCATGGTCAGCAGATAGTCCGGGCAGTCCTGCAGCCGCTGCACGGCCAGGTCGATGAAGGCACGCACGCGCCGGGGCAGCGCGTCGCGGCTGCCGTAGTAGACATGCAGGCCGATGTGCTCGCTGACATGCGGCAGCAGCACGGGCACCAGGCGCCCCGCGCGGATGTGCGCGGCCGCGCAGATATTGGACAGCTGGCCCAGCACCTGCCCTGCCAGCACGGCATGCAGTTCCAGTTCGGCGTCGTTGGTGGACAGGGCCGGCTGCAGGTAGCGGTGCGTGAGCTCGCCATCGACCGGCAGGTACCAGGGCATCACCGTGTCCGTGGCCGCATGCCGGAACATGCTGCAGCGGTGCGCGGCCAGTTCGTCCAGCGACCGGGGCACGCCATGGCGCTGCAGGTACTGCGGCGCCGCGCACACGATGAGCTGCACAGGAAACAGCCGCCGCCCGATCACGCTTTCATCGGGCGAGGCGCCGATGCGAAACCCCGCATCGACACGGTCCAGCACCCAGTTGCCTATGCTGTCGTCCAGCCGCACGTCGGGGACGATGCCCGGGTGCAGGCGGCAGAACTCATCGAGCAGCGGCATCAGCACGGGCGCAAAGCAGGACTTGGGGCCCACGATGCGCAACGGCCCCGCAATGCCCTCGCGGCTGTCGCGTGCCAGGTTCAGTGCGCGGTCCAGCGCGGCCAGTGCGGGCTGGGTGTCCTGCAGGAAACGCTGGCCCTCCTCGGTCAGCGCCAGGCTGCGCGTGGTCCGGTGCAGCAGGCGCACGCCCAGGTGCTGCTCCAGATGGGCCACGGCCTGGCTGGCGGCCTGGGGGCTCACGCCCTGGGACAGCGCCGCCTGGCGCAGGCTGCCCAGCTCGACCGCCTTGGCAAAGGTGGCGATGGCACGCAGTTCATTGATAGGCATGGTGCAGAAATCCGGTGTTCGTGGGGCTGACAGTGCCGCAGTATCACGCCTTTGCGCATGCCCCGGATCGGCACGGCGCAGGAGCTAGCGCCCCTGGCGCGCCAGCCACACGCCGGCTGCCGTCAAGGCCATGCCCGCCAGCGCCAGGCCGCCCAGCGTCTCGCCGAACATGGCCCAGGCGATCAGGGCAGTGGCCGGTGGCGTCAGGTAGAACAGGCTGGCCACATGGACGGCGCCGCCCCGCCGTATCAGCAGGTTGAGCAGGCTGACCGCGCCCACGGACAGCACCAGCACCAGCCAGCCCAGCGCAAACAGGAACTCGCCGCTCCAGCGCACCTGCATGGTTTCCGTGGCAAAGGCCAGCGCCCCCGTCACCACCAGGCAGGGCAGGTACTGGATCACCGAGCCCGTGCGCAGATCGAAGGATGGGCAAAACCGCTTCTGGTACAGCGTGCCGGCCGTGATGCCGGCCAGCGCCACCACGGCGGGCACCAGCATGGCCAGCAGGGCATGGACCGGCACCGAGGCGATCTTGCCCGCCACCACCAGGGCCACGCCCGTGAAGCCCAGCGCCAGCCCGGCCCACTGCCGGGGCCGCACTGACTCGCCCAGCAAGGTGCCGGCCACCAGGGCCGTGATCAGCGGCTGCAGCCCCACCACCAGGGCCGTCACGCCCGAAGGCAGGCCGTGGGCGATGGCCGTGAACACGCCGGCCAGGTACACGCCATGCACGAACAGGCCCGACACCCCGATGTGCAGCCACTGGCGCGGCGCACGCGGCCAGGGCGCGCGCAGCACCAGCGCCACCGCCGCCATCAGCACCAGAACGATGGCATAGCGCAGCGTCAGGAAGGTCAGCGGCTCCACATAGGGCAGGCCGAACTTGGCGCCGATGAAGCCCGTGCTCCACAGCAGCACGAACAGCCAGGGAAGCAAGGCGGCCGCCAAGGCGGGCGGCGAGGTTTTTTGGGTCATGGAGCGGATGCGCAAGACGATAGGGGCGGCGCCAGTGTGTCATGCCCCGTGCGCCAGGGGCTGCGCGTGGCAAACCACCGCACCAGGCAGTCACGCAGCGCCGTCATGGCCGCGCTGCTGAACGCCGCAGAGGGCCGCACGAAGTAAATGCCCGAGGCGCCATCCAGCCGCCAGTCCGGCAGCACCCGCACCAGCCGGCCTGCGGCCATGTGCTCGCTCATCAGCCAGTCGCCGCCGGCCAGAATGCCCACGCCCATGACGGCGGCCGTGAGCAGGGCCTCGCTGTCATTGCTGACCATGGGGCCGCGCACCAGCACCGTGTGCCGGGGCTCGCCGCGCACCTGGCCGCGCGCCTGGCCATGCACCAGCTCCCATTGCGGAAACGATTGCAGCCCCGTGAAGCCCAGGCAGCGGTGCGCCGCCAGGTCCTCGGGGTGCTCCGGCGTGCCGTGGGCCTGCAGGTAGGCGGGCGATGCGCCCAGGATGCGCTGGTGCCCGCCCAGCCGCAGCGCCACGAGACGGCTGTCCGCCAGCCGGCCTATGCGCACCGCCGCGTCGAAACGCTCGCCCACGATGTCCACGAAGCGGTCCGCATACTCCACCTCCAGCACGATCTGCGGATGCGCCAGCGCAAACTCGGCCAGCAGCGGACTGAGCCAGCGCCGGCCCATCGCCGCCGGCAGCGACAGCCGCAGCCGGCCCCGGACCTGCGAGGCCCCCTGGGCCGCCTCCTGCTGGGCATCGGCGATCAGGCCGGCCGCCTGGCGCACCTTGTCCACCAGGCGCAGCCCCTCGTCGGTCAGGTGCAGATGGCGCGTGCTGCGCTCCGCCAGCCGCACGCCCAGCCGGGCTTCCAGCGCATTCAGGCGCTTGGACAGCACTGAGGGATGGCGCAGCAAGGCCCGCCCCGCCGCCGCGAAGGAGCCTTGTTCATGCAGGGCCACCAGGGCCGCCAGTTCATCGGCGTGCTGGCTGTCTAGAAGGTTCATGGGACCAGGATGATCGCACCTTGGGAGCGCCCATGTTCGAGATCCCCATGCGCCGCGGCCACCTCCGCCAGCGCGTAGCGGCGCCAGACATGCGGCACGATGATGCCCGCCGCCACGGCTGCCAGCACATCCCGTGCGCGCTCCTGGTACTCGGCCGCCGTGGCCGTGTGCGCGGCCAGTGAAGGCCGCGTGAGGAACAGCGATCCCTTGGCATTGAGCGTGGCCACCGAGATGGGCTCGGGCAGGCCGGAGGTCGCGCCGAAGGACACCAGCAGGCCGCGCGGGCGCAGGCAGTCCAGCGAGGCGCCCAGCGTCGTGCGGCCGATGGGGTCGTAGACCACGTCGGCCTTCAGGCCACCGGTGGCCTCCAGCACCTGGGCCGGCAGCGAGGCCGCATCGAACACGAAGACCTCGTCGCAGCCGGCCGCCCGCGCGCGCTCCACGCTGGCCGCCTTGGACACCACGCCGATCACCAGGGCGCCCAGGTATTTGGCCCAGGCGCACATCAACTGGCCCAGCGCACCGGCGGCGCCATAGATCACGATGCGGCTGCCGGGGCCCACCGCATGGGTGGTCTTGAGCAGGTATTGCGCCGTGATGCCCTTGAACAGCACGGCCGCCGCCGCGTCGTCCGCCAGCACATCGGGCAGCTTCACCAGCCGCTCGGCCGGATACAGGCGCGCGCTGGCATAGGCTCCCAGCGGCCCCGTGGCATAGCCCACGCGCTCGCCCACCGCCACATTCGTCACACCCTCGCCCACGGCGGCCACCCGCCCCGAGCCCTCCAACCCCAGGCCCGAGGGAAAGGCGATGGCGACAGCGCCCTTGCGCTGGCTCACATCCAGCGGGTTCACGCCGATGGCCGTCTGCTCCAGCCAGACCTGGCCGGGGCCGGGCGCCTGTACCTGCACCGGCTCCAGGCGCATGGCATCGGGGCTGCCTGCGGCGTCCATGCGGACCTTGATCAATGGATTCATCTCGCTGCTCCGTGAAATGAATGCAGCGTAGAAGAAGCGATTGACGGCAGCAATAGGCCGGCGTGCAGTTCACTGCTGCATGGCGTGCAGCAATGACCACGAACCAGCGCGCACGCCGCCCAGGCTGACCGTCAGAAGTCGTGCCGGACGCCCAGCTCGAAGGCCGTGGAGGCGCGCCCGCCAAAGTAATTGGCGGCGGCCGGATTGCCGCTGACTGCCGCCCCCCCGGCAATGGCGAAGGCCGCCCCATTGCAGTTGGACATGCGGGCCGCATGCGCGTACAGCGCCGTGCGCCGCGACAGCGAGTGCACATAGCCCAGCGCCCACAGGTCGGCATCGCTGGCGCTTTGCGCCGCCGTTGCGCCCGTCTGGTCGGCCTTCACATAGCTGAGCTTGAAAACCCCGCTGCCCACGGGAATGCTCATGCCCACCAGGGTGTTGACCGTGCGGTCCACGCCATGCACCCAGCGGCGCTGGGCCAGACTGGCCTTGAGCCAGCCGAAGTCGTAGGAGACACCATAGCTCTGGTCCTTGAAATGGATGCCGCTCAGGGTGTTGCGCGTGGTGAACTGCGCGCCCGCCACGTTCCAGCCCGCGCCCGCCCAGCCCAGCCGAAAGCCGTTGCCGCGCGTCTGGCCTGCCGCAGTGGCGCCCTTCTCGCCCAGGGTGGCGATCAGGCTGCCGGACACACCGGAGAGCCCACCCATGCCGGCCGGCAGAAAGTACTCCACCGCATTGCTCACGCGCAGCGTGGGATTGGCAGCCTGCGACTCCGGCGCCGTGCCGAAGGCCTGGCCCAGCGCGCGGGAAGCCGTGAACGAGCGAAAGCCATTGGCGCTGCCGATGCCCAGCGTGGCAAAGGGATCGAAGCCGCTCCACACCAGGTGCGTGGGCACCCAGTCCCGCCCCAGCCGCAGCTCGCCCCATTGCCGCGAGGCCAGGCTGACCGTGGAGCGCCGGTCCCAGAACGGGCCGCTGGCGCCCATGGCGCCGGTGTCGGCCAGCAGGCTGCCGTCCAGGTAGAAGCCCGCGCTCAGGCCGTCGCCCAGGTCCTCCTGCCCCCGCAGCACGAGTTTGCTGGTGGAGTTGGCACCGCTGGCCTGCGAGGTGACCGTTCCCAGGCCCTGGTTGCGCACCTGCCTGACGCTCACATCGACGGTGCCCGAGATCGATACCGAGGACTGCGCGCCCGCATGCGCGGCGGCAAGCCCCAGCGAGGCGGCCAAGGCATGGCGTTTGAAAACCTGCATGTTGTCTCCTTGTGATTTTTTTGCTTTTTTCTCGGGTGTGGGCCGGGGTCTGCCCGGCTACTCGGGCTTGAAGCCCGCGCCCTTCAACAGCGCGGCGCTCTGCGCCACATCGGCGGCGATGAAGCGCTTGAACTGTTCGGTGCTCTCCGAAACCGTGTCGATGCCCAGGCTCGCGAAGGCGCCGGACCTGGCCAGCTCGGCCACCGCCGCGTTGGAGGCCTGGTTCAGCCGCTGCACCCGGTCGGCCGGGGTGTCCCTGGGCGCCCACAGTCCGTACCAGGAGGTGTAGGCGAACCGCGGCAGGCCGCTTTCCTGCATGGTGGGCACCTCGGGCGCCAGCGGGCTGCGCTTGCCGGAGGTGATGGCAATCGGCCGCACCTTGCCGGCCTTGGCCAGCGGCAGCACGGAGACCATGGAGTCGAGCAACAGGTCCACATGGCCACCGCCCACATCCACCAGCGCGGGCTGCGTGCCCTTGTAGGGCACGTACTCGAACTGCATGCGGCCCTGCTGGGCCAGCATCAGCGTGGCCAGGTGGCTGGGTGCGCCCACGGCGGGAATGGCCGCCGTCCACGTGCTCTTGGCACCTGCGGCCAGCACCTCGCCCAGCTTGCCGTAGGGCAGCTGCGGGGAGATCACCAGCATCAGCGGCGCCTCGCCCACTCGCGCCACGGGGACAAAGTCGGTCTGCGGGTCATAGGGCGGATGGGCCAATACCTGCTTGGCCAGCACATGCGTGGCGGCCGAGAACAGCAGGGTGTAGCCATCGGGGGCGGCCGCCAGCACCGCACGCCCTCCCACCACGCCACTGCCGCCCACGCGGTTCTCGACGATGACCGTCGTGCCCAGCTGCTTGCGCAACTGCTCGGCGAACAGCCGCGCGGCGCTGTCCACGCCGCCGCCCGCCACGAAGGGCACGATGACCTTGACCATCTTCCCCGGCTCGGGAAAGGGCGTGGCCGCGCTGGCCGAGGCCATGCAGGCGAAGGGCCAGGCCGCCAGCGCGCCCAGGAATGCGCCCAGCACCCGCCGCTTCAGCCGTGTCGGTGTTTTCATGCTTTGTCTCCTGTCTCTTTTTGAAAAAATTCGGGCCTGTCGCCTGAAGCGTGCCGTGCGCTCTCAAGTACCCGGGCCGGAAATCGGCGCACGCCGACGGTGCCTGCGCACCAGCACGCTCAGCGTGTCGTCCAGGGCCTGGGCATCCAGCCCCCGCGTGATGAAGACGATGCGCGTGCTCCTGTCTGCGCCCGGCCAGCGGGGCAGCGTCTGCGGCGGGGCGAACAGGTGCTGCACGCCATGGATGACCAGGGGCTGGTCCGGGTGCTCCTGCAGGTGCACGATGCCTTTGACGCGCAGCAGGTCATCGCCGCGCATGGCCGTGACCCAGTCCATCCATTCGCCGAACGCCTGCGCAGGCAGAGGCTCTTCACGCTGCAGCACAAAGGACGAGATGCCGTCGCGGTGCGTGCCGGCCGGCGCTGTCACGGGCCGGGCCATGGCCCGATAGCCAGGCGCCTGGCGCATGCCCGCACCGTCATCCTGCTGTCCCGTCGCACCTCCCAACATCAACTGCTGCAGCAGCGCCAAGTGCCGGCCGGGGTCCATGCACTGCTGCGCCTCGCCGCTGAGGGCCTGCACCTGCGCCAAGAGCTCGCCGGCAGGTGGCGCGCCGCCCAGCAGGTCGGTCTTGGTCAGCAGCACCAGATCGGCCACCGCCAGTTGCCGCACCGCTTCGGGATAGCCTGCCAGCGTGGCACGGCCCAGCACGGCATCGACCGTGCAGGCCACGCCGGCCAGCGCATAGCGTGCGCGCACGGCGGGCTCGCCCAGGAAGGAGCGCAGTATCGGCCCCGGGTCCGCCAGGCCGCTGGTTTCGATCAGCACGCGGCGCGGCGCGCCCTGTTCGCGCAGGGCCAGGCGCTCCAGCGCCCCCACCAGATCGCCGCGCACGCTGCAGCACAGGCAGCCATTGGCCAGCAGCACCGTGTCCTCGCAGGCCAGGCTGGTCAGGTCCTGGTCGATGCCGACCGCACCGAACTCGTTGACGATGACGGCCGTATCGCGCAAATCCGGCAGCGCCAGCAGCCGGTTGAGCAGCGTGGTCTTGCCGCTGCCCAGAAAGCCCGTGAGCACGGTGACCGGAATGCGCGGCCCCGCCGCTTCGGGCAGGGCCAGCAGGCTGGAGAAATGCCCGCTCATGACGCCACCCCACCATGCACTTCGGCAAACGAGCGCAGCGTGCGCTCCAGCCGCGCCAGCGCCCACTGCGCCACGGCCTGCGGCGCAGAGTCTGCGCCCAGGGCATCGAGCAGATGGCGCAGCGGCTGCACGTCCTGCATGCCCTGCACGGGCGCAGGCCGGGCACGGAACCAGGCCGTCACTTCGGGCTGCTCGCAGCGCTCGCCGCCATCGTGCAGGTAGTCCACGATGTCCAGCTCGAAGTCCTCCAGCCGCAGGCTGATGCCGCCCGCCCCGCAGGCGCAGGCACCGCCCAGGGCGACATGGCGCAGCGCCAGTGCGCACCACAGATCCCAGAGCCGCTCGGCCTGCAGGGCGTGGTCGGAGGCCATGGCCGTGCTCACTGCCCGTCCCAGGCCACGGCCGAGGTTGCCGTTGCGGCCGACGGAGACCGGCCGCTGCGCAGCGCCTGCGTGCCCTCGTGGTCCACCTGCCCCTGGCCATCCAGCGCCACGCGGTAGACCTCGCGGGCCACCTGGGCGCTCACATAGCCTTCGCGCACGTCCTCGGCCACCTTGTCCAGTTCGCGCGCCAGCGGGTCGCCAAAGCCCCCGCCGCCGCCCGACAGCATGCGGTAGGCATCGCCGCGTTCCAGGCGCACGTTGAAGATCTTGGCGTTGGCATGGTCGGTCTTCCACTCGCCCTTGTGGCGCACCGCCAGGCCATTGCCCATGGCATCGCCGCCGCCCTCCAGGCCCCAGGGCTTGCAGTGCACGCGGTCGATGCGCGTGGTGACGGTGAAGGGCGACAGCGCCTGCACCACCATCTCCGCGCCCAGGCCGCCGCGGTACTGGCCCGCGCCGGCCGAGTCCTGGCGGATCTCGTACTTCTCCACCAGCACCGGGTACTTGGCCTCGAGCTGCTCGGTGGGGCTGTTGTGGGTGTCGCCGTCATTGATGCAGACGGTGACGGACACGCCGTCCTCACGGCTCTTGGCGCCCCAGCCGCCGCCCAGCGGGCCGATGCCGACGATGAACAGCCGCCCGTCCTCGGGCGAGATGCCATGGATGTTGGGAAACACCAGGTCCGCATGGTGGCCCGCGATGGAACGGTCGGGAATCGCGGGCGCCAGGGCCTTGAAGATGGTGTCGATCACCGTCATGGGGAAGGTCATCCACACGCGCATGGGATACGGCCTCTCGGCGCTGATCACCGTGCCCATGGGCATGATCACCTTCAGCGGCCGGAAGCTGCCGTCGTTGACCGGGTAATCGGTCGGCGTCGTGAGGCATTTGTAGGCCACCTGCGCACAGGCGATGCCCGTGGTGAAACCCGAGTTGTAGAAGCCGCGCACCTGCCTGGAGACGTCCGACAGGTCCACCGTCATCTCGTCGCCCTGCACCGTGACCTTGACGCGGATGGGAATGCGCTTGCCGATGTCCAGCCCGTCGTCGTCCATGAAGGACTCGGCCTCGTACACGCCATCGGGTATCGACAGCGTGTTCTTGCGCGCCACGGCCTCGCTGGAATCCATGATCTGCGCAATGGCGCCGTTGACCGCGTCCACGCCATAGCGCTGCAGCAGTTCCACGTAGCGGCGCTCGCCCGTGGTGATGGCCGTGATCTGCGCGCGCAGATCGCCCAGCGCCCGCTCGGCCAGGCGCACGTTCATCGCGATGATGTCGATCAGGTCCTGGTTGACCTCGCCCTGGCGCTGGTACTTCATGATGGGGATCTGTATCCCCTCGCTGAAGATGTCCGTGGTGACGTTGCCCAGCGTGCCGCCCACGTCCAGCCAGTGGGCCATGCAGCAGGTGAAGCCTTCGAGCCGGCCTTCATGGAACACCGGCATGGTGAACGTGAAGTGGTTCAGGTGGCTGCCGGTGGTGTAGGCATCGTTGGTGACCAGGATGTCGCCGGGCAGGATGTTCTCGTAGCCGAAGTGGCGGATCTTGGCCTTGACCGTCTCCGACATGCCGCGGATGAACATGGGCAGGCCCAGGCCGATGGACACCGTGTCGCCCTCGCGCGTGAACAGGCCGACCGTGAAGTCCAGCGCCTCGTAGATGATGAGGTTGTAGGCCGTGCGCGTCAGGTTGGTCTTCATCTCCTCCGTGACGGCGTACAGGCCATTGCGGATGATCTCGACGGTGACCGGATCGACGGGCCTGGAGTCAATGGGGTGGTTCATGTGCGGTCGCTCCCGATGTCGATTTGCAGATTGCCCAGTTCGTCCACGCGCAGCCGGTCGCCGGGCTGCACGACGGTGGTGGAGGCGTGTTCCTCGATCAGCGCGGGCCCCGTGATCTCGTTGCCCGCCAGCAGGCGTTCGCGCAGATAGACCGGCGTGTCCACCCAGCCGCCGCAGCGGAAATAGACGGGCTTGACCGTGCGCACGGAAGCACGGCTGGGCTCGGCGCTGCCGCGTTCCACACTGTGCCGGGGCGGCTTCTTCATCGTGCCCAGCACGGTGACGCGCAGGCTCACCAGGTCGGCCGGCTCCTGCGGGGCCGAGGTGCCGTAGCGCACCTTGTGCAGATCGTCGAACTGCCGCTTGATGGCCGAGCGGTCCCGTCCCTCGAAGAAGGCCATGGGCAGGTCCACGGTCACCGCATGCTCCTGGCCCACGTAGCGCATGTCGGCGGCGCGCTCGATCACGATGCCGTCCGGCGCGATGCCGGATTGCGCCAGCGCGGCGCGGCCCTCGTCCTCCATGGCCTGGTAGGCGGCCTCGATCTCCTCGAAGGACACCTCGCCCAGCTTGCGGAACACCGAGCGCACGTAGTCGTAGCGCAGGTCGGAGAACAGCATTCCGTAGGCCGAGAAATAGCCGGGCGCATAGGGAATCAGCACCTTGCGGATGCCGATCTCGCGCGCGATGGCCGAGGCGTGCAGCGGCCCCGCGCCGCCGTAGACGACCATGGTGAAGCTGCCCGCATCCAGGCCGCGCTCGGTGGTCACGGCCTTCACGGCATGCGACATCTGCGTCACGGCGATGCGCAAGATGCCGTCGGCCGCCTCGGTGGGCTGCAGCCCCAGCGGCGCCGCCACGCGCTCGGCCATCTGGCGCTGGCAGGCGTCCATGTCCAGCTGCAGCTCGCCGCCCAGGAAATGCTCCGCGTCCAGCCGGCCCAGCACCAGGTTGGCGTCGGTCACCGTGGGTTCCCGTCCGCCACGGCCATAGGCCACCGGGCCGGGGATGGAGCCGGCGCTCTGCGGGCCCACGCGCAGCGCGTTGCCCGTCTCCACGCGGGCGATGGAGCCGCCGCCCGTGCCCACCTCATGGATGTCCATCATCGGGATCTGTATGGGCAGGGCCTGCTCGTAGCCGCCGATCAGCGCCGAGCCCGTGGTCAGGGGCCGGCCCTCGCTGATGACGCCTGCCTTGGCCGTGGTGCCGCCCATGTCGAAGGCGATGGCGTCGCCCATGCCCAGCTGGGCGCAGATGGCCTGGGCGCCGATCACGCCGGCCGCCGGACCCGATTCGAGCATGCGCACGCAGCCCACCTTGGCATGCTCGACCGGGAACAGGCCGCCCGTGGACTGCACGATGTAGAAATCGCCCTCGAAGCCCTTGCCGCCCAGGTGGTTCTCCAGCTGGCCCAGGTACTGGGACACGCGCGGCCCCACGTAGGCATTGGCCACGGCGGTGGACACGCGCTCGAACTCGCGGTACTCCTGCGACAGTTCGTGCGAGGCGCAGACGAAGGCGCCCGGCATCTCTTCCTGCAGGATCTGCTTGACGCGCTGCTCGTGCGCCGGATTGCGGTAGGAATGCAGCAGCAGCACCGCCACGGCCTCCACGCCCTGCCCTGCCAGCTCGCGGGCCAGCTCGCGCACGGCCGCCTCGTCCAGCGGCTTGTGCAGGCTGCCGTCGGCGCGCAGGCGCTCGGACACCTCATGGCGCAGGGAACGCCGCACCAGCGGCTGGTGCTTGTTGAAGAACAGGTTGTAGGCATCGGGCCGGTTCACGCGGCCGATCTCGTAGATGTCGCGAAAGCCCTCGGTGATCAGCAGCGCGGTGTGGGCGCCATTGCGCTCCAGCAGCGTGTTGATGGCAATGGTGGAGCCGTGCAGGAACAGATGGCCGTCGCGCCAGTCGATGCCCGCGCTGTCTATCGTGGCCTGGATACCGTTGACCAGCTCGCCATGCGTGGACAGGGCCTTGCCGAACAGCAGCTGGCCGCTGGCCTCGTCGAACGCCGCCATGTCGGTGAAGGTGCCGCCGATATCGACGGCAATGCGCAGCCGGGGCCGCTGCGAAATCGCTTGTTGGTTATCCATGAATTTCTCCGGAGTCAGACGGCAGCGCTATCAGTGCCAATGCGGTTGCGCAGCACGCCCAGGCCCGTGATCTCGACCTCGACCACATCGCCGTGCTTCATGTACAGCGGCGGCTCGCGGCGGTCGCCCACGCCGCCCGGCGTGCCCGTGGCGATCACATCGCCGGGCGACAGCGGCGTGAAGCGCGACACATAGGCCACGATGGTGGGGATGTCGAAGATCAGATCGCCCAGGCTGGCCTGCTGCACCACGCTGCCGTTCAGGCGGGTCTGCAGCGCCAGGCTGCGCACGTCGGCCACCTCGTCGCGCGTGACCAGCCAGGGGCCGAAGGGCGCCGTTCCAGGGAAGTTCTTGCCCGGCGTGAACTGGTGCGTATGGCGCTGCCAGTCGCGCACGCTCACATCGTTGAAGCAGGCATAGCCGGCGATGTGGTCGAAGGCATCTTCCTTTGCGATGTGGCGCCCGCCCCGGCCGATGACGAAGGCCAGCTCGCCCTCCCAGTCGAAACGCTCCGAGAAGGCCGGGCGCAGCAGCTCGTCGCCATCGGCGGCCAGGCTGTCGTTGAAGCGCAGGAACAGCGACGGGTGCTCGCTGTCGGCGCGCCGCGTCTCGGCCACATGGGTCTTGTAGTTCAGGCCCACGCAGATGAGCTTGCCGGGGTTGGGGATGACGGGCAGCGCCTGGGTCTGCGCCGCATCGACGGGCACGGCGCCGGCCTGCAGGGCCTGCCCTAGCTCGCCCAGCGCCTGTGCGCGCAGCACGGACAGCAGGTCAGGATGGCGGGCGAGAAAGTCGGCGGGCGGCTGCAGGAAGCGGTCGGCCAGAACCTGCCCGTAGCGGGGCTGTCCGGCATGGATGAAGCTGGCGAGTTTCAACGGATTTTCCTTGTCTTGGTGTCTGTAAAACCTGCCACGGCAAGGCCATTGGCAAGGGACCACTGCACTGTAGAAATCCCGTTGATATCTGGATAGATAGAATTTCAGGCTTTCAGAATTGCCTCATCAGGCATATCTCAACCGGGTAACCACCATGCACCTGCCCAGCGTCAAGCTCTTCCTCGAGGTCTCCGAAGCCGGCAGCATCAGCAAGGTCGCGGCACGGCGGCACACCGTGCAGTCGCACATCAGCCGGCAGATCAGCGAATTCGAAACATCGCTGGGCGGCCCCTTGCTGCGGCGCACGGGCCGGGGTGTCACGCTGACGCCGCTGGGCGCGCGGGCCGCGCTGCGGCTGCGCAGCTGGCTCCAGGAGACCGAGCAACTGCAGGAAACGCTACGGGCGGACGCAGGCCAGCTCTGGGGAGAGGTGCGGCTGGGCATCGTGCCCTCGGCCGCGCACCCGCTGATGACGCATGTGTTCGACGGGCTGCAGCGCGAGCACCCCGGCATACGCCTGAACATCACCGAGGCCCAGGGCACGGAGCTCGACGCGCTGCTGGACAGCGGCGCCGTGGACCTCGCCATCCTCTTTCGCTTCGCGCGACCGGCCGGCGGCGACGAGCGGCTGCTGAGCACCGCGCACAGCTATCTGGTATCGCGCCCTGGCGACCCCTTGACCCTGGCGCCCACCACGGAGTTCGCCGCGCTCGACGGCCTGCAACTGGTGCTGCCGCGCCGCCCCAGCCATTGGCGCGATGCGCTTGACGAGGCGGCGCACAGCCACGGCTTCCGGCTCGCGGCCGCCGCCGAGGCCGACTCGCTGACCGTGCAAAAGGAGCTCGTGGCCCATGCGCCGGGCCTCTACTCGGTGATCGGCCCGTATTCCATCGATGCCGAACTGCGCCAGGGCCGGCTGCAGGCCAGCCGCCTGGTCAACCCCGGCCTGGTACGCCATGTGACCCTGGCCCTGCCCCGGCACGGCAAGCTCACCCAGGCCTGCCGCGTGGTGGGCGATGCCATCGAGGCATTGACGCAGGCCTGGGGGCAGCAGCTGTCGCCGGGGCCGCTGAGCACTTCGTTGCACCTCGGGGAGCCTGCGCGGCCAAGGGCCAGGCCCCGTACTCAGTAGCCCCTCACCGCATCCACGCCCTGCGGCAGCTCGCCGCTGGCGCGCCAGCGCCGGATGTTGCCCGCCAGGATGTCCGATGCCGTCGTGCGGTCCGTGGGCGCCGAGATGTGGGGCAGCACGGTCACGGCGGGGTGCGCCCACTGCCAGGACGCCTCGGGCAGGGGTTCCTGCTCGAACACGTCCAGCACGGCATGGGCCAGGCGACCGCTGTCCAGGGCCGCGCGCAGCGCGGCATCGTCAACGATGGGGCCGCGCGCAAAGTTGATCAGCGAGGCATGGGCTGGCAGCGCGGCCAGCGCCTGCGCGCCGACGATGCCGCGCGTCTGCGGCGTGAGCGGCAGCAGGCAGATGAGGATGTCGGTCTGCGCCAGCATGGCGGGCAGCTCGGCATCGCCCGCATGGCATTGCACGCCGTCCATCTGCCTGGGCGTGCGGCTCCAGCCGCGTACCTTGAAGCCTGCCGACAGCAGCCGCCGCGCGGCGGCCTCGCCCAGCGCGCCCAGGCCCAGCAGCGACACCGTCCTGTCCTGCGCGCGCACGCCGTCGTGCGCAAGCCATTGGCGCGCGGCCTGCTGCCGGGCATAGCGCGGCATGTCGCGGTGCAGGTACAGGGTCCAGGCCAGCACGGCCTCGGCCATGGTGTCGGCCAGTTGCGGGTCCACCAGGCGGACGATGTGCAGATCGGTATCGCCCAGGTCGGCCACCAGGCGCTCCACGCCGGCCCAGACGCTGTGCACCCATTGCAGGCGCGGCAGCGTGCGCAGGTCAGCGGGCTGCGGGTTGGCGACGATGGCGACCTCGCAGGCCGCGCGCTGGCCGGCGTCCAGCGCGTCGAGGGCGACCACGCGCTCCTCGGGCATGGCGGCCTGCAGGGCCTGCAGCCAAGCCTGGGCGGCCGGATAGCCGGGCGCGCAGACGAAAGGGATCGGGGAGAGCGAAGCCAACGAACCGCTCATTTGGCGAAGACCTTGTCCAGGTCGGCGAAGCCCTTGACCTCGATGGGATTGCCGCTGGGGTCGCGGAAGAACATGGTGGCCTGCTCGCCGGGCTCGCCCTCGAAGCGGATGCCAGGCTCCAGCACGAAATCCACCACGCCACCGGACAGCCGCGCGGCCAGGGCCTTCCAGTCGTCCATGGCCATCACCAGGCCCAGGTGGGGCATGGGCACCATGTGGTCGCCGACGCGGCCGGTGTTCGTGACCGGGAAGGGCTCGCCCAGGTGCAGCGAGATCTGGTGGCCGAAGAAATCGAAATCCACCCAGGTCTCGGTGCTGCGGCCTTCCTTGCAGCCGAGCAGCGTGCCGTAGAAGGCACGGGATTCGTCCAGATCGCGGACATGGTAGGCAAGGTGGAAGCTGGTGCGCATGGCTGATCCTTTTATTGTGCTTGGGGTGCAGGCAGGTTCGCAGGCCGTGGCCTGCCGTGGGTGGCGCGAGCCTAGCAGAGGCTTTTCAAAAGTGATAGCGTTGATTTCTTTGCAATCCCAAAGGAAAGCTTTTGGAAACGCGCTATCTCAAGAGCCTGATCGCCGTGGTGGACAGCGGCTCCATCGCCGATGCGGCGCGCGCCGAGCACCTGACCGCCGCCGCCGTGGGCCAGCGCGTGCAGGCGCTGGAGCGCGAACTGGGCTTTGCACTGCTGTCCCGCAGCGGCCATGCGGCCCGCCCCACCCAGGCCTGCGTGGCCCTGCTGCCGCGCGCGCGGCGCCTGGTGCGCGAGGCCGCGCTGCTGGGCAGCGATGCCAGTGCCGATGGCCTGGCCGGCACGCTGCGCATCGGCGCCATCTCCACCGCGCTCACGGGCATGCTGCCGGCCGCGCTGCGCAAGCTCACGCAGGCGGCGCCGCAGTGCAGGCCCGTCATCGTGCCGGGCACCTCGCGCGCCCTGTTCCAGATGCTGCAGGCCGGCGAGCTCGATGCCGCCGTCATCGTGGCGCCTCCTTTCGAACTGCCCAAGGCGCTGCGCAGCGTGCAGCTGCGCCGCGAGCCGCTGGTGCTGCTGGCTCCGCCCCAGGCTCGCGGCCGGCCTGCCACGCTGCTGCGCAGCCTGCCCTACATACGCTACGACCCCGATGCCTGGGGTGGCCGCCATGCGGCCGACTGGCTGGCCGACCAGGGCCTGGAGCCCGCGGTGCTGTGCGACCTGGACGCGCTGGAGGCCATCGCCATGCTGGCAGCCGACGGCATGGGCGTGGGCCTGGTGCCGCGCTGGACAGGCCTGGAACGCTTCATGGGCGACTGCCGCATGCTGCCCATTGCGGGTGCCGCCTATGAGCGCACCATACTGCTGGTGACCAGCGCCGATCCCGGCCTGCCGCGCGTGGCGGCCCTGCTGGAGGGCGCACTCGCGTAGGTTGCGGCCTTCGCTCTCAATCCGCCTGCACGTAGCCCGTGACGCGGATCATCTCGCGGTACTTGGCGATCTCGCGCGCATAGGCGGCGGCCGCATCGTCCAGGCCCATGGGCTTGGCGACATCACGGCCGTCGGCCTCCAGCTTGGCGATGACCTGCGGGTCCAGCAGGGCCTGGCCTATGGCGTGGTTCAGGCGCTGCTTGACATCCTGCGGCGTGCCTCGCTTGACGAAGTAGCCCGCCAGGCTGGCGTACTCGAAATCGCGCAGCGCCGGCACTTCGGTGATGCTGGGCACGGCCGACAACACGGCAGGCCGGTTGCGCGACAGCACGGCCAGCGCCCGGAAGCGGCCGGTGCGGATCATCTCCAGCATGGAGGCCTGGAACGGCATGATGCTGAAGTCGATCTGGCCGCCGGCCAGGTCCTGGATCACGGGCGCCGTGCCCGCATAGGGCGCGTGCGTGAACGGCACCTTCACCACCTTGCCCATGTACTCGGTGATCAGGTGGTAGAGCGAGCCCACGCCCACGGAGCCATAGGTCAGCGAATTGCTCTCGTTGCGCGAGCGCGCCAACGCCAGGAACTCTTCCATGTTCCGGGCCGGCAGGCCCGAGCGCACCAGCAGCACCAGGTGGGTGACGGTGATGTACTGCAGGTTCTCGAACGCATCGGGCTGGTAGCGCACGGCCTTGTTGGTGAGCGGCGGCAGGATCAGTTCGTTTTGCGTGCCCTGGAAGAACATGCTGCCATCGGCCTTGGCGCCCAGCACCCGGGACGCGGCAATCGTGCCCGTGGCGCCGCCCAGGTTCTCGACGATCACCTTGGCCGCCAGCCCGTCACCGATGGGCTTGCTGAGAATGCGGGCGCTGACGTCGCTGGGCCCGCCTGCCGGGTAGGGCACCATCAGGCTGACCGGGCCGGGCGCCGAGGCCGCGGCAGGCTGCAGCAGCAGGGGCGCCAGCGGCAGGCCGGCGGCGATTTTCAGGAGCGAGCGGCGTGTGGGCAAGGCAAGTGGATTCATGGAAGTGCACCAGGCAGTGGCTTGAGGGGGAAGGCGGGAATCAGGCGCGCCCTACCACCGGGCATGGGGCAGGCGGGCCATGGTGTGGAGCACCGCCAGGCCGCGCGGGACGATAGTGTCCACCTCGCAGTACTCGTCGGTGGTGTGGAACTTGCCGCCCACGGGGCCGGTGCCGCACAGCGTGATGGCGCCCAGGCTGGAGGTCACGCCCGAATCCGCGCAGCCGCCGCTGAACTCGCCCTCGGCCTTGTGGCCCAGCGCACCCAACTCGGCCTGGTACAGCTCGAACAGCTGCTGCGACTGCGGCGTGGGAACGAAGGGGCGGAACTCGCCGGTGATGTTCAGCGTGGAGCGCGTGCCCTGGATGAAAGACCTGTCGCAGATGCAGCGGATGCGGCCCACCAGGGACTCGCGCTGGTCCAGGTCGAAGATGCGCAGGTCGATGGCCGCCCTGGCCGACGGCGCCGACGTGTTCACCGACAGGCCGCCCGACACCAGGCCCACGTTGACGGTGACGCCCTTGTCCAGGTCGGTGAGCGCATCCAGCGCCACCACCTTGTGCGCCAGCTCCGAGATGGCGCTGATGCCCTCGGCGAAGTTGGCACCCGAATGCGCCGCCCTGCCCTCGATCTCCACACCGAAGAACACGCCGCCCTTGCGGCCCGTGACCACGTTGCCCGAGGGCCGGCCCGGCTCCGCATTGAAGACAAAGCCCGCCTTGCGCGCAAAGGGCTCGATCACGGACTTGCTCAGGGGCGAGCCGATCTCCTCGTCGCAGGTGAACAGGCCCGTGACCTCGGGCGCAGGCTCCGTGCCGTGCGCCAGCGCAGCCAGCAGGAAGGCGTTCATGACGATGCCCGACTTCATGTCGGCCACGCCCGGGCCGTAGGCCCTGCCGCCTTCGACGCGGAACGGCCTGCGCGCCGCCTCGCCTTCGGGAAAGACGGTGTCGCAGTGCCCCATCAGCAGCACGGGCCTGCCCACGGTGCTGCCCGCGTTCACGGTCACCGAGATCGCTGCCTCCACGCCATCGACGAAATGCGGGCTGACCTGCAGCCCCTGGCTCAGGAAGAAGGCCTCCAGGCGCCGGAATACGCGCGCCACGCCAGGCTTGTCGAAGCTGCCCGAATCGATGTTGACGATGTCCGCCAGCAGCGAAAGCATGTTCTCCTGCTGGCCCTTGATCCACTCCGATGCGCTGGCCGCCCGGTCCGCACTGACAATGGCTTGCTGTGGCATTCGCTGCCTCCATATTTTTTCAATACTTGGTATTGTTATTTAATACTTCAGATTCACAATCAGGTAAAACGATGATCGAAAACGCGTTGTATGTGGGCTCCGTGGGCAAGGCGTTCCGCGTGCTGGACTGCTTCAAGGGATCGGCGGGCGACCTGAGCCTCACGGAAATCATGGAGCGCAGCGGCCTGGACAAGAGCGCCGCCCAGCGCTACGCCTACACCCTCAGCGCCGAGGGCTACCTGCAGCAAAACAGCCAGACGCGCCGCTACCGGCTGGGCGCGGGCGTGCTGGACCTGACCTTCCACTTCCTGCGCACGCATGCGCTGGCCGAGGCGCTCAACCCCCTGCTGCTGCAGCTGTCCAAGGACACGGAGCAGAAGATCAGCCTGTCGCTGCGCGACGGCGACTGGCTGGTGCATGTGCTGCGCCACCAGACCACCACCGAGCACTACCACGCCTCGCTCGTGGGCCGGCGCGTGCCCCTGCAATGCACGGCAGGCGGGCGCGCCGTGATGGCCCGGCTGGACGAGGAGGAGGTGGCGCAGCTGCTGGCCCCCGGCCGCCTGGTGGCCAGCACGCCCAGGACGCTGACCACCGCCAAGGCCGTCCAGGCGGAACTGAAGAAAGTGCGCGAGCGCGGCTACGCCATGGTGGTGGATGAATTCATCATGGGCGAGGTCGCGCTGGCCGCCGCCGTGGTCGATGCCGACGGCGTGCCGCTGGGCGCCCTGCACCTGAGCGGCTCGTCAAGCCAGTGGAGCGGTGCCGACTACGCGAAGAAGTTCTCGCCACTGCTGCTCAACGCCATTGCCCAGTACGAGCGGCGCAACGCCTGAGGCTGCCAAGGGACTCCGACAGGCGCGCAGGCATGCCCTTGCCTGCGCGCCGCGGGCATCAGCCGCGCAGGCGCCGCCCTTGCAGCGCGGCCCCTGCGGCCAGCAGAAGGCCCAGCAAGGCCAGCATCCAGGGCGAATCCACGGGGATGGAGGCCGGCGAGGGCGACGGGCCTATGGGCGTGGTGACGGTGCCGGTGCAGCCGGTCTCGCAGGAAGCGTCCCCGCCCCCCGTCACGTTGGCCGTGTTCACGAGGGTGGTGTTGCCTGCGGACGCCTTGGCCGTCACCGGGATGGTGAAGCTGGCCGACTGCCCCACCGCCAGGCCTGCCGGCACGATGCAGGCAACGCTCTGCCCGCTGGCCGTGCAGCCGGCAGGCATGGTGCCCAGCGCCAGGCTGGTGGACAGCACGTCGCGCACCGTGGCCTGTGCGGTGGTGGCGGTCGTGCCGGTGTTGGTCACCGTGAAAACATAGTTGGCGGACTGCCCGGCCAGGAAATTGCCCGAAGAGAAGGTCTTGGCGAGCGAGAGCTTGGGCGCGTTCACCGGCACCACCACCGTGGGGCTGTCGCAATTGGCCAGGCACAGCGGGTCACCGCCCCCCGTCACATGGGCCGTGTTGATGAGGGAGGAGCCCGCCGTCCCGGGCCTGGGCACCACCGAAAGCGTGAAGGCGGCCGACGCACCCACGCCCAGCCCCGCAGGCACCGTGCACAGGACGGTCTGGCCGGAGAGCGCGCACCCGGCAGAGACGCCCGTCACCGTCAGGCCCGACGCCATCTCGTCGCGCACCACGGCGTCCTGCGTGGTGGCCGTCGTGCCCACGTTGCGCACCGTGATCACGTAGCTGGCGGCCTGCCCCTCGGCGAAGGCGCCGGCCGATGCCGTCTTGCCCACCTCCAGCCTGGGCGACTCCACCGGCGTGGTGACGGTGTCGCTGTCGCAACGGGCCACGCAGGAAGGGTCGCCCCCGCCCGTCAGGCTGGCTGTATTGGCCAGCGTGGTGTTGGCCGCTGCGGCCTGCGGCGTGACGGGGATCACCGCACTCCATTGCGCGCCCGTCGCCAGCCCTGCGGGCACGGTGCAGCTGAGCACCTGGTCCATCACCGAGCACTCTGCCGGCAGGGCGCCCAGGGTCAGCGTGGAGGCGATCACATCGCGCACAAGGGTGGGCGCCGTGGTGGCCGCCGTGCCCGTGTTCCTCACGGTGAGGGTGTAGTAGGCTGCCTGCCCCACCACGAACACCGGGCTGGACGCCGTCTTCGCGATCTGCAGTTGCGGCGTATTCACCGGCTCCACCACCTCGTTGCTGCTGCATCCGGACACGCAGGACGGATCGCCCCCGCCGTCGACGCGCGCCGTGTTGGAGATGGTGGTGTTGCCGGCGGCCGTCATGGGCGTCACGGGAATGGTGAAGCTCACCTGGCCGCCGGGCGCGAGGCCCGCCGCTATCGTGCAGGTGACCACCTGGCCCGCCGCCGTGCAGGGGCCCGGCAGCGTGCCGATGGTCAGCGTGGTGGCGATCACATCGGTGATGCGGGTCTCGGCGATGGTGTCCGCCATGCCCGTGTTCGTCACGGTCAGCACATAGCGCGCAGGCTGGCCGACGATGAAGGCATCGTCGGAGGCGCGCTTGACGATCCGCAGCCTGGAGGCATTGACGGGCACCAGCACCTCGTTGCTGGTGCAGCCGGCCGCACAGGAAGGATCGCCGCCGCCGCCGACCTGGGCCACGTTGGAGATCGCCGTGTTGGCCGCCGCCGGCTGGGGCGTCACCGAGATGGCAAAGCTCACCTGGCTGCTGGTCGCCATGCCCGCAGGAATGGTGCAGCTGACCAGCTGGCCCGCGAACGAACAGCCTGCAGACACGGAATTGATGAGCAGGTTGGCCGCCACCGTGTCGGTGACCGTGGCGGGCGCCGTCGTCGCCGCCGTGCCCGTGTTGCGCACAGTGAGCACATAGCTGGCGTTCAGGCCCACAACGAAGGACTCCATCGAGGCCGACTTGGCAATGACCAGCCTGGGCGCCTTCACGGGCACCTGGACCTGGCCGCTGCAGGCGCCGGGGCACAGCGGATCACCGCCGCCCGTGGCCGTTGCGGTGTTGGTCAGCAGGATGTTGGCCACGGTGGGTGTCACGGGAATGGCAAAGCTGACCTGGCTGCGGGTCGCCAGCCCTGCGGCAATGGTGCAGCTGACCGTCTGGCCGCTGCGCGTGCAGCCCGCCGGCAGGCTGCCGATGGTCAGGCTGCTGTCCAGCGTATCGCTCACCACGGTGGCCTGCGGCGTTGCCCCGGTTCCCACGTTCTCGACCGTGATGGCATAGCTGGCCTGCAGGCCGACGATGAAGGAATCCATGGACGCCGACTTGCCTACCTTGAGCCTGGGCTGGCCCACGACGGTGGTCTTGGCGCTGGTGCAGCTGGTGGTGGCCGCGTCGCACTGCGGCCCGGGCGGCGACGGCGGCAAGGCCGACGCCGCGGGTGGCGCGGGATGCGTTGCTGCGTAGTTGACGATGGAGCCCACGGCCGGTGCGCTGACCTGGATGCTGAAGGTCTGGCTCGCGCCGCCACCGGCCAGCGTGCCCGGCAGCGTGCAGGTGAGCAGGGCGCCCGGCACATTGAGCGGCGTGCAGTTGACCGGCGCGCTGGAGGCCGTGGCCGCCACGCCCGGCGGCAACTGGTCCTGCACCACGGGGTTGCTGATCGCGGCGGCGCCGCCCGTGCGGTAGTTGGTCAGCGTGAGCTGGTAGGCAAAGCCCTGCCCAACGAGGACGGAGTTCGGGCCGGACTTTTCCACCACGACCTGGCCCTGGCGCTGGTTCACGAAGGTGCTGGAGTTGTTGGCCGGGTTGGTGTCGTTGATGGTGATGGCTGCCGTGTTGGTGATGCTGTTCGTCCCCGATGCCGGCGTCACCTGGAAGCGGTAGAGCAGGTAGTCGCCCGCGGTTGGCGGCACATGCGCCGCCCCGCCGCTGCTGTTCACCGGCAGGGCGCCGGTCCTCATCGACAGTGCCCTGCCGTTGGCCACCTGCGTGCCGCACACGGCGGCACCGGAGGGGATGCAGGCAATGGGCGATGTCAGGCTGACGTTGTCCGGCAGCAGGTCGGCGACGGTCACATTGCCTGCCGCGTTGGGACCGTAGTTCCAGACCTTGACCTCGTAGTCGAACGGCGTGGCATTGTCGAAGGTGTCCGGCCCGGTCTTGGCAATGCCGATGTCCGTATTGAAGTTGGCGCAGCCGTCATAGGAGGCCGGATCGCTGGGATCGCGCAGGTTGGCGGCGGGAATGATCTGCGCGGACTGCCCAGGCGGCGTCCAGCGCAGGCGCAGGTGGTTGAGCCCGCCCTGGTTGTTCCAGTGCACGCGCATGGCATAGCAGGTGTTGTTCTGCGCCACCACGAAGCTGCCGGGAATGGTCTCGAACTGCGTATCGCCCGAGGTGAACGACCCCAGCTGTCCCACAGGCACGTTGTAGTCGAAGGTTCTGTAATGCGCCGCGTTGGCCTTGGTGAAATTGGTGGAGAACTCCACCTTCACCTCATCATCGTGCGCTGCCGAAAAGCCATAGGTTCCCGCCGTGGGAAATACCACCAGCGCATACACCACGCGGCCTTGCAGCCACTGCTGGCATGCGGCGGAAGACTGCCAGCCGCTGCCCGCCGCGCTGTTGCACAGCGTGGCGCTGGCAATATTCCAATCGATATTCTGCGCGGTGCCCGAAGACGCGATGTTGGTGGTGGAACTGGCAAAGTTCACCAGATTCTGCAGCTGCACCACCGAGTTTCCACCCGAATAGTTCATGTAGTTGGGCGACGGCGATCCCGCAGGCACCGACACCTGTCCACGGAAATTGTCGAAAATGACCCCAGCCTGTACCGCAGCGGGCATCAGCGCTGCCAGAGATAGCATGCCAATCAGTTTCCACCAATCGGGCGACGATTTTCCCTGGCGCCGGGAATAGGCAATTCCGTGATCCGAAACCATGAAGGCGTGCTCCCTCTTCAAATGAATATATGGAGTAAAGATGAAATGAATGGATTGAATTGGCCACCGGACCAATCCACCACATCATCCCGATCACGATGAAACAATTTGTAGGATATTTTTGATTATTTAAATTACATCTTATTTCAGATGCCACGAGTACCGTTGATTCAGCAATCCGCGCATGGGTGTTTACGCTGACTTCCGGGCAATTCGGTAATCATTCTTATCTATCGCCACAAATACCAGTTGATTGAAATCTATTGACACTGCAGACGATTCGGAAATCTGACGCTATACTGCGCCCCTTCTTTCTTGAACGAGCTGCTGCAGGAAAGACGCTTTCCGGGCCTTTGCTGCCCGGGTGTCTTTCATCGTCCGTACTTCACCGGACGCGGCGAGCGCCACGAAGGCCTCGCGGATCTGCAGCCATGAGCACTCCTCAACGACTCCAGCGTGCCTTCGCACGCACGGGCATCTCTCTCGACTACCGCGACGGCATCTACCACGTGCGCGATGGCCAGGCCGAGGCCCACATTCTTCTTCCCGACAGCCTTCCCCTGGAGGACAAGGCCGTGCGCCAGTTGCTGGCCTTTGCGGCCGTGCGCCGCCATGACGAACAGGGCAGCCACGGCGCCGTCTGCCGCGCCTGCGCCACGCCCGACTTCCACCCGGGCACGGTGGCGCCCGTGGGCAGCGTGGTGGCCACGCCATCGGACTTTGTCATTCCGGCCGCCATCGGCACGGACATCAACTGCAGCGTGCGCCTGCTGACCACGGGCGCCCGGCTGGACCAGCTGGCGCCGCACAAGGGTCGGCTGGTGGAACTGCTGACCGCCAGCCTGCTCGGCAGCGGGCGCGACGTGCCCGTGACCACGGCCGCTTTCCGCGCGCTGTTCGACGACGGGCCGGCCGCCTTTCTGGACCGGCTCGGCGACCAGGGCCTGTGGGGCCATGCCGACAGAATCCGCCTGCACCGCGAGCTGCAGGCCTGCATCGGCCTGGACCGCTTCGCGGGCAGCGCCCGCCATGCGCCCCATGCCTATCTGCAGGAGCGCCATGCCGTGTTCCGCGACCCCTGCCTGGGCACGGTGGGGTCAGGCAACCATTTCGTGGAACTGCAGGTGGTGGACGAGGTGCTGGACCGCCACGCGGCCTACCGCGCCGGCCTGCGCGCGGGCGACGTGGTGGCGATGATCCACAGCGGCTCGCGCGACCTGGGCTTTTACGTGGGCCAGGCCTGGATGGACCGCGCCCGGGCCGAGTGGCCCCGCGGCGTGAAGCACCCGGCCAGCGGCCTGTACGGCCTTTCGGGCCCCCTTGCCGCCGAGTACCTGCAGGCCATGGGCGTGGCGGCGCGCTATGCCTGGGCCAACCGCGTGGTGCTGGCCGAGCTGGTGCGCAAGGACCTGGAGCAGATCGTGGGCGCAGCGGATTCGCGCCTGGTGGTCGATGTGCCGCACAACGTCGTGCTGCAGCAAGGCGGCATGAACATCCACCGCAAGGGCGCCACGCCGGCCAACGAGGGCGACTTCGCGCTCATCCCTGGCTCCATGGGCGATGCCTCCTACCTGGTCACGGGCCTGGGCTCGGCCGACTGGCTCTGGTCCTGCAGCCATGGCGCGGGACGGCGCATGCGCCGCCAGGCCGTGCGCGCGCTGCGCCCCGAGGCAGGTGCTGACCGTGCGGGCGAGCAGGGCTGGCAGTGCGTGACGCTGCGCGAGGAGCGCCGCATCGAGGAGGCCCCCGAGGCCTACAAGCCCATCGGCCCGGTCATCGAGTCGCAGGAGGCCGCCGGCCTGATCCAAGCCGCCGTGAAGCTCAGGCCCTGGATCACCTTCAAGGCCTGAGCACGGCCCCGCGCCTCAACGGGCCGGCAGCAGGCCGCCCGCCGCCCGGTCCTGGTCCAGCTTGCGGTACAGCGTCTGGCGGCTGATGCCCAGCATGCGCGCGGCCTGGCTGATGTTGCCCCGGCAGTTCTCCAGCGCCTGCCGCACGGCCGAGCGCGAGAGTTCATCCAGGCTCTGCGGCGCGGCATCATGCCGAGCACCGCTGCGGGCGGTCTGCGCCAGTTCGGCCTGGAAGTCATCGGGCAGATGCTGCCATTGCAGGCATTCCTCATGGGGGTCGAGCATGGCGCAGGCCGTTCTCAGCACGCTGGCGCACTGGCGCAGGTTGCCGGGCCAGCCGTGGCCGGCCAGTTGCGCCAACAGGGCAGGCGCCATGCGCAGGGGGCGGGCAGGCTCGATATCGGCCAGCATGCGCGCGGCCAGTGCCTCGAAGTCGCCGCGCTCGCGCAGCGGCGGCAGCTCCACCGCCAGGCCGTTGATGCGGTAGTACAGATCGGCACGAAAGCGCCCCTGGTCGACCTCCTCGCGCAGCCTGCGGTTGGAGGCGCTGACCAGCGCGAAATCCACGGCGACGGGCTCGCCGCCGCCCAGCGGCACCACCTGCCGCTCCTGCAGCACGCGCAGCAGCCGGGTCTGCAGCGCCAGCGGCATGTCGCCGATCTCGTCCAGGAACAGGGTGCCGCCATGCGCCTGGCGCAGCAGGCCCGCCTGCCCCTCGCGCCGCCCGCCCGTGAAGGCGCCCTGGCGGTAGCCGAACAGTTCCGCCTCGATCAGCGACTCGGGCATGGCCGCGCAGTTGATGGCCACGAAGGGGCCATCGCGGCGCGGCCCGCTGTCGTGGGCTGCGCGCGCAAACCACTCCTTGCCCACGCCGGACTCGCCCTGGATGAGCAGCGCAATCGGCTTGCCCAGCACGCGCCGGGCCTTGTCGGCCGCCGCACGCCAGCGCGCATCGCCCGTGTCCAGCCGCGCCAGCGCATCGCGCGCCAGCTGCGGCGGCTCCTGTTGCTGTTGCTCTGCAGCCCGTTCCACGACCGAGGACCGGACCGTGCGCCGGTCCGGCACCAGCTGGCCGAACAGCGCCGTGCCGTCATGGCGTCGCAGCGGCTGGGCCGCATCGGGCTGGCGGTGCTGGCGTGACAGCAGTTCCTCCAGGCCGGCGTCCAGCACCTGCTCCAGCGACACGCTGCCCAGCTGCGCCCGCGACAGGCGCAGCAAGGCCAGCGCAGCGCGGTTGGCGCCCACCAGCCATCCGTCCGCGGAGATCAGTGCAATGCCTTCGGCCACCGTGCCGATGCCTTCGGGCCGCGCATGCAGGTGCAGGCGGATGTGGCGCTGGCCGTCGCAGGCCATGAGGCGGTTCTCGATCATGCGGGCCGCCGTGCCGACCAGGCCCAGCATGTGCGGGCTGCCCCGGCCATGTTCGCTGGAGATGTCCAGAATGCCCAGCAGTTGGCCCGTGCCCGACAGGATGGGCGCGGCCGCGCAGGTGAGAAAGCCGTTGCGCTCCAGGAAATGCTCGCCGCCCTGGATTTCGATGGACTCCATCTCGGCCAGTGCCGTGCCGATGGCATTGGTGCCGCGCTGAGCCTCGTGCCATGAAGCCCCGCTGGCCAGGGCCACGCGCTCGGCCTTGCCCAGAAAGAAGGGGTCGCCGCAGGTGTCCACCAGGGTGCCGCAAGGGCCGGCCAGCACCACCACGCTCTGGCTGCCGCGCACCTGCTCGGACAGGTATTCCATGACGGGCCGTGAATGCGCCAGCAGCGCATGGTGGCGGCTGCGCAGCACGCCCAGCGCATGCTGCTCCAGGTTGTCGGCGGCGCCCAGGCGTCCCGTGGGCCGCAGCCCCTGCTCGATGCAGCGCTGCCACGAACGCGCCAGGCGCTCGTCCACCAGGCCGCTGGGGCACAGGCCTGACTCCATCAGGCTGTGACGGGCCTGGCGCAAGGCCACAAGGGAGGCTCTCGATTGCATGCTGTCTCCTGCTCGGGCGTCATTGCGCCGCGTTGCGGCCCAGTATGGGGGGCTGCCCGGCAAGGGGCAAGCCGGGCAGCGGGACGTGTGCCCGACTGTTCCATTTCTGGACAGCTGTCCTGTTGCGCAACGTCACGGTCCTGCGCCAGGGAGCAGGGGAAACCCGCACGTCCCCACGGCCCGCATGCCTGCGCAGGCCCCGGCCGCCTTCTTTTTGAGCTGGCACGGCTTTTGATTCATGTCAGCCATCCAGCCCTGGCCGGATACCCGCAACCGCAGCAAATCCACAAGCATCCTCAGGAGACAAGCAGCATGACCGTCTACGCAGCCCCCGGCGCCGCTGGCGCCAAGATCGCCTACAAGTCCCGCTACGACAACTTCATCGGCGGCAGGTTCGTGCCGCCCGTCAAGGAGCAGTATTTCGACGTGGTCACGCCCGTCAGCGGCAAGGTCTACACCCGGGCCGCGCGCTCCACGGCCGAGGACATCGAGCTGGCGCTGGACGCCGCCCATGCCGCCAGCGACGCCTGGGGCCGCACCAGCGCGGCCGAGCGCGCCAATGTCCTGCTGAAGATCGCCGACCGCATCGAGGCCAACCTGGAGCTGCTCGCCTATGCCGAGACCGTGGACAACGGCAAGGCCATCCGCGAGACGCTGAACGCCGACATCCCGCTGGCCGTGGACCATTTCCGCTATTTCGCGGGCTGCGTGCGCGCACAGGAAGGCGCGCTCAGCCACATCGACGAGACCACGGTGGCCTATCACATCCAGGAGCCGCTGGGCGTGGTGGGCCAGATCATTCCCTGGAACTTCCCCATCCTCATGGCCGCCTGGAAGCTGGCGCCCGCCCTCGGCGCGGGCAACTGCGTGGTGCTCAAGCCTGCCGAGTCCACGCCCATCAGCATCCTGATCCTGGCCGAGCTCATTGCCGACCTGCTGCCGCCCGGCGTGCTCAACATCGTCAACGGCTTCGGCCGCGAGGCCGGCATGCCGCTGGCCACCAGCAAGCGCATCGCCAAGATCGCCTTCACGGGCTCCACCTCCACGGGCCGCGTGATCGCCCAGGCCGCCGCCAACAACCTGATCCCGGCCACGCTGGAGCTGGGCGGCAAGTCGCCCAACATCTTCTTCGCCGATGTGATGGACAAGGACGATGCCTTCCTCGACAAGGCCGTCGAAGGGCTGGTGCTGTTCGCCTTCAACCAGGGCGAGGTCTGCACCTGCCCCAGCCGCGCGCTGATCCAGGAAAGCATCTACGACCGCTTCATGGAGCGCGTGCTCAAGCGCGTGGCCGCCATCCGGCATGCCAACCCGCTGGACACCGACAGCATGATGGGCGCCCAGGCGTCCAGGGAGCAGCTCACCAAGATCCTGTCGTACCTGGACCTGGGCAAGCAGGAGGGCGCCGAGGTGCTGGCCGGCGGCGGCCAGGCCCATCTGGGCGGCGACCTGGAAGGCGGCTACTACGTGCAGCCCACGCTGTTCAAGGGCCACAACAAGATGCGCATCTTCCAGGAGGAAATCTTCGGCCCCGTGCTGGCCGTGACCACCTTCAAGGACGAGGCCGAGGCCCTGGCCATTGCCAACGACACGCTCTACGGCCTGGGCGCCGGCGTGTGGAGCCGCAACGGCAACGTGGCCTACCGCATGGGCCGCGCCATCAAGGCAGGGCGCGTGTGGACCAACTGCTACCACGCCTACCCGGCGCACGCGGCCTTTGGCGGCTACAAGGAATCGGGCATCGGCCGCGAAACCCACAAGATGATGCTGGACCACTACCAGCAGACCAAGAACCTGCTGGTCAGCTACAGCGAGAACAAGCTGGGCTTCTTCTGACGTGAATGCGGCCGGCGGCGCACAGCGCGGCCGGCCGCCCAGGAAAGGCCAACCCATGGTTGACAAAGTGATTGCCACCGAGGCCGCGCTGGCGCTGATCGCGGACCTGCAGGCCCGGCACGGGCCGGTGTTCTTCCACCAGTCCGGGGGCTGCTGCGACAACAGCGCCGCCAACTGCTACCTGCCCGGCGAGCTGACCATAGGCGCCCAGGACGTGCTGCTGGGCCAGGTGGGCAACGCCCCCTTCTACATCGGCAAGTCGCAGTACGAGTACTGGAAGCACACCCAGCTCATCCTGGACGTGATCGAGGGCCAGGGCGGCACCTTCTCGCTGGAAGGCAGCACGGGCAAGGCCTTCCACACGCGCTCCAAGCTGTTCACGAACGAGGAATTTGCCGAAGTCCAGGCCGAGGCCGGCGGCAACGCCAGTCGCTGACACGGCTGCGCGGCGGGCTATTTGCCCGCCAGCCGCCTGACTGCCGCCTCGGTCTGGCGCACATGCTCGTCCGGGTCCGAGCCGATGTGCACGAAGCGGACCTTGCCGTCCTTGCCGATCACGTAGGAGATGCGGTCGGCGCGCTGGGGGTCGGCGGCGGCCGAGGCGTCGTAGGCGCGAATGGTCTGCGCCTGCGGGTCCGATGCCACGGCGAACTGGTCGCGGCAGGCCTCGGTGGAAAAGCGCTTGAGCGTATCGATGTCGTCATGCGACATGCCCACCACCGTGGCGCCCATGGCTGCGAAGCGCGGCGTGGCCTCGGCAAATGCGTGGGCTTCCATCGTGCAGCCCTGGGTGAAGGCCTTGGGGAAGAAATACAGCACCACCGGCCCCTTCTTGAGCGTGGCCGCCATGTCGAAATCGAAGGCCTTTCCCGCCACCGCGGCCGGCGTGGTGAAGCGCGGCGCGGTGTCGCCCACCTTGAGCGCGGCCTGGGCCAGCGGCGACAGCAGCAGCGCCGCCAGCAGCGGGGCGGCCGCGCGCGCGCAGCGGCGTCCCAGGGATGCGCGTTGGTGGATGGAATCGCCGCAGCGGATATCGGACATGCATGGCCTCCTGAGCCTGGAACGGGATGCCCCATTGTGGCCAATCGGCCAAAGCCCTGGGCGCATGTGCCGTGGATCGGCACCGGGCGGCAGCGGCCGCTGCCCCGCTGCCCCGCTGCCCCGCTGCCTCGGAGCATGGCCCGAGGCTTTGCCTACAGACCCAGGTCGGACAGCCCGGGGTGGTCGTCGGGGCGGCGGCCCAGCGGCCAGTGGAACTTGCGCTCCGACTCCTGGATGGGCATGTCGTTGATGCATGCGAAGCGTCGGCGCATGAGGCCGTCGGCCTCGAATTCCCAGTTCTCGTTGCCATAGGAGCGGAACCAGTTCCCGGCGTCGTCGTGCCATTCGTAGGCATAACGGACAGCGATGCGGTTTTCCCCGTACAGCCAGAGCTCCTTGATCAGCCGGTAGTCAAGCTCCTTCTTCCACTTTCTCTCAAGAAAGGCCTGGGCCTCGGCCCGGCCGTTGGCGAACTCGGCCCGGTTGCGCCATTGCGTGTCGAGGGTATATGCCATCGCGACCTTGGCCGCATCGCGGGTGTTCCATCCATCCTCGGCCAAACGGACTTTTTGTACGGCGCTTGCGAGCGAGAACGGGGGCAGGGGCGGGCGAGTTTCCATGATGTGACCTCTAAAAGATAAGTAGAACGATCTGTCTACATGCACCACTCTAACGGAGGTGGAACGATCTGTCTACAATGTCTTCATGAAAACTTCCGAACCATCTTTCGATTCATTGCCGCCCCGCGAGCGCATCCTGGTGGCGGCCCATGGTCTCTTCTACGGGGAGGGCATCAGGGCCACGGGCGTGGACCGGATCATCGAGCGGTCGTCGGTCAGCAAAGTCACCTTCTACCGCCAGTACGCCAGCAAGGACGATCTGATCCGGGCGTACCTCGACTACCGCCATGCCAGGTGGATTTCCTGGTTCCAGACCAGCCTGGCGCAAGCGACCGCCGCCGGCTCGCCAGCCTTGGAGGCCCTCGCAACCACCCTCAGGAGCTGGTTCGGCCAGCCCGACTTCCGGGGCTGCGCCTTTCTCAATGCCGCTGCCGAACTGGGCTCGTCCGACCATGAAATCCTGGCAACGGTCCGGCGCCACAAGCAGGAAATGTCGTCCGTGCTGGATGACGTGTTCGGCGGCCATCCCGTGTCCGTGGGAGCGGCGCTCGCGCTGGTGATAGACGGTGCCATCGTCCATGCGCAGATGGGCCAGCCGATCGATGAGGTCATGGAGAACTTCAAGGCGTCGGCCGCGGGGGTGGTGAATCGGCCCCTGCCCCTGCGCTAGTGCCGCACCGGGTGTGCCGCCGTGCGGCACATCGACCCTACCCCTTGAAACCTGGCCGAATTGCCTTATTATTAGCACTCGTTGGGCATGAGTGCTAACAGCCCTCTGACCCACATTGCTTCGAATGCCGGCCCGCCGGGCCGGCAAGTCTTTGTTTCAACTTTGTTGATGATTTAGGAGTTGGTATGAACCTGCGTCCCCTGCACGATCGCGTGATCGTGAAGCGCCTCGAGAACGAAACCAAGACGGCTTCGGGCATCGTGATCCCCGATAACGCCGCCGAGAAGCCCGACCAGGGCGAAGTGCTGGCAGTGGGCCCCGGCAAGAAGAACGACAAGGGCGAAGTGATCGCTCTGAACGTGAAGGTCGGCGACCGCGTTCTGTTCGGCAAGTACAGCGGCCAGACCGTCAAGGTCCATGGCGACGAACTGCTGGTGATGAAGGAAGACGACCTGTTCGCAGTCGTCGAGAAGTAATCCACTTCCCTCCACCGCACTTTCCAACTGAATCCGGAGAATTGAAATGGCAGCAAAAGACGTAGTTTTCGGCGGCGAAGCTCGCGCCCGCATGGTTGAAGGCGTGAACATCCTGGCCAACGCAGTCAAGGTCACCCTGGGTCCCAAGGGCCGCAACGTGGTGCTGGAGCGCTCCTTCGGCGCCCCCACCGTGACCAAGGACGGCGTTTCCGTCGCCAAGGAAGTGGAACTCAAGGACAAGCTGCAGAACATGGGCGCCCAGCTCGTGAAGGAAGTGGCCTCCAAGACCAACGACATCGCCGGTGACGGCACGACCACCGCCACCGTGCTGGCACAGGCCATCGTCCGCGAAGGCGCCAAGTACGTGGCCGCCGGCCTGAACCCCATGGACCTGAAGCGCGGCATCGACAAGGCTGTCGCCGCCCTGGTGGAAGAGCTGAAGAAGCAATCCAAGGCCACCACCACCTCCAAGGAAATCGCCCAGGTCGGCTCGATCTCCGCCAACTCCGACGAATCCGTGGGCAGCATCATTGCCGAAGCCATGGACAAGGTCGGCAAGGAAGGCGTGATCACCGTTGAAGAAGGCAAGTCGCTGGCCAACGAACTCGACGTCGTCGAGGGCATGCAGTTCGACCGCGGCTACCTGTCGCCCTACTTCATCAACAACCCTGAAAAGCAGGTTGCCCTGCTGGACAACCCCTTCGTGCTGCTGTTCGACAAGAAGATCAGCAACATCCGCGACCTGCTGCCCACGCTGGAAGCCGTGGCCAAGGCCGGCCGTCCCCTGCTGATCATTGCAGAAGACGTCGAAGGCGAAGCCCTGGCAACGCTGGTGGTCAACACCATCCGCGGCATCCTGAAGGTTGTGGCTGTCAAGGCTCCTGGCTTCGGCGACCGCCGCAAGGCCATGCTGGAAGACATCGCCATCCTGACGGGCGGCAAGGTCATCGCTGAAGAAGTGGGCCTGGCGCTGGACAAGGTGACCCTGGAAGACCTGGGCCAGGCAGTGCGCATCGAAATCGGCAAGGAAAACACCACCATCATCGACGGTGCTGGCCAAGCTGCTGAAATCGAAGCCCGCGTCAAGCAGATCCGCATCCAGATCGAAGAAGCCACCAGCGACTACGACCGCGAAAAGCTGCAAGAGCGCGTGGCCAAGCTGGCCGGCGGCGTTGCCGTGATCAAGGTTGGCGCCGCCACCGAAGTCGAAATGAAGGAAAAGAAGGCCCGCGTTGAAGACGCCCTGCACGCTACCCGCGCTGCTGTGGAAGAAGGCATCGTGGCCGGCGGCGGCGTGGCTCTGCTGCGCGCCAAGCAAGCCGTGGGCGACCTGAAGACCGGCGATGCCGAGCAGGACGCCGGCATCAAGCTGATCATGAAGGCCATCGAAGCGCCCCTGCGCGAAATCGTGGCCAACGCCGGTGGCGAGCCCTCCGTGGTGGTCAACGCCGTGCTGAACGGCTCGGGCAACTACGGCTTCAACGCCGCCAACGACACCTACGGCGACATGCTGGAAATGGGTATCCTGGACCCGACCAAGGTGACGCGTACGGCCCTGCAGAACGCCGCTTCCGTGGCATCGCTGCTGCTGACGACCGAAGCCATGATCGCCGAGTCCCCCAAGGCTGAAGGCGCCCCCGCCATGCCCGACATGGGCGGCATGGGTGGCATGGGCGGCATGGGCATGTAATTGCCCGCCGCAACCGGGCAGGCCTTGCGCCATACCCGGTTTGCCCTGCAATGAAAAAGGCCGCCCGAGGGCGGCCTTTTTCATTGCATGAACGCTGTTGCCGATGTCCTCAGGACACGGCCTGGCCCCAGGCCCGGCCCAGGCGCGCCACAGCCTCGGTGATCTGGGGCACGGTGGGCGCCGCATACGACAGGCGCATGCACAGGCCGGCCTTGTCTGCCGCATCGGCCGGGAAGAAGGCCTTGCCTGGCACATAGAGCACGCCCTGCTCCACAGCGGCCGTGAACAGCGCCCGGGCCAGGGCCTCGGGCTCGCCCGCATGCCGTTGTGGCGGCAGCAGCTGCGCCCAGACGAACATGCCGCCCGCAGGCCGCACGAAGCGGATCTGCTCGCCCAGGGCCGACTGCATGCCAGAGCACAGCGCATCCATGCGCGCTGCGTACTCGGCGCAGGCCTGGGCCAGCTGGGGCGCATAGCGGCCCGAGCGCAGATAGTGCGCGGCGATCATCTGCGCCAGCGGCGAGGTGCACAGGTCGGCCGTCTGCTTGGCGATGGTGCAGCGGCGCAGCAGTTGGGCGTCGGCCAGCATCCAGCCGATGCGCAGCGCAGGTGCCACGGTCTTGGACAGGCTGGACAGGTAGACCACGGGGTTGGACTGGGCACCGCACTGCGCCAAGCCCGTTTCGTAGATCGACGGTTCGCGCTGGCCGCTGAAGCGCAGCTCGCCATAGGGGTCGTCCTCGACGATGACAAAGCCATGCTGGCGCGCCAGCTCCACCAGGGCCGTGCGCCGCGCCGCGGGCAGCAGGGTGCCGCCCGGGTTGGAGAAGTTCGGCACGGTGTAGAGCAGCTTGGGGGCGCGCGCATGGGGCCACTGCGCCAGCAGGCGGGCCAGGGCCTCGGTGTCCAGGCCCTGCTCGTCCGTGGGCACGGCAACGACCTGTGCCTGTGCCAGCTTCAGGGTCTGCAGCGTGGCCGGGTAGGCGGGCACCTCGACCAGCACCGGGTCGCCGGGCTCGACCAGCACCTTGACCAGCAGGTCGAAGGCCTGCTGCGAGCCCGTGGTCACGATCATGTCGGCCGGCGTGCAGGCAATGCCGCGCGTGGCGCACAGTGCGGCCAGGGCTTCGCGCAGCGGCAGCTGGCCCTCGCTGGCGCCGTACTGCAGGCTGGCGGCGGCATCCTGCTGCAGCGCGGCCGTGGCGGCCTGCTGCAAACCTTCGGCATCGAACAGGCTGGGCGAGGGATAGCCTCCGGCCAGCGAGAGCATGCCGGGCCGGCTCAGGTAGGGAAACAGTTCGCGGATCGGCGAGCCTTCGGGCCGAGCGAACAGCGGGTTGAACAGGTGGGCGGTGGGCGACGATGCGCCCTGGTCTGCGGTGCTCATGGGGCCTCCGGCAAATGGCAAAAACAAAAGGGCGCATGCGCAGGCCTGGCGCCTGCGCATGCGCCCCGGGGAAGGGGATCAGCGGTGGCGGGACCGGCCCGGGCCAGCGCTTATGCAGCCACCTTGGTGGCCTGGCCGCGCAGCGCGCTGCGCAACTGGTCGATGGAGCGCTGCTGGGCCTGCTCGTACAGCGCGATCTCGTCATGCACGCGGGCGCCCAGGTCGGCCTCGAAGGCCTGCTGGGCCGCATGGGCCGCGTACTGCTTTTGCTCTTCGCCGCCCAGGTTGGACTGGAAGATGCCGGCCGCGCTCACGGGCAGGAAGTCTTCGTAGACGATGGGTTCGGCATGGGCCAGGCCCCGGGTGACCAGCGCCTCCAGATCCGAGGCGGCAGCCGCTGCGGCCTCGCCACCGGCCAGGGCGGCGCCCTCGTCGCTCAGTGCAAAGCGGTAGAAGGCCAGGTCCTGGCGGCGCAGTTGCTCATGGGTATCTGGAAAAGCCTCGAAGACCTGGGCCAGGCGGCTGCCGTAGTCGGGTGCGGCACTGCCCGCGCTGCCCATGTCGCGCACCTGGGCCAGCAACTGGTCGTAGAGCGCACGGCCCTTGCGCGTAAGCGCCACGCCGCGCTGCTCGATCTCGCCGAAGCGCGCCGTGTGCGAGCCCGCGCCCGTGGCATCGCCCGCAAAACGCACGGTCTCCTTGAGCGCCTTGAAGCTGGTCTGGCGCAGCAGGATGGGGCAGGCGCGGCGCGGCGGGCCTTCGACCACGTCCTTGGCGTCCATGCCGCGCTCGGGCATGGCGGCCTGGGCGGCATCGATGTCCAGGGTGCGCGGCGTCAGGTGGTTGATGTGCGGGCCCTTGAAGCAGACCACGTCGGCGATCAGGCGGTGGGCCTTGTGCAGCGCGTCGTAGGTGGCGCCGTCCACGGTGGACTCGCTGTGCCAGCGGAAGGTCTCCAGCGCCTCGCGCACGAATGCGTCGGCATCGGCGTCGGCCAGGCCGCCATGGGCCTCGGCCTGGGCGATCAGCGCCAGCGCGCGTTCGGTGAAGATGCTGCGGCGCGCCAGGATGGCACTCGCCTGCGCCCGCAGTGCCTCGTCGGCAATCAGGTCCAGGCGCAGCAGCGAGGTGAAGACGCGGAAAGGATTGGCCAGCAGCGCCGCGTCGCCCACGGGACGGAAGGCCGTGGAGTGCACGGGCACGCCGGCCACCGACAGGTCGTAGTAGCCCACGGGCTCCATGCCCATGATGGCGAACAGGCGGCGCAGCATGGACAGCTCGGCCGCCGTGCCCACGCGGATGGCGCCGTGGCGCTCCACGCCCAGGCGGGCCAGCTCGCCACTGCGCTGCATCCGGGCCAGCAGCGCGGGCTCGGCCTGCAGGGTGCGCTGGTTGATGTCGGCCACGAGTTCGATCAAGGTGCCGTACTGTGGCACTTCGTCGCGGTACATCTCGGACATGGCGCCGGAAAACCGTGCGCGGATCTCGTCGGAGGGCACGAAGGTGTGGGCAGGCGTAGAGGACATGGTGCTCGTGGGGACTGAAGTTGGAGCCACAGGGCAGCCCTGCGGCGGGGTGAATTCCTGGCACGCATGCTAGGCCTGCGCCTTGAGCCTGGTCAAACGATAATCAGGCCCATAGGTCATTCCCAAACAGAATGCCCCTCCCACGATTGCCCCACCACCCCCTGCCATGCTGCTGTCCCGCCGTTTCCTTCCTCCCATGTCCCTGCTGTGCGCCTTCGAGGCGGCGGCCCGGCACCAGAGCTTCACGGCGGCTGCGGCCGAGCTGCACCTGACGCAAAGCGCCGTCAGCCGCCAGATCCGCGCGCTGGAAGAGCGGCTGGAGGCGGAGCTCTTTGTGCGCGAGCGCCAGACCGTGCGGCTCAGTCCGGCCGGCCAGGCCTATGCCCAGGAGATACGCGGCGCGCTGATGCGCATCTCCACCGCCACGCTGGGCTTTCGGGCCAACCCGCGCGGCGGCAGCCTGAACCTGGCCATCCTGCCCACCTTCGGCACGCGCTGGCTGGCGCCTCGCCTGCCGCAGTTCTTCAGCGCCCACCCGGGCATCACCATCAACCTGACGACGCGGCTGTCCCAGTTCGACTTCCAGCTCGAAGCCGTGGACGCCGCCATCCATTTCGGCCTGCCGCACTGGCCGGGCGCCGAGCTGGCCTTTCTGATGAGCGAGACCGTGGTGCCTGCCTGCAGCCCCGCCCTGCTGGCCCAGCATGGCTTTGCCCAGCCCCAGGACCTGCTGCAGGCGCCGCTGCTGCACCTGGCATCGCGCCCCGATGCCTGGCAGCGCTGGCTGTCCGTGCACGATGCGCCCATGGCCGAAGGCCAGGGCATGCTGTTCGACCAGTTCGCCACCGCCGCCCAGGCCGCCATCGCCGGCGTGGGCGTGGCCTTGCTGCCACGCTTTCTGATCGAGCGCGAACTCGCCCAGGGCGACCTGGTGCGTGCCCTTCCCCATCTGCCCGAGATGGAAAGCGCCGAGCGCTACTACCTGGCCTGGCCCACGAGCCGCGGCAACTACCCGCCGCTGCAAAGCCTGCGCGAGTGGCTGCAGCAGGCGGCCCAGGATTTCATGCGCGAAAACGCCTGCGGCAAGGGACCGCAGGCGACAAATGACAACTGAGAACCTTGCGCCAGACACAGGGGCCCGGCCCAGGCGCGCTGTCTGCGATCAGCTGGCGTAGGCTTCCAGCGGCTTGTCGTTGGGCTTTTGCAGCAGCTGCTTGAGCATGTCGCTCATGGGCAGGTTCAGCGGGGCATTCTTGGGCGGAATGGGCTGCACGAACCACTTGTCGTAGATCTTCGCCACTTCGCCCGAGGCCATCATGCCCACCAGCACGTCGTCCACGGCCTTCTTGAAGGCGGGGTCATCGCGGCGGAACAGGATGGCGATGGGCTCGGAGCCCAGCACCTCGCCCACGATCTTGAAGCCCGCAGGGTTCTTGGAGTTGGCGATGACGCCGGCCAGCAGGTTGTCATCCAGCACGAAGGCATCGGCGCGGCCCGATTCGAGCATCAGAAAGCTCTCGAAATGGTCCTTGCCCAGCGAGGTGGGCAGGTTCACGCCATTGTCGCGCCCGTACTTGCGCAGCAGCTGCACGGCGGTCGTGCCGGCCGAGGCCGCCACGGGCTTGCCGTCGAGCTGCTTGAAGGAAGTGATGCCCGAGTCGGCACGCACAGCCATGCGCACCTGGCTCACGTAGGTGGTCACGGCAAAGGCCACCTGCTTTTGGCGCGCGAGGTTGTTCGTGGTCGGGCCGCAGCCGATGTCCACGGTACCGTTCTGCACCAGGGGCATGGTGTTCTGCGAGGTCAGGGCCATGTACTCGATCTTCGCCTTGGGCGCGATCTGGGCCAGCACCTTCTCGCACAGCTCCACGTGGTAGCCCACGTACTTCTGCGTGGTGCCGAAGGCATAGGCCATGGGCGCCGAGCTTTCGCGCACGCCCATCACCACCTTGCCTGTGCTCTGGATCTTGTCCAGCGTGCCACCCGCATCCTGCGCATGGGCAGCGCCGGAAGCAGCCACCACACATGCCATCGCCACATGGGCCAGTACGAATCGCATCGAGGGTCTCCTTGGATAGTTGTTGCAGGTCCGAAGGCGCGCTGCGCCTTCACCCTGCCGTGCCGCCGTCACCGGCTGCCTCCAGGCAGGGCCGCCGTCAAGGCGATTGCATCAACTATCGAGCAATCAGGCGCCTGTGCATAACGATGAAATGGAAGAAGGTCATGCTCCACCCACATGACCCGGCACCGTGCTGGTGCGCTGCGGGGGCCACCGGCCCACCGCGCCCGGTCAGCCGGCCGCCCCTGCCGCAAGCCGGTGCATGAGGCCCTGTGTCGAGGCATCGACGCCCTGCCAGTCGCCGCTGTCCTGGCGCGCATGCAGCTGGCGCGCCAGGTGCTTGCCCAGCTCCACGCCCCACTGGTCGAAGCTGTTGATGCCCCAGACCGCGCCTGCGCAAAAGACGCGGTGCTCGTACAGCGCGATCAGGGCGCCCAGCGATGCCGGATCAAGCTGCTGCAGCAGCAGGAAGCTGCTGGGCCGGTTGCCTGCGCAATGGCGCTCTGCGCCTTCGCCGTGGCGCCCCTCCATCAGGGCCTGCGCCTGGGCAATGGCGTTGACGACCAGGCTCTGGTGGTGCGCGCCCAGGTATTTGCCGCCGTCGCGCAGCGCGATGAACTCCACGGGAATCACGTCCTGGCCCTGGTGCAGCATCTGGAAGAAGGCATGCTGGCCATTGGTGCCGGGCTCGCCCCAGATCACGGGCGCCGTGCGCACCGGCAGCGTCTGCCCGTCGCGCGTCACGCCCTTGCCGTTGCTCTCCATCTCCAGCTGCTGCAGGTAGGCGGTCAGCCGCCGCAGGCCATGGCTGTAGGGGGCAATGCAGCGGCTGGAGAAGCCGCAGAAATCGCGGTACCAGACGTCCAGCAGGCCCAGGCGCAGCGGCAGGTTGCCCTCCAGGCCCGAGGAAAAGAAATGCGCATCCATGGCATGGGCGCCACCCAGCAGCGCGCGAAACTGCGCCGCGCCAATGGCAATGGCCACGGGCAGGCCGATGGCCGACCACAGCGAAAAACGGCCGCCCACCCAGTCCCAGAATCCCAGCGTGCGGCGGATGCCGAAGTCGGCGGCGGCCTGCACATTGGTGGTGAGGGCCACGAAGTGCCGGTCGATGGAGCACGCGGCCTGCGGGTCCTCACTGCCGCCCTGCTCCAGGAACCACCGGCGCGCCGAGTGCGCGTTGAGCATGGTCTCGGCCGTGGTGAAGGATTTGGAGGCGATCAGGAACAGCGTGCTGTGCGGGCGCACGCGGCGCAGCACATGGCCAAGTTCATGGCCATCGACGTTGGAGACGAAATGGAAATTCTTGCCCGCATCGACCCAGTCCTCCAGCGCATTGACCACCACTTCGGGGCCCAGGTGCGAGCCGCCGATGCCGATATTCACGATGTCGGTGATGCCCTCGTCGCCGCGCACCTGCTCGGCCAGGGCCAGCATGGCGTCCAGCGTCTCATGCACCTGCTCCAGTGCCTCGCGCATGGCAGGCTGCCACTGCTGCACGGTGGCGCAGTGGCGCAGCTGGCCGCCGTCGCGCGGCATGCGCAGCAGCCAGTGCATGACGGCACGGCCCTCGGTGCAGTTGACGGGCTCGCCGGCCAGCATGGCGTCGCGCTGGGCCAGCACGCCGGCCTGCTGCGCCAGCTCGCGCAGCAGCTCTTCGGTGCGCACGGTCCAGAGGTTCTTGGACAGGTCGGCAAAGACATGGGGCGCCTGCTGGCTCAGGGCGTCCAGCCGGCCTGCGTCCGCGGCAAAGGCCTGGCGCAGATCCAGGGACTGGATATCTTCGTGGAAATGGCTTTCAAGTGCCGGCCAGGCCGGCAAGGTATTGCACAGAACGGGCAAGATCTTCATCCAATCAGTCTGTGGCCTGCTGCATCAATGCTTCGAGCTTGCGCGTGTCGGCAGCAAAGGCGCGGATGCCTTCGGCCAGCTTTTCGGTGCCCATGGCGTCTTCGTTGAGGGCCAGGCGGAACCCGGCCTCGTCGTAGTGCACGGGATCGAGTTCCAGGGTCCGCGCCGCCTCGGGGTCCAGGGCGCGCGCCAGGGGCGCATCGCTGGCACCCAGCTGGGCCAGCAGTTCGGGGGCGATGGTCAACAGGTCACAGCCGGCCAGTGCCACGATCTGGCCCGTGTTGCGAAAGCTCGCGCCCATGACCTCGGTGGCGATGCCGAAGTGCTTGTAGTGCTCGTAGATGGCGCGCACGGAACGCACGCCGGGATCGTTGGCGCCGGCCATGGCGGCCTCGTCCCACTGGGCGCCGGCCTGCTTCTTGTACCAGTCGTAGATACGGCCCACAAAGGGCGAGATCAGCTGCACCTTGGCCTGTCCGCAGGCCACGGCCTGGCAGAACGAGAACAGCAGCGTGAGATTGGTATGGATGCCGCGCAGCTCCAGCTGGCGCGCCGCCTCGATGCCTTCCCAGGTGGAGGCGATCTTGATGAGCACGCGGTCGATGTGCACGCCTTCGGCCTGGTACAGCTCGATCAGGCGCTCGGCACGCGCCACGGTGGCCGAGGTGTTGAAGGACAGGCGCGCATCGACTTCGGTGGACACGCGGCCGGGGATGGTGTTCAGGATCTCGCAGCCAAAGCGCACCAGCATGCGGTCCATGACCTCGTCGAGGCTGCGGCCCTTGTACTGGGCCACGGTGGCACGCATCAGCGGTGCGTACTCGGGCTTTTGCACCGCCTTGAGGATGAGCGAGGGATTGGTGGTCGCATCCCGTGGCTGGAACTGGGCCAGCTGGTGGAAGTCGCCGGTATCGGCCACCACGGTCGTGTACTGTCGAAGCGCATCAAGCTGGTTCATGGAACATCCTTTGGGCGGGAGCCTGGCGAAGGGCCGGCATCGCACCAGGGCGGTGCGGTTGTACCGGCAAATCCTCCAAGTGTATGCGCCCGCATGGTTTGCATCGCCGTCAGGAAAGTAAGCGAAGGCTGCCGCTCATGCAAAATGCGCGCTGGACCTGCCTTGCGGCAACCGCTTCCTTCACCCACAGAACAACGCCCACCGCCCAATGCTGGACCGCATCACCGCCTCGCTGCCCTCGCTTGCTCCCGCCGAACAACGCGTGGCCCGCCTGGTGCTGGCCGATCCCCGGGCGTTCGCGCGCCAGCCGGTGCGCGAACTGGCCGAGCGCGCGCATGTCAGCAAGCCGACGGTGGTGCGCTTTTGCCGCAGCATGGGCTACGACGGCCTGGCCGACTTCAAGCTCAAGCTGGCCGGCAGCGTGAGCGAGGGCGTTCCCTTCATCCACCGCAGCGTGGACACCGACGACAAGACCAGCGATGTGATGGTCAAGGTGGTGGACAACGCTGTGGCCGCCTTCCTGCAATACCGCAATGCCGCCAGCACCACGGCCATAGAGCAGGCTGCGCAGGCCATCGCCTCGACCTGGCAGACGGGCCGGCGCATCGAGTTCTACGGCGCAGGCAACTCGGGCATCGTGGCGCAGGACGCGCAGCACAAGTTCTTTCGCCTGGGCGTGACCAGCCTGGCCACCAGCGACGGCCACATGCAGGTGATGAGCGCCACCCTGCTGGGGCCCGGCGACTGCGCGGTGATCATCTCCAACTCGGGCCGCACGCGCGACCTGATGGACGCCGCCGACATCGCGCGCAAGAACGGCGCCACCACGATTGCCATCACCGCCAGCGGCTCGCCCCTGGCCTCGGCCTGCCACATCCATCTGGCCGCCGACCATCCCGAGGGCTACGACCGCTACAGCCCCATGGTGTCGCGCCTGCTGCACCTGCTGGTCATCGACGTGCTGGCCACCTGCGTGGCGCTGCGCATCGGCCCGGCCCTGCAGCCTGCGCTGGAGCAGATGAAGAACAACCTGCGGGCCAAGCGCTACACGTAGCACCCGGCCCCCAGGCCCCCTCCTCATTCAGCCCTGCCAGCGCCTGAGCACCAGCGAGGCGTTGACGCCGCCAAAGCCGAAGCCGTTGACCAGGGCATGCTCCATGGCCCAGGGCCTTGCCGCGCCGGCGATCAGGTCCAGCCCTTGGGCCAGGGGATCGGGCTCCACCAGATTGCGCGTGGCTGGCGCCATCTGGTCGCGCAGCGCCAGCACCGTGAAGATGGCAGCCACCGCACCCGCCGCGCCCAGCAGATGGCCCGTCGCCGACTTGGTGGAGCTGATGGCCACGCCGCTGCCCTCGCCAAACAGGGAGCGCATGGCCGCCAGTTCGCCCCGGTCGCCCACGGGCGTGGAGGTGGCGTGGGCATTGAGGTACTGCAACCGATCCGGCGACAGCCCCGCCATGGCCAGCGCCTGTGCCATGCTGCGGCGCGCGCCGTCGCCATCTTCCGGCCCCGAGGTGATGTGATAGGCATCGGCGCTGGTGCCGTAGCCCACGATTTCCGCCAGCGGCACGGCGCCGCGCGCCAGGGCGTGGTCCAGTCCTTCCAGCACCAGGGCGCCCGCGCCCTCGCCCATGACAAAGCCGTCGCGGCCTGTGTCGAAAGGGCGCGAGGCCTCCTCGGGCCGGTCGTTGTATCCGGTGGAAAGGGCCTTGGCCGCCGCGAATGCACCCAGGCTCACGCGGTCGATGGCCGCCTCGGCGCCGCCGCACAGCGCCACATCGGCCTCGCCCGAACGGATCATGCGCAGGCCGTCGCCCACCGCCTGAACGCTGGCAGCGCAGGCCGTGACGGGGGCGCCCAGCGGGCCCTTGAGTCCATGCCGTATCGAGACATGGCCGGCCGCGAGATTCACGAGGAAGGACGGCACGGTGAAGGGCGACAGGCGCGACACCCCCCGGCTGTCCGTGGTGCGCACGGCCTGGGCAATGGCGCCAAAGCCGCCGATGCCCGAGGCAATGATGCAGGCCGTGCGCGCGCGTTCCTCCTCGCTGGCCGGCTGCCAGCCGGCCTGGGCCAGGGCCTGGTCCGAAGCGTCCAGCGCCAGCGGAATGAAGCGGTCCATCTTGCGCTGGTCCTTGGGCGAGACCACGGCATCGATGTCCCAGCCGCCTTCCGGGTCCCGGGCCAGGTCGGGCACCTGCCCTGCCACCTGGCCCGGCACATCGGGCGCCAGATCTCCGGGCAACCGGCTCAGGCCCGATGCGCCGGACAGCAGGCGCCGCCAGGCCAATTCAGTGCCCCGCCCCAGCGGCGAGACCATGCCCATGCCCGTGACGACCACGCGGCGAGGCAGGTGGGCCGCCGCATGGACAGCATGGACCGTACTCATGAGCCTCTCCTGGCACACCGTGCGGAGGTCGGAGCGGGCCCAAGCAGCAGGCTGCGCAGAAGTGAACAGGCATTCATCGGTTCTTCCCTGTAGAGTGCACAGCCCCTGCAGAACATGGCGCACAGGCCATGGCAGGGGCTGATTTATGATGATGACCGTCATCATAAACGTGTTTTGATAACGACCACAATCATTGGACGGCACACATGAAAGTCACGAAAGCCCAGGCCGCACAGAACCGGCAGGACATCCTGGAAGCCGCCGCACGGCTGTACCGCGAGCACGGGCTGGACGGCGTGGGCGTGGCCGAGGTGACGCGCGGTGCGGGGCTCACGCACGGCGGGCTCTATCGCCACTTCGAATCCAAGGACGCGCTGGTGCGCGAGGCCTGCGCACGCGCCTTCGACTGGTCCATCGCGCCGCTGGACGGCCTGCAGGGCGAAGAGGCCGGCAGCCTTGCCGCGCGCGTGCAGTCCTATCTGTCGCCGCAGCACCGCGACAGCCCCGGCGAAGGCTGCCCCGCCGCGGCGCTGGCCGTGGACGTGGCTCGGGCAGGCGGCGATCTCTCAGCGGTGTTCGCCGAAGGGGTGGAACGCAACATCGGCAGATTTGCGCGCGTGATCGGCACACTCGGCGACGATCAGGCACCCGATGCCACACAGCGCGCCCAGGCCATGGCCATGCTCAGCAGCATGGTGGGCGCCCTGGTCCTGGCACGCGCCACGGTCGCGGCCGATCCGGCCCTGTCCGACGAGATTCTGAAAACGGTGCAGGCCCACCTGCTTGCGCCCGAGGGCCAGGCCCGTTGACCCGCTCCGCCTGCGCTATACGTCCTGTGAGTGCAGCGGCATGGCCTGCTCGATCAGGCTGGCGTGCAGGGCCGCGCCCAGCGGCAACACGTCGTCGTTGAAGTCATACCGGCTGCTGTGCAGCGGCACCCCGGGCTGGGCGCCCGTGGATTGCCCCAGGCGCAGATAGGCACCGGGCTTGTGCTGCAGCATGAACGAGAAGTCCTCGGCCCCCATGCTGGGCTCCAGTTGCCGGTCCAGGTTCTCCACTCCCACCAGCGACTGGGCCACATCGGCAGCAAAGGCGGCCTCCGTGGGGGAGTTGATGGTGGCGGGATAGATGCGCTCGTAGTTGACCTTGGCCGTGGCACCCAGTCCCAGCGCCACCGCGCTGCACAATTCCTGCAGGCGCTGCTCGACACGGTCCTGCACGGCGGGGTCGAAGGTCCGCACGGTTCCCACCAGCGTTGCCGTGCCCGGCATCACGCTGAAGGCGCCCAGGTCCCCGGCCTGCACGGCGCACAGGCTGATGACGGCACTGTCGATGGCGCGCACATTGCGCGAGACGATGCTCTGCACCGCCGTGGTGATGTGCGCGGCAGCCAGCACCACGTCCACCGTCTGGTAGGGATGCGCGCCGTGGCCGCCGCGCCCCGTGATCTCGATGGTGATGCGGTCGGCAGCGGCCATCATCGCGCCCATGTTGATGCCCACCGTGCCCGCACGCATGGCGGGCCAGTTGTGCATGGCGTACACGGCCTGCATCGGAAAGCGGTCGAAAAGACCATCGGCAATCATGGCCCGCGCGCCGCCGCGCCCTTCCTCGGCGGGCTGAAAGACCAGCACGGCCGAGCCATCGAAGCGCCGCGTCGCGGCCAGGTAGCGGGCGGCGCCCACCAGCATGGTCGTATGGCCGTCATGCCCGCAGCCGTGCATCAGCCCCTGCTTGCCGGACTTCCAGGGAAATTCGTTGTGCTCGACCATGGGCAGTGCATCCATGTCGGCACGCAGGCCCACCATGGCGCCCGAACTGTGGCCCTGCCCACGGATCACGGCCACCAGGCCCGTGGTGCCCAGGCCTTCATGGATTTCGTCCACGCCGCACTGCCGCAGCGCCTCCTTGACGCGCGCCGCCGTGAAGTGTTCCTCGAATCCCAGTTCCGGATGCGCATGCAGCTCGCGGCGCAGCGCCGTCAGCTCCGGGTGGTACTGGGCGATCCGGGCAAAGGCACGACCGCCTGCCTTGTATCGAGTGGCTTCCATCGCCTTGGTTCTTTCGCTTCGTTGGCCTGCGGCTACCTTAACGCAGGAAATCGCGCTCGCCCACCGTCAGCCCATCGACAGAAAACAAAAAGGCCTCCCGAAGGAGGCCATTCGTTGCGCAGACGCCGCGTGCTCAGAAGCGATGGCGCAGGCCGACGGTGAAGCCAGTGCGCTTGGTGGCTCCATTGGCATCGAGCATCACGCCCGAGCCGCCGCTGGTCTTGGTGTGGTCCAGGGCCACATAGGCATCGGTACGCTTGGAGAAGGCGTAGTCGACCACCGCCACCAGGAAGTCCGCCTTGCCATTGAAATTGCCCGTGCCCGAGCCCGACTGTTTGGCATGGTAGTAATGCGCGCCCACATTGATCTGGGGCGTGATCTGGTAGCCGAAGCCCATCTTGTACATCTGCCGCTTGTTGGCGTCGCCAGCCACGAAGCCGCCGTTGGACGAGCCCGTCCAGAAGGAGTTCAGGATGGCCTGGTCGAATCCACCGCCTGCGGCCGCGGCCGGGAACGCATCCTTGCGCTTGTTCAGGCCGTAGCCCAGGTTGACGTACCAGGGACCCACACGGTACGAGCCGCCCAGGGTGTAGGCATCGACCTTGGTGCCGGCCGGCAGCGTGGTGCCCAGGTAGCCGGCGCCTGCGGAGAGGCCGCTTTGCGAGTAACGCAGATAGCCGCCGGCCGTCTTGATGGCGCCGCCAGGGCTCACGCCGGTGCCGACCTTGTCGAAGGTGTTGTTCTCGTCGAACGAATACTGCAGGGCGCCGCGCACCGGGCCGAACTCGGCCAGGTACTTGACCATGTTGCTGGCGCGCGCACCCATGGACATGCCGATTTCAGGCTTGTAGGCCTCCATGTACGGCGAATAGGGGAAAGAGGCATAGGTGGAGGTCACCAGGTCGAACAGCATGTTGTACTGGCGGCCCAGGGTGACCTGGCCGAAGCTGCTGCTGCGAATACCGACCCAGGATTGCTGGAAGTAGCTTGCCGCAGCCTGCTCGCCGGTGTCGGTGAGGAAACGGGCTTCCAGGTTGGCAATGGCGGCCAGTCCACCCCCGAGATCCTCGGTGATGTTGATGCCCCAGCGGCTCTGCGACATGCCACCGCCGATCATCTGGGTCTTGCCGCTCTTGGTCGGACCTTCATTGGTGGTGTGGCGCACAGCGGCATCGACGATGCCGTACAGCTGCACGCTGCTTTGCTGGGCGAATGCTGCCAGGGGTGCCGTTGCTGCCAACACCGCCAGTGCCACGCTCTTTTTCACGAATGAAGAATTCATTGTGTTGTCTCTCTCTTGTTTACGATTGGTTGGTGGAAATTTCATTCTAGAAACGCTTTCCCCACCTCGTCACCGTTGGCACAAGCACAACACAGGTATTTCCCTAGCACAAAACAAAAGAGCCAGTCCGAAGACTGGCTCTTTTTTGCTTCAAATGGCAACTGGCTTACGCCAGCTGTTCATTAGAAAGCGTGGCGGATGCCGACTTGCACGCCAGTCTGGCTTTCGCCAGCTTGCACGCCACCAGCGTACACGCCCTTGGCTTGCAGGCCCAGGGTCGACAGATCCTTGTTCTTCAGGAACGCCAGGTTGCCGTACAGAGCGGTGCGCTTGGACAGGTTGTGGACGTAGCCCAGAGTGATCTGGTGAGCCTTGGAGTCGATGGCCTTTTGGTCGTACAGAGCGTATTGCAGCTTGACTTCGCCCACGCCGCCGACGGGAGCCGAGGCGCCCAGCATGTAGGAGTTGGTCTTGATGTCGCCGCCGATGTCACGCTTGAACTTGGTCTGCTGCAGCAGGCCGGTCAGCTTGGCAACGCCGAAGTTGTACGAAGCACCCAGGGTGATTTCGTCACGGTCGGTAGCGATGCCGCCGACAGCAGTCTTCTGCTGGGCCAGGCCCAGGCTGGCGCTCAGGGGGCCGTTGTCGTATGCAACGTAACCACCGATGTAACGGCCGACGCTGTCAGCAGTACCGATGGTTTGCTTTTCGTCGAAAGCGTAGCCAAAGCCGGCGTTGAAACCGCCGAAGTTGGGGGTGTAGTACGAGATCAGGTTGTTGGCGCGGATGCCGTTGTCGTCGGCGCCTTGGCCAGCTGCCCAGTTACGGAAGCCCATGAATTGGCCGATACCGGTGGCGCTGAACAGGTCGTAGGAGGTCAGCTTTTGGAAGGTCGGGACTTGGTCACGGCCCAGGCGCACTTCACCGAAGTTGCCCGACAGGCTCACGGTGGAACGACGCTTGAAGTTGAAGCCGCTGGCGTTGCCATCGTCACCGAAGATTTCGCCTTCCAGCCAGAAGCCAGCCTTCAGACCACCACCCAGGTCTTCCGTGCCGCGCAGGCCCAGACGGCTCGTGGAAGCGCCGCTGGTGCCCAGGCCGTAACGGCTGTCGCCAGCTGCGTCCTTGTTCACGTAGGCAACGTTGGTGTCCACGATACCGAACAGGGTCACGGAGGATTGAGCCATTGCGGCGCCGGAAGCAGCCAGCACTGCCAGGGCAATCAGAGATTTTTTCATTACGAGTTACTCCAAGGTTTAGAAGGGCGCCGGTCGTGAGGAAGAGAGGCTTGGCCTGATGCTCCACCGGTTTCCCGCGCCAACCTCCTGGTGGGGAAGTTAGGGCCTATTGCACCAGACCACCGCTGCCCATGCAAAGAAATTCACCCACAAACGGGCATTACCCCCCGTTTTCCGTTGCACTGCCGCAACAAACCTGCAAGCCAGCACAATCAGGCCCAACCCGAACATCACGTCGGCCTTGTTGCGCTTGCACAAAGAGAGGGCCTGACGTCCTGGTGTACCGTTCAGACCCTGAATTTGCCAAGATTTTCCGCTCTAGGGACCGCACATGGACAAGATACTGACTGCCGCCGATGCGGCGCTTCGCACCCTGTTTGCACAGCCTTCCGCCGCCGAACGCTCCCCGGCCGCCGGCATCGCGGAGGGTGAGCTGACCGAGGCGCAGCGTCGGCTGTCGGGCGCCTTGATGCGCGTCAATCATGTCGGCGAGGTCTGCGCCCAGGCGCTGTACAACGCCCAGGCCATGGTGACGCGCGACATGGTGCTGCGCGAGCACCTGCTGGAGGCGGCGCGCGAGGAAACCGACCACCTTGCATGGACCCGCGACCGGCTCAACGCACTGGGCGACCGGCCCAGCCTGCTGAACCCGCTGTGGTTTGCCGGCGCCTTCGCCATCGGCGTGGTGGCCGCCAAGATCAGCGACGCGGCCAGCCTGGGGTTTGTGGTGGAGACCGAGGAACAGGTATCCGCCCATCTGGAAAGCCACCTGGGCCTGTTGCCCGAGGAAGACCGCGCCTCGCTGGCCGTGGTGGCGCGCATGAAGGACGATGAGGAACGCCATGCCGCCGCTGCGCGCGAAGCCGGCGCCCTGGAATTGCCGCCCCCCGCCCGCGCCTTGATGCGCCTGGCGGCCAAGGTGATGACGACAACCGCCCACCGCATCTGAACCTTCAGAAACAACTGAGGCGGCATTCCACCCCCAAAAAGCGGGCCTTGCCCGCTTTCTTCATTTCAGGGAGGGCCGCGCCGAGGTGCAAGCCCGGCCATCGGCGGCATCAGGCCTCGACGATGTCGAATCCCGTGGTGATCTCGGCCGTCTTGCCCAGCATGATGGTGGCCGAGCAGTATTTGTCATGGCTCATGGCGATGGCACGCTCCACCGCACCCGTGGGCAGGCCCGTACCGCTGACGGTGAACTGCATGTGGATCTTGGTGAACACCTTGGGATCCGCATCGGCGCGCTCCGAGGTGAGCTTGACGCTGCAGCCTTTGACGGCATGCCTGCCGCGCTTGAGGATCAGCACCACGTCATAGGCCGTGCAGCCACCGGCACCGGCCAGCAGCATCTCCATGGGGCGGGGCGCCTGGTTCTGCCCCCCGTTGGCGGGGTTGGCCGCATCCGGCGCCCCGTCCATATTGACCACATGGCCGCTGCCCGTTTCCGCCACGAAGCCCATGCCCGAGCGCATGCCGGTCGTGCCGCCTGTCCAACTCACTGTGCATTCCATTGTCACGTCCTCAAAAAACTGTTGCTATTTTGCATCAACTACACAAAAACCCTGATTTTGCTGCAACGCAGCACCTGCCGTGCATACAATGCACCCAAGCGTTATCTGAAGGGTTAACCCGGACACCTCTCCAGATGGACTGCAGATTGTGAACCAAGTTCGCTCTGCATCGCACCAGTTGTCTCCTCCACCTCCTCTATTGGTGGATTCAGCCCCCGGCTTTACAGCCTGGGGCTTTTTTTTGGCTTCGTCGCTCCCGGCCTGTGCAGAACGCTGCACTGCAGCATGATTCACAAGCGCCTATGATGGCCGCCTGACACCGACGGGCCACCTCCCGGCCTGCTGCTCTCCAGCCTTTCGCCGACGATGAACCACCCCCTGACCCCTGCCGACTACCTGACCAAGATCCTTACCGCGCGCGTCTATGACGTGGCCGTGGAGTCGGACCTGGAGCCCGCCAAGGCGCTGAGCCGCCGCCTGCACAACAAGGTCCTGCTCAAGCGCGAGGACCAGCAGCCGGTGTTCAGCTTCAAACTGCGCGGCGCCTATAACAAGATGGCGCACCTGTCGGCCGAGCAGCTGGAAAAGGGCGTGATCTGCGCCTCGGCCGGCAACCATGCGCAAGGCGTGGCCCTGGGCGCACGCAAGCTCGGCTGCCGTGCCGTGATCGTGATGCCGACCACCACGCCCCAGGTCAAGATCGATGCGGTGCAGGCGCTGGGCGGCGAGGTGGAACTGGCCGGCGAAAGCTATTCCGACGCCTACAAGCACGCCGTCAAGCTGCAAAAGGAAAAAGGCCTGACCTTTGTCCACCCCTTCGACGATCCCTACGTGATCGCCGGCCAGGGCACGATTGCCATGGAAATGCTGAGCCAGCTGCAAAAGCTGGGCAGCCCGCGCCTGGATGCGGTCTTTGTCGCCATCGGCGGCGGCGGCCTGATCTCGGGCGTGGCCAACTACATCAAGGCCGTGCGCCCCGACGTGAAGGTGATCGGCGTGCACACCAAGGATTCGGACGCCATGCTGCAGTCCGTGCGCGCCGGCCACCGCGTGGAGCTGGCCGACGTGGGACTGTTCGCCGACGGCACGGCCGTCAAGCTGGTGGGCGAGGAGACCTTCCGCATCGCCCAGGGCCTGGTGGACGACTACGTGGTGGTCGATACCGACGCCGTCTGCGCCGCGATCAAGGACATCTTCGTGGACACGCGCTCCATCGTCGAGCCGTCCGGCGCCCTGGCCGTGGCGGCCATCAAGCAGTACGTTGCCAAGCACAAGACCAAGGGCGAGACCTATGCCGCCATCCTGTGCGGCGCCAACATGAACTTCGACCGGCTGCGCTTCGTGGCCGAGCGGGCCGAGGTGGGCGAGGAGCGCGAGGCCCTGTTCGCCGTGACCATCCCCGAGGAGCGCGGCAGCTTCAGGCGCTTTTGCGAAGCGGTGGGCAAGCTGCCCGGCGGCCCGCGCAACGTGACCGAATTCAACTACCGCATCAGCAACGAGAAGAAGGCCCATGTGTTCGTGGGCCTGACCACGGCGGCACGCGGCGAGTCCGAGAAGATCGCCAGGAACTTCGAGAAGCAGGGCTTCGAGGCGCTGGACCTGACCTTCGACGACATGGCCAAGGAGCATCTGCGCCACATGGTCGGCGGCCATTCTCCGCTGGCGCAGGAAGAGCGCCTGCTGCGCTTTGTCTTCCCCGAGCGCCCCGGCGCGCTGTTCAAGTTCCTCAGCCTGATGGCGCCGACCTGGAACATCTCACTGTTCCACTACCGCAACCAGGGCGCCGACTACGGTCGCATCCTGGTCGGCATGCAGGTGCCCGCCAAGGATGGCAAGAAATTCGACGCCTTCCTGAGCAATCTCGGCTACCCCTGGGTCGAGGAAACCGCCAACCCGGCCTACCAGCTTTTCCTCAAGTGACGGTCCTGGCTGGCCGGCACTGACACGCCCATGCAGCCGCTTCGCCACTTTGTCCTGGCCGTCCAGTTCTTCAGCCGCATCCCGGTCACGGGCCGGCTGGCCGCCTGGGCCGGCTGGAGCCCCCAGCTGCAGCACGCCAGCGTTGCCCATTTGCCGGGCGTCGGCTGGCTGGTGGGCGCATGGGGTGCAGCGTGCCTGGCGGCCACGGGCTGGCTGCTGGCGCCCAGCCCCTGGATGCCGCTGGTTGCCGCCGTTCTTTCCACCGTTGCCACGCTGTGGCTGACCGGGGGTCTGCACGAAGATGGATTGGCCGATGTGGCCGACGGCCTGGGCGGCTTTGTCCCTCCCGAGCGCGCGCTGGAAATCATGAAGGACTCGCGCCTGGGAGCCTACGGCGCCATGGCCCTGGTGATGGCGCTGCTGACCAAGCTATCCCTGCTCGCGTTGCTGGCCGGCATCCACATGCAATGGGCGGCCTTGCTGCTGTGCAGCATCCATGTGCTGTCGCGCATGGCACCGCTGGCCCTCATGCAATGCCTTCCCTATGTGGGCCAGGCCGCCCACTCCAAGGCCTTGCACGCCGCGGGTCGGCCAGTGGATGCCAGGGGCCTGGTCGCGGCGGCCCTCTGGTGCCTGCCCGCCCTCGCACTGGCTGGCTGGCTGGCCGGCCTGCCGCTCGTCATCGGCATGGTCCTGCCCGGCGCCCTGACCACGGCCGCCATGGTGCGCTGGCTGCGCCGCCGGCTGGGCGGCATGACCGGGGATTGCCTGGGCGCTGCCCAGCAGGTCTGTGAACTGGCCATGCTGCTGGGGGCTGCCGCCGTGCTGGTGCGCCTGCCATGAGCGCCGTCTGCGCCACGCCGGCACCACGCCTTTGGCTGGTACGCCATGCCCGCCCCCTGGTGGCGCCCGGCATCTGCTATGGCCGGCTCGACATGGAAGCCGATGCCCAGGCCACGGCCGATGCGGCGCAGGCCCTGCACCTCGCCCTGCCTGCGGATTGCCTGCTGGTGCATTCGCCGCTGCGCCGATGCCGTCAATTGGCACAGGCCCTGCAGGTACTTCGGCCCGGCCTGGCATCGACGGCGGACAGCCGCCTGCTCGAGATGGATTTCGGCAAGTGGGAGGGCCAGCCCTGGGATGCGCTGGACCGCAGCGCCATCGATGCCTGGGCGGCAAACCTTGCCGGGCACGCGCCGGGCGGGGGTGAGACCCTGGCCACCATGCTGCGCAGGGTGGATGAGGCCTTGCTGCAGGCGAAGAGGATTTCGCAGAGCGATTGCGCCGCTCGCGACATCGTCTGGATCACCCATGCCGGCGTGGCGCGCTGCGTGCAATGGCTGGTGCGCGAAGGCAGTGCCCTGCCACAGGCGGCCCAATGGACACTGCCCGCGCCTGACTTTGGCGGCTGGCGGGTGATGGATCTTCAGTTGCCGTGCTGACCGCAGGGTTCAGTGCTTGTCGGGCAGGGGAAGCTGCAGCGTGATGGAAGCCGGGCCATCGACCCTGGGGCCCAGGCGCGCCTCGCGGCCCGATACCGACTGCAGCACCACGCCGTCTTCCACGGCGCGCCCCACGCGGAAGGGCTTGGCCGGCTGGTTGCCCACGGCGATGACCGCCGCGCCGCCGCCGCTGTCGCGCCCGGCCAGCACACCGACCAGCGCATAGCGCGAAACCACAGGGGCCGCAGCGGGGGCGACGGCGCCCTGCGCGGCTGCCACGCCTCCCAGCGCCTGCGCCAATGCGGGCGCATCGACCTGCAAGGGCTCGGCGGGCGCGGGTGGCACGGGCGCCCCCGCGCCGCCGTTGCCCAGGCGCATGGCCCAGAAAGCCACGACGCCGGCAGCCAGCAGCCAGAGCACGAATGTGGCCGCCTTGACATGCCAGGTCCGGGCCTGGCCGCGGTTCAATGAAAGTGTCACCATCGCGCGATTATGATGGAGCGATATGTCCAATTTGCTGCACCGTTCCATGACCAGCCTTCCCCGCCGTCCGTTGCCTGCCCTGCGCACTGCCGTCCAGCGCGGCTTCACGCTGATCGAGCTGATGGTGGTCCTGGTCATCATCGGCGTGCTGGCGGCCCTGATCGTGCCCAATGTGCTGGACCGCGCCGATGATGCCCGTGTCACGGCTGCACGCACCGACATCACCAACATTTCCCAGGCGCTCAAGCTCTATCGCCTGGACAACCAGCGCTACCCCACGGCGGAGCAGGGCCTGCAGGCCCTGATCGTCCGCCCCACGAGCGGGCCGCTGCCCAACAACTGGAAGCCCTACCTGGAAAAACTGCCCAACGATCCCTGGGGCCGTCCCTACCAGTACCTGAATCCGGGCATCAAGGGCCCCATCGACATCATGTCCTTTGGCGCCGACGGCCAGCCCGGCGGAGAGGGCAAGGATGCCGACATCGGCAGCTGGCAATAAATCGCTGTCCCGGGCGACGGCCCGCAGGGGCCGCGCCGCTCCGCACCACAGGCCCGCGCTCCGGGCGGGCCTGCCTGCTCTCATGCCCCGCCAGACCGCTCCCCCCTTTCTGTCCACCCCTTCGCGCGGCTTCACCCTGCTGGAGCTGATGGTCGTCATCAGCATCATGGCGATTGCCGCCGCAGGCGTGAGCCTGTCGCTGCGCGACAGCGGACAGGCACAGCTGGAGCGCGAGGCCGAACGCCTGGCCGCGCTGCTGGAGTCGGCCCGCGCCCAGGCCCGTGCCAATGGCGTGCCCGTGCGCTGGCGGCCCATGCCGCAGGGCTTTCGCTTCGAGGGCCTGCCGGCCAGCGCGCAACTGCCTTCCCAGTGGCTGCAGCCCGGCGTGCAGGCCCAGCCCGCCACGCCGCTGGTTCTGGGCCCCGAGCCGCTGATTCCGCCCCAGTCCGTCACGCTGACGCTGCGCGACTCCACCAGCCCGCCGCTGCGCGTGGCCACGGATGGACTGCGCCCCTTTGCCGTGCAGTCCCTGCCATGACAGCCATTCACGGACTGCGCCGAAAGCACGGTGCTCCCGGGCGCCCGGCACGCGGCTTCACGCTGATCGAGGTGCTGGTGGCCCTGGGCATCGTGGGCATTGCGCTCATGGCCGGTCTGCAGGCCACATCGGCCCTGACACGCAATGCCGAGCGCCAGTCCGAGGTGCTGCTGGCCCAGCTGTGCGCGCAAAACGAGCTGGTGCGCATGCGCCTGTCGCGCCAGATGCCGCCCGTGGGCGACAGCAGCCTGACCTGCGAGCAGGGCGGCCGGCAATTGCAGGTCCGGCTCAACGTGCGGCCCACGCCCAATCCCAGCTTCCGCCGTGTCGATGCCCTGGTGGTCACGGCAGAGCATCCCGTGCTGCGCGTATCCACCATCGTGGGACGCTTCTGAATGCGCTTGCGCCACCCCTCCCGCACGCACGGCTTCACCCTGGTGGAGTTGATGGTGGCCATCGCCGTCATGGCCCTGCTGGCCCTGGTGAGCTGGCGCGGGCTGGACAGCATGGTGCGCTCCCAGGAGACCATTCGCGCCCGCAACGAGCAGCAGATGGTGCTGCAGACCGTCATCGCCCAATGGAATGCCGACCTCGAAGCGCTGATGCCGCTTGAAAACACGCAGGTCATCGACTGGGACGGCCAGGTGCTGCGCATGACCCGCAAAAGCAGCGCCGCCGTGGACGACGGCGCCGTGGTCGTCGCCTGGGCGCGCCGCCAGACGGCCGGACGCGACCAGTGGCTGCGCTGGCAGTCGCCGCCGCTGCGCACGCGCGCGCAGTGGCGCGATGCCTGGAACCAGGGAGCGCAATGGGGGCGCAACCCCTCGGACGACCAGCGCCGGCGCGAAACCGTGCTGATGCCCCTGGACCAATGGCGCCTGTACTACTACCGCGACAACGCCTGGAGCAATCCGCAGTCCAGCGGCTCGGACAACGGCACGGTCAACCCGCCGTCCGGCGGCACCAACAGCAGCGCGCAGCTGCCCACGATTCCCGACGGCATCCGCGTCGAACTGACCCTGCCGCCCGACAGCGCCATCCCTGGCCGCGTCACCATGGACTGGGTCAACCCCTTGCGCTCCAACAGCCGATCATGATGCGTGCATCCCGCCCCCTGCCCGGCCGCCGCCGCCACAGCGGCGTGGCTCTGCTGGCCGCCATGCTCACGGTGACCCTGGTCGCTACTTTCGCCGCCACGGCGCTGTGGCAGCAGTGGCGCAGCGTGGAGGTCGAGACCGCCGAGCGCAACCGCATGCAGGCCGCCTGGATCCTGCTGGGTGCGCTGGACTGGTCGCGCGTGGTGCTGGCCGAGGATGCGCGCACCAGCCTGCAGGTGGACCATCTGGCCGAACCCTGGGCCGTGCCGCTGCAGGAGGCGCGCCTGTCCACCTTTCTTGCGGCGCAGAACAATGTCAGCCAGGTCGATGACGGCATGGCCGACATGCAGGACGCCTTTCTCTCCGGCCAGATCATCGACCTGCAGTCGCGCCTGAACCTGCGCAACCTGCTGAGCGCCCCCGACAAGCCCGAGACCCTGCGCCCGCTGTCCCGCCTGCTGGAGCGCCTGAACCTGCCCCCGGCCTATGCCACGCAGATCGTCCAGGCCCTGCGTGCAGCCGCCACCCCCGGCGAGGGCGCGCAGTTCCTGATGCCGCGCACGCTGGGCCAGCTCGGCTGGCTGGGCCTGCCGCCCGAGGTCGTCGCGCGCCTGGAGCCCTACATCACCCTGCTGCCCGAGAACACCCCCGTCAACCTCAACACCGCCAGCGCCGAAGTCATCTGGGCCAGCGTGGAGGACCTGACCTGGTCCCAGGCCAGCCAGCTGGTGCAGCTGCGCGCATCGCGCCCGCTGCGCAGCCTGGCCGATGCCTCCAACGCGCTGGGCCTGCCGCAGAAATTCGAAGGACAGAACCTGTCGGTGGCCACCAGCTTCTTCGAGGCGCGCGGCCGCATGCGCCTGGGCGAGATCGTGGCCAGCGAACGCTCCATGTTGCGTCGCAACAACATGACGGTCACTACCATCTGGCGTGAGAGGGGGGACTGGGGATTGCCCGAAGCTCCCGCGCCATGACAGATGCCTGTCACACTCGCCCCCTACAATGCCCGCTTCCGCCCATGAGCACCTTGATTCTTCATCTGCCTGCGGGCCCCGCTGGCGAATACGCCTACGCACTCAGCAGTGACGGCCTGCGCGCCGACCGGCATGGCCACGCCGCCGCAGGCCTGCTGCCCGATCCTGGCCGCGCCGGCCAGACGGTTGCCGTGGTGCCGCACCAGGCCTTGTCCTGGCATCTGGTCAGCCTTCCCCATGGCGTGCCTACGGGAAGCCGGCGTGGACATGTGCGCCTGCGCGCCGTGCTCGACGGCCTGCTGGAAGAGCGCCTGCTCGACGAGCCCTCCCAACTGCACCTGGCCCTGCAGCCGCAGGCACGCGCAGGCGAGCCCTGCTGGGTTGCCGCCTGCAACAAGGCCTGGCTCCATGCCCACCTGCAGGCCCTGGAATCCGCAGGGCGGCCCGTGGGCCGCATCGTGCCGGAATGCCCGCCCCAGGCCACGCCCCAGCTCTGGGCCGTGGGCTCGCCCGAATCGGCCTGGCTGCTGGCCACCGGCCTGGGCACCGCCCCGCAGGGCATGGACTCGCTGGCCTGCCTGCCGCTGCGCACCGACAGTGCCGACCCCGCCATGCTGGCCGCACTGCTGCAGGCCCTGCCCCCCGACACCCCGATCCAGGCCGACCCGGCGCTGGCCCGCGCCGCCGAGGCCCTGCAACGCCCCGTCAGCCTGCTGACGGACGCCCAGCGCGGCCTGGCAGCCCGCGCCCAAAGCTGGGACCTGGCCCAGTTCGACCTCGATCTGGGCGGCGGCAGCCGCACACGCCGGCGCATGCTCGACGGCTGGCAGAGCTTTCTGCGCGCGCCGCAATGGAAGGCCGCGCGCTGGGGCGCCGTGCTCGCCCTGCTGGCCCAGGTGGCCGGCCTCAATGCCTGGGCCTGGACCGAGAACCGCGCCATCGCGGCCAAGCAGGTGCAGGTGCGCTCCACGCTGGCCACCAGCTTCCCCCGCGTGCCCGTCATCGTCGACGCGCCCGTTCAAATGCAGCGCGAAGTCGCCACGCTGCGCCAGACCGCCGGCGCGCTGACGCAGGGCGACCTGGAGCCCATGCTGGCCGCCGCATCCCGGGCCCTTCCCGCTGGCCAGTTGCCCCAGGCCATGGACTACCAGGACCGGCAGCTGCGGCTCAAGGGCGTCTCGCTGGAGGCCGAGGCACTGGAGCAGGCACAACAGCATCTGGCCGGCAGCGGCCTGCGACTGCAGCGCGACGGCGCCGACCTGCTGCTTGCCCCGGAGGCCCGGCCATGAACATGCGCGCATCCCGCCACAGCCTGGCACCCTTGCGCGCGCGCTGGAATGCCCTGGCGCCGCGTGAACAGAACATGACCCTGCTGGCCGGTGGCGTGGTGGCACTGGCCCTGCTGTGGTGGGTGGCCCTGGCCCCCGCCCTGCACAGCCTGCGCACCGCGCCCGAACGCCACGCCCAGGCCGACCGCCAGTTGCGCCAGATGCAGCTGCTGCAGGCCGAGGCCGAGCAGCTGCGCGGCAACGCGCGCCCCGTGGTCGGCGATGCCAAGGCGCTGCTGCAAAGCTCGCTGTCCGCCGAACTGGGCGCCTCCGCCCAATTGAACTGGATGGGCGACCGCGCACAGATCACGCTCAAGGCCGCACCCGCCGCCGCGCTGGCGCGCTGGCTGGCCCAGGTCCGCAGCAACACCCATGCCGTTCCGGCCGAGATGAAGCTGGCACGCACGGCCCAGGGCCCGTCGGCCACCGCCGACTCCGTGCGCTGGGACGGGAGCCTGACGCTGGACCTGCCGGCCGATCCGTCGCGGGCGCCTTGAGCATGCAACGCAAGCCCCGCTCCCAGCCGGCCCTGCGCGCACCGCGCGGCTGGGCGCTGGCCGGTGCCCTGTGCGGACTGGTGGCAACCACCGTCGTCTGGGCGCCCGCCGCCTGGCTGGCGCGCGGCGTGGATTCGGCCACGCAAGGCCAGGTGCTGCTGCAGCAGCCGCGCGGCACACTGTGGAATGGCTCGGCCTCCCTCGTCTTCACCGGAGGCGCAGGCAGCCGCGACCGCACGGCCCTGCCCACACGGCTGGAATGGACGCTGCGCCCCCGCCTGGACGGCGCCCGCATACAACTGCGCAGCGAATGCTGCACACCCGCGCCCGTGGTGCTGGACCTGCTGCCCCGCTGGCAGGGCCTGAGCGCCGTGGTGCATGACAGCGACACGCGCTGGCCCGCCTCGCTGCTGTCCGGTCTGGGCACGCCCTGGAACACGGTGGACCTGCAAGGCCAGCTGCGGCTGGCCACGCAGGCCCTGCAACTGCAGCTGCTGTGGCAATCGGGCCGCTGGCGCAGCGAAGGCAGCACGCGCCTGGAGGCGCTGGCCGTATCCTCCCGCCTGTCACCGCTGCGCCCCCTGGGCAGCTACCGGCTGGACATTCTCGGGGGCGACAGCCCGCAACTGCAGCTCAGTACCCTGACCGGCGACCTGCGCCTGAGCGGCCAGGGCCAATGGGTAGGCCAGCGGCTGCATTTCCAGGGCGAGGCCTCGGCCAGCCCGGAGCGCGAAACCGCGCTGTCCAACCTGCTCAACATTCTGGGACGGCGCCAGGGGCCCCGGTCCATCATTTCCTTTGGTTGATCCATGACTCAGCAGCACACGACCCCGTTCTGGCGCAACACCCTGCACACGCTGGCCGTCAGCGCCATGCTGGCCTGCACCGCTGGCACGACCCAGGCCCAGACCAATGCACCGGCCGGCGCCACGCCCAGCCTGCGCCCTGGCGAGCCTGTGACACTGAATTTCTCGGGCGCCGACATCGAGGCCGTCTCGCGCGCCATCGGCGCCATCACCAACCGCAACGTGGTGGTCGATCCGCGCGTCAAGGGCCAGATCACGCTGCTGACCGACAGGCCCGTGCCGCCTGCCACCGCCTACCAGCAGTTCCTGGCCGCGCTGCGCCTGCAGGGCTTCACCATTGTCGAATCGGCCGGCCTGTACAAGGTCATCCCCGAAGCAGACGCCAAGCTGCAGGCCAGCGAAGTGGCCGTGGGCGCGAGCCGCAGCGGCGCGGGCAGCCAGATCGTCACCCAGATCTTCAAGCTCAACTACGAGAGCGCGGCCAACCTGGTTCCCGTGCTGCGCCCGCTGATCAGCCCCAACAACACCATCAACGTCAACCCGGGCAACAACTCGCTGGTCATCACCGACTACGCGGACAACCTGCAGCGCATCTCGCGCATCGTGGCGACCATGGATGTGTCCAACGCCACCGATGTCGAAATCATCCCGCTGCGCCATGCCGTGGCCACCGACATGGTGGCCCTGGTCTCGCGCCTGATCGAAGGCGGCACGGCCAGCCCCGGCGGCATCACGGTGGCTGCAGGCGGTGCCAATATCCCGGGCCAGAGCGACAACGCCTTCAAGACCTCGCTGATGGCCGAGCCGCGCAGCAACTCCATCGTGCTGCGCGCGGCCAACCCCGCACGCCTGGCCCAGGTGCGCTCGCTGATCGCGCGGCTGGACCAGCCCGCCATGAACGGCGGCGGCGACCAGGGCAACATCCACGTGGTCTACCTCAAGAACGCCGACGCCGTGGCGCTGGCAGCCACCTTGCGCGCAGCCATAGGAGCCCAGGCCACGGCCGCCGGCACCGCCAGCGGCCAGCCCGGTGCGGGCGGCACGACGCCGCAGGGCGGCGGCGGCATGTCCTCGATTCCCACTTCGCAGCCCGTGGTCTCGCGCGACTCCAGTGGCACGGCATCCATGGGCATGGGTTCCTCCTCGGGCCTGGGCAGCGGTGGCGGCGGCTCGCTGGGCGTGGCCCAGCAGCCGTCCACGGGCGGCATGGTCCAGGCCGATCCGTCCACCAACTCGCTGATCATCACCGCCCCGCCGCCCATCTACCGCCAGATGCGCGCCGTGATCGACAAGCTCGACGGCCGCCGCGCCCAGGTACTGATCGAAAGCCTGATCGTCGAACTCAAGGACAACCGCCTGGCACAGTTCGGCGTGCAGTGGCAGGCCATCCTCAGCAACAACGGCAAGGTGCTGGGCAGCATCGGCAACAACTCCAGCGTGGCCGGAGCCAACATCCTGAGCCTGCTCGGTGCCTTCAACAAGGACGGCACCATCAACTCCAGCGGCATCACCGGCGACACGGTGAACAGCATGCGCGGCACCAACCTGGGCTTCACGCAGAGCGTCAACGGCAACACCACGCTGGGCTTTCTGGCCAACTTCCTGCAGAACAGCGGCGACGCCAACATCCTGTCCACGCCCAACCTGATGACGCTGGACAACGAGGAGGCACGCATCATCGTGGGCCAGAACGTGCCCATGGTCACGGGCTCCTACGCCAGCAATTCCACGGGCGGCACGGTCAACCCGTTCACCACGGTGGAGCGCAAGGACGTGGGCCTGATGCTGCGCGTGCGCCCGCAGATCAACGAGAACGGCACGGTGAAGCTGGCCGTGTTCCAGGAAGTCTCTTCGGTGGACGAGTCCACGCGCAAGGACACCAACGGCCTGACCACCAACAAGCGCTCCATCGAATCCAACGTGCTGGTCGAGGACGGCAACATCATCGTGCTCGGCGGCCTGATCGACGACAACTACTCCCAGGCCGAGGACCGCATTCCCCTGCTGGGCGACATCCCCGTGGTCGGCAACCTGTTCCGCAACACCAACCGCAAGCGCAACAAGACCAACCTGATGGTCTTCCTGCGTCCCGTGGTGATGCGCGATGCGGCCAGCACCAACCAGGTTTCCTCCGAGCGCTACGAAGCCATCCGCGCCCAGCAGCAAGGCCTGCAGCCCGAGCAGAACGTGCTGCTGCGCTCGGTCAATGCCGCCCCCGTGCTGCCCACGCTCACGCCCCAGCCGGACCCGGGCACGTTCACCAACCCGGCCGCCATCGTCAACGTGCCGGGCGCAAAGCCCGAGCTGATCGACTTCACCCAGCCCCAGCCCGCCGCTCCCGCCGTACCGGCAGCCCCCGGCGCGCTCTGAGGCAGGAAGGCCCCATGCGCTATCCCCTGCCCTATGCGTTTGCGCGCACCAGCCAGCTGCTGATCGAGGACGATGGCCACGAGCCCCTGCTCTGGCACGGCCCCTCGCCCGACTGGCAGGCCCTGTCCGAAGTCCAGCGCAAGCATGCGGTGCAGCGCTGGCAGATGCTGGATGCAGGCACGCTGGCGCACCGCATCAGCGCCGCCTATTCGCAGGGCGAGTCCAGCGCGGCCCTGGTGGTCAGCGAGGTCGAGTCCGACGCCGACCTCTCGCGCATGATGCAGGAGCTGCCCGCCGTCGAGGACCTGCTGGAGACCGCGGACGACGCGCCCATCATCCGCATGCTCAACGCCCTGCTCACGCAGGCCGCGCGCGACGGCGCCAGCGACATCCACATCGAGCCCTACGAGCGCCACTCCAGCGTGCGCTTTCGCGTGGACGGCGATCTGCGCGAGGTCGTGCAGCCCAACCGGGCCCTGCACGCGGCGCTGATCTCGCGCCTGAAGATCATGGCCGACCTGGACATCGCAGAAAAGCGGCTGCCCCAGGACGGCCGCATCAGCCTGCGCCTGGGCACGCGCGCCATCGACGTGCGCGTCTCCACCCTGCCCAGCGCCCATGGCGAGCGCGCCGTGCTGCGCCTGCTGGACAAGAGCGAGAGCAAGCTCAGCCTGGAAGCCGTGGGCATGCAGGGAGAGACGCTGCGGCGGTTCACCCACATGACGGCCCAGCCCCACGGCATCGTGCTGGTCACCGGCCCCACGGGCTCGGGCAAGACCACCACGCTGTACGCGGCGCTGTCGCGCATGGACGCCAGCCGCAGCAACATCATGACGGTGGAGGACCCCATCGAGTACGAGCTGGCCGGCGTGGGGCAGACCCAGGTCAACGCCAAGATCGACCTGACCTTCGCCAAGGCCCTGCGCGCCATCCTGCGCCAGGACCCGGACGTGATCATGATCGGCGAAATCCGCGACTTCGAGACCGCGCAGATCGCCATCCAGGCCTCGCTGACGGGCCACCTGGTGCTGGCCACGCTGCACACCAACGACGCCTCCAGCGCCGTCACCCGCCTGATCGACATGGGCGTGGAGCCGTTCCTGCTGTCATCTTCCCTGCTGGGCGTGCTGGCACAGCGCCTGGTGCGCAAGATCGACACCACCGAGCCCAGCGGCTACCGGGGGCGTACCGGCATCTTCGAGATGCTGGTGGTGGACGACACCATCCGCGCGCAGATCCACCGCCAGGCCAGCGAGGCCGAGATCCGCGACACCGCGCTGGCCGCCGGCATGCGCCTGATGCGCGACGATGGCGAGCGCCTGGTGCGAGAGGGCATCACCACGCCCGAGGAAGTGCTGCGCGTCACGCGCGACTAGGGCCACGGACACGCACCCGGCAGGCATGCCCGGGACGCACACCCGGGACAGACGCCAGCGCCAGACCCTGCGCAGCACGGGGCATCCCCGTTTGCCACAATGGTCGGCATGTTGGAATCCCTACGCGCCTGGAGCGCTCCCTATGGCGGCGACCTGTTCCTGTGGGTCGCCACGCTGAGCCTGATCAGCTACATCGCCCTGTGGTGGTTCAAGTCCCGGCTGTCCACCAGCCAGCTGCGCCGCGTCATCCGCCTGTCGGCGCTGGTGGCGCTGCCGCTGTCCTGGCTGGCCATCCAGCAGGGCGAGAACCATCTGGCGGCAGCCATCCTCCCCCTGGTCTGGTGCGTGGTGCTGGGCATCACCTGCGCGCGGGAAATGGCCAGAAGAAACTGAGTGCGCGAACGCGCACCAGGAATGCCCTGGCGCGGCAAGGCCCGCGCCGCCCCCACCCACCGTGAACTGGAAGTTGGAACCTGCCATGACATCATTCAATGAAGTCCGTCTGTCCATGCTCGACCTCGTGGCCGTGCGCGAAGGCGGCACCGTCGCCGAGGCCCTGGACATTGCGCTGGCCACGGCCCGCAAGGCCGAGGAGCTGGGATTCGAGCGCTACTGGCTGGCCGAGCACCACAACATGCCCGGCATCGCCAGCTCGGCCACGGCCGTGCTGATTGGCCATATCGCAGGCGGCACCTCGAAGATCCGCGTGGGCTCGGGCGGCATCATGCTGCCCAACCATGCCCCCCTGGTGGTGGCCGAAGCCTTCGGCACGCTGGCCGAGCTGTACCCGGGCCGCATCGACCTGGGCCTGGGCCGTGCGCCCGGCACCGATGGCGCCACCATGCGCGCCCTGCGCCGTGACCGGGTCGAGACCGAGGAAGACTTCCCGCGCGACGTGATGGAGCTGCAGCGCCTGCTGGGCCCGGCCACGCCCGGGCAAAAGCTGGTGGCCACGCCGGGCGCGGGCACCAACGTGCCGATCTGGCTGCTGGGCTCCAGCCTGTTCTCGGCCCAGCTGGCCGCCCACCTGGGCCTGCCCTACGCCTTTGCCTCGCACTTCGCGCCGCGCATGCTCTACCAGGCCGTGCAGCTGTACCGCAGCCTGTTCAAGCCGTCGGCCCAACTGGCCAGGCCCTATGTGATCGTCGGCGCACCCGTGATCGCGGCGTCCACCGATGACGAGGCCGAGTACCTGGCCAGCAGCACCTACCAGCGCGTGCTGGGCATCATCACGGGCCGGCGCGGACTGCTGCCGCGCCCCATCGAGAACTATGCGGCCCAGCTCGGCGAGCAGGAGCGCCGCGCCATCGGCGACTTCCTGGCCGTGGCCTCCATCGGCGGCCCGGACAAGGTGCGCACGCGCCTGCAGAAGCTGCAGGCCGACACCGAGGCCGACGAGCTGATCCTGGTCAGCGACGTGTATGACCGCGACCTGCGCCTGCGCTCGCTGGAGATCACGGCCGGCGTCATGGGCCGCTGAAGGCATGAGCCGCTCCGCCCGGCTGCTGCAGCTGATCGACCTGCTGCGCCGCGCACGCCTGCCCCAGGCCGGGCCCGTGCTGGCCCGTCAGTTGGACGTGAGCCTGCGCACCCTCTACCGCGACATTGCCACCCTGCGCGAGCAGGGCGCCGCGATTGCGGGCGACCCGGGCGTGGGCTACGAGATGCGGCCCGGCTTTCTGCTGCCGCCGCTGATGTTCACGCCCGATGAGCTGGAAGCCCTGCTGCTGGGCGCACGCTGGGCCAGCCGCCAGGCCGACCCCGAGCTCGCCCAGGCCGCCACCGCCGCCCTGGACCGCATACGCAGTGCGCTGCCGCTGGAGCTGCGCATCGAGGTGGACACCAGCGGCCTGCTGGTGCCGCCCATCTGCCACGAATCCGTGACCGAACCCTGGCAGACCGCGCTGCGCCTGGCGATACGGCGCCAGCACCGGGTGCTGCTGCACTACACGGATGAGAAGGGCCAGCCGACCGAGCGCCAGATCTGGCCCTTTGCCATGGCCTTCTTCGACCAGCGGCGCATTCTTGCGGCCTGGTGCGAACTGCGCCAGGACTTCCGCCATTTCCGCGCCGACCGCGTGCGTTCCGTCACCGATCTGCAGGAACGCTATCCCGACCACCGCAGCAGCCTGATCGAACGCTGGTCGCGGCAACTGGGCTATACCGTCCGCTGACGCCACTGCTGACAAAAACTGTCAGCATGACCTCCTACAGTCGCTCCCATGGCCTTCTCGCCATGCATTCAAACCACTGGGAGCCTTCATGAACGACTCGATCAAGCCTCTGCGCTTTTACTTCCACCCCCGCTCGCGCGCCGTCATCACGCGCTGGATGCTGGAGGAATGTGGCGCCCGCTATGAGCCCGTGCGGCTGGAATTCGGCAGCACCATGAAGTCCGCCGACTACCTGGCCATCAATCCCATGGGCAAGGTCCCCGCCCTGGTGCACGGCGATACCGTGATCACCGAACTGGCCGCCATCCTTGCCTATCTGGCCGACATCTTTCCCGAACGTCGGCTTGCACCGGCTGTGGACAGCCCGCTGCGCGGCAGCTACCACCGCTGGATGTTCTTCCTGGCCGGCCCCGTCGAGGCCGTGATGACGGCCAAGAGCCAGGGCCACCTGGAGCAGCAGACGGCCGACCAGGCCATGTCCGCCGGCTACGGCCGCTATGACGACGTGGTGCAGACGCTGCGCCAGGCCGTGGCCGGCAGGCGCTACCTGTGCGGTGACCAGTTCACCGCGGCCGACGTGCTCATGGCCAGCTATCTGCGCTGGGGCACCATGATGAAGCTGCTGCCCGCGCTGCCCGAGTTCAGCGACTACGGCCAGCCGCTGATGGAACGCCCGGCCTCGCTGCGCTCCATCCAGCTCAACGAAGCGGACCTCGCGGCCTAGCCGGCATAAGCTCAGACAGGTTTGCGGGCGGGGCCCGGGCGGCCCCGCCATCCAGCCGTCACCGGCAGCGGCTACCATCGGGGGTTGGATCGCCGCCTGGCGTTTCCTGAACGCCATTCTTTCCCAGCCCTTCCCGACTCCCGCCGCGCATGCCTGCCTTTTCCTTCGAAGCCCTGGATGCCCAAGGTCAGACCCGCAAGGGCACGATCGAAGCCGACAACGCGCGCGCCGCGCGCAGCCAGTTGCGAGCCCAGGCCCTGGTGCCCATGGCCGTGGAGATCGTGGCCTCGGGCTCTGCATCCGGCCCGCAGGGTGGCGCCTCGCGCTGGCTGACCCGTCCCGTACTCGGATCCACAGGGCTCACCGTGTGGACGCGCCAGATGGCGGGCCTGGTGGCCTCGGGACTGCCCATAGAGCGCGCCCTGGCCGCCCTTTCCGAAGAAGCCGACGACCCGCGCCAGCACCACCTCGTGGCCGCGCTGCGCGCCGAGGTCAACGCGGGCTCCACCTTCGCCCGCGCCCTGGCCCAGCACCCGCGCGAGTTCTCCGATATCTACTGCGCCGTGATCGGCGCCGGCGAGGCCAGCGGCAGCCTGGGCCCGGTGCTGGAGCGGCTGGCCGACGACCTGGAATCGCGCCAGGCCCTGCAGTCCAAGCTCATTGGCGCAGCCCTGTACCCGGCCATCGTGACCCTGGTGGCCATCGTCATCGTGCTGTTCCTGGTCAGCTACGTGGTGCCCCAGGTGGCCAGCGTGTTCGCCGGCACCAAGCGCGCCCTGCCCTGGCTCACCGTGGCCATGCTGGCACTCAGCGACTTCGTCCGCAGCTATGGCTGGGCCGCGCTGCTCGCCCTGGTGCTGGGCGCCGTGGGCTTCCGGCTGTCCATGAAGAATGCCGTGCTGCGCGAGCGCTTCGACGCCTGGTGGCTGCGCCTGCCGCTGATCGGCCGGCTGGCGCGCAACTACAACGCGGCACGCTTTGCCGGCACGCTGGCCATGCTGGCGGGCGCAGGCGTGCCCATCCTCAAGGCCTTGCAGGCCGCCGCCGAGACCCTGGGCAACCGAGCGCTGCGCGCCGACGCCATGGACGCGCTGGCCCTGGTGCGCGAGGGCGCGCCGCTGGCCTCGGCCCTGGCCCAGAAAAAGCGCTTCCCGGGCCTGATCTCCATGTTTGCCCGCCTGGGCGAGCAGACCGGCCAGCTGCCCGTGATGCTGCAGCGCGCGGCCAACCAGCTGTCCACCGAGGTGCAGCGCCGCGCCATGCACCTGGCCACCATCCTGGAGCCGCTGCTGATCGTGGCCATGGGCATGGTCGTGGCCCTGATCGTGCTGGCCGTGCTCATGCCCATCATCCAGCTCAACCAGTTCGTCAAATAGCGAAAGGCGCAGCCCCATGCCCGTGACCCTGCAGGACAAGCTGGTCGTCGCCATCTCCTCGCGGGCGCTGTTCGACTTCGAGGAGGAGAACCGGCTGTTCGACGCCGGTGACGAGCAGGCCTACATGCGCCGCCAGCTGGACCTGGTGCACCAGCCCGCGCGCCCGGGCATCGCCTTCCCGCTGGTGCGCAAGCTGCTGGCCTTCAATACGCCCGAAGTGCAGCGCGTGGAGGTGATGATGCTGTCGCGCAATGACCCGGCCAGCGGCATGCGCGTCTTCGCCTCGGCCAAGGCGGCCGACATGCACATCGAGCGCGGCGTGTTCACGCGCGGGCGCGATCCGTTTTCCTACCTGCGGCCGCTGGGCGCGCACCTGTTTCTCTCGGCCAACGAGGTCGATGTGCGCAGGGCGCTGTCCATCGGATTTCCTGCGGCGCGCGTGATGGTCGACTCCACGCCCGCAGGCGACCGCTACCCGCAGGAGGTGCGCATCGCCTTCGACGGCGATGCCGTGCTGTTCTCCGATGAGGCCGAACGCGTCTACCAGCAAGGCGGCCTCCCGGCCTTTCTGCGCCACGAGGTATCCCATGCCGCCACGCCGCTGGCGGAGGGGCCGTTCAAGCCGCTGCTGGTGGCGCTTCACCGGCTGCAGCAGCAGGCGGACTCGTCCCAGACCATGCGCATTCGCACGGCCCTGGTGACGGCACGCAGCGCTCCGGCGCATGAGCGCGCCATCCGCACCCTGCTGGAATGGGGCATTGCGGTGGACGAGGCCATGTTCCTCGGCGGTCTGGAAAAGGGCCCGTTCCTGCGCGAGTTCGAGCCGGACTTCTTCTTCGACGACCAGACCGGCCACGTCAACTCGGCCGCGCGCCATGTGCCGGCAGGCCATGTGAGCAGCGGCATCTCCAATCCGGACGCCGATCCTCCAAAGTAAACAATTGCAAAGGGCGGACCGGCCGTGCTTGCAAATGCCGGTTCCATGCCCAAATAAAGCCCATGCATTTTCCCCTCATGAACCGCTCTGCCCTGCTGCGCCGGCCCCCGCTGCTGCAGGCCGCCGTCGTGGTGCTGCTGACCAGCGCCTTCATGCTGCCCGCCGCGCGTGCGCAGGCGGCAGAAAACGCAGCCACCGAGCAGGCAACGGCCAACCCGGCGCCGCTGACAAAGGGGGAGATCAAGGCCCAGCGTGAATTCAATATGCTGGACTTCAACAAGGACGGCAAGCTCAGCCGCGCCGAGGTGGCGCTGTTCCCGCGCCTGTCGGCGGCCTTCGACGAGGCCGACACCGACAAGGACGGCTACGTCTCCTATGCGGAGGTGCAGGCCTTTGCCGTCAAGTACCGCGCCGAACGCGACAAGGCAAAGGCCAAGGCGCAGGCCGAAGAAGCAAAGGCCGCCGAGCATGCGGCGGCCGCACCCGCTGCCAGGGACAAGAAGGAAGGCGAAGGCTCAAAGGATTGAGCCTTCTTGCCGCGCCCCTGACACTCAAAGACCGCCGGTACGCTTGACCTTGGGTTCCGAATAGGTCAACGGTTCATCGCGCACCTGCATCTTGTTGCGGGCCACATCGTCGGCCTTGCTGACCTCCTGGGCCTGCTCCACGGCCATGGCGCTGGCGCGCCACATGGACTGGATGAACTCGATGAGCTGCTTGGAGATCGGTTCCTTGGGCGGCTCCTCGACCTCTTCCTTTTGCTTGATCTCCTCGGCCAGCGTCCAGTCGCGGTTTTCCTGGTCCACCACGGATGGCTTTTCAGGATCGCGCACCACCCGGCCCTCGCCGATGCGGTCCGTGGATTCGACGGCGTTGGTGGCGTTCACGGGACGCACGGGCACCGCGCCCGACGCACCGGTGGAGTACAGATCGGCGCTTTGCGGGCGCCACGGTATGGGTGATCGGTCAACAGGTGGAATTGGCATGGCTCGACCCTCTTGCTGGATGTGTGCTGTGGGCGGGAATTTCCCGCCGTCGCCTCATCATCGACAGAAGCTGAAAGAACTGAAGCGCTTTTTTTGAAAGACGCTTCGGCCTGCCTCAAACCAAGGGTAAACCCCTTGTTCACCCCGACCGGGCGCTAGAGGAAACGCTCCAGCAGCTTGCGCGAGGTGCGGTCCAGCGCCGTGCTGTCGGGCACGCTGAACTGCACGCCGTCCTGGCTGGTGATCATGAGATGCGTGCGGCCCGACAGGCGACGGATGTCCTCCTCGGCCTTGAGCACGAGCTGCACGGGTCCCCGGTCGGTCTCCAGGTCCCAGGTACTGGGCGTGGAAAAGCCGGACACCTTGTGGATGCGCTGGATGACGGGCACGAACTCGCGCACGGCCAGGTCTTCCTCGATCAGCGTGCGGGCCTGCGCCGGCAGATGGTCCATGTGGTCCACCCACAGCGCCTCCTTGCCATCGACAGAGACCAGGGAAAGGCCTTCCAGCGGCGCGGCAATGGGAAAGGCGCGCACGGGCACCACGGATTCATGGCGCGTGCCATCGGCCAGGATCAGCACCAGGCGGCCATGGGCGTTGCGCTCCATGCGCACGCCGCTCAGATCGGCGCCGGCAGCGGAATGTTGGGCGTTGGACATGGCTTATTCCTCGATGGTGGTTGCGGCCAGGGTCAGGCCTGCGGCCTGGGCGTCCTCTTCGGCGCGCCGCGCCTGGGCCTGGTACAGGCGCCAGTAGGCGCCCTGCTTTTCCATCAGCTCGTCGTGCGGGCCCACTTCCACGATCTCGCCCCGGTCCATGACCACCAGGCGGTCGGCCTTGCGCAGCGTGGACAGGCGGTGGGCAATGGCGATCGTCGTGCGGCCCTGCACCAGATTGTCCAGCGCCTTCTGGATCTCCTTCTCGGTCTCGGTATCCACGGCCGAGGTGGCCTCGTCCAGAATCAGGATGCGCGGGTCGATCAGCAGTGCGCGCGCAATGGAGATGCGCTGGCGCTCGCCGCCCGACAGGCCCTGGCCGCGCTCGCCCACCAGGGAGTCGTAGCCGTGCGGCAGGCGCAGGATGAATTCATGGGCATGGGCCGCACGGGCCGCCGCCACGATTTCCTCGCGCGTGGCGTCGGGCTTGCCGTAGGCGATGTTCTCGGCAATGGTGCCGAAGAACAGGAAGGGCTCCTGCAGCACCAGGCCGATGTTGCTGCGGAAGTCCGAGACCTTGAGCCTGCGGATGTCCACGCCATCGAGCTGGATGGAGCCCTCGCTCACGTCATAGAAACGGCTGATCAGGTTGACCAGGGTGCTCTTTCCCGAGCCGCTGTGGCCGACCAGGCCGATCATTTCACCCGGGCGAATCTGCAGATCCAGGTTCTTGATGACGGCGCGGCTGCCGTAGCGAAAGCTCAGGTTGTCCAGCGTGATGGCACCTTGCACGCGCGGCAGCTTGACCGGGTTGACCGGGTCGGGCACGTTGCTCACGTGGTCCAGGATGTCGAAGATGCGCTTGGCGCCGGCTGCCGCCTTCTGCGTGACCGAGACGATGCGGCTCATCGAGTCCAGGCGGCTGTAGAAGCGGCCGATGTAGGCGATGAAGGCCGTCAGGATACCGACCGTGATCTGGCCGCCGGCCACCAGCCAGATGCCGAAGCCCCAGACCACGAGCAGACCGATCTCGGTCAGCAGCGTCACCGTGGGCGTGAACAGCGACCAGGTCTTGTTGACCTTGTCGTTGGCCTGCAGGTTGACCAGGTTGGCCTGGGCGAAGCGGTCGGCCTCGCGCTTTTCCTGGGCGAAGGCCTTGACCACGCGGATGCCGGGAATGGTGTCGGCCAGCACATTGGTCACTTCGGACCAGACGCGGTCGATCTTCTCGAAACCCGTGCGCAGGCGGTCGCGCACCAGGTGGATCATCCAGGCGATGAAGGGCAGCGGCACCAGGGTGACCAGGGCCAGCCACGGATTGATGGAGAACAGGATGACCGAGGTCATCACGATCATCAGCACGTCGGTGGCGAAATCCAGCGCATTCAAAGATAGAAACAAATTGATGCGATCTGTTTCCGCTCCGATGCGCGCCATCAGGTCGCCCGTGCGCTTGCTGCCGTAGTAGTCCAGCGACAGCGTCAACAGGTGGTTGTAGGTGGTGGTGCGCAGATCCGACCCTATGCGCTCGGACACCTTGGCCAGCACGAAAGTGCGCGCCCAGCCCAGACCCCAGGCCACCAGCGCCGCCGCCAGCAGGCCGCTCAGGTAGAAGACCACGAGGCTGCTGTCGATCTGCTGCCCGTTCTGGAACGGGATGAGGATCTTGTCCACGATGGGAATGGTCAGGTAGGGCGCCACCAGGGTGGCGCCCGTGGAGGCCAGCGTCAGCAGAAAGCCGAGCAACAGCTGGTGCCGGTAGGGGCGGGCAAAGCGCCACAGGCGCAGCAGCACCCATGTGGAGGTCTGCGGGCCCTGCTGGCGCGCACAGGCCGGGCATTCGTCGGCCTCGGGGGGCAGCTCGGCCTGGCAGGCCGGGCAGCGGGGCACGTCGTCCTCGGGCTCGGCAAAGTCCTCGCCGCGCGCCAGGCGCTCGCGCTCATGGTCGAACTGCTGCAGCAGGCGCAGCACGGCCGCCTGGTGGCGCAGCGTGAAGCGCCACAGCGCCAGCCGCGCCGCAGGGCCGTGCAGTTCGAGGTTGCCCACGCCCCCGTGGTCCAGCGTGCGCAGATTCTGATCGATGGATAGCATCCACTCACTCCACTGCTGATCCGCAGGATCGCAGGCGAGGAGCCGCTGGTTGGTCAGCACAACCCAGCCTTCGCCGAAGCGCATGTCGAGGGTCAGGTCAACCGGGACGAGGGCCAGCACGTTTTCATTGGAAGCGAGTCTGGCTCGCAGCCCAGCCCCGCGGGGGCTGGCAAGGAAGGCCGAAACGTCCACAGAATGGTGTTCTTGCATGTTGAGTTGTTTTTCCCGCCCCTGGCGGCTCCTGGTGTCATGCGGGCAACCGCAGCTCCCCGGTGGATATCCCGCGCTTTGCACGGCATACCCTGCTCAACGCGCCAACCCTGGTTTAGGCTGACAGCCGCGCGCATGGGCTTTCTGGGCGCACAATCCTCTCCCATTCTCCGGCGATCCGCACCCGGGTCGTCGCTCACGCTTACCCGTTGATCGACATGGCGAAATTCAAAGACATCCAACTCCTGCGCACCACCTACCTGCGTGGCCCCAGCGTCTGGACCTACCGTCCCGTGCTGGAGGTCTGGCTGGATCTGGGCGAGCTGGAGGACTATCCCTCGAACAAGCTTCCCGGTTTCAACGAGCGCCTGACGGCCTGGCTGCCCGATCTGATCGAGCACCACTGCGGGGTGGGCGAGCGCGGCGGCTTCATCCAGCGCCTGGAAGGCGGCACCTGGTGCGGCCATGTGCTGGAACACATCATCATCGAGCTGCTGAACCTGGCGGGCATGCCGGCCGAGTTCGGCCAGACGCGCGAGATCTCCCAGCGCGGCGTCTACCGCATGGTCTTCCGCTGCCCCGAGGAAACCGTGGCGCGCACGGCCCTGGCCTACGGCCACAAGCTGATCATGGCCGCCATCAACGACGAGCCCTTCGACCTGAAGGCAGCCGTCAAGGCCATCAAGACCGAGATCAACGACCGCTACCTGGGCCCGAGCACGGGCTGCATCGTCGATGCGGCCGGCGAGCGCCGCATTCCCCACATCCGCCTCAATGACGGCAACCTCGTGCAGCTCGGCTATGGCGCCGCGCAGCGCCGCATCTGGACCGCCGAGAGCGACCAGACCAGCGCCATCGCCGAAGGCATTGCCCAGGACAAGGACTTCACCAAGCGCCTGCTCGCCGCCTGCGGCGTGCCCGTGCCCGAAGGCCAGATCGTCAACAGCCCCGAAGAAGCCTGGGAAGTGGCGCAGGACATCGGCTTTCCCGTCACCGTCAAGCCCTCGGACGGCAACCACGCGCGTGGCGTGACGCTGGACCTGCGCGACGAAGCCGACATCAAGGCCGCCTTTGCGCTGGCCCAGCCCGAAGGCTCCGACGTGATCGTCGAGCGCTTCATCGAAGGCACCGAGCACCGCATTTTGGTCGTGGGCGGCAAGGTCGTGGCAGCCTGCCGTGGCGAGACCGTGAGCGTGGCCGGCAACGGCAAGTCCACGCTGCGCGAGCTGGTCGCCGTGGTCAACCAGGACCCGCGCCGCGGCCCCGAGCAGGAATACCCGCTGGACTGGATCAACCTGGAGGCCCCGGCCGTGAAGCTGGAGCTCAAGCGCCAGAACGTCACGCCCGACAGCATTCCCGCCCAGGGCACCAGCGTGCTGCTGCAGCGCAACGGCAACATGGCCATCGACTGCACCGACGAGGTGCACCCCGAAGTGGCCTACATGGCCACGCTGGCCGCCAAGATCGTCGGCCTGGATATCGCGGGCATGGACATGATCCTGCAGGACGTCTCGCTGCCCATGAAGGAGCAGGGCGGCGCCATCCTCGAAGTCAACGCCGGTCCCGGCCTGCTGATGCACCTGAAGCCCACCAGCGGCGCACCGCGCCCCGTGGGCATGGCCATCGCCGACCACCTGTTCCCGCGCACCGAAGAGGGCACGGGCGCAGGCCGCATCCCCCTGGTGGGCATTGCCGGCACGCGCAACAACGGCTTCACGGCCCGCCTGGTGGGCTGGCTGCTGCAGCTGTCGGGCAAGCTCACGGGCGTGGCCAGCAGCGAGGGCATGTTCCTGTCCAACCGCCAGACCCAGAAGACCAACACCGCCAACTGGGCCGGCGCCCACCGGCTGCTGACCAACCGCCTGGCCCAGGCCGCCGTCATCCAGACCACGGCCCGCTCCATCCTGGAGGAAGGCCTGGCCTACGACCGATGCCTGGTCGGCGTAGTCACCGACATGGACGGCTTCGAGCAGTTGCCCGACCATGACGTCCATGAGCAGTCGCAGATGACGCGCGTGATGCGCACCCAGATCGACGTGGTGCTGGACGAGGGCGCTGGCGTGCTCAATGCCGACATCGAGCAGGTGGCCGACCTGGCCCGCCTGTGCGACGGCGAGGTGCTGTTCTACTCGATGCAGGCAGACAGCCCCGTGGTGGCCGAGCACCGCAAGACCGCCGAGAACGGGGGCGAAGGCCGCGCCGTCTTCGTGCGTGGCAACCAGGTGATCCTGGCCACGGGCGCGGCCGAGCGCGTGCTGGGCACGCTGGACGCACTGAGCCTGCCCGGCGGCCTGCGCCCGGACACGCCGGCCCTGCTGGCCGCCATTGCCGCCGCGTGGTCCATGGACATTGCCCCCGACCTCATCGTCGCCGGCATCAAGACCTTCGACTACACGCCGGCCGCCGCAGCCACCGCCGCCTGAGCCCGACCCCACGATGACATGCAGGCGGGCCCGGCGACGCGGGCCTGCCCTCCGAAAGAAGACACTATGCAGATCACCCGCATCCGAGCCCTGCGCGGCCCCAATCTCTGGACCCGCAGCACCGCCATCGAAGCCATCGTGCAATGCGAGCCCGGCGAGTGCGACTACTCGGCCCTGCCCGGCTTCGAGGACCGGCTGCGCGCGCGCTTTCCCAAGATCGGCACGCTGCAGCCGCACGGCGCCGACCAGCGCCTGTCGCTGGCCCAGGTGCTGGAAGTCGCGGCCCTTTCGCTGCAGGCCCAGGCCGGCTGCCCGGTGACCTTCAGCCGCACGCATGAAACCGTGGAGACCGGCACCTACCAGGTGGTGGTGGAGTACACCGAGGAGGCCGTGGGCCGCCTGGCCATGGAGCAGGCCGGCGAGCTGCTGCAGTCGGCCCTGGCCGATACGCCCTTCGACGCCGACAAGGTGGTGGCCCAGCTGCGCGAACTCGACGAGGACGAGCGCATCGGCCCTTCCACCGGCTCCATCGTCGATGCGGCCGTGGCGCGCGGCATTCCCATCCGCCGCCTGACATCGGGCTCGCTGGTACAGCTGGGCTGGGGCTCCAAGGCGCGCCGCATCCAGGCCGCCGAGCTGGATCAGACCAGCGCCGTGGCCGAGTCCATCGCCCAGGACAAGGACCTGACCAAGCGCCTGCTGCACGCCGCCGGCGTGCCCGTGCCGCTGGGCCGCCCCGTCAAGGACGTGGAAGAAGCCTGGCTCGTGGCCCAGGAAGTGGGCCTGCCCGTGGTGGTCAAGCCCCAGGACGGCAACCAGGGCAAGGGCGTGGTGGTCAACATCACCACGCACGAGCAGCTCAAGGCAGCCTTCGCCACCGCCTCGGAATTCGGCGACGACATCATGGTCGAGCGCTTCCTGCCCGGCCATGACTTCCGCCTGCTGGTGGTCGGCGGCCAGCTGGTGGCCGCTGCGCGCCGCGAGCCGCCCCAGGTGCTGGGCGACGGCCAGCACACCATCCGCGAGCTGGTGGACATCGTCAACCAGGACCCGCGCCGCGGTTCGGGCCACGGCACGGCACTGACCAAGATCCGCCTGGACGACATCGCCATCGCGCGCATCGCCACCGAAGGGCTCACGCCTGAATCCGTGCCGGCCCAGGGCCAGCGCGTGGTGCTGCGCAACAACGCCAACCTGTCCACGGGCGGCAGCGCCACCGATGTGACGGACGACGTGCACCCCGACATCGCCGCGCGCGCCGTGGAGGCCGCCCAGACCATCGGCCTGCACATCTGCGGCGTGGACGTGGTCTGCGAGACCATGCTGCGCCCGCTGGAAGAGCAAAACGGCGGCATCGTCGAAGTCAACGCCGCACCGGGCCTGCGCATGCACCTGGCGCCCTCCTTCGGCAAGCCGCGCAACGTGGGCGTGCCCATGGTCGATGAGCTGTTCGCACCGGGCCAGAATGGCCGCATCCCGCTGGTGGCCGTCACCGGCACCAACGGCAAGACCACGACCACGCGCCTGATCGCCCACCTGTTCACCTCGCATGGCTGGCGCACGGCCATGACGAACACGGACGGCGTCTACGTCAACGGCCGCCAGATCGACAGCGGCGACTGCTCGGGTCCGCGCAGCGCGCGCAACGCCCTGGCCCACCCCGAGACCGACGCGGCCGTGCTCGAATGCGCACGCGGCGGCATCCTGCGCGAAGGCCTGGGCTTCGACCGCTGCCAGGTGGCCGTGGTCACCAACGTGGGCGCGGGCGACCACCTGGGCCTGAACTACATCACCACGGTGGAAGACGTGGCCGTGCTCAAGCGCGTCATCGTGCAGAACGTGGCAGCCGACGGCTATGCCGTGCTCAATGCAGCCGATCCGCTGGTCGCCGCCATGGCCTCCGTCTCACCGGGCAAGGTCATCTATTTCGCAGCGGACCGCCACCACCCCGTGATGGCCACGCACCGCGCCCAGGGCAACCGCGTGGTCTACGTGGACGGCGACAGCATCGTCGCAGCCGAAAGCTCGTGGCGCGAGACCATCCCGCTGCGCGAGATCCCCATCACGCGCAACGGCACCATCACCTTCCAGGTCGAGAACGTCATGGCCTCCATCGCCGCCGCCTGGGGCGTGGGCATGCCCTGGCAGACCATCCGCCGCGGCCTGGCCGGCTTCGTCAACGACAGCGACAACGCGCCGGGCCGCTTCAACGTCATGGACTACCGTGGCGCCACGCTGATCGCCGACTACGGCCACAACCCCGACGCCATCCGCGCCCTGGTCCAGGCCGTGGACGCCATGCCGGCCCAGCGCCGCAGCGTGGTCATCAGCGGCGCGGGCGACCGCCGCGATCAGGACATCACCGAGCAGACCCAGATCCTGGGCAAGGCCTTCGACGACGTCATCCTCTACCAGGATGCCTGCCAGCGCGGCCGCGCCGACGGCGAAGTCCTGGCCCTGCTCCAGCAAGGCCTGCAGGGCGCACCGCGCACCGGCTACGTAACCCAGATCCAGGGCGAATTCAACGCCATCGACCACGCGCTGGCGCGGCTGACCCCGGGCGACCTGTGCCTGGTGCTGGTGGACCAGGTCGAGGAAGCCCTCGAACACCTGCGCCGCCACGTGGCAGGCGAGGCATGACATGAACGGCCGAGCATTGCTCACGGCCGCTGCAGCCACGCTGCTGCTGGGCGCCTGCGGTGCGCGCGCCGAGCAGGTCGGATCGGTGGACACGGTGTTCAAGTTCATAGGCCCGGACCACAAGATCGTGGTCGATGCCTATGACGATCCCAAGGTGGCGGGCGTGACCTGCTATGTCTCGCGCGCCAAGACCGGCGGCATCAAGGGCGGCCTGGGCCTGGCAGAGGACCGCGCCGAGGCATCGATCACCTGCCACCAGACCGGCCCCCTGCAGATTCCCGAACCGCTCAAGCAGCAGGAAGAGGTGTTCAGCGAACGCATCTCGCTGCTGTTCAAGCGCCTGCGCGTGGTCCGCATGGTCGATGCGCAGCGCAACACCCTGGTCTACATGACCTACTCGGACCGCGTGATCGAAGGCTCGCCGCAGAACAGCGTCACGGCCGTGCCCGTGCCGCGCAGCACGCCGATTCCGCTGCGCAAGTAACCCGCCTCAGTCCTGGGCGTGTTGCCGGCAGGCCTGCACAAAGGCCGCCAGCGCTGGCGAGCGGCGCTTGCCCGCCCGCTGCACCAGCGAGAAATCACGCCACATGCGCGGCAGCGTGGTCGGCAGCACGGCCAGCTCCCCCGAGGCGACCAGGGCCTGCACCAGCACGCGCGACAGGCAGCTGATGCCCAGGCCCTGGGTCACGCAGCGCGCGATGGCCTCGGAGCTGCCCAGCGTGGCGGCAGCCGGCAACTGGTGCAGATGCGGCAGCAAGGCATGCTCCACCATCTCGCGCGTGCCCGAGCCGGGCTCGCGCAGCAGCCAGCGCGCGCCGCGCAAGGCGGCCACGCCCAGCGGGCGCTGGCCCGCGGCCTGCACCAGCCGGTCCTGTGCTGCGGCCACGATGACGAGTTCGTCACGCATCCAGGGCTCGACCTCCAGCCCGGGCCAGTGGCTGGTGCCCTCGATCAGGCCCAGGTCCACATCCAGCGATTCCACGGCCTGCCCTACCTCGCGCGTGTTGGCGATCCGCAGGTCCACGCTCAGATGCGGATGGCTGCGCGCCAGGTGCGCGAGCACGGCCGGCAGCGCATAGGTGCCTATGGTGGTGCTGGCTGCCACGCGCAGACGCACGGGCAGGCTGGCGGCCCTCACCGAAAATGCCTGCTCTATGCCCCTGGCCTGCTCCAGCAGCGCCAGCGCCTCGGGCAGCAGGGCGCGCCCCGCGTCGTTGAGCGCCAGCCGCCGGCCCACGCGCTCGAACAGCTGGGCGCCCATGGCCTGCTCCAGCTGCTGCAGCGCGGCGCTGGTGGCCGACTGCGACAGGGCCACGGCGTCGGCCGCGGCCACGGTGGAGCCCGCCTGGGCGACGGCGCAGAAGATTTCAAGTTGGCGCAGGGTGAGGTGCAGCATGGCGTGCAGTCTGAACGAGGCATCAACCTGTTTCCCCGGTTGATGCTACAAAAACTATTCGTTATACGAATATAGCCAAGAAATCTAAAGTGCCTCCCATGCACCGCGCTCCTGACGCGGCGCCCAGGCACCATGAACACCACATCCCTCCCACGCACGTCCCATTCGTCCGGCTGGCTGCGCCAGATGACCGAGCTTGCGCCCGGCCTGCTGCTGGCCGGCGCCATTGCCGCAGCCGCCACCTGGGGCGCCCGCCAGCCCCTGCTGGCGGGCTCGGGCCTGAGCGCACTGACGCTGGCCATCTGCATCGGCCTAGTCATCGGCAACACCGTCTATCCGCGCCTGGCGCCCGGCTGCCATGCCGGCGTGGGCCTGGCCAAGCAACGCCTGCTGCGCGCGGGCATCGTGCTCTACGGCCTGCGGCTGACCTTCCAGGACATAGGCCATGTGGGCATGGCCGGCGTGGTGGTCGATGCCCTGGTGCTGGGCAGCACCTTTTTGCTGGCGCAGTGGCTGGGCCGCCGCGTCTTCGGGCTGGATGCGCGCACCACGGTGCTGATCGGCGCGGGCAGCTCCATCTGCGGCGCCGCTGCCGTGCTGGCCACCGAACCCGTGATCAAGGGCCGCGCCGAAGACGTGGCCGTGGCCGTGGCCACCGTGGTGGTCTTCGGCACCGTGGGCACCTTCCTCTATCCCGCGCTGTTCCACTGGAACGCCGCCCACGGCTGGCTGGACATGTCGCCGGCGCAGTACGGCCTGTACGTGGGCTCCACCGTGCACGAGGTGGCTCAGGTCGTGGCTGCCGGCGAAGCCATCGCCCCGGAAGCCGCCGACGTGGCCGTGATCTCCAAGATGGTGCGCGTGATGATGCTGGCCCCCTTCCTGCTGCTGCTGTCCATGGCGGTGGCGCGCGGCAACCGCAGCAGCCAGGTGAGCGACGGCCAGCCGCGCCGCATCACCATCCCGTGGTTCGCGCTGGGCTTCGTCGCCATGGCCGGCGTGAACTCGCTGGGCGTGCTGCCCGCTGCCGTGGTGCAGGTGGGCGTGCAGCTGGACAATGCCCTGCTGGCCGTGGCCATGGCGGCCCTGGGCCTGACCACCCATGTCCGCGCCGTGCGTGCCGCAGGCACGAAGCCCCTGCTGCTGGCCGCCTTGCTGTTCGCATGGCTGCTGGTGGCGGGCCTGCTCTTCAACCGCTGGGTGCCCGGCCTGCTCTGAGGCCGTCCGCCTCCATCGACCGGCCCTGCGAGGCATCGTCTTGCAGGGTCTTTTTCATGGACTGCCTACCTCTCCAAACAAGGGAATACCCTTAAATCAAGTGTAGACACAATTAATTTGCAATGCAAATTAATTGAACTGCAAAGATAATCGAGGCATGTCCTTTGCCTCTGCCCCTCCCCGCGCCCGTCTCGGCTTTCTCATGGTCACCCTGGTGCGCCAGTGGCGCCGCCAGGTCGAGGAACAACTGCTCGCCGACGGCCTGACCGATGCCACCTGGGCACCGCTGATCCACCTGCGCGCCTGGGGCGACGGCGTCACGCAGAAGGAACTGGCCGAGCGCGTGGGGCTGGACGGCTCCAGCCTGGTGCGCCTGCTCGACATTCTGGAAGGCCACGGCTGGGTGGAACGCCGCGCCGACCCTGGCGACCGGCGCAGCAAGCGCATCTTCCTGACCGATGAAGGCAACGGCGCCGTGGACCGCGTGCGCGCCACCATGCTGCAGGCCGAACTGGCCATGCTGCAGGACCTGGACGATGCCGAGGTCGAGGCCATGCTGGCCGGCATGGCCAAGATCCAGGCGCGCATGGCCGCGCTGCGCACGGAGGCCACGCCGTGAGCGCTCTGCACGCAGCCTATGGCCGCCTGCTGCAGGCCTCGGTCCCCTGGGGCTTCGACCCCGTGCGCCTTCGCCAGCATTTGCGCACGGCCTTTGCGGCCTGCCTGGCGCTGCTGGCTGCCTGGCAGCTGGGGCTGGAGCATCCGCAGTGGGCCGCCATGGCCACCTGGGCCGCCTCCCAGCCGCTGCGCGGGCAACTGCTCGAGAAAAGCTTTTTCCGGATCGCGGGCACCGTGGCCGGCACGGCCGTGGGTGTGGGCCTGGTGCTGCTGGCCCAGGGAAACCTGCTGTGGCTGGTGCTAGGCCTGGCCGTGTGGCTGGGCCTGTGCGCGGGCGTGGGCAATCTGCAGCGCAGCTTCGTGGCCTACGGCACCATGCTGTCGGGCTACTCGGCGGCCATGGTCGCGCTGCTGGACTTCGCCCACCCCGACCAGGTCTTCGCCCTGGGCTTGGACCGGCTGTGCACGGCGCTGACCGGCGTGTTCGCGGCCCTGCTCGTGGGCTGGCTGTTCACGCCCAAGGGCAGCGGCATTCCAGGCAATGCCGAGGTGCGCCAGCTGTTCGCGCAACTGCTGCGCGATCTGGCCGGCAGCCTGCAGGCGCGCGGCCGTGCGTCCCTGGGCTCGCAGGAGATCGCTGCCCGCCTGTTGGCCATGGCCGTGATCGAGGAAGGGCTGGATCCGCACGCCGCCGGTTCGCAGCGCTCCCGCGAGGCCGTGCACGCGCTGCGCCGGCTCATGAATGCCCAGATCTCGGCCCTGCTGTGGCTGCGCGATGCGCCGTCGCAGGAGCCGCCTGCGGCCTTTGGCGAAGCGCAGGCCCTGGCCGCCGCGCAGGCGCTGCGCGAAGCCGCCCTGGCGCTGGAGACCCGCGTGCAATTGCATGAGGCCGCCGCGGCCCTGGTGCGCGCACGCGAGGCCGCCGTATCCTGGCCCGGCGCAGCCGACATGCTGGCCCCGATGGGCTTTGCGATGCAGGCCCACCTGGCCGCCACCCATGACGTGGCCCTGCCGCCCGGCCACCGCGCCCGCCAATGGCCCGTGGTGCTGCACAGTGACTGGCTGGGCGCGCGCCGCGCCATGCTGCGTGCCAGCGCGGCCATCGCCATCGTGGGCCTGCTGTGGGTGGTGACGGGCTGGAGCGGCGGTGCCTACATGCTGCTGGGCATGTCCATCATGCTGACCGTGTTCTCGGGCTTCGAGAACCCTTCGGCCACCATGCGCCATGTGACCCTGGGCCAGGCCCTGGGCGTGCTGGTGGCCCTGGCCTGCCAGTGGCTGGTCTGGCCGTTCGCCAGCAGCCAGGCGGGCCTGGTGTGGCTGATGCTGCCCTTTGTCTACGTGGGTGCGCTGCTGTTCTCGCACCAGCGCACCGCGCTCTCGGGCTATGACTGCAACATGGTGCTGCTGCTCCTGCTGCAGCCCCACTACCCGCAGACGGCCAGCTTCGGCCATGCGCTGGCCCTGGGGCTGGCCGTGGTGTCCGGGCCGCTGGCGGGCTGGGCGGCCTATCGCTTCATCCTGCCGGTCACGCTGCAGGGCCGGCTGCAAGGCCTGCGCTCCATGATGGTCCACGAACTGCAGGACATGGCCGCCACGCCGAGCCATGCGCGCGATGGCCGCATCTGGCGTGCCCGCCTGTACCACCGGCTGCTGCGCCTGGTGCGCATGTCGGAGCAGGCCGGAGGGCAGCTGGGTGCGCAGGCAGCGGAGTGCGGCCTGGCCGCCCTGCATGTGGGCCGCGCCATCCAGGCGCTGCACCAGCTGTCCGGGGAAGCCGCCCTGGGCGACGGCACCGCCCGCGCCGTGCGCGCCGCGCTGCTGCGCCTGCAGCGGCTGCAGCAGGCGCCTGGCCAGTGCCCGCCGCTTTTGCGCATGCTGGCGCAGCGCGTGGCCGAACGCCATCCCGACCAGGCCCGCCAGCTGCGCCATGCCGCGCATGAGATCGCGCAGCACGAAGCCTTCTTCCGCAACGCCGGCTGAAGCACGGACCCATGCCAGAATGGCCGGTCCAGTCCGGCGGCGCCCCACGCTCCCTGTCACCCTGTTGCGAGGAAAGCATCCATGTCGTGGAGCGACACCACCATCACCTCACAGCGCCTGGCGCTGCGCCCCTTCACCGCCGCCGATGCCGATGAGGCCTTTGCCTGCATCACGCCCACGCTGACGCGCTACCTGTCCTTCGAGCCGGCGTCGACTCCTGCCGAGTTCGAGGCGGTCTGGCGCGGATGGCTGCAGGAGATCGCAGCCGGCACGGACTTCAACTTCACGCTGCGCGAGCGCGCCAGCGGCCACTCAAGCGGCCGTTTCATGGGTCTGCTCGGCCTGCACCGCGCACGCGACAGCGAACCGGAAATCGGCATCTGGATCCGTGAGGACGCACATGGCCAGGGCTACGGCCGCGAGTCCGTCGCCGCGCTGGCCGAATGGGCTCGCACGACATTTGCGCCGCAGTCCTTGCGCTATCCCGTGGCGGAGCCCAATACCGCCAGCCGTCGTATCGCCGAGGGGCTGGGCGGCGTGGAGGTCGAGCGCCAGAGCCTCCCCAAGTACATGCTTGTCGTCTACCGCATACCGGGCGTCGCTACGCCGGGCGTCGCCACGCCGGGCGTCGCCACGCCATAAGCACAAAGGCCTCCCCGCGCGAGCGGGAAGGCCTTGTTCATGCGGCGGATGCCTGTCTTACACCGCGGCAATCGACACGGCCTTGGCGACCAGATAGGCCTCCAGCGCCTCGGGGCCGCCTTCGGAGCCATAGCCCGAATCCTTGACGCCGCCGAATGGCATCTCGGCCGAAGCCACGGCCGGCTGGTTGATCCACAGCATGCCGGTCTCGACCTGCTGGGCCAGCTGGTGGGCCGTCTTGATGGAGCGCGTGAACGCATAGGCCGCCAGGCCGTAGGACAGGCGGTTGGCCTCGGCAATGGCCTCGCCCAGATCGTCGAAGCCGCGGATGGCGGCCACGGGGCCGAAGGGCTCCTGGTTGAAGATCTCGGCGCTCAACGGCACGTCGCCCAGCACCGTGGGGGCAAAGAAGTTGCCCGCGCCGCCCATCGAGGCACCGCCCGTGAGCAGCTTGGCGCCCTGCTTTTGCGCCTCCTCGATCAGATGGGACAAGGCCGTGACGCGGCGCGGATTGGCCAGCGGGCCCATCTGCGTGCCCTGTGCCAGGCCATCGCCGACCTTGAGGCCTTCGGCATGCGCGACCATGGCGCGCGTGAATTCCTCGCGCACGCTGTTGTGCACCAGAAAGCGCGTGGGCGAGATGCAGACCTGGCCCGCGTTGCGGAACTTGGACGCGCCTGCGGCCTTCACGGCCAGGGCCACATCGGCATCCTCGGCCACGATGACCGGCGCGTGGCCGCCCAGCTCCATGGTCGAGCGCTTCATGTGCTGGCCGGCCAGCGCCGCCAGCTGCTTGCCCACGGCGGTGGAGCCGGTGAACGTGACCTTGCGGATCACGGGATGGGCAATCAGGTAGGAGGAAATCTGGGCCGGATCACCGAACACCAGGCCCACCACGCCGGCCGGCACGCCGGCATCGACGAAGCACTTGAACAGGGCCGCGGGCGCAGCCGGCGTTTCCTCGGGCGCCTTGCACAGGAAGGAGCAGCCCGTGGCCAGCGCCGCGCCGATCTTGCGCACGATCTGGTTGACGGGGAAGTTCCAGGGCGTGAAGGCGGCCACGGGGCCCACGGGCTCCTTGATCACCAGTTGCTGCACCTCGGGGCGGCGCGAGGGCACGATGCGGCCGTACACGCGCAGCGCCTCGTCGGCAAACCATTCGATGATGCCCACGCCGGCCAGGATTTCGCCCTTGGCCTCGGCCACGGGCTTGCCCTGCTCCTGCGTCAGGAGCGCGGCGATCTCGTCGGCGCGCTCCTTGAGCAGGGCCGCGGCACGGCGCATGGCGGCGCCGCGCTCATGGGCCGAGACATTGCGCCAGACCTCGAAACCGCGTTGCGCTGCGGCCAGCGCACGGTCCAGGTCGGCCACGTCGGCATGGGCCACATGGCCGATGACTTCGCCGCTGGCCGGGTTGCGCACGGGAATCTTCCTGCCGCTGGCGGCGTCCTGCCATTGGCCGTCGATCAGAAGTTGGGTGTCGGAGTAGGAATGGCTCATGCTGGATCAGATCCTTGGTAGATGACAGGGGGCAGATGTGTGGGGCAGGCACGGCGCTCGCAGTGTCCGCACCCGGCTGCCGCTGCAGCGCAGCGACCATTCTAGGAAGCGCCGGACGGCGGTGCCGTCACCGGGCTGTCACGCACATAACACCTAAAATGCCCGGGTTTCGCAATATCCACCAATCCGCTGAGAGGGAGCCCATGACCGATCTTTTCGACACCACTGCGCGCAGGGGTTTGCGCAGCGTCGCGCTGGTGCTCGCCCTGGCAGGCAGCCTGGGGCTGGCATGGGGGCAGGCGCCGGCCAGCGAGGTGACGCAATTCATACCCCGCATGAGCGTGGACTCGCGTGTCCAGCCGCAGGACACGCCTCGGGAGTTCCTGGCTTCGCGCAGCATGTCTTTTGCTGCAGCTGCCGCACTCACGCCGCTGCGCGTTGAGCTGGGCCCATGGAAGGACGTACGTGCCGCCTCGGCTGCCGTGGGCGGTGCCCTGCAGGTCGGCGCCCAGCGCCTGAGCACCCAGACCGCCAGCACCCAGGCCTTGGGCGGGCAGTTGCAATGGAAGGCCTCGGCCGATGGGGGCCTCACTGCCGCCGTCAGCGTGCGCTCCGAAGGCGCCTACGGCATACGCTTGGGCGTGGAAATCGATCAGTTGCCCGGCAGCGCCCTGCTGCGCATCTATGCACAGGGCGACCGCGCTGGTGCCTATGAAATTTCAGGCCAGCGCGTGCTGCAACTGCTGCAGGCCAACAAGGATGCCGGTGATGACACTGCCGAAGGCCGCACCTGGTGGACGCCTGACACGGGCGGTGACGAGGTGACGCTGGAGATCGACCTGCCACCGGGCACCTCCACCGAGTCGCTGCGTCTGGCCATCCCCCGGGTCATGCATTTGTACGAGAACCTGTCGCTGCCGCTGGAGGGGGAGAACGTGTTCTCCGCCCAGCTCAACGAATCCCTCTCCTGCAATCTGGACTCCACCTGCTATGACGACTACAGCACGCAGCGCAATGCGGTGGCGCGGATGTACTACGTCAAGAACGGCCAGGGTTATGTGTGCTCGGGCACGCTGATCAACGACAAGGCAGGCTCCGGCACACCCTACTTCATCACGGCCAACCATTGCATCAGCACCCAGACCGTGGCCTCCACGCTGGAGACTTCCTGGTTCTACCGCACGCCCTCATGCAACAGCCGCACGCTGTCATCCACCTCGCGCACGCTGCGCAGCGGCGCCACCCTGCTATACGCCACTGCCACCTATGACGGCAGCTTGCTGCGGCTCAACGAAGCAGCTCCCGCAGGCGCCGTCTTTGCAGGCTGGTCCACCCAGGCCCTGACCAGCGGCGCCAAGGTGGTGGGCATACACCACCCGCGCGGCGACCTGCAGAAGATCAGCTTCGGTACCTATGACCGCTCCGTGGCCTGCGAGGCATCGAGCGACAGCACCATGAGCTGCCAATACATCAATGGCGGCTACCTCAGCGTGAACTGGGACCAAGGGCTGACACAACCGGGGAGCAGCGGTTCGGGCCTGTTCTTGAATGGTCTGCTGGTAGGCACACTTTACGGTGGCGACACCCAGACCTGCTCAAGAGCGGGCGGCAACTCCATCTACGGGCGCTTTGACCTGCTCTTTCCAAATGTGCAGAAGTGGCTTGCGGCAGAAGCGAGCACGGGACAGGCCCGAACCGCCATCTACCGTTTTTTCAATCGAGAAACAGGTGCGCATTTCTATACAGCCAGCGCAGGAGAACGCGATCAGGTGATTGCGACCTATCCGGCGTTCCAATATGAGAACGTCGCCTTCTATGCATACACCCAAATGCAACAAGGGCTGGAACCCGTATTCCGCTTCTTCAATAGAAATACAAGCGCGCATTTCTTCACCATCGACGCCTTCGAGCGCAACCAGGTGAAGATCTACTATCCCAGCTTCATCGATGAAGGCATCGCATGGTATGCCGCCACAACTGCAGTCAATGGAACAGTTCCCATATTCCGCTTCTTCAACGAGCAGACTGGTGCGCACTTCTACACCATCAACGTTGCAGAGCGGGATCAGGTGATCACCAAGTATCCCTTCTTCAAATATGAGGGTGTGGGCTACTACGTCTGGAAAACCCAGTAAGCACACGCACTGCACCGCAGTGCCTCCCCAAGAAGAAGGCCCCGCACTGCGGGGCCTTCTTCTTGAACAAACACCCTCACCCTACCAGCACCAGCCCCGGCGGCAGGCTGTCCCCAAAGCTGCGCTTCGCATCCTGGGCGTCCATCTGCTGGACCTGTTCCACCAGGTCGATCCAGCGCTGGGGTGCACCGGCGCCGCGCAACCGCTCCAGCACCAGGGCGCGCTGGGCATCGGGCAGATCCAGCGCACGGTCACCCGTCATGCGGGCCATCTGCACGGCGGCGAACATGGCGGTTTCATTGCGGCGCCAGTCCTGGGCCAGGGTGGCGTCCAGGAACTCCTGCGCAGCCTCGGGCGGCATCACGCGGTGGGCGTTGGCCGCCAGCGGCATGCGCGCAGCCAGCCGGCCGATGGCCCACCAGGTCTGCACGGATTCACCGGGGTGCCTCAGCCGCTGCAGCATCCACTGGCCCATTTCCTGGCGGTACTGCCAGGGCACGGCCTCCATGGCGGCGAACAGGCGCAGCATGTCGTCGTAGCTGCCATGGGCGGATTTCCCCTGGCTGCGCTGCGTGGACTGCTGCACGGCTTTATGCATATGGCCTGCGACCTCTTCCAGCAGCTCCATCTGCCGGGCCTCGTCCAGCCCCGCGGCCACGCGGCGCCAGAAGACCCACCATTCGGTGCGGTTGGCCGCCTCGCCGCCATGGCCCAGGCCCTGGCCATGCAGCTGCCAGACCTGCTGCATGCGCCAGCCGTCCAGCTCGGCGCCCACGCCGGGGCGCAGGCACCAGCCGGCCAGGTTCAGCCAGACGCGCTCGTGCTCGGCCGTGCGGCGGCGGCGCCTGGCGCGGCCCAGCAAGGCGTCGAACAGTGCGCGCAGCAGCGGCAGATCCCAGTCCTCGCGCGGGCCCAGCCATCGCTCCAGCGACTGGCGCAACTGGCGGACCTCCCTGGCCGTCACCTCCTGCGCCTGGCTGCCGAAGATGCGCTCGATCAGGGCCACGGCGTCGGCCAGCCGGCCCTGCCGGGCAGGACGATGGCCGGTGTCCTGCGCATCGCCGGCCAGCGCACCGCGCACGCTGAACGGCAGCAGCCACTGGCGCTGCGCATCGTCGGCGGCCACGCAGCGCACCTCCAGCGTGCCGACCTCGGTCATGCAGGCCTGCAGCTGCACCTCGACCTGTGCCCTGTCCCGGCCCTCGGGCGCAGGCAGCACGGTGGACAGGGCGGGCAGCTCGACCCAGCCCTCGCCGTCGAGCGCCGCGATGCGTCCGGCCTGCGCAGGCGCGGCAGCCAGGCTGTTGGCCACCAGGGAAAAGCGCACGGCCTGGCCCAGTCGCAGCGCGAAGCGCCGGCCGGAGAGCACGATGCGCACGCCCTCTTCCGTGCCGCGCGGCAGCAGGCAGATGCCCTGTGGTCCGGCACCCGCCTTCTCGGGCAGGACCAGCCAGTAGCTGCGCGGCGAGCCACCGCCGATGCGCGGCACCGGGGCTGGCACAGTCCGGGCATCTTCCGGTTCCGGCAGATCCTCAGACGGATGTCTCTGGACATGCATGGCCAGGCCATGCGCTGCTGCGCCGCGTGCCACGGCCCAGTCGGGATGCGGGTTGTGCAGCAGGCGCAGCGGCTGGCCGCGCCAGGCCTGCATCTGCGCCACCAATCGCTCGGCCAGTGCATGGGCGTGGAAGACGCCGCCGTTGAGTAGGACCGCATCGGGCAGCTCCCCTGCCGCATGCTGCGCGAGGAACTGCGCCAGGTGCCGTGTGATCGCCGCATCGGCCGGATAGGGAAGCCCCAGGCCGCGCAAGGCGCCCTGGCGCCGTGTGGGCAGATCCTGCAGTCCGGCCAGCGGCATGAAGCCTTCGACCACGGCCTCGCGCACCTCGTCGCGGCCCAGCGTGGCCGTGCGCGTCTGTGCCAGCAGCTTCGATCCGCCGCCCAGCAGGGTCACGGCGACGGACTCGGGCGCCTCGCTGGCCAGCAACTGCTCCTTGGCCGTGCGGCAGCGCTGCACCAGTTGCGCGAACCGGGCGGCAGGCAGGCGCTCGCCGGGCGGGGCGAACTGCGGCTCCAGCCGATGGGCCAGCGCCAGGTCCATGTTGTCGCCGCCCAGCATCAGGTGCTCGCCCACGGCCGTGCGTGTCAGCACAGGCAGGCCTCCAGCTTCACCGGGCTGCACGCGGATCAGGGTCAGGTCGGTGGTGCCGCCGCCCACATCCACCACCAGCACCAGCCGGCTGTGCGCCAGCTCGGCGGCCAGCTGCCCGCCCTGCAGCACCAGCCAGTCGTGGAAGGCGGCCTTGGGCTCCTCCAGCAATTGCACCGCAGGCAGGCCGGCCAGCCGCGCGGCCTCCAGCGTGAGTGCACGCGCACCTTCGTCGAACGAGGCCGGCACGGTCAGCACGACCAGCTGGTCCCGCAGCGGCGAGCCGGGGTGCGTGCGGTCCCAGGCCTGCCGGACATGGTCGAGGTAGCTGGCCGAGGCCTGCAGCGGAGACAGCCGGGCCACTTCTTCGGGCGCGCCCCAGGGCAGGATGGCCGCCGTGCGGTCCACGCCCGCGTGCGAAAGCCAGCTCTTGGCACTGGCCACCAGGCGCGACGGCACGGCCGCGCCCAGGTCGCGCGCCCAGCGGCCATTGACGGCGGGCGCTTGCGCTTGCGCGCCCAGTGCCGTCCAGGGCTGCAGCCAGGCATCGCCCAGTTCGCCGGGTGCCGCCTGGTAGCGCGCCGAGGGCAGCATCACCTGGGCGGCGACCTCGCTGGCCGAGACACGCTGCGCCACGGGCAGCAAGGCGATGTCGGCCGCCGTGCCGCCCACGGGCACATGCGCCACCACGGTGTGGCTGGTGCCAAGGTCGATGCCCACGATGTGGTCAGCACCGGAAGAGAGGGCGGCGGCGGAGGCGGGGACAGCGGTATCAGGCATATCGGCAGTCAATACAGGGCACGGTGCGCGGCCCGGGCCGGGCCTGCCGCCGGGTCGGGCTACGCTACATCGGCCCGCACGTCGAACTCCACCTTCCAGCGCTCTTCGCCACCCACGGGCACGGCGTTGAGCTCCAGCGTGCCGATGTCGGTCACGCGTGCATGCAGGGTGACGGGAACGATCTCGCCGGGGGCACGGCCTTCGGCGGGCAGGTGGGCCTCGATTTCCTGCAGTTCGACCAGTTCCTCGGGCCCCCAGAAGTCCAGCACGGTGCCGACCTGGTCGGCACGGCGCACGGACGAGCCGAAGAAGCGCAGGCGCACGGGCTCGCCCACGACCAGCCCGAATTCCTGTGTGTCCAGCGCCACCTCGGTGCCTTCTTCCATGCCGAAGGGCGCCAGGCACAGGGCCGAGATGGGCGGCTCCATGCCGGGGATGGCGGGCATGTTGCTTTCCACGCCCACGTAATAGCTCTGCGCCGTGCCGCCGCGGATGCGCACGCCACGGCCCGCAGCCGCCACATGGCCGAAGTAGGCGGCACCGCGCGCCACGGCCAGGTCCAGGTTGGCGCCATCCAGCAGGCGCGCGGGTTGCGCGCCTTCGCCAGCCAGCCAGCCGTTGACGACTTCCAGGATGCGCTGCTCGATCTGCGGCGCCTTGAGCACGCCGCCGTTGAACAGGATGGCCGAGGGATGCAGGAAGGACGCACCCTCGGGCTGCGTGCCCTTGAGGCCTTCGATCTGCTCGGTGGCACCGGCCTGGCGCGAGAGGAAGGCCGCCAGGTGGCGCGTGACGGCCGCATCCTGCGCATAGGGCAGGCCCAGCTGGGTCAGCGCGGCGCGGGCGCGGGTCTGGGGCTTGTCGGAGACGGCGGCGCGGGGGAAGAAGCCTTCCACCAGCATCTGCAGCACCTCGTCACGCGTGACCTCGGTGCGGATGCTGCCGCCGATGAGCTTGCTGCCCCGGCTGGGCACGACCACGGGCACGGACTGCAGCGCGGCGTCGGCCAGCAGTTGCTCCTTGGCTTGGCGGCAGCCATGGGCCAGGGCGCGGGTCTGCCAGGCGTCGAGCTGTTTGCCCTCCTGGGCCAGCTTGCGGGCCACGCCATAGGCCAGGGCCAGGTCCATGTTGTCGCCGCCCAGCAGGATGTGCTCGCCCACGGCCACGCGCTGCAGTTCCAGGCCGCCGTCCTTTTCCAGCACGGCGATCAGCGACAGGTCGGTGGTGCCGCCGCCCACGTCCACGACGAGGATGATTTCGCCGCTTTGTACCTGTTTGCGCCACTGGCCGCCGCTGGCCTGGATCCAGCTGTACAGCGCGGCCTGGGGTTCCTCCAGCAGCGTGAGCTTCTGGAAGCCCGCCGCGCGGCAGGCCTCGGCCGTCAGCTCGCGCGCGGCCGGGTCGAACGAGGCGGGAATGGTCACCGTCACGTCCTGGGCGTCGAACGGCGCCTCGGGATGGGCCTGCTCCCAGGCCCAGCGCAGGTGCGACAGGTAGCGGATGGAGGCGGTCAGCGGAGAGACGCGGTGCACCTCCTCGGGCGCATCGGCCGGCAGCAGGGGCGAGCGGCGGTCCACGCCCGGATGGCACAGCCAGCTCTTGGCGCTGGAGACCAGCCGGATCGGCGTGGCCGCGCCGCGCGATCGCGCGAACTCGCCCACCACGAAGTCCTGGCTGGCGCCCCAGGGCAGGGCCATGTCGGCGGCGGTGAGTTCGCTTTCATGCGGCAGGTACAGGAAGGACGGCAGCAGCGGGCGCGCCTCCACGCTGGAGGGGCCGGTGAGCTGGGGAATGTCCAGCACGCCCTGCTCCACCTTCTCGCCATCGCTGGCCTGGCGGTCCACATAGGAGAGCGCGCAATGCGTGGTGCCCAGGTCGATGCCGATGCTGTAGCGCGCCTGGGAGGGTTGACGGGTCTGGTCCATGTTCACAGCTCCACCTCGGCCTGGGCCACGATGGCGGCGGCCTTGCGGTCGGTGAGCTGGGGCAGGCGGACATCGTCCACGCGCCAGCCCCGGTGGCCCAGCGTGCCCGTGAACGGCGCCTGGCCGACCACGTTGCCGGTCAGGCGCACGGCGGCGGCATCAAAGCCTGCGGCCAGCGTGACGCGGCTGCCTTCGGCCTCGGCGCGCACGGGGGCGATGCTGAAATGCTCGCGCAGCACCTTGCGGCAGCCCTCGTGCACCACGCGCGCGGCGGCGCCGATCTCGGCATCGGCATAGCCGGCCACGTCTTCCTGCACGAAGTCCACGAAGCGGGCCTCGCGCTGCAGCAGGCCCAGCAGCTGCAGGGCGGCGGTGCCAGCGGGTGCGGCCGGCTCCACGATGGTCTTTTCGACGATCCTCTCTACCGGCACCTCGACACGCTTTTCAACCACTTTCTCGACCACCTTCTCGACCACCTTCTCGACAGGCACCTCGACACGGACCTCGACGATACGGTCCACGGGCACCTCCACGCGCACCTCCTTCGGTGCAGGCGGCGGCGCATCGGCGGCCAGCGGCTCGCCATCGCGCAGGCGGTTGACATCGGCGGCCAGGCGGCCGTTGCCGAGGATGGCGAAGAAACTGCCGATCGCGATGGCGATGCGGCTCAGGAACGAGGGGGGAGTCTTGGAATTCATGGGCTTCTCTTGGCGAGAGGACCCTGCCGGGCCGATCGCCGCGCAGCAGGGCAACCGGGCGCCGATGGTCCTCCACCGGGCGCCCGCAGGGTCCGTGATGTTACCCAAAGCAACGAAGCCCCGTCCTGTACACGGCCCCATGCCCCCGTGCGCAAATGGCCTGGCGGCATAATCGCGGCTTCCCTGCCCTCCGACCATGGTCCATACACGCCGCTTTCGCCACGCCCCGACCCGCTGCACCGCCTTGCGCGCGCAGCGGCCGCAGCGCGTGCACGGCGTGCCCACGGCCTTCATCAGCCTGTGCGGCTTCACGGCCCTGCTTTCCGCCGCCGTGCGGAAAGCCTGAGGTCCACCCCCAGCTTCCCGCACGGCCCCCGCAGCGAATCCCGCATGCGAAGCGCATGCCAGGAGCTGCCGGCCCACGCCCCGCATCTCCCTGGCCTGCTCGCCCTTTCGGCTGCGCCGCCGCATGGCGCAGCCGCTGTGACCCAGGAGCTGACGATGGACATGGAACTCTCCCAAAACTTTCTGCGCGCCAAAAGCCCCTGCGCGGCGGGCTTTCGCTGGTTCGTGCGCAACCGCCATGACGGCAACGACTACCAGCGCGTGCTCGACGCCCTGGTGGGCGATGGCCGCGTCGAGGACGCGCGCTGGCTCATGAACCAGTTCGGCCCCACCGACGCCGTGCTGGAGGTCGATCACCTGGAGGCCGATGCCCTGGTCTTCGCGGGCAGCGTCGTCGTGCATGGCGAGCTGCGCGTGCCCGGCCTGCTGGCCGTGGGCCGCACGCTGCAGGCCGGCGCCGGCATCCACGCCGGCCGCATCGAGGCCGGCCAGGACCTGCACAGCGGCGGCGCCATCTTCTGCAGCGGCTCCCTGCAGGCCGGCGGCCTGGTCAAGGCCGCCTGGAGCGTGGATGTGCAGCAGGAACTGCGCGCCGAAGACGTGCGCGCCGGCTGGGAACTGCGCTGCGGCGCCGACCTGCGCCTGGCCGGCGGTGCCCAGGCCGGCCAGGACATCGAGGTGCAGGGCGCCATCCACTGCGGCAAGGGCCTGCGCGCGGGCGGCAGCATCCGCGCCAGCGGCCTGATCACGCTGGGCCACGGCCTGTACGCCGGCGCCGACGTGGAAGGCGGCAGCCACATCGAGGTGGACTGGGGCATGCGTGCGCTGGGCGACATCCGTGCGGCCTGCAGCATCCGCGCGGGCGAGACCCTGCATGCCGAAGGCGAGATCGCGGCCGGACCCGGCTACGGTATCTACGCGGGCATGAACGTGCAGCAGGATGCCTGGCCGTCCTGTGCCTGGGTCCATGCGGCGCAGCGCCCCCCCGCACTTCTCAGCGGATGGTGGAGTGGCTAAAGCTCCCCCTGAGGCGCTACGCGCCTTCCCCCTCTCTCGCTTCGCGGGAGGGGGACGACAGCCTTGCTGCGGGACGGCCCTTGCTCGCTGTCCCTGGTTTTGGGGCGGTGCTCGGCACCATGGATATCCGGCACACGTGCAAAATACCCGCTTCGCCGCCGCCCGGGCGGCTCCAAGGAATTGCACATCGTGTTCACCGGCATCATCCAGGCCGTGGCAAGCATTGCCGCGCTGCGCGACCAGAACGGCCTGCGCACCTTCACCCTCGACTTTCCCGAAGGCTTCTGCCAGGACCTGGCCATCGGCGCCAGCGTCTCCACCGACGGCGTGTGCCTGACGGTGACCGAGATCCTCTCGCCCACGCGCGCCACCTTCGATGTGATGCTGCAAAGCCTGAACATCACCACGCTGGGCAGCTATGCCGTGGGGGGGCGCGTCAATGTGGAACGCGCGGCAAAGGATGGCGCCGAGATCGGCGGCCACCCGCTGTCGGGCCATGTGGACTTCACCTCGCCCGTGCTGGAAGTGGCCTCCAGCGACACCAACCACCGCATCCGCTTCGGCATTCCCGAGGGCTTTCGCCACTACGTGTTCGCCAAGGGCTACATCGCCATCAACGGCGCCAGCCTCACGGTGTCCGAAGTGGACCGCCGGGCGGGCTGGTTCGAGGTCTGGCTGATCCCCGAGACGCGCCGCATGACCGTGTTCGAGTCCAAGGGCGTGGGCGACCTGCTCAATGTGGAGATCGACCGCAGCACCCAGGTCGTGGTGGACACGGTGCGCGAGACCGTGCAGCAAAGCCTGGGCCGCCTGCAGCCCGTGCTCGAAGCCTTGCTCAAGGAAAAGGGCCTGAGCCTGGACGATTTCATCGAAGTCCCCAAGCTGCCCGGCTGACTCCCTTCGTCGTTCAGCGCCCCACCGCCAGCGGCGGACTGAAACGCCGCAGGCGCAGCGCGTTGCTGAGCACGAAGACGCTGGACAGCGCCATGGCCCCGGCCGCGAACACGGGCGACAGCAGCGTGCCGTTGACGGGGTACAGCAGCCCGGCGGCCACGGGGATCAGGGCCACGTTGTAGGCAAAGGCCCAGAACAGGTTCTGGCGGATGTTGGCCATGGTGGCCTTGGACAGCGCGATCGCATTGGGCACGCCGCCCAGGTCGCCCGACATCAGCACCACGTCGGCCGCCTCGATGGCGATGTCCGTGCCCGTGCCTATGGCCAGGCCCACATCGGCCTCGGCCAGGGCCGGCGCGTCGTTGATGCCGTCTCCCACATAGGCCAGCGTGCCGTGTTCGGCCTTCAGGCGCTTGACGGCATCGACCTTGCCGCCGGGCAGCACCTCGGCCACCACCTCGTCGATGCCCAGCTGGCGCGCAATGGCCTCGGCCGTGCGGCGGTTGTCGCCGGTGATCATGGCCACCTTCAGGCCCAGGGCGTGCAAGGCGGCAATGGCGGCTGGCGTGCTGTCCTTGATGGGATCGGCCACGGCGATCATGGCGGCCAGGCGACCGTCCACCGCGGCATACAGCGGCGTCTTGCCTTCGTCGCCCAGGCGCGCGGCCTCGCCCGTCAGCGCGTCCACCTGCAGGCCCAGCTCGCGCATGAAGCGGTCCGCGCCGATCTCCACGCGCACGCCGTCCACCTGGGCGCGCACGCCAAAGCCGGTCACGGACTCGAAGCGGTCCACGGCGCCCAGGGCCAGTTCCTCGGCCTTGGCCGCATCGACGATGGCACGTGCAATCGGATGCTCGGAGCGGTCTTCCACGGCCGCCACCAGCGCCAGCACGCGGCTGCGCTCGCCCTCGAAGCCCGGGGCCAGCACCAGGTCGGTCAGCTCGGGACGGCCGCGCGTCAGCGTGCCGGTCTTGTCCACGGCCACCACGCGGGCGTCCTTGAGGGTCTGCAGCGCCTCGCCCTTGCGCAGCAGCACGCCCATCTGCGCGGCCCGGCCCGTGCCGACCATGATGGAGGTGGGCGTGGCCAGGCCCATGGCGCAGGGGCAGGCGATGATGAGCACGGCCACGGCATTGACCAGCGCAAAGCTCAGTGCGGGCGACGGCCCCCAGGCCAGCCAGGCGCCGAAGGTCAGCAGGGCCACGGCCATCACGGCCGGCACGAACCACATGGTGACCTGGTCCACCAGCGCCTGTATGGGCAGCTTGGAGCCCTGGGCCTGCTCGACCATGCGGATGATCTGCGCCAGCAGCGTGTCCGCACCCACCTTGGTGGCGCGGAAGGCCAACGCGCCGTTCTGGTTCACCGTGCCGCCGACCAGTTCGGCACCTGGGGTTTTCTCGACGGGCACGGGCTCGCCGCTGATCATGGATTCATCGACGAAGCTGCTGCCCTCGATGACCTCGCCATCGACGGGAATGCGCTCGCCGGGCCGCACCTCGATGGTGTCGCCCGCACGCACGGCGGCGATTTCCACTTCCTGCACGCTGCCGTCCTTGCGCACGCGCGCTGTCTTGGCCTGCAGGCGCACCAGGCGGCGGATGGCCTCCGAGGTATTGCCCTTGGCGCGCGCCTCCATGAAGCGGCCCAGCAGGATCAGCGCCACGATCACGGCTGCCGCCTCGTAATACACATTCACCGTGCCGGCCGGCAGCCACTGCGGCACGAAGGTGGCCACCAGCGAATAGGCGAAGGCCGCCGAGGTGCCCACGGCCACCAGCGAATTCATGTCGGGCGCGCCGCGCAGCAGCGCGGGAATGCCTTTCTGAAAGAACCGCAGGCCCGGCCCGAACAGCACGATGGCCGACAGCAGGCACTGCAGATACCAGCTGTTGCGCGTGCCGATGGCCTGCCCCACCCAGTGGTGGAAGGCCGGCACCATGTGGCCGCCCATCTCCAGCACGAACACCGGCAGCGCGAACACCGTGGCCACGATCAGCGAGCGCTTGAGCGAGGCCCGCTCGCGCGCCTGGCGCTGCTCCGTGCCGTCTTCGGCCGGCTGCTGCGCAACGCCACCTTCCCCGGCCGAGTTCGCGTTGCCGCCCAGCGGACGCGCTTCGTAACCCGCCTTGTGCACGGCCGCCACCAGGGCCGCCACATCTTCACTGCCAGCCAGCGTCACCAGCGCACGTTCGGTGGCCAGGTTCACGCTGGCCGACTGCACGCCCTCCACCTTTTTCAGCGCACGCTCCACGCGGCCCACGCAGGAGGCGCAGGTCATGCCCTCCACCTCCAGTTCCACGCTGGACTGGGGCACCTCGTAGCCGGCCTTCTCGATGGCCGCAATGGCAGCGGGCAGGTCGGCCGCGCCCTCGAAGCGGATGCTGGCCTTTTCGGTGGCCAGGTTGACCACGGCTTCCTGCACGCCCGGCAGCTTCCTGAGCGCGCGCTCCACGCGGCCCACGCAGGAGGCGCAGGTCATGCCCTGCACGGGCAGGTCGATGGCCATGCCGGCCCCGGACGATGCATTCATTGCCTACTCCTTGTTTTCTCGATGGGAGCACTTTAAAGATTGCCATCATGTCAAGGTCAAGCGCCCAGGTTGTTTCATCGCCATGTCATGCGTGCCAGCCAGCATCGGCGGCCGTGACAAACCGATACAGAGAGAACCCGTTCATGTCCTTGACCTCCCATCGCCCCGCCCTGCGTCCGCTGGCCGTGGCCCTGGCTGCCTCCGCCCTGATCGCCGGTTGCGGCGGCTCCGGCAACGACACGCCCGCAGGCCAGCCGCTGGAGCTGCGCATCCTGCACATCAACGACCACCACTCCACGCTGGAGTCCAAGAGCAAGACCCTGCAGCTGGACGCCGGCACGGGCAAGGCCGAAGCCGTGGCCGTGGACGCCGCAGGCTTTCCGCGCGTGACCCAGGCCATCGAGGAACTGGCCGCCCAATCACCCAACGTGCTCAAGCTGCACGCCGGCGACGCGCTCACCGGCACGCTGTACTTCAACCGCGCAGGCGCCGACGGCGAGGCCGATGCCGCGCTCATGAACACCGTCTGCTTCGACGCCTTCACGCTGGGCAACCACGAGTTCGACAAGGGCGACAGCGGCCTCAAGTCCTTCCTGGACCGCCTGCGCACAGGCAGCTGCAAGACGCCCGTGCTCAGCGCCAACGTGCGCTTTGGCGCCAACTCGGCCCTCAATGCAGCCAAGGCGCCCGGCTACGTGAGCCCCTCCACCGTGGTGGAGCGCGGCGGCCAGAAGATCGGCATCATCGGCCTGACCATTGCGGGCAAGACCAAGGCATCGTCCAGCCCCGATGCCGACACCACCTTCGAGGACGAGGCCACGGCGGCCCAGCGCGAAATCGACGCGCTGCGCGCCAAGGGCATCAACAAGATCATCGTCATGAGCCATGTGGGCTATGAGTACGACCGCCAGATCGTGCCCAAGCTCAGCGGCGTGGACGTGGTCGTGGGCGGCGACTCGCACACCCTGCTCGGCCCCGATGTGCTCAACACCACGGGCGTGGGAACGCCCGGCGGCGCCTACCCCACGCGCCTGACCGACAAGAACGGCAGCCCCGTCTGCGTGGTCCAGGCCTGGGAGTACGCCCAGGTGGTCGGCGACCTCAAGGTCCAGTTCGACGCCGACGGCCGCGTGACCCAGTGCACGGGCACGCCCCATGTGCTGATCGGCGACAGCTTCACCATCGGCGGCAAGGCTGTCACCGATGCGCAGAAGACCGCCCTCAGGGCCAGCGCCGCCGCCACCGGCGTGCTGCGCGTGACCACGCCTTCTTCCAAGGCCACGGCCGTGCTGCAGCCGTTCAAGGACAAGGTCGCCCAGTTCAACCTCAAGCAGGTCGCCATCGTGCCCCAGGAACTGTGCTCGCGCCGCGTGCCCGGCGGCGTCGGCACCATGAACTACAGCCAGTCCAGCGCAGCCTGCAACGCCGAAGGCAGCGTCAGCGTGCGCGGCGGCGACATCCAGCAGCTCGTGGCCCAGGCCTACCTGGAAGAAGCCAACCGCCACTACGGCGGCGCCGACATCACCCTGCAAAGCGGCGGCGGCGTGCGCATCCCGCTGCTGGGCCAGACCACGGCCGCCCAGGTCATCCAGGTCCTGCCGTTCGGCAACAAGCTGTTCCGCCTGGACATCACCGGCACGGAAGTCAAGGGCATGCTCGAAGACGGCCTGCAGGCCGTGTACGGCCCCAGCGGCACGACCGGCCCCTACCCCTACACGGGCGGCCTGCGCTTCGACGTGAATGCGGCAGCGGCAGCCGGCCAGCGCGTATCGGGCATCGAGGTGTATGACAACGCGAGCAAGACGTGGAAGCCGCTGGACACGGCGCGCACCTACAAGCTGTTCGTGCTGAGCTTCAATGCCACGGGCGGCGATGGCTACAAGACGCTGGCGGCCGTGCCCGATGCGCGCCGCCTGGACATTGGCGTGCTCGATTCCGATGTGTTCTTCAACTACATCGAGCGGCAGCCTGTGGATGCGGTGTCCGGCCTGCCGCTGCTGTCGCGTCTGCCGACGGATCTGTACAGCACGCGTAGTTTTCAGGGTGGGCGCTGAGTCTCGCTGATGGGGGTCAGGGACCCGGTCCCTGACCCCCATCCCGCACATGCAGCAGTCCTGTCCTTCGGCAGGACTGCACTCCCGCTCTTCTTCTTTCAAAACCTCTATCATTCCGGGCAGGCACCTGTTCAAGGGCCGATGCTTCAAGGCACGGATGAGGTTCCATCATGGAAAAACCGAAGACATTGAAAAGCTGGAGTGCCAGGCAGGCCGTGGCCATTCTGGCCGTGGACAATATCAAGGTTTCCGAGCTCGGCCATGAGCTGCTCCAGCGCAGGGAAGAAGGCTTGATCAGCTATGAGCAGGCCAAGCAGGAAATTCTCTCAAGGGCCAAAAGCAAGGTTCTGGCTGCGGGCAAGGCCAAAGCCAAATGAGCGATGACCACTATTACATCGCTGGTTATTCCGCCGAAGACGATCCCTACAGCGAATCCAACGGCGTTCTGAAAAACAGGCTGGGCATCACCAACACCCAGGACCTGAACGAGGTAGAGGCGGACCTGGCCTCTCTCGCCATCCAGGAGCTACTGCAAAGAACGCCTCCAGACGCATTCTCTGTAGCGAATCTGCAATCCATCCACAAAGAGATATTCCAGGAAATCTATCCCTGGGCCGGTGAATTCAGGCAGGTCGATATCGCCAAGGGCGACACCCACTTTGTAAGGCACTAGGACATTGGGCGCAGGCTGGATGCGCTTTTTGCAGACTGCAAGGCCAAGAACTACTTCGGCCTGCTGCCTGCCGAAGCGTTTGCACGGGCGTGCGCCAGTTTCCTGATTGAACTGAACCTGATCCACCCGTTCCGCGAAGGCAACGGAAGAACGCAGCGGCTCTTGCTGTCGCAGATTGCGCTGAATGCCGGCTACCAGATCGAATGGTCCGGCATCAGCGACAGCGCCATGAGGAAAGCCTGCGTGGACGGTGCCGAGGGCAATGGGGAGACCATGAAGAAGCTGCTCAGGCTCTACCTGGCTGCTGGCCCGTCCTCCGTGCAAGGGTAGCCGTCGCCTCGCCTTTTCAAAAAAGGTCGGAGACGACAGCCCGCTTGCTCAAGGAAACTCAGCCAATCCGGGCAATCACAGCCCCCAGCGCCTGCGCCTTCCCCGCCTCGGCCACCAAAGCCACCACCCCACTGCGATGCGCAGTCACCTGCATCTCCATCTTCATCGCCTCCATGACGGCAATCACATCGCCCTCCTGGACGGTATCGCCATCGGCCACCTTCCACGCATGCAGATTGCCTGCAATGGGTGAGGTGACCGCAGCAGGATCGACGGCAGACTCGGCAGCGGGCGCAGCAGCCGCGCCGCCGCCAGCCGATGCCAGCCCCTGCAGCAGCACCGCCGGCAGGCCCAGCGACACCCGGCGCCCGTCGATCTCGACGGCGCAGCGCACCAGGCTGGCGTCGGGCAGCGGCTCGGCACGCACGGCGGCGGCCAGGGGCTCGGCGAAGTCGGATTCGATCCAGCGCGTGTGGACCTTGAAGCCGTCGTTGCCCACGAAGTCGGCATGGCCGATGACGGCGCGGTGGAAGGGCAGGACGGAGGACAGGCCTTCGATGCGGAACTCGGCCAGCGCGCGGCGTGCGCGGGCCAGGGCCTGTTCACGCGTGGCGCCGCTGACGATGAGCTTGGCCATCAGCGAGTCGAAGCTGCCGGGCACGACCGAGCCGGTCTGCACGCCCGTGTCCAGCCGCACGCCGGGGCCGGAGGGCGGATCGAACCGCACCACGGGGCCGGGCGTGGGCAGGAAGCCGCGGCCCACGTCTTCGGCGTTGATGCGGAATTCGATGGAGTGGCCCAGCGGCACCGGGGTTTCGGTGATGGACAGCGGCAGGCCGTCGGCCACGCGCAGCTGCTCGATCACCAGGTCCACGCCCGTGGTCTGCTCGGTCACCGGATGCTCGACCTGCAGGCGCGTGTTGACTTCGAGGAAGGAGATGGCGCCCGTCTGGCTCAACAGGAATTCCACCGTGCCCGCGCTGACGTAGCCGGCCGCCGCGCAGATGTCGCGCGCCGAGCTGTGGATGCGGGCGCGCTGATCGTCGCTGAGGAAGGGCGCCGGGGCCTCTTCCACCAGCTTCTGGTTGCGCCGCTGCAGCGAGCAGTCGCGCGTGCCCAGCACGACCACGTTGCCGTGGGTGTCGGCCAGCACCTGGGCCTCGATGTGGCGGGGGCGGTCCAGGAATTGCTCGACAAAGCATTCGCCGCGGCCGAAGGCGGTGACGGCCTCGCGCACGGCCGAGTGGAAGAGCTCCTCCACCTCGTCCATGCGCCACGCGATCTTCATGCCGCGCCCGCCGCCGCCGAAAGCGGCCTTGATGATGATGGGCAGGCCATGCTGCTCGGCAAAGGCCAGCACTTCGCCGGCATCCTTGACGGGGTCGGGCGTGCCGGCCACCAGGGGGGCGCCGACCTGCAGGGCGATCTTGCGCGCCTCGACCTTGTCGCCCAGCTTGGCGATGGTCTCGGGCGTGGGGCCGATCCAGCGCAGGCCCGCATCCAGCACGGCGCGCGCAAAGGCTTCGCTTTCGGACAGGAAGCCGTAGCCGGGATGCACCGCGTCGGCGCCGCTCTTGTGCGCGATGGCGATGAGCTTGGCGATATTCAGGTAGGTGTCGGCCGGTCGCTCGCCATCAAGGCCATAAGCCTCGTCGGCCATGCGCACGTGCAGGGCGTCGATGTCGGCATCGGCGTAGACGGCCACGGATTTCACGCCGTAGTCGGCGCAGGCGCGGGCGATGCGGACAGCGATCTCGCCACGGTTGGCAATCAGGACTTTTTTCATGATCTGCTTCTTTCAGTTGCTGGGAGCGCCCTGCGGCGCTCCACCACGTTCAATTCGTCGATTCCCCGGCGCCGGGCGTGTATTCCTCGAAAGCGCGGATGGGGTTGAAGCGGATCCAGGCGCCCACGGGAATCTGGCCGGCCAGATCGAGGTGGTGCGGCGCCACGCAGCCGATGACGGGATAGCCGCCCGTCAGCGGATGGTCGGCCAGGAACAGCACGGGCTGGCCGCTGGGGGGCACCTGGATGGCGCCCAGCGGCGTGCCTTCGCTGGGCAACTCGCCCGCGACGGCGCGCGCCAAAGGCTGCTCGCCCGCCACGCGCAGGCCCACGCGGTTGGACTGCGGCGTGACCTGCCAGCGCTGCGCGGCCAGCAGGGCCACGGCCTCAGCGGTGAACCAGTCGGTGCGCGGGCCCAGCTCCACGTCCAGCACCACGTCCTGCCCGGTGGTGGGCAGGGATTCGGGCGGCAGCTCGGGTGCGGCCACGGCCGTGCGGTCCGCAGGCCGCACGGGCAGGACCTGGCCCACGGCCAGGGCAGCGGGGCCGACGTTGGCCAGGGTATCGGTGCAGGCGCTGCCCAGCACGGGCGCGACGGCAAAGCCGCCGCGCACGGCCACATAGCAGCGTGCGCCGGCCACGGGCTGGCCCACGGTCAGCTGGTCGCCGTCGTCCAGGGCCACGGCCTGGTAGCGGGCCACTGTCCAGCGCTGGCCGGACCCGGTGGTCACGGTCAGCGGCGCATCGGCGCCCGTGACGGCCACCACGTTCTCGCCCCGGCTTTGCAGCGACAGGCCACCGCCCACGGTCTCCAGCACGGCCAGGTCGCTGGCATTGCCGACCAGGCGGTTGGCGGCCTTGAATGCCGCCTGGTCCATGGCGCCCGAGGCAGAAACGCCCTGCCCGGCCTGGCCCAGGCGGCCCCGGTCCTGGAACAGCGTCATCAGGCCCGTCGCCTTGACGCGCAGTGCATTGCCATCATGCGGCACGGCCTGCGCCACGTCGGGCGCGTGCGCGTCATCCACATCGGCCATGCCGGCCGCATCGACGAAGCGCACGCGGTAGCCGGGCTGCAGCAGCGCGGGCAGTTCGCGCGCCAGGTCCCACATGCGGGCCGAGGTGCGGCCTATCAGTTGCCAGCCGCCCGGGCTGGCCTGGGGATAGACGGCGCTGAACGTGCCGCCCAGCGCCACGGAGCCGGCCGGCACGCGCGTGCGCGGCGTGGTGCGGCGCGGCACGTTGAAGATAGGATCGCCGCCACTGAGGTAGGCAAAGCCGGGCGCGAAGCCCGTGAAGGCCACGGCGTACTCGCTGCCCGTATGGCGGCGCACGACTTCCTCGGGCGTGATGCCCAGCAGCTGCGCCACATCGGCCAGGTCCTCGCCGTCGTAATGCACGGGAATCTCGACCAGCACATTGCTGCGCTCTGCACGCTGGCCCAGGTCGCGCGCGGCAATGCGGCGCACCAGCTCGGCCACGCCCAGCCTGGCGGGCGCGAACTGCACGAGCACGGTGCGCGCGGCCGGCACCAGCTCCTGCACGCCATCGATGGGCTCGCGCTGCAGCGAGCCCAGCAGGGCCAGGGTTTCATCCAGATCGGCCAGCTCCACCATCAGGGCCTGCCGGTTGACGGGTAGAAAACGCATGGTGTGCCCTCAGCCCACGAAGGAGGAAATGCGCACGCCCTCCTGCTCGAAACGTTCGCGCAGGTGGCGTGCAATGGCCACGGCGCCAGGGCTGTCGCCATGCACGCAGATGGAATCGGCGGCAATGTGCACCAGGCTGCCGTCCACGGCCTCGACCACGCCGTCGCGCACCAGGGACAGCATGCGGGCGGCGATCTGGTCCACATCATGCAGCACGGCGCCGCGTTCGCGGCGCGAGACCAGGGCGCCTTCGGGTGTGTAGCCACGGTCGGCGAAGGCCTCGGCGACCACGGTCAGGCCCGCGTCGCGCGCCCAGGCGATCAGGGGCGAGCCGGCCAGCGCCACCAGCACCAGGCGCGGGTCGATCGCACGGATGGCCGTGATCACGTCCTGGGCCTGGCGCCGGTCCTGGGCGATGGTGTTGTAGAGCGCGCCATGCGGCTTGACATAGCGCACCTCGGTGCCAGCCACGCGGGCCAGGCCCTGCAGCGCGCCGATCTGGTAGATGATGCTGGCCACCAGATCGCTGCTGGCCACATCCATGTTGCGCCGGCCGAAGCCGATCAGGTCGGGATAGGCCACATGGGCGCCCACCATGACGCTGCGCGCCTTGGCCGCCTTGAGCGTCTCCAGGATGCCGGCCGGATCGCCGCCATGGAAACCGCAGGCCACGTTGGCGCTGCTGACGATATCCAGCATGGCTTGGTCGTCGCCCATGCGCCATGCGCCCAGGCTCTCGCCCAGGTCGCTGTTCAAATCCATTTTCATCGTTCTCTCCTCACCGGCTTGGTGCATTGCCGCGATGGCATCAATGCAGCTGGCCGGCGTTTTCCTTCAGGTCCTGCTCCACGGCCAATGAGGTGCGTATGGTTTCGCGCAGGGCAGCCACTTGGGTGGCCAGGGCCATGCTGGCCATGCCGGGGCGGCGCGCGGCCTGCTCCGGCAGGGCGGGCACATGGATGAAGCCGCCCCGCATGCCGGGCTCGCCCCGGCCCTGGGCCATCCAGTGCATGAGTGCGAAAAAGACATGGTTGCAGACAAAGGTGCCCGCCGTGTTCGAGACGGACGCCGGAATGCCCTGCTCGCGCAGGTTGTGCACCACGGCCTTGATGGGCAGCGTGGAGAAATAGGCCGCGGGCGCGCCCGGAATCACGGGCGTGTCCACGGGCTGGTAGCTCGCATGGTCGGGGATGCGCGCATCGTCCATGTTGATGGCCACGCGTTCAGGCGTGAAGTCGATGCGCCCGCCGGCCATGCCCAGGCAGATGGCCAGCGTGGGACGCACCTGCACCAGGGCCTGGTGCAGCTGCGCGATGGACGCGCCGAACACGCAGGGCAGCTGTACCGCATGCACCCGGGCGCCGGCGATCAGTTCGCCGTGCAGGGCGCGCGCCACTTCCCAGGAGGGATTGACGGGGTCCTGCTCGAAGGGCTCGAAGCCGGTGACAAGGATGCGGGAGCTTGTGGGTTCGGTCGTCATATCGGTCTTTGCGGATCAGCGGAACATCAGGAAATAGGCCAGGAACACATTGGCTGTCAGCAGCGCCAGGGCGGTGGGCACCTGGGCGCGGATCACCGCGTTCTTGTCGATCTCCAGCAGCGCCGCAGGCACCAGGTTGAAGTTGGCCGCCATGGGCGTCAGCAGCGTGCCGCAGTAGCCCGACAGCATGCCGATGGCCGCCATCACGGCCGGGTCGCCATGGTAGACGCCGATCAGGATGGGCACGCCCACGCCGCCCGTCATCACGGGGAAGGCAGCGAAGCCATTGCCCATGACCACGGTGAACAGCGCCATGCCGACCACGTACACGGCCACGGCCACGAAACGGATGTCCATGTTGATATAGGTGGTGGTCACATAGGCCACGGCCTTGCCCACGCCGGCGTCCGAGAACACCAGGCCCAGCATGCCCAGCATCTGGGGCAGGACCAGGGCCCAGCCCAGCGCATCGGTCAGGCGGCGCGATTCGCGCATGCCCTGGGCGGGCGTCTCGCGGGTCAGCCAGCAGGCCAGGCCCAGGGCCAGCACGCAGCCCACGCCCAGGCTCACCAGCGTGGTGGCCTTGGGGTCCAGCAGCGGCTTGCCGGCAAGGACCAGGTGCGAGGCGCTCAGCGTGCCGACCATGGTGATCAGCGGAATCGCCAGGGCCGGTACGAACAGCTTGTTGCCCAGGCGCCTGGCGCTGGCCAGGTATTCGGCATCACTGCGCGGCGCATGGCGGCCGCTGCCCACGCCGCCGAAGCCGGCGATCACCGCCATGGCCACGGCAATCACGCCCACGACCACGGGCGGCAGTTCATTGCCCACCAGGAAGACGGCCGCATACAGCGCCCAGAACAGGCCGCTGGACCAGCGCTTGGGATTGCTGGCATCGCGCAGCGTCATCACGGCCGTGACGGCCAGGACGAAGCCGACCAGGTAGTACAGGTGTTGGATGGTCAGCGTCATTTCAGGCTCCCTTGGCTTGGGTGGCGTTGGCGTTGGCTGCGTCGGCAGCGACACCGGCCTTGTACTGGGCCAGTTCGCGCTCCAGCATGTGGTCCAGGCGGCGCAGGCGCCAGGCATGGATCACGAAGGCGCAGATGGCCGTGGGAATGCCCCACAGCGCGACGTGGATGGGCTCGACCTCGATGCCCGCTTCCTTCAGGAAGGTGGTCATCAGCACGATGGCACCGAAGGCCACGAAGATGTCCTCGCCGAAGAACAGGCCCACGTTGTCCGTGGCGGCCGAGTAGGCGCGCAGCTTGTCGCGCACCTTGGCGGGCAGGATGCCGTAGCGCGACTGGGTCGCACCTTCGGCCATGGGCGCCAGCAGCGGGCGCACCATCTGCGGATGTCCGCCCAGGCTGGTCAGGCCCACGGCGGCCGTCAGCTGGCGTGCGGCCAGGTAGACGATGAGCAGGCGGCCCGCAGTGGCCGACTTGATGGAGCTGATCCAGTTCTGCGCGTGCTGGCGCAGGCCATGGCGCTCCAGCAGGCCGATCACGGCCAGCGGCAGCAGGATGATCAGCGGCAGGTTGCGCGTCTTGATGAAGCCCGTGCCGATGGTGGCCAGCACCTTGTCGACGGGGAAGCCCGCCGCCAGTGCCGTGCCGATGGCCGTGACGATCACGACCAGCATGGGATTGAAGCGCAGCACGAAGCCCGCAACGATGATGGCCACCCCGATAAGCGGCCAGAGATTGACGTCATTCAGCATGTTGATTCCCCCTTCACACCCCGGCGCGCGGCAGCCGTCAAGCCGCCCCGCAGGCCCAACCCGGTGGCGTGGAGTGCGCTGCCAACCTGGTTTTGTTCAACAAAACAAAGAATTTGTCTTACAGAAACGAATTGTGAATAAGACAATCAGCGCATGCTGATAGTACAAACCCGCATATCCTTGCCCAAGGATTGAGCAAACCCGGGTTTCTCAGAAGTCAAAAACTATCGGATATAGAACATCCATAGAAGGCATGAACACAACAATGCCCCTGCCCCGGTATCGCCTGTGACGAGGCCGCCTCCTACAATGGGCCGCCCTTCCGGCCTGCGGCGCACGCGTGGCAGTCGGCGTGAATGGCACCTTCCTGCTCCCCTCCCCTTTGTCCGAGCTCTGAATCCATGCAACGCCGTCAACTTGTCTCCCTGCTTCCCCGTGCTGCAGCCATCGCAGCGGTTCCCGCGCTGGCGCCGGCCTTCGTGCGCAATGCCTTCGCCGATGAGGCAGGCCTGTCCGCCAAGACCATCACCATCGGCTGCTCGGCCGCCATGAGCGGCCCGCTGGCCGGCTTCGGCACCGACATCAAGCTGGGCACGGAAGCGGCCATGGCGCAGATCAATGCGCGTGGCGGCATCCAGGGCCGCACGCTGCAGCTGCAGATGGTTGACGACGGCTACGTGCCCCAGCGCACGGCCGACAACGTGCGGCAGATGCTCTCCAAGGGCACGGCCTTCGCCCTGCTGTCCTGCGTGGGCACGCCCAACAACGCCGCCGTCATCCCGCTGATCGAGGAAGCCGGCGTTCCCTATGTGGCACCCTTCACGGGCGCCTCGTCGCTGCGCAAGGGATCGCGCAACGTCTTCCATGTGCGCGCCAGCTACACCACCGAGGTCCGCCGCCTGGTCCAGCGCCTTGCGGGCATGGGTCTCAAGGGCATCGGCATCGTCTACCTGGACAACGCCTACGGCCGCGAAATGCTGGAGGACGCCACACGCGCCATGGAGGCCGAGAAGATGGCCCCCGCCGTGCAGGTGGCCATCGCCACCGACGGCAAGAATCTGGCCGATGTGTTGAACAAGGTGGACGCAGCCCACCCCTCGGCCGTGCTGCTGGCCACGGCCGGCACCGTGTCGGTCGATCTGGTGCGCGGCCTGCGCAAGGCCGCGCCAGGCGTGCTGCTCACCGGCCTGAGCGTGACCCTGCCCAACGACAGCCTCAAGCCGCTGGGCGAGGACGCCCGGGGCATTGCCCTGACCATGGTCGTTCCCGCGCCGCACCAGGCCAAGCTGCAGGTGGTGCGCGAATACCAGGCCGCCATGCGCGCCCACGGACAGCAGGAGTTCTCCCTGGGCACGCTGGAAGCCTATGTGAACACGCGCGTGCTGGCCGAAGGCCTGGAACGCGCAGGCCGCGACCCCAGCCAGGCCAGGCTGCGCTCGGCGCTGGCCGGCATCCGCAACTGGGACATGGGCGGCTTCGTCATCGACTACAGCGGCCAGACGCCCCATGTCGGCTCCAGCTTCATCGACCTGGGCGTGCTGGGCAATGCGGGGCGCTTCATCGGTTGATGAAGGCGGGTGGCTTGCGGGCCAGGCCGCTGGCGGATTGGCCCATCGTTTCTTCCTGTCGCTGCACCAAGGAGCTTTCGCCATGCCTGCCGAACGTCACCCACTTCCGCACCCCACTTTGCATCCTGCTGCACATCCCGCTTCGCACCGGGGCCTGCAACGCCGCCTGCTCATCCTGGCAGCGGCTGCCCTGCCCGGCCTTGCGCTGGCGCAGAAATGGCCAGCACAGCCCGTGCGCATCGTCGTGCCCTACACGGCCGGAGGCGGCTCGGACAACATCGCCCGCGCGCTGGGCACGGAGCTTTCGCGCGAACTGGGCCAACCCGTGGTCGTGGACAACAAGCCCGGCGCCTCGGCCATGCTGGGCGCCGAGCTGGTGGCACGCGCCGCGCCGGACGGCTACACGCTGCTCCTGGCCGACATGCCGCACACCATCACCCCCAGTCTTTACAAGACGCCCTACGACGCACTCAAGGACTTCACGCCCGTGGCCCTGATCGGCTCATCGCCGCTGGTGCTGGCCGTCAACCCCAAGCTCAAGGCACAGAGTGTGAAGGAATACATCGCGCTGGCCCGGGCCCGGCCCGGCCAGCTCAACTTCGCCTCGGGCGGCACGGGCACAGCCACGCACCTGGCAGGCGAGCTGTTCAAGCAGCAGACGGACACCTTCATCACCCACATTCCCTACAAGGGCTCGGGCCAGGCCGTCGCCGACGTGGTGGCCGGCCATACCGAGAGCATGTTCTCCTCAGCCCCCACCGTGATCCCCCATATCAAAAGCGGCGCGCTGCGCGCACTGGCCACCACGGGTGCCCAGCGCTCGCTGGCCCTGCCCCAGGTGCCTACGATGGCCGAAAGCGGCGTGCGCGGCCTCACCGTGCTGCACTGGTTCGGCCTGCTGGCGCCTGCCCGGTTGCCCCCCGGCATACAGACCGCGCTGCACGATGCCGTGGCCCGCGCCATGGCCACGCCCGCGCTCCAGGCCAAGCTGCAGTCCCTGGGGCTGGAACTGACGCCCCGCACTGCTGCGGAGTTCGGCGCCCAGATGGAGACCGACGCCGCACGCTGGGCCCGCGTCGTCAAGGAACGCAACATCAAGGCGGACTGAATGCCCTCACTGCACCATCACCACGACGCCATCGACCTGCGCAGCGACACCGTCACGCGCCCCACGCCGCAGATGCTCGAAGCCATGGCCTGCGCGCCGCTGGGCGACGACGGCCTGGACGGCGACCCGACGGTGCGCGCGCTCGAAGAGACGGCGGCCCAGCGATTTGGCAAGGCCGCAGGCCTGTTCGTGGCCAGCGGCACCATGGGCAACCTCGTGGCCGTGCTCGCCCATGGCCGCATGCCCGGCGAGGTGCTGGCCGAGGCCGGCAGCCATCTGCTGAACGCTGAGCGCGCAGCCGCAGGCCTGACCGGCATGCACTACCGCAGCCTGCCCGGCGACGGCGGCCTGATCGCCCTGCCCGCTCTGGAAACGGCGCTGGACACCTCGGCATCCGCGCGCTGCCCCAGCGCCCTCGTGGCCGTGGAGAACACCCACAACGCACGGGGCGGCAGCGTGGCGGCGCCCGAATCGCTGGCGGCCCTGCATGCACTGGCCGTCCGCCATGGCGTGCCCGTGCACACCGATGGCGCGCGCCTGTTCAATGCCGCCGTGGCACTGGGCCTGTCCTGCCGCGAGATCGCCGCGCACACGGACTCGGTCACCGTCTGCCTGTCCAAAGGCCTTTCGGCTCCCGTGGGCTCGGTGCTCATGGGCCCGGCCGACTTCATCACACGGGCACGCGGCATACGGCGCATGCTGGGCGGCACCATGCGCCAGGCCGGCGTGATCGCGGCGGCGGGCCTGGTGGCGCTGGAGCACATGGTCGATCGCCTGGCCGAGGACCACGCACGCGCCCGCCGCCTGCACCAGGGCCTGCGTGCCATCCACCCGGCATGGTGCGCGGCCGAACCGCCGCAGACCAACATCGTGCAGGTGCGCGTGGGCACCAGCGGGGCGCAAGCGCGCCTTTGGGAAGCACGCCTGGCAGAAGCCGGCGTACTGGTGCGCACGGGCAGCGCAGGCCTGCTGCGCCTGGTCACGCACCGCCACATTGACGACAAGGCCGTGGACGGCACCCTGCAGGCCTTCACGCGGCTTCACCACGACAACTGAGCACCGCGCGAGGCCGGAAGGAGTGCCGGCCCTGGCTACACTGCCCCTCGACCCTTGCATCCCCCATCACCATGACCCGCAGCACCGATATCCTCAACCTGACCGACCGTGTGACCGAGCAGTTGCGCAGCAAGCTCATCGACGGTGCCTGGGAGCCCGGGCAAAAGCTGTCGGAGGCTTCACTCAGCGAAAGCCTGCAGATCTCGCGCAACACGCTGCGCGAGGCCTTCCGGCTGCTGACCAAGGAGGGGCTGCTGGTGCACGAGCCCAACAAGGGCGTGTCGGTGGCGGCGCCCAGCATCGCCTCCATCATCGACATCTACCGCGTGCGCCGCATGGTGGAGTGCCAGGCGCTGGCACAGGCCTATCCCATGCACCCGGCGCGCAGCCTGATGCGCGAAGCCGTGGAAGCCGCCCAGCGCCACCGCGAGGCCCAGGACTGGTCGGGCGTGGGCACGGCCAACATGAGTTTCCACAAGGCCGTGGTGCAGCTGGCTGACAGCGAGCGCCTGGACACCATGTTCGAGCACCTGCTGGCCGAGCTGCGGCTGGCCTTCGGCCTGCTGCGCGACCCGCACTTCCTGCATGCCCCCTATGTGGACATGAATGCGCGCATCCTGCAGCAGTTCGAGGACGGCAAGCCGGCCGAGGCCGCTGCCGCGCTCAATGACTACCTGGTGCACTCGGAGCGGCTGATCCTGGCCGCCTATGCCCGACGCCTGGCCGAAAAGGGAATCAAAGTCTGATCCCTCACCAGGCGATGCTCAACGCGAAGCCTTGCGCCGCGCGTCCAGGCTCCAGCGCGCCACGGGCGCCAGCATCAGCTGCACGAATCCTCCGGCGATCGCCAGGTTCTTCAGGAACTGCACCAGCTGGCCCTTGTCGCCGAACTGGTTGTGGAACATCAGCGCCGACATGACGCTGAACACGGCCATCACGGCCGCGGCCTCGCGGGTGCGCCAGCCCAGCAGCAGGGCAGTGGCCACGCCCAGCTCCACCACCAGCGCCATGGCATACGACAGCATGGGCAGCGGCAGGCCCGCCTTGGCGATGTAGGCCATGGTGCCTTCCGGCCCCATCAGCTTGCCGATGCCGCTGTAGATGAACAGCAGGCTCAGCAGCACCCGGGCCAGCAGTGGTGCGAAGTCGGCCCAGGGCGATGCCGCGGCGTGGGCAGCGGAATGCGTGGCGGCGCGCATCGTCGGCTCAACCCGGGACACGGCCGGAACCCTGGCCTTCGGCCGCCTTCACCGAGCCGCCCAGGCGCTGCACTTCGGCCAGGTACTCGGGGCCGCTGCGCATGCGCTGGTACTGGGCCAGGCGCTTCTGGTAGTCGGCATCCAATTGGCTCACATCGGACTCGCGGTAGACATTGAGGCCGGCGCGGTTCCACAGGGCCAGGTCGGCCTGAACCTCGGCGCGCGACAGCGCAGGGCCGGAGGCGACGGGCTCGGCGCCGAACCAGGTTTCTGCAGATACCGTGGCGGCCGGTGCGGCCGAGGCCATGCCCGACCAGGAGGCGGCAGAAAGGGCGACGATGGCGAGGAGGGTCTTTGCGTGCTTCATGGCGAATCCTTTGTCAAATCCTGCAGCGCGTGATTGCGTTCTGCATGGCTGCAGTCTCGTCTTCGCCCGCCGGCGCGTCAGTGCCTAAACGCACAGCTTTGCGCAAACTCTCCGGCTCTCGCGCTCACCGGTCACGCCCACCATCCACACCCACCGTCCACACTCATGGCCACTGCAGGCCGGGCCGCGCCACATGCAGGGCCTGCAAGGGCTCGGAGCGCCCGCGCACCTGCACCTGCCGGACTTCGCCCAGGCCGTCGGCCACGCCCGCGCGGCGCGCCACCTCCAGCGACAGCACCAGCCGCGCCTGGGCGCTCTTGGTGTATTCCTGCAGGCGGCTGGCCGTGTTGACCACCTCGCCCACGGCCGTGAAGGTGGTGGTGTGCTCGAAGCCCACGCGCCCCACGGCGGCGCGCCCTGCATGCAGGCCCATGCCGAAATCGACGCTCTGCCCGAACTGCGCCTCGAAGGTGCGGCACCATTCCTGCATGCGCCGGTCGATGAGGGCGCTGGCCTGCACGGCCTGGCGGCAGGCCGTGTCCAGGTCGGTGTCCAGGCCGAAGATGGCCATCACGCTGTCGCCGATGAACTGGTTGGCCATGCCGCCGCTGTCATGCACCGCCTGGCCCACGCGCTCGAAATACTGGTCCAGCACCCAGGACAGGTCCACGGGCCATTGCCGCTCGGCCAGTCCCGACCAGCGGCGCAGGTCCACGAACAGGATGGCCACTGCGCGCACTTCGCGGACCTCACGCTGCTCGTCACCGCGCCCGGCCTGGGCGGCTGCGGGAGTGCGGAACAGCGGCGCCACCTGCACATCGCCCGTGGGCCGCAGCTGGCAAGCCAGCCGCACGTCCTGCGGCGCGCCCACGCGCTCCAGCGTGAGGCGCTCGTTCCGCCCCGGCGGGGGCAGGTGGGCAGCCGGGCCGGACACGCGCACCCTGCAGGTGGAGCAACGCGCCCTGCCGCCGCACAGCGACAAATGGGCAATGCCATGCTCGCGGCTGGCTTCGAGCACGCTCATGCCCTGGGCCACCTGCACGGTGCGGTCCGGATAGTGCAGCAGCACCTGGCGGGCGCCGCGCAGGCGCATGCGCCGCCACAGCCAGGGGCCGGCCAGCAGCGCGGCCAGGCAGGCCAGCCAGCCCTGGCGCAGCCCGGCCGTCAGCGCGCGCAGCCACTGCGATGCCTCGGGCGAGGGGCCGGCCGGCGCAGGCAGGCCGGCTGCCGCGATCTCGCGCGCCATGGAGACGATGCCCAGAGCCGCCAGCACGGGCAGCAGCACGGCGGCCGTGAGCAGCAGCGGCTGCCAGCGCCGCCACCAGCCGCGCGCTCGCAGGGCCATGTGCAGGCCCATGCAGCCGTGGGTCCACGCGGCCGTCATCAGCAGCAGCTGGATGGCCATGCCGGACGGATTCCAGGAAGAACGCACGATGCGCGCATACGAGGGGTCCACGCCCCAGGCCTCCTGCGCCAGCCGCGTGGCCGGCACGTGCAGGGCCAGCAGCAGCGGCAGGCCCAGTCCCAGCAGCAGCCGCACGGCCTCCAGCGCCGGCATGCGCAGGCTGCGCCGCCGCGCCAGCGCCTGCAGCGCCAGCCCCATGTGCACGGCCAGCGCGCCGTAGAGCAGCAGGCTGCCGGGCAGGGATCGCCACACGCCGTGGACCAGCCCGCGCACGGCCTCGGCCGTGCCCAGCGAGACCAGGCCCAGGGCGTGATTGAACAGGTGCAGCGCCGCATAGGTCCACAGCACCAGGCCGGTGGACCAGTGGAGGCTGCGCAGGGACGGCAGAGCCGGCAGAACCGGATGAGGGACACGGGCCATGGAAAGCAATGATGCGCCCGACGGCGGAAGAAGACAGGAGAAGACCGGAAGAACGGCAGCTGGAAGGAACTTAGGCCGGGCCTGGCCGATCCAGAATCTTTGTACCTTACGCCCGCTATTGGTTCCATGGCCCACCCCACCCAGCCCTCCAGTTTCGCCCTGCGCGGCATCGCCCTGTTCGAGGGCCTGGGCAGCGCCAGCCTGGACCGCATCGCCGCCGACTGCGAATGGCGCCCGCTGCAGGCCCGCCAGCCCGTGTTCAGCCGCTGCTCCACGGGCAGCGACGTGTTCTTGCTGGTCAGCGGGCGCGTGCGCATCACCACCTATTCGCCGGGCGGGCGCGAGGTCAGCTTCCGCGACTACGGGCCCGGGGAGCACTTCGGCGACCTGGCGGCCATTGACGGCCAGGCCCGCTCCACCGATGTGGTCACCCTGGAATCCTCGCTGCTGGCCAGCCTCTCGCGCCAGGACTTCCTGGCCCTGCTGGCGCGCGAGCCCGCCATCGCCCTGCGCATGATGGAGGGCCTGGCCGGGTTGGTGCGGCGGCTGACCGACCGCGTCATGGAACTGAGCACCCTGGGCGTGCCCACCCGCCTGCACATGGAGCTGCTGCGCCTGGCCCGGGAGGCGGGCATTTCGCCCGAGCACACCGCCCTCATCGACCCGGCCCCCTCGCATTCGGTGCTGGCCAGCAAGATCAGCACCAACCGCGAGCAGGTCACGCGCGAGCTGGGCGCCCTCACCCGGCGCGGCCTGCTGCGCAAGCAGGGGCGGCAGGCGCTGCTGGTGACCGATGTGCGCGCGCTGCAGGCGCTGATAGCGCAGGCCAGCTAGGCTTGTTCCATTCGCCAGCCCTGGGGCGACCACAGCAAGCGGTCGGTCAGCGCGATGGCGTCCAGAAACGCCTCGTCATGCGAGACCACGACCAGGGTGCCCTGGTAGCCGCGCAGCATGGCCTCCAGCGCCTGCAGGGATGGCAGGTCCAGGTGGTTGCAGGGCTCGTCCAGCAGGAGCAGGGGCGCGGGCGGCTCGGCATGCAGCGCGCAGGCCAGAGCGGCCTTGAGCCGCTCGCCGCCGCTGAGCCGGCCCGCGGGCTGCTCCACCTGCCGGGCCGCCAGCCCGAGCCAGGCCAGGCGCGTGCGCAACACATCCACGGAGGTGCCGGGGCAGGCGTCCTGCAACTGCTCCATCACCGTGCGCCCGGGCTGCAGCAGGGACAGGCGCTGGTCCAGGTAGGCACAGGCCTGCATGCGGCGCACCTCGCCCGCCTGGGGCGCAAGGCGGCCTGACAGCACATCGAGCAGGCGCGTCTTGCCGCAGCCGTTGGGACCGACGACAGCCAGGCGCTGGCCGCCGTACAGAGACAGGTTCAGGCGCGGCCCTGTGGAAACCGAAAACGGCAGCAGCACATCGTCCAGCAGCGCCACCACGTCGCAGGGAGCACCGGCCGGTGGCGGCGCCTGCATGCGGATGCCGGCCTGCAGGTCGATCTGGCGCGCCGCCTCGCGCACGCGCTGGTCCAGCGCCTCGCGCGTGTCTGCCTGCTGGCGGCGCAGGCGGCCGGCCGATGCCTCGCTGCGCTCCTTTTGCCGGCCCAGCAGAATGCGCGCCTGGTTGGCCTCCTGGCCCTGGCGGCGGCCGCGCGCCTCGCGGCGCTGCTGGCGCTCCTGCTGCTCGCGCAACTGCTGCGTTTCGCGGCGCCGCTCCAGCTTGCGCTGCTCCAGCAGTTGCACCGCCGAGGCCATCTCGCGCGCCTTGGCTTCGGCGTAGAAGGCGTAGCCGCCGCCGTAGCTGCGAAGCCCCTGCGGCGACAGCTCCACGATGCGTTCCATGCCCTGCAGCAGACTGCGGTCATGGCTGACCACGACCAGGCCGCCGGGCCAGCGCTGCAGTTGCGCGGCCAGGGCCTGCCGGCTTTCGCGGTCCAGGTGGTTGCTGGGCTCGTCCAGCACCAGGTGGTCGGCGCCCGACAGCAGCGCGCCCGCCAGGGCCACGCGCATGGCCTCGCCGCCACTGAGGGCGTGGCCCGACGTATCGGCGCGCAGATGGCCCAGGCCCGCCAGCTCCAGCTGGGCCTGCAGGCGCTGGCGCAGATCCCAGCGGTCGGCCAGCAGTTCGAAGTCCCGGGCATCGCAACTGCCGCCCTCGATGCGCGCCAGCGCCTCCAGCGCGGGCTGCAGCCCGGCCAGCGCCGCCACCGAAGGCTGGTCATGCCAGTCCGTGCGCTGGGCCAGGTAGAGCACCTGCCCCGGGCGCAGGCAGCGGCCCTGCGAGGGCGCATCCAGCCCGGCCAGGATGCGCGCCAGCCGCGACTTGCCCACGCCGTTGCGCCCCACCAGGCCCGTGCGGCGGTGGTCAAGGGTTTCGGAAAGATCGGAGAAAAGGGGGCTGCCATCGGGCAGCACGCAGGAGACGCCGTCGAGCGTGATCGTGGTATTCGTCATATCGCAGTTCATGGATGCCAACGCAGTTCCTTGCCGCTTTGCATGCATTGCGCGTGCGGTGGGCAGGGTCGGGAAAAGCGGGCCGCTGGGGCAGCGGCGGCATCAATGGCGCATGGGACGAATACCTCCTGCAATGGCGAACGAAACCGCCATTATAGAAATCATGGGCCGTTCGTGCCGGCCAGCGCGCCACCGGCGCCGCGTGCGAAGGCGCCGGCCTCCGCCGCTGGCGGCCCGGAGCCGGTGGAGCCGGCCTGGCGGGCCGGGTTCGTTGGCGCCGGTGGCGCACAGGGGTTCAACGACTGTGCCGGCGGGCGGCCCTGAAAGCACAGGGTGTTGAGCGCGATCCAGAGAGGCATGGTTCAGGTTCCGGGGTCGGCAGCGGGTGGCGGCCGGCGCGCGCTGCCGCGCGGCCCGGCGATGTGCCGCTGCCATTCAAGGACGAAGACGAAGAAGACAGGCACGAAGAACACGGCCAGCACCGTGCCGCTGACCATGCCGCCGAACACGCCTGTGCCGATGGCGTGCTGGGTCTCAGCGCTGGCGCCCGATGCCAGCATCAGTGGCACCACGCCCAGCGCAAAGGCCAGCGAGGTCATGAGGATGGGCCGCAGCCGCAGCCGCGCAGCCTTGATGGCGGCCTCGCGCAGGCCCATGCCTTCCTCGCGCAGCTGCTTGGCGAACTCCACGATCAGGATGGCGTTCTTGGCCGACAGGCCGATGATGGTGATCAGCCCCACCTTGAAGAACACATCGTTGGGCATGCCGCGCAGCAGCACGGCCGCCACCGCGCCCAGCAGGCCCAGGGGCACGACCAGCATCACCGACAGCGGGATGGACCAGCTCTCGTACAGCGCGGCCAGCACCAGGAAGACCACCAGCATGGACAGGGCCATCAGCAGCGGCGCCTGCGCGGCCGACTGGCGCTCCTGCAGCGACTGGCCGGTCCAGGCCACGGCAAAGCCGGGCGGCAGCTGGGCCGCCAGCCGCTCCATCTCGGCCATGGCCGCGCCGCTGGAGGTGCCGGGCGCAGGCGTGCCCGAGATGCGCGATGCCAGGAAGCCCTGGTAGCGCACCAGCTGCAGCGGCGTCTCCGACCAGACGGGCGTGGCGAACTCGGCCAGCGGCACCATGCCGCCTGCGGCATTGCGCACATTCAGCCTGAGCACGTCCTCGACCTGCATGCGCGCGGGCGCGTCGGCCTGCACGATGACCTGCTGCATGCGCCCGGCGTTCGGGAAGTCGTTGACATACAGCGAACCCATGGCGGTGGACAGCGTCTCGCTGATGGCCGCGAAGCCCACGCCCAGGGCCTGCGCCTTGTGGCGATCGATCTCCAGGCGCACGCTGGTGCCCGAGGGCAGGCTGTCCTGGTAGGCCGAGCCCAGCACGCTGCTGTCGGCCGCCAGCGCCAGCAGCTGGTCGGTGGCCGACTTGAGCGCGGCATGGCCCTGGCCCGTGCGGTCCTGCAGGTACATGGTGAAGCCCGAGGAGGTGCCCAGCTCGTCGATGGCCGGGGGCTGCAGCACCATGATGGCGCCCTCGGGCGCGTGCTCCATGGCCTTTTGCGCAAGCGCCACTTCCTCGCCCGCCGTGGCGCCGTTGCGCTGGTCCCAGTCCTTGAGCGTAGTGAAGGCCATGGCCGCGTTCGGGCCCGAGCCCGCGAAGCTGAAGCCCAGCACCGAGATGCTGGAGGCAATGCCGGGGCGCTGCGCCACATGCTCCTCATAGCGCTTGACGATGTCCAGCGTGCGTTCGGCCGTGGCATCGGCCGGCAGCTGGATGGAGGCCATGAAGTAGCCCTGGTCTTCCTCGGGCAGAAAGGCCGAGGGCAGCTGGCGCAGCGCAAACACCAGGATGGCCACGATGGCCGCGAACAGCAGCATCATGCGGCCCGTGCGCCGGACCAGGCCCGTGACATGGGCCTCGTAGCGGTTCGTCAGCCGCTCGAAGCCGCGGTTGAACCAGCCGAAGAAGCCCTTCTTCTCGTGGTGGCCCGCAGCCACCGGCTTGAGCAGGGTGGCGCACAGCGCCGGCGTCAGGCTCAGGGCCAGGAAGGCCGAGAACAGGATGGACACGGCCATGGACAGCGTGAACTGCTGGTAGATCACGCCCACCGAGCCGCTGGCGAACGCCATGGGAATGAACACCGCCGTCAGCACCAGGGTGATGCCGACGATGGCGCCCGTGATCTCCTTCATGGCCTTGAGCGTGGCATCGCGCGGGGACAGTCCCTCCTCGGCCATGAGGCGCTCCACGTTCTCCACCACCACGATGGCATCGTCCACGATGATGCCGATGGCCAGCACCATGCCGAACATGGTCAGCACGTTGATGGAAAAGCCCGCCACCAGCATCACGGCAAAGGTGCCCAGCAGCGCCACTGGCGCCACGATGGCCGGGATCAGCGTGTAGCGCAGGTTCTGCAGGAACAGGTACATCACCAGGAAGACCAGCACCATGGCCTCGACCAGGGTCTGCACCACCTTCTCGATGGAGATCTTGACGAAGGGTGCGGTGTTGAACGAGATGGTGTGCTCCATGCCCTGCGGCAGGATGGAGGCCAGCTCGGCCATGCGCTTTTGCACGGCGGCGGCCGTGCGCACGGCATTGGCGCCCGGCGACAGCTGCACGGCGGCACTGGTGGCGGGCTTGCCGTCCTCGCGGTTGGAGAAGGCGTAGGACTGCGCGCCCAGCTCCACGCGCGCCACATCGCCCAGCACCAGGCGGGAGCCATCGGCATTGGCGCGCAGCACGATGGCCGCGAACTGCTCGGGCGAGGTCAGCTGGCCCTGCACGGTGAGCGGCGTGGTCACGCGCTGGCCCGGGGCGATGGGCGCATCGCCCACGCGGCCCGGGGCGATCTGCATGTTCTGCTGCTGGATGGCCTGGGTCAGGTCCCCCATGGACAGCCCGTAGGCGATCAGCCTGGCCGGATCGACCCAGACGCGCATGGCGCGCTCGGTGCCGAACAGCTGCACGCGGCCCACGCCCTCGATGCGCCGCAGCTCCTCGACGATATTGCGCGCCATGTAGTCGTTGAGCGCCAGCTCGTCGAACTCGCCGCCCGGCGAGATCAGGCCCACCAGCAGCAGAAAGCTCGACGTGGCCGACTCCACCTGTAGGCCGTTCTGGCGCACGGCCTGCGGCAGGCGCGGCTCCACGGCCTTGATGCGGTTTTGCACGTCCACCTGGGCCAGCTCGGGGTTGGTGCCGGGCTTGAAGGTGGCTTTGATCTCGGCCGACCCCGAGGTGTCCACCGAGGACTCGAAGTACAGCAGGTGGCGGACGCTGGACAGCTCGCGCTCGATCAGCGAGACCACGGAGTCATTGAGCGTCTTTGGCGTGGCGCCCGGGTAGGTGGCATACAGGCTCACCGTGGGCGGCGCCACCGTGGGATAGCGCGAGATCGGCAGTTGCGGAATGGCGAGCACGCCCAGCAGCACGATGAACAGCGCGATGACCCAGGCAAAGACGGGCCGGTGAATGAAGAACTGTGGCATGGACGCGAGGTCTGGTTTTCAATGCGCGCTCAGCGCGCTGCGGAAAAAACACGGCGCCTGGCGCCGATGCATCTGAAGGGGCATCCGGATGCAGATCCAGATTGCCAGGAGGCACGGGGATGGAGGAAACTCCTGCCGGTGCGGCTTCGGCCCGCGGCGTGTTGCCGCCGGGGCCATTCATCCATGGAGCCGCTGCAAAGCTAACAGCTCTCCCACCCGCTCATACGGCATTGCCGCTGTGACTTCATATTCAGGGATTTGTTTCGCGTGCCGGCCAATGGTGGCGGCACAGACAAACAGCTTGCGTTCTTTCGATGGCATTTCGGCCCGAGAAATGTGGAAGAACGATGGAGATGAAGACAGGCCCCGCCGCGACCCAAAATGGCTCCTATCATTGCCCAGCCCTTGCCTTTCCAGCCATCGACATCGCTCATCCTCGTCGCAGAGGACGAGCCCGAGATCGCAGACATCCTGTGCGCCTACCTGGCCCGCAGCGACCTGCGCAGCGTGCATGCCGCCGATGGCCAGCAGGCCCTTGAACTGCATCACCATTTGAAACCCGATCTCGTACTTCTCGACGTGCAGATGCCACGCCTGGACGGCTGGCAGGTGCTGTCCGAAATCCGCCGGCGCGGCGACACGCCCGTCATCATGCTCACCGCACTCAACCAGGACGTGGACAAGCTCATCGGCCTGCGCATGGGCGCGGACGACTACGTGGGCAAGCCCTTCAACGCCGCTGAAGTGGTGGCACGCGTGCAGGCCGTGCTGCGCCGCTCGGGCCCGTCCCAGCGCCGCGACACGCAGCTGCTGCAGGCCGGCCCCTTCCGCGTGGACCTGGACAGCCGCGAGGTCAGCGTGCAGGTGCAGGGCGCCGCCCATGTGCCCGATCTCACGGTGACCGAATTCAACCTGCTGGCCAGCCTGGTGCGCTCGCCGCGCAGGGTGTTCAGCCGCGCCGAACTGCTGCTCGGCTGCCTGCCCGAAGGCCACACGCTGGAGCGCACCGTGGACAGCCACATCAGCAAGCTGCGCAAGAAGCTGGAAAGCCTGGGCCTGCACGGCATGCCCGACAGCGTGCGCAGCGTGGGCTACCGGCTGGGGCTTGATCCATGAACGCTGCACAGGCTGCAGGCCGGGGAGTGCCGTCATGAGCGCAGCGGCGGGCCTGCGCAGGCAGGTGGTGCTGACCATGTCCGCCGTCACGCTGGCCGTGGTGGTGCTGTGCGTGCTGGGCTCGTACGCCTTCTATGCGCTGCTGCTGACCTTCCACCCGGCCAGCGTCTCCGACGGCTGGATGCCCTCCAGCGTGGAGCTGGCCTGGGTGCTGCTCACCCTGGTGGTGGCCATGCTGATTGCCATCTTCGTGGCCACGCGGCTGTCGCGGCGCATCCTGCCCTCGCTGGACTCGGTGGCCATCAGCCTGCGCCAGCTGGCCGAGGGAGACCTCTCGGCACGGGCCAGTACCGACGACAGCGCGCTGCACGAGGCCGCGCAGCTGGTGCACGACTTCAACAGCCTGGCCCGGCGCCTGGAAGGCATGGCGAAGGAGCGCGCCTTCTGGAGCGCGGCCATCGCCCATGAGCTGCGCACGCCCGTGACCATCCTCAGCGGGCGGCTGCAAGGCCTGTCCGACGGCGTCTTCCTGCCCAGCAAGGACATGCTGGCCAGCCTGATGACCCAGGTCGAGGGGCTGACCCGCCTCATCGACGACCTGCGCCTGCTGGGCCTGCAGGAGAACGGCCACCTGCAGTTGCAGCTGCGCCAGACCTGCCTGGCGGGCGAGGTCCGCTCGGTGGCGCTGGCCGTGGGGCCGGCGCTGGAGCAGGCCGGCCTGCAACTGGCGCTGGAGCTGGACGAGCAGCCCGTGGTCTGCGACCCGGTGCGCATACGCCAGGCCCTGCTGGCCCTGCTGGAGAACGCCATGCAGTACGCGCAGCCGGGACCGCTGCTGGTGGCCGCGCGTGTGCGCCAGGGCCTGTGCACCGTGCGCGTGGAAGACAGCGGCCCCGGCGTGGCCGCCGACCTGGCGCCGCGCATCTTCGACGCCTTCCAGCGCGGTGAAGACGCCCGTACCCGAAGAAACGCCGGCGGGGGAGCCAGCAAAGGCAGCGGACTGGGCCTGGCCGTGGTGCAGGCCATTGCCCAGGCCCATGGCGGCAGGGCGCAATGCCTGCCGGGCACGCAAGGGGGCGCGCGGTTCGAACTGAGCTGGCCGGCCTGAACCGCTGAACCGATGGACCGCTGAACCGGCCAGCGCGGTGGATCAGCCGGCGCCCTGCGGGCCGCTGCAGCCCCAGTCGTCGGCCCGCACATGGCGTGCGTCCCAGGCGGCGGCCAGCGCAGCGGCCCGGCCCAAGCGCACGCGGCCTGATTCAAAGTCCACGATGGCGGTCTCCTGCGCCGCCGCAGGCCGCGCAGGCCGCTCGCGCGTGCGGCCGTCGGTGAGCAGCCACAGCCAGCCCTGGCAGGAGGCGTCCGCGCCGCAATGGCGCTGCAGCAACTGGCCTGCCTGTTCCACGGCCGCCTGCAGCGGCGTGCCGCCGCCACCGCCGATGGGGGCCACCCAGTCGTCATTCCAGGCCGCTGCCTTGCGCGGCGGCAGGCGCAATTCCACGCGCGTGCCCGCAAAGCAGATCAGTGCCACCTGCTCGCGGCGGCGGTAGGCCTCTTCCATCAGCGACAGCAGCACGCCCTTGGCACGCGCCAGCGCGCCGCTGCCCGCCATGGAGGCCGAGCAATCGAGCACGAAGCAATGCAGCCGCGTGGCCTGCGGCGGCTCGCGGCGGCGCTGCAGATGTTCGGGTGCCAGCGCCTGGGCGCCGCGTGCGGCCAGCGTGCGCGGCCAGTCCCAGCTGCCTGCGGCCTGCCCGCCTTGCGCCTGGGCCAGCCGCGCCAGGCCGGTCGCCTGCTGGCCCGCCCTCGCATCCCTTGCCTGTGGCGCGGGGCCGCGAGGGCTCAGGCTTTTTTTGTGGCGGGCGCTCCCGCCTTTGCGGCCTCGCGGGCCAGCAATGAAGGCACGGCGACACGCAGCAGGCCCACGGGTTCGGGCGGCATGGCGCCCCAATCGGCTTCGGAGGGCTGGCTGTCGCTCTCGCCATTCGCCGGGGAATCGGCCGACGGGCGACCCTGGGGCGGCGACTGGGGCGGCGGATTCGATGGCGCTTGCTCCGGTGATTGCTGCTGCGGCTGCGGCGCCCCCGGCTTGCGGCGGTGCACCAGCACCAGCTCGGCCACGGCCTGCACATGGGCGGGCGCCACATCGGCATCGCCCAGCCAGGCGGCCCAGGCGCGGGCGGCACGCAGCAGCACCAGGTCGGCGCGCAGGCCGTCCACCTGGGCGGCAATGCACAGCGCGCCCGCGGCCTGCAGCACCGCGTCGGACCAGGGCAGCGCGCCGGCCGGCTGCAGGCGCTCGCGCGCCCTGCGCAGCTGGGCGGCCAGCGCGGCCTGGGCGCCTGCATGGCGGGCGCGGAAGGCGGCCGGGTCGGCGTCGAACAGCAGCCGCGCGCGCACGATGGCCTGGCGCTGGGCCGGGTCCTCCACATTGGCCAGCCGCACGCACAGGCCCAGGCGGTCCAGCAGCTGCGGGCGCAACTGTCCTTCCTCTGGGTTCATGGTGCCCACCAGCACGAAGCGCGCCGCATGGCGGTGCGAGATGCCGTCGCGCTCGACCACATTGACGCCGCTGGCGGCGGCATCCAGCAGCACATCGACCAGGGCATCGGGCAGCAGGTTGATCTCGTCCACATAGAGCACGCCGCCATGGGCGCGCGCCAGCAGGCCGGGCGCGAATTGGAGCGCATGGCCGGCCATGGCCTGGCCCAGGTCCAGCGAGCCGGCCAGATGCTCCAGCGAGGCGCCTAGCGGCAGGGTGACGAAGGGCGCGGCATCGATGAGCTCGGCCAGGGCGCGCGCTGCCGTGGACTTGGCCGTGCCGCGCGGCCCCTCGATCAGCACGCCGCCCAGTTGCGGGTCGATGGCGGCCAGCAGCAGGGCCTGGCACAGCAGGGGCTGGCCCGCGATGGCGGCAAAGGGAAACAGCGGCGGCAGCGCGGGCTGTGCGCCGGTGCCCAGGTCAGGGGAGGCGGTCATCCGCGCAATCCTTCGAGGTGGTTTTCATGTTCCAGCAGCAGGTCTTCCAGCTGCTGGCGATGGTCGCCGGGCTGCTCCCACAGGCCGCGCTGCATGGCTTCGAGCAGGCGCTCCAGCATGTCGCGCAGGGCCTGCGGATTGTGCTGCACGAGAAATTCGCGCGTGGCCGCATCCAGCACATAGGCGTCGGCCACCAGCGCGTACTGGTGGTCGCCCACCTGCTGCGTGGTGGCGTCGAAACCGAAGAGATAGTCCACCGTAGCCGCCATCTCGAAGGCGCCCTTGTAGCCGTGGCGCTTGGCACCGTCCATCCACTTGGGATTGGTGACGCGCGAGCGCACCACGCGCGCAATCTCTTCCTTGAGCGAGCGCACGCGCGGCTGGGCCGGGTTGGCATGGTCGCCGTGGTAGAGCGCGGGCTGGCGGCCCGACAGGTGGCGCACGACCGAGGCCATGCCGCCCTGGAACTGGAAGTAATCGCCCGAGTCGAGGATGTCGTGCTCGCGGCTGTCCTGGTTGTGGGCCACCACGTCGAGTTCGCCCAGGCGGCGGCGCAGCGCATCGCCTGCGGGCACGCCCTCGGCGTCCTGGCCGTAGGCGTGCTGGCTCCAGCCCAGGTAGGCCTGGGCCAGGTCGGCATCGCCCTGCCAATCACCGCTCTGGAACAGCCCGCCCAGGCCCGATCCATAGTGGCCGGGCGGCGCGCCGAACACGCGCCAGCCGGCCTGCAGGCGGGCCTGCGCGGCGTCCATGCCCTGCGCCCGCAGCTGCTCGGCCTCGGCCAGGATGCGTGCGCGGATGGGATTGTCCTCGGCATCTTCGTCGAGCGCGGCCACGGCCTGCACGGCCGCGTCGAACATCTGCACGGCGCCCGGGAAGGCATCGCGGAAAAAGCCCGAGATACGCAGAGTCACATCCACGCGCGGCCGGCCCATGCCCACGCGCGGCACGACCTCGAAGTCCACCACGCGCTGGCTGCCGGGCGCCCATTTGGGGCGCACCCCGATCAGCGCAAAGGCCTGGGCGATGTCGTCGCCGCCCGTGCGCATGGTGGCCGTGCCCCAGACCGACAGGCCCAGGGTGCGCGGGTACTCGCCATGCTCCTGCAGATAGCGCTCCAGCAGCCTGAGCGTGGCCTGCTGGCCCAGCTCCCAGGCGGCCTGGGTGGGAATGGCACGCGTGTCCAGCGTGTAGAAATTGCGCCCCGTGGGCAGCACGTCGGGCCGCCCGCGCGAAGGCGATCCGCTGGGCCCGGGCGGCACGAAGCGGCCCTGCAGCCCGCGCAGCAGCTGGCGCAGTTCCTCGCCGCCACAGGCGTCCAGCGCAGGCGCCAGCACGGCATGCACCTGCTCCAGCGCGGCGCGCGTCTGCGGCCAGTCACCGGCCGGGGCCTCGCCTTCCAGCAACCGCTGCGCCAGCAGCTCCAGGCGCTCGCGCGTATCGCCCTCATGGCGCCAGGGCTCGTCGCTCACGGCCTGCAGGGCGGCGGGGCGCGCGCCGGTCCAGGGGCGTGCGGGCTCCATGCGCAGCGGGTCGAACCCGGGGCTGTCCAGCAGGTCGGCAGCCAGCGCCTGGAGCAGGCCCTGGCCCTCGTCCGATGGGAAACGCGCCAGCGCCAGCAGCGTGTCGCGGCGCTGGCGCCCTTGAGGCGAGGCACCGAAGACATGCAGGCCGTCGCGGATCTGGGTTTCCTTGAGCTCGCACAGATAGGCGTCTATGCGCTCGAGCACGGCATCGTCGTCCTGGGCTACCTCGGCCGGCAGGTCCAGTTCCTGGTGCAGGTGCTGGCGGCGCACGGCCTCCAGGATCTGGCGGCGCAGCAGCGCGCCGCGCCGCGCATCGACCAGCAGGGCGTCGTAGTACTCGTCCACCAGGCGCTCCAGGTCCTGCAGCGGGCCGTGGTTTTCGGCGCGCGTCAGCGGCGGCATCAGGTGGTCGATGATCACGGCCTGGCTGCGGCGCTTGGCCTGGGCGCCTTCGCCGGGGTCGTTGACGATGAAGGGGTACAGGTGCGGCAGCGGGCCCAGGATGGCATCGGGCCAACACGCGCCCGACAGCGCCAGGCTCTTGCCCGGCAGCCATTCGAGGTTGCCATGCTTGCCCACATGGACCATGGCGTCCACGGCAAAGCGGTCGCGCAGCCAGAAGTAGAAGGCCAGGTAGCCGTGGGGCGGCACCAGCTCGGCATCGTGGTAGCTCGCATAGTCCTGCGCGCCCATGCCTTTACCGCCCAATGCACGCGCCGGCTGTATGCCGACAAAGACATGGCCCAGGCGCAGGCCCGCGATCATGAAGCGGCCCTGGCGCAGCAGCGGGTCGGCCTCGGGCGCGCCCCAGCGCGCCGTGATGGCGTCGGCCATGCCGGCCGGCAGAGCGGCCAGGCGCGCCAGGTACTCGTCCAGCGCATAGCTTTGCCAGGCCGGGCGCAGCGCCCACTGGGCCGGGTCGTTGGCAATGCCCTGCTGCAGGGTGTGCATCAGCGCATCGCCATCGGCGGGCAGTTGCGCGGGGTCGCCCAACTCATGCCCTTCGGCGGCCAGGTGCTGCAGGATGGCGATCACCGAGGCCGGCGTATCCAGCCCCACCCCGCTGCCGATGCGGCCTTCGCTGCCCGGATAGTTGGCCAGCACCAGGGCCAGGCGCTTGTCGCGCGCGGGCAGGCTGCGCAGGCGGCACCAGCGCCAGGCCAGGTCGGCCACGAAGTCCACGCGGTCGGGCTCGGGCTGGTAGGCCACCACGTCGGCCTGGGTAAAGGCGCAGCGGTGGGACAGGCCCTTGAAGCTGATGGCGCGCGTGATGATGCGGCCATCCATCTCGGGCAGCACCACCTGCATGGCGATGTCGCGCGGGCGCAGGCCCTGGCTGTCGGCCCACCAGTCCTCGCGGTTGCCGCCGCTGGCTATCACCTGCAGCACGGGCGCATCGCCGGCCAGGGCCATGCCCGATTCCAGCGCCGAGAACGCCGTGGTGTTGAGCACCAGCTGCACGGCATGGTCTTCGCACAGCTGGCGCAGCGTGGCCAGGCACAGCGGGTCCTTGAGCGAGTCCAGCGCCACGGGCAGCGGGTTCATGCCGCGCTGCTGCAGCGACAGGGCCATGGCGTCGAAGGCCGCCGTGTTGCCCGCCAGCAGGTGGGAGCGGTAGAACACCAGGGCCACGGTGGGCGCGCCCGGCGTCCAGGCGCGCCGCAGGTCGTCGATGCCGGCCACGTCATGGGCCTGGGCCTGGACCTGCGCAGGGCTGCGGACAGCGAACAGCGCGGGGGGAACGTGCACAGCCGCCTGCGGTAGCGTGCGCGGCGGCAGCGGCGCATCGCCCCGGTCCAGCCCGTGGTAGACGGTGGCCTTGAGGAACTCGCGCGCATTGGCCGCGCCGCCCGAGCGCAGGTACTGCCACAGCTGGCGGCAGGCGGCGGCCGGCAGCGTGCTGCGCGCCAGCAGGTGCGGGTCTTCCTGCAGGTCGCCCGAGAACATGGCCAGGCGCTGCCCCTTGCGGCGCGCCAGCGAGCCGATCTGCTCGATGCCGTAGGGCCAGGCCGATTCCGAGCCCAGGTGGTCCACGATGACCACGCGCGCATGGCGCAGCACCTCGTCCACATACAGGTCCAGCGAGGCCGGCTGGCGCAGGTACAGCAGATTGGCCAGCCGCACCGAGGGGAAGTCCGCAGACGCCCCGGCCAGCGCGGCCACGGCCGAGGACAGCAGGGCCAGCGTGGTGTCGGCCGAACTCAGGATGACGATGTCGGCCGGCGTCTGGTCGAGGCGGGTGACGATGCTCTCGTCCTCGACAAAGCCGCCGGGGCGCGTGGACAGCAGGTGCATGGAACAGGTTTCAGTGCGGAATCGGAAGGTCAGGCGGCCACATTCTCCAGGCCCTTGCGCAGCGCTGCTTCGTCAAGGTCTTGTCCGATGAACACCAGGCGCGTGCCGCGTGCCTCGCCCTCGCGCCAGGCGCGGTCGAAATGGTGGTCGAAGCGGCGGCCCACGCCCTGCAGCAGCCAGCGCATGGGCTTGCCCGGGATCTCGGCAAAGCCCTTGACGCGCAGGATGCTGTGCTGCTCCACCAGCGTCTCCAGCGCGGCCAGCAGGCGGTCGCGGTCCACGGCGGCCAGGTCGATCACGTAGGAGTCGAAGTCGTCGTGGTCATGGTCCTCGTCGTGGTCGTGGTGGCTCACGCGCTGGTCGATGGTGGTCTCGGCCGCCCTGGCCAGGCCCAGCACCACGTCCAGCGGCAGGCGGCCCTGGGACGATTGCACGATCTTGACCTCGGGTGGCAGTTCCTCGCGCACCAGGGCGGTCACGCGGGCCAGGGCCTCGGCATCGGCCAGGTCGGTTTTGTTGAGCACCACCAGGTCGGCTGCGCCCAGCTGGTCCTCGAAGAGTTCGTGCAGCGGAGATTCATGGTCCAGGTTGGGGTCGGCACGGCGCAGTTCGTCCACGGCCTGGGGATTGGCGGCGAACTGGCCGCTGGCGGCGGCCGGCGTGTCCACCACGGTGACGACCGCGTCCACGGTGAACACGTTGGCGATCTCGGGCCACTGGAAGGCCTGGACCAGGGGCTTGGGCAGGGCCAGGCCCGAGGTCTCGATGATCACGGCGTCGATCTGGTCGCGGCGCTCGGCCAGCGCGCGCATCACGGGGAAGAACTCCTCCTGCACCGTGCAGCACATGCAGCCGTTGGCCAGCTCGTACAGCGCGCCTTCGCGCTCGTTGCCCTCGTCGTCGCAGCCGATGCCGCAGCCCTTGAGGATCTCGCCATCGATGCCCAGCTCGCCGAACTCGTTGACGATGACCGCGATGCGCCGGCCATCGGCGTTGTCCAGGATGTGGCGCAGCAGCGTGGTCTTGCCGCTGCCCAGGAAGCCGGTGACGATGGTGGCGGGAATCTTGGCGGTTTGCATGGGATGTTCTCCAGAAAAAAAGAGGAAGTCAGACGGTGGCGAAAGGCACGGCGCTGCGCAATGAAGGAAGAACCTCCTGCGCAAACAGTTCCATGCCGGCGAGGGCCTGGGCATCGCTCCACAGGCCGTTGGCGTTGAAGACGCAGCGCAGCTGGCCAATGCCCGTGCGCTCGCGCAAGGCGGTGATCTGCGCATGGCACTGCTCGGGCGTGCCATGGATGAATTGCTCGGCCAGCACGCGCGGCACATCGATGGGCAGCACCTGGTCGGCCGGCACGCCGCGCTTGCCCGCAAAGTACACGCGGCGCTGGTAGAGCTGCGGCCACAGCGCGGCCAGTTGGGCCTGCACGGCGGCCTCATCGGCGCCGATGCAGACATAGCGCGCCAGCGATGAACGCGCACGCAGCGCGGCGGCACGGCGCCCGCGCTCCTGCGCGGCCGCGTCCAGGCGTGCCAGCTTCGTGCCTTCGGGCGGCTCCAGGCTCAGCAGCAGGGGCAGATTCCGATCGACGGCAAAGCCCAGGGTCTCTGCCGTGGAGCCGGCCACATAGATCGGAGGATGGGGGCGCTGCACGGTCGAAGGCAGGGCGGGCCGGTCCTCGAAGCGCCAGGGGCCCTGCCCTGCTGAGATGGGCTTGCCGGACAGCGCCTCCACCAGGGTGCGGCAGGACTGCTCGAATCGCTCGCGCGTGCTGCCCGCATCGATCTGCAGGGCGCGCAGCGCGGCAGGCTCCGTGCCCCGGCCCACGCCCACGTCGATGCGGCCGGCGCTTTGCAGGTCCAGCTGGGCAATCTCCTCGGCCAGCATCAGCGGGTGGTGCAGCGGCAGCACCAGCACCGAGGTGCCCACGCGCAGCCGCTCGGTGCGCGCCAGCACGGCGGCGGCCAGCAGCAGGGGCGAGGGATAGGGCCAGGCGGCATCGGGTACGCGGAATTCGTTGAACCACACGCCCTGGAAACCCAGGCGCTCGGCGCGCTCGAACAGTGCCAGGAATTCACGGTGCCCGCCGCGCGTGGCGTCGCGCGTCCAGCCGGCCAGATCGATGCGCATGGGGTCAGCTCTCCTGTTTCAGCCGCGCGCGCAGCAAGGTTTGCGGGGGTGCGTCGATGCGCTCGAAATCCACGCCGAACACGGCATCCAGCCCCGGCGCATGCAGCAGCTCGGCAGGGGCCCCATCGAGCGCAATGCGCCCCTGGTCCAGCACGATGACGCGCCCGAAGTGCGCCAGCGCCAGATCCAGGTCATGCATGACCACCAGCACCAGCCGCTCGCGCCCACGCTGCGCCAGCGCCTGCACCAGGGCCAGGCGGTGGCGCACGTCCAGCGCGGCGCCGGGCTCGTCGGCCAGCAGCACGGGCGGATCGGTGGCCAGCACGGTGGCCAGCAGGGCACGCGCCTGCTCGCCGCCGGACAGCGTGGACCAGCGCCTGCGCGTGAAATCCTGCAGCCCGGCGCCCGCAATGGCCGCCTCGACATCCCACCGGCCCGCCAACCGCATGTGCATGAGCTCGGCCAGCGTCAGGTCCCAGTGCGGCGCAAAGCGCTGGGGCATGTAGCCCACGCGGCGTGCGCGCTCGGCCACGGGCAGGGTTGCAATGTCTTGCCCGTCCAGCAGCACGCAGCCGGCTGCAGGCGCCTGCAGCCCCGCCAGCAGGGACAGCAGGCTGGACTTGCCCGCGCCATTGGGCCCCACCAGGGCCACGGCGCCGCAGGCGGGCAGCTGCAGCGAGACGGCATCCAGCACGCTGCGGCCACGGTGGCGCAGCGTGAGGGTCCGGGCCTGCAGGCGCGGTGGGGCGCAGGGGATGGTACCGTTCATGCGGACCTCAGCCTGCGCGCCAGCAGCACGATGAAGAAGGGCCCGCCGGCCACGGCCGTGACCAGGCCCAGCGGGATCTCGGCCGGCGGCAGCACGCTGCGCGCAATGGCGTCGGCCAGCGTGACGATGATGGCACCGGTGAGCGCAGACGCCGGCAGGGCCGCGCGGTGCAGCGGGCCCGCCATCCAGCGCGCGATGTGCGGCGCAGCCAGGCCCACGAAGGCCACCAGCCCGCCATAGGCCACGGCCACGGCCACCACCAGCGAGCCGGCCAGCACGGCCAGCGGCGTGAAGCGTGCCACGTCCAGGCCGAAGCCCTGGGCCGCATCCGGCCCCAGGCCCAGCAGGTCCAGCCCGCGCGCCAGCGCCATGGCCCCGGCCACGCAGGCCAGGGAGGCACCGGCCAGCAGGCCCAGTCCGCTCCAGGACGGCGTCTGTATGCCACCCAGCACCCAGCTGAGCACCACCTGCAGGCTCACGGTCTCATCGGACAGCGCCAGCATCAGGAACGAGCGCAGGGCGCCCAGCACGGCCGCCAGCGCCACGCCGGCCAGCAGCATGCCGGGCGCATCGGTGGCACCGGCCACGCGCGAGACGGCCAGCACCAGCACGGTCGATCCCCAGGCACCCGCAAAGGCCAGCGCGGGCAGCGTCCAGGCCTGGGGCAAGCCCAGCGGAACCAGCAAGGCGACAGTCGCCCCCAACGCCGCACCGCCCGAGGCGCCCAGCAGATAGGGCTCGGCCAGCGGATTGCGGAACACGCCCTGGAAGATGGCGCCCGACAGCCCCAGCAGCGCGCCCACCAGGGCAGCGGCCAGCACGCGCGGCACGCGCCACTGCAGCAGCAGCCGGCTGCGCAGGCTGTCTTCGCCGCCCAGGGCAGCCAGCAAGTCGGTAGGGCTGGCCCACTGGTGGCCCGCGCAGGCCGCGATCAGCAGGCTGGCCAGCAGCAGCAGGCCCGCACCGGCCCAGGGCCGCCACGCGGGTGGATGTGAAAGGGAATTCATGCGCCCTCCCCGGCCCAGGCCGCAGGGTGCAGCCAGCGCGAGAGTTTTTCCACGCCGCCAAAGGTGCGCGGCCCGGGAATCAGGAACTCGGCGCGCGCCACCGTGGTGGCCCGGCCGCCGCGCACGGCGCGCAGGTCGCGCCAGCCGCGCTGGCCGATCAGGTCCTGCATGGCCTCCTGCGTGCCTGCGAACAGCAGCACGTCGGGGTCGGCGGCCAGCACGGCCTCGGGGGAGACCTGGGGCACGGTGCCCAGGCCGTCCAGCGCGAACGCGGCGCCCGCGCGCACCATGGCCTCGCCGGTATAGGTGCCCGGCCGGGCCGCCAGCAGCATGCCGTTGCCCAGCCGGCCCGTGACCATGAGCGCGCGCGGCCGGGGCTGGCCGGCCACCTGCCGGTCCACGCGCAGCAGCCGCGCCTCCTGCGCCAGGGCCAGCGCCTGGCCGCGCGCCTGCACGCCCGTGGCGCGTGCCACCAGGCGCAGGTTGTCCATCACCTCGGCCAGCGAGCGGCTGAGCAGCACGATCACCGGCACGCCGATGCGCTCCATGGGATCGACCAGCTGGTGCGCCGCCTGGCGCGCGGGCGTGACGATGACCAGGTCCGGCTGGCGCGCCACCACGGCGTCCACCGAAAACCCCAGCCTCCCGCCCACCTTGGGAATGCGCTCCACGCCGGGCGGAAAGCGCGTGAAATCCTCCACGCCCACCACGCGGTCCAGCAGGCCCAGCGCGGCCACCAGCTCGGTGTTGGAGGCAAAGATGGAGACGATGCGCTGCGGCGGCGCGGCAATCTCCACGCGCCGGCCCAGCGCATCCTGCAGCACCACCGGACCGCCTGCAGCGACGGTGTCGGCCCATGCCGCGGGCAGGCCGCAGGCCAGGGCCGCCGCCGCGCCCTGGCGCAGCAACTGGCGGCGCGTGGTGCTGGATTGCCTCATGCCGTGGTCCTCAAAACTCTGCTTGCAGGCCGACCATGAGTTCGCGCCCGGCCATCGACGTTCCGCAGCCGCCGTTCTGGTACGCCGGGTTGGCGATGCAGGGCGCACGGTCCAGCGCGATGAAGATGGGATGGCGGTTCAGGTCGAACAGGTTGTTGACGGCTGCGAACAGCTTGACGCCGCGCGACACGCGGTAGTCGGCCCGCAGGTTCCAGAGGGTGAAGGCACCCTTGCGGTGGATGAAGGTGCTGCTGGGCTCGCCCTGCGGGATGAGCAGCGCCTCTTCCGTGTCGTACCACATGGGACCGCGCAGCAGCGTGGACAGCTGCAGGCTCCAGTCGCCCTGCAGCCGCCCGCTGCCCTGGCCGTAGCGCACGCCGGCCGAGGCCTCGTAGCGGTACATGCGCTGCACCTTGTCGGTATTGGCCGAGGCTGGCGATCCCTTGTCCCGCATGCTGAAGTGGTAGTAGCCGCCAGCCCAGGCCTTGAGCTGGTGGCCCGTCAGGTTCAGCGCCCGAGCCAGGTCCATGTCGGCCTGCATTTCCAGGCCGCGCGCCACGATGTCGGCCGCGTTGTTGGCGTAGTCCGAGGTGTTGGTCGCGGCCCCGCGCGAGACGGTGATGATGCGGTCGCTGATGGTGTTCTGGAACAGGGCCGCATCCACGCGCCAGCCCGGCTGCTGCAGCGCGGCGCCGACCTCGATCTGGCGGCTGGTCTCGGGCTTGAGGTTGGCGTTGCCGAAGGTGCGGCCACCGCCCACGGCCGTGAAGTCCGAGGCCAGCTCCGTGGCCGTGGGCGCGCGGAACCCCGTGGAGGCCGCGGCGCGCAGCGTGAGCCGGTCCGTGGCCTTCCAGGTGGCGCCGGCCGACCAGGTGTGGTTGTCGTAGTCGCGCGTGCTGGCCTGGGCCAGGGCGAGGTTGGGCGTATCGTCGAAACGCGTCGTGCCCCAGGTCTTGCGCAGGCCGGCGCGCAGGGTCAGGCGGTCGTCGAACAGGGTCTGCGCGTCCTCGAAGTACAGCGCATGCACCTGCTCGGTCTGGTTGTTGTCGTAGGGCGCGACCTGGCCCGCCGGGCCGCCCGGCATGGCCACGCGCAGGCGGTCGGAGCGCAGCTTGCTGCGCTCCCAGTCGAAGCCCATCAGCAGGTCATTGGTCTGGCTGACACGCAGGCGCGGCTGAAAGCGCAGGCCCGTGGCGTCCAGCTGGCGGTGGTTGTAGTCGCGCGCCGTGCCGGGCACGGCACTGTTGCCCGAGCGGATCACGGGCGAGGCCCAGTTGAACTCATCGGTATCGACCAGGCTGTAGAGGTGGGTCGTCCAGCTCAGGCGCTGGCCGGGCAGCGCGCCCTCGTAGGTCAGGTCCAGCGAGCGGTTGCTGCGGTTGTCGCGGCTGTAGATGTTGGCGCCCGATCCGCGAAAGCCCGCGTTGTAGATGCCGTCCGTGCGCAGCTGCAGCTCCACGCGGTGCAGCTCGTGCAGCTGCCAGCCCAGGGCGCCGCTGGCGCCGCGCCGCTTCCAGCCCGTGTTCTCCATGCGCGTGCCGCCGTCGCCCGACTCGTAGTCGCCGCGCCCGCCTGCGCTCACGCCGAAGTACCAGTCGAATCGGTCATTGGCGCCGGCCGTCTGCGCATCGGTGCGCCACAGGTCCCACGAACCGGCCTGGACCTGGGCGCGCGTGCCGGGCGCCGTAGCGCCGGTCTTCATGATGATGTTGATCACCCCGCCCATGGCCTGGCTGCCGTAGATCACCGAGGACGGGCCGCGCACGATCTCGATGCGCTCCACATCCGAGGGGCTGAGCTTGGACAGGTTGGCCGTGCCCGCGCGCCGGCCGTTGACCAGCACCAGCACCTGGCTGCGGAAGTCGCGCCCCTGGCCGTCGGTGGAGGCGCCGCGCAGGTTCATCGAGGTCTGGGCCGCCGTCCATTCGCTGAGAAAGCCCACGGCGTTCTCGGCCAGCAGGTCGGTGACCGAGCGTGCGCTGGAGCGCTCGATGGCCTCGCGGGCTATGGTCTGCGTGGTGCCCGCGATGCGGCTGCGCGCCTCGGGCCGCGCGGTGGCGGTCACGAAGACGGCGTCCAGCGCATCGTCGGCAGAGTCCGTGGTTCGGCCGGAAGCCGGCTCCTGCGCGGCGCTGGCCGCTGCAGCGCAACTGGCCAGCAGGGCCGCAGCCGCTGCAGGCCGCAGGCTGGAGAGAAGAGGGAGGACAGAGAGGAGGCCGGATGAATCGGCGGCCGAAGAAGCGAAGCGCATGCGTTGAACCCAGCTGCCCCACTCACCCGCGGGGCCTATCGTCTGAACCACGCCGCACAGCGCGCACGCCGGAGCCGGCCACGGCAGCGCAGGCTGGGGCCGGACCGGACAGGCGCACTCCCGCGGCGTCCGAAAGCAATGCAGAAGGCCGGTATCCGGGCTTGCGGAACGCTGCGGCGCTCAGGGTGTGCGCGCTGCGGCAGGCATCCCCGCCTTCCCATGCCCGAGAAGGACACAGTGGCTTGCGGCGCGCGACCTGCGGATAGCGCGCCAGCGTGGGGAGTTGTATTCCGCTGACCGTTGCGGGGGCAGCGCAGGCATTGCGAACGGCCACCTCGATGGCATCGCGCACCTGCTTCCCGTTGAACCCCTGGCCGGTGAACGGCATGGGGCACCTTCAGCAACAGCGCACCGCCACGGCCCAGGGACCGCGCCGGCGCGCCAGCGGCGGATTATCGCTGATGCGGTGCCCAGAAGCCCGGCACGCGGGCCAGCGCCCGCAGCGCGCGGCGGCTGCTGCGCGCGCTGGTGGCCAGGCTGGCCTGCAGGTAGCCGGCGGCGAACCAGGCGCGCGGGTCGCGCGCGGCCTCGGCATGGAAATGCCCGGCCGCCACGGCCATGTCGTTGTGCAGGCCCAGCGCGTCCTGGGCCGGTGCCAGCGCCTGCGCAAAACGCCGCCCTTTGCCGGCAGGCCACAGGCCGGGGGCGAATTCCCGGGCGAAGTCCGCCAGATAGCGCAGTCGCTTGAGCCGCTTGCGCACGCGGTGCTGCTGCGGCAGGGGCAGGCGGTCGAAGCGCAGGCCATCGCGCAGCACCTGGCGGTGCAGGCGCGCCAGCCGCCGTGCCAGGTACTTGCGCGTGCCTGCGGCGGACAGGTGGACCAAACGGGCCGATGCCTCTGCCTGCGGCGCCTGCGCCAGCGCCTGGATCCCGGCCAGCGCCTGCAGGAACGGCGGCTCGCGCACGGCAGCGGCTGCATCCGCCTGCACGGCCTGCGGCGCCTGCCAGTCGCACAGGGGCGCATGGGCGGCCTGCAGCAGCGGGCGCACCACATCGGCCAGCGTATCGGCGTCGCGCAGCGTGCCCAGCTGCGCAAAGGCCTGGGCCAGGGGTCCATCCCATTCGGCGCGCATGCCGGGCGCCAGCCCCGCGCATTCGCGCAGCACGGTACGCAGGCGCCGCAGGGCCACGCGCAGCTGGTGGATAGTCTCGGCATCGCTGCCACCGCTCTCCAAAACCGCCAGATGCGATTGCACCTGGGCCATCGCTGCGGCCAGCGCCGCACGCACAAAGCCGGCCGCATCGGGCCGGCAAGGGCGCTGCTTCGCAGGGGTGGACATATGGTCAGGCAAGGAGATGTGGACGTTGCCGACGATTGTGGGCGCAGCCCCGCGCCACGGTCAATCCATAGTCAATCGGCGCCATCCCCGCTCAGGCTGTGCAGCGCGGGCCGGGCAATGCGCACATAGTCGGCCGAGTCCAGCACGATGGAGCGGTCCAGCCGGCCCGCGTTGAAGGCGATCTCGCCAAAGCGCTCGACCAGGGCCGGGTCCACCACCAGGCGCACCTGCGGGTTGAAGGAGAACGGCGGCACCGACCCCATCACGCAGCCCGTGGCGGCCTGGGCCTCCTCGGGCGAGGCCAGCGTGGCCTTGCGCACGCCCACGGCCTGGGCCAGGCGCTTGAAATCCAGCTTGCGGTCGCCGGGCAGCACGGCCAGGAACAGCTGGGGATCGCCCGCACCGGCCGCGTCGCGGCTCTTGCAGAGCATGGCCTTGGCGCCCTGGCCGGGGGCGGTGCCCCGGATTTCGGCGACCAGGTCAGAGCGGCCTTCGGCCGGATGTTCCAGCACGCGAAAACGCGCGCCCTGGGATTGCAGCAGGTCTACAAGGGTGTCGAACATGGTGGGAAAACTCAGAGAAGTCGTCTGGATTTTGACATTTTGTCCAATTCAAAACAAAATGTCCAATATGACCCAACGAACCCCTGAACAGCGCCAGCTTCTGGACCAGCTGGCCCAGATCGCCGAAGGCCTGGGCCAGACCTTTGCCCCGTTCTGCGAGGTGGTGGTGCATGACCTGCTCGACCCCTCCCATGCGGTGCTGGCCATCCACAACAACCTGTCGGGCCGCGAAGTGGGCCAGGGCGCGACGGAGCTGGGCCTGGCCCGCATCCTGGACCCCGGCTACGAGCAGGTCATCGCCAACTACCCCAACCAGTTCGCCGATGGCCGCCAGGCCAAGAGCACGTCCATCGGCATCCGCGACTCCGAGGGCCGCTACATCGCCGCGCTGTGCATGAATGTGGACCTGACGATGTTCCAGGGCTTCCAGGGCATGCTCAACCGCTTTGCCGCCGTCAGCGGCGACACCCCCGCGCGCGAAATGCTCGACCCCACGGGCGCCGGCGCAGGCGCCGACACGGTGCGTGCCCGCATCGACCAGTTCGCGGCCCGCCTGGCGACCACGCCGCGCGCCCTCAAGCCCGAGGAACGCCGCGCCCTGGTCCGCGAACTCAAGGGCGCCGGCCTGCTCGATGTGCGCCGCTCCATGGAGACCATTGCCGCCCACCTGGGCGTGTCGCGCGCCACGGTCTACAGCTACGCCAAATAGCTCCCGGCATCCCGCCGATCTGCAACCCCCTCTCTCACGAACCGATGACAAGCCTTCCCACCTATGACGACGTGGCCGCAGCGGCCCAGCGCATCCAGGGCCATGCCCACCGCACGCCCGTGCTCACCTCGCGCACGCTGGACGAGGCGCTGGGCGCCCGCGTCTTTCTCAAGTGCGAGAACCTGCAGCGCATGGGCGCCTTCAAGTTCCGCGGCGCCTTCAACGCCCTGTCTCGCTTCAGCCCGGCGCAGCGCAAGGCCGGCGTGGTGGCCTTTTCATCGGGCAACCACGCCCAGGCCATCGCCCTGGCAGCGCGGCTGCTGGAGATCCCTTCCACCATCGTCATGCCGCATGACGCGCCCGCCGCCAAGGTGGCGGCCACCAAGGGCTATGGCGGCCAGGTGGTGGTCTACGACCGCTATACCGAAGACCGCGAGCAGATCGGCCGGGACCTGGCCGAGCGCCACGGCCTGACCCTGATCCCGCCCTACGACCATGCCGACGTGCTGGCCGGCCAGGGCACGGCCGCCAAGGAACTGTTCGAGGAAACCGGCCCGCTGGACGCCCTCTTCGTGCCGCTGGGCGGCGGCGGCCTGCTGTCGGGCACCGCCCTGTCCACGCGCGCGCTCAGCCCCGACTGCGCGCTCTACGGCGTGGAGCCCGAGGCCGGCAACGACGGCCAGCAGTCGCTGCGCGCAGGCCGCATCGTCCACATAGACACCCCCAAGACCATTGCCGACGGCGCCCAGACCCAGCACCTGGGCGGCATCACCTTCCCCATCATCCAGCGCGACGTGACCGACATCCTGACCGCCAGCGATGCAGAACTCGTCGATGCCATGGGCTTCCTCGCCACGCGCATGAAGCTGGTGGCCGAGCCCACGGGCTGCCTGGGCCTGGCCGCCGCGCGCCAGAAAGGCGAAGAACTGCGCGGACGGCGCGTGGGCATCATCCTCAGCGGCGGCAATGTGGACATGCAGCGCTTTTGCAGCCTGCTGGGCGCGCCGATGTGAATTCGCCACAGGGCCCTGAAAAACGACTGGGCACGCTGTGGAGGCGGCTTCTATACTGCGGCAGCAATTGTGAATTAATGTTTCACCGTTAACAAATCCACAAACCCAGCGTGCTTGCCAGGTAGCCCCGAGGACGAGAGGATGCCGCCGCGCGCCCACCACTGCGCCCCATGAACAAGCCCACCAGCCTCCATTCCTCCTGGATCATCCCGGCCCTGTCCTCCTTGCTGGTCCTGCATGCCGCAGGCGCCATGGCGGCCGACATCACGCTCACCCCACCGGCGGGCGGCGGCTTCGTCATCAAGAACCAGGGCGGCCAGGAGCGGTTCAGGGTCCAGGACAGCGGCCAGGTCTATGTGCCCGGCCTGCCCTCCACCACGCCCGGCAACCAGCCGACCTGCCATGACGGCGCCACCGGCCAGCTCGTGCAGTGCGCGGCAGGCACAGGCGTGGGTGCCACGGGTGCAACAGGAGCCACTGGCGCCACGGGCGCCACGGGCCCGGCCGGAGCCACCGGAGCGACCGGCGCCACAGGCGTGACGGGCGCCGGCACCACGGGCGCCACCGGAGTTACAGGACCCACGGGAGCAACGGGCATCACCGGCGCCACGGGAGTGACCGGCAGTACCGGAGCCACCGGCGTGACGGGGCCAACCGGCGCCACTGGGTCCACTGGGGCCACGGGCACCACCGGGCCGACAGGCACCACTGGAGCGACCGGCGCCACAGGCCCCACGGGCGCCACCGGCCTGCAGGGCACGGCGGGCACCACCGGCGCAACCGGGCCGCAAGGCACGCCGGGCACTCCCGGGGCCACGGGCACGACCGGCGCCACGGGCAACACCGGCGCCACTGGCAGCACCGGAGCGACCGGACCCACGGGCGCCACCGGCCCCGCAGGCAGCGTGGGATCCTTGACCACCTATTCCAACGTCGCCGCATGCTCTGGCCCGACAGCCACCGTGGTTGCGGCATGTATCAGCGGATCCGTGGTTTCGGGTGGATGCCAGACCAGTGATGCGATCAATCAACTTGTTGCTACCACCATGCGCCTGAGTGCCACCCAATGGAGCTGCACCTTTGGCTGCGGCGTCAGCTCCAACGTCACGGCCCACGCGTATTGCCAGTGAGCCAGCGGGCCGCCGCCCTCACCCGCGCGGGCTGAAGGTGCGAGGGAACACCACGGGCGCGCTGCGGTCGGCCAGCCGGTAGCCCATGGCGGGCCGGCGCGAGGCCCCTTCCACCAGGCCGGCCTCGAGCAGGAAGCCGGCGGCCATCATGCGCGTGCGAAAGCCGCTCTTGTCCACGGGGCGGCCCAGCACCACCTCGTAGGCCTGTTGCAGCTGCGGCAGCGTGAAGGGCTCGGGCAGCAGGAACGCGGGCAGCGAGGTGTACTCCACCTTGGCGCGCAGCCGCTCCACCGCAGCGTGCAGGATCTCGCCGTGGTCGAAGGCCAGCGCCGAGGGTTCGCGCACGCCCAGCAGCTCATCGACGGCGAACCACGACACATCGGCCGCATTCGCGCCCTTGGCCAGGATCAGGTCGTGCCCCGGGATCAGCGCGAAATACACATGCGTGGCCGACCAGCCGCGCGGGTCGCGCGCCGCGCCGCCCCAGCTTCCCAACTGCTCCAGGTAGGGGCTGTCCACGCCCGTCTTGTCCAGCAGCTTGCGCCGCGCGCAGGCCAGCAGGTCTGCGTCCTGCCCCACATCCACAAAGCCGCCAGGCAGCGCCCACCGCCCCGGAAAGGGCTCGCTGCCCGCCGTGGGGCGCTGCACCAGCAGCACCTGCAGGGCATCGTCGGCCACCGTGAAGATGACCACGTCCACCGTGGTGAACGGGCGCGGGAAGTCCAGCGCGCCCTGCTGGGATGGAAAGTTTTTTTCGGCCATGGGATGGATTGTGCTTGACGTGCCGGATTTTAAGTTGCACTATGCAACCCACAAGAGTTGTACAGAACAACTTAAAAGGAGAAACACCATGTTCGGCATCCGTTTCATCAAGTCCCAACCTACGGTCCACCTCATGCAGTTCCGCGCCGGCAAGGTGGTGCGCGAGGGCGCGGGCCAGTCCTTCTTCTACTACGCGCCCACCACCACCCTGGTCGCCGTGCCCGTGGGCAGCCAGGACTGCCACTTCATGCTGGAGCTGGTGACGGCCGACTTCCAGAGCGTCACCGTGCAGGGCCAGGTCACCTACCGCATCAGCACACCGCGCCAGACCGCCACGCTGATGGACTTCTCCCTGGCGCGCGACGGCCAGAAATACATGTCCGAAGACCCGCAGCGCCTGGGCGACCGCGTGACCATGCAGGCCGAGGTCATCATCCAGCAGGCCGTGCAGGCGCTGGAACTCAAGCAGGCGCTGCGCTCCTCGGCACTCATTGCGCGCACGGCACAGCAGGAGCTCGCCGCCCAGCCCGAGATCGAGGCGCTGGGGCTGGAGATCCTGGGCGTCTCGGTCATGGCCGTCAAACCCACGCCCGACATCGCCCGCGCGCTGGAGGCCGAGGCGCGCGAATCCAATCTCAAGGCCGCGGACGATGCCGTCTATGCCCGCCGCATGGCCGCCGTGGAAAACGAGCGCGCCATCCGCCAGAACGAGCTCGATACCGATGTGGCCGTGGAGAAGAAAAAGCGCCAGATACGCGAGGCCCAGCTGGAAGCCAAGGCCGCCCAGATGCGCAAGGAAAACGAGCTGCGGGCCGAACAGATGTCCGCCGACGTGGCGCTGGAGACCAGCCGCCGCGACTTCGTCGAAGGCCAGGCCGCCAACAGCCGCACCCTGGCCGAGGCCGAGGCCTACCGCGTGGGCGCCGTCATGCAGGCCCTGGAAAAGGCCGACCCGCGCATCGTGCAATCGCTGGCCGCCGTGGGCATGCAGCCAGGCCAGCTCATCGCCCAGGCCTTTGGCGGCATTGCCGAGAAGGCCGAGCGCATCGGCCAGCTCAACGTCTCGCCCGAGCTGCTGCAGTCGCTCATGGGCGCCGGTGCAGGCAACGCAGTTGCCGAGCCCGAACCCGCAAGGAGCCGCCGTGAACGCCAATGAACGCAAGACCGTGCTGGTGGTGCGGCGCACGCGGCTCGATGAGCTGGTGGCCAAGTACCACACGCTGTCCCAGGCGCGCTTCTACATCGAGCACCTGGGCGCCGACTTCGGCGACTACCTGCGCGAAAGCGCCGCCTACGCCGCCGCCCTGCACACCATGGTGCAGGCGCTGGAGGCACGCGGCCGCTACCAGATCGTGGACCGCGCCCTGGTGCCCAACTTCGTCTTCGGCGCCGACGACATCGTGGTGGCGCTGGGCCAGGACGGCATGGTGGCCAACACCATGAAATACCTGGACGGCCAGCCGCTCATCGGCGTCAACCCCGAGCCCGCGCGCTGGGACGGCCTGCTGCTGCCCTTCGCCCCCGCCGACCTGGCCGCCCTGCTGGGCGACGTGGCCGCCAACCGCCGTCCCACGCGCGCCGTCACCCTGGCCGAGGCGCGCCTGTCAGACGGCCAGGTGCTGCGCGCCGCCAATGATCTGTTCATCGGCCCGCGCAGCCATACCTCGGCCCTGTACGACATCGCGCTGGGCGAGCGGCAGGAGTCCCAGTCGTCCTCGGGCCTCATCGTCGCCACGGGGCTGGGCTCGTCGGCCTGGATCAAGAGCATCGTCACGGGATCGATGGGCATTGCCCGCGCCGTGCGCGGTGCGTCCACCGACTTCGACTACCAACCCTTCGCCTGGGATGCGCCACGCCTGGACTTCGCCGTGCGCGAGCCCTTTCCCAGCCGCTCCTCCACGGCCGAGCTGGTCTACGGCCAGGTCACCGCCGGCCAGCCGTTGACCCTGCGCTCGCGCATGCCCGACCATGGCGTCATCTTCTCGGACGGCATGGAGGCCGACTACCTGCAGTTCACGGCCGGCATGCAGGCCACCATCGGCCTGTCGGACCGGCAGGGCTGCCTGGTGGTGTGATGGCTATGCTGCGCAACCCATACGAAGAAAACAACGGCAGCGCGTGGACGATATGAACGACATGACCCCCCCTCCCCCGCAGTCCGTCCAGGATCTGCTCCACGCCATGGCCCAGGGTCTCACCCCGCGCTTCCTGCCCTTCTGGGGCCACCAGCCTGCGGCCGATGGCTCCATCGGCAAGACCTGCATGAGCCAGTGGTTCGAGGCGGGCTTCGAGGTCGATGGCCAGCACTACCCCACGGCCGAGCATTTCATGATGGCGGGCAAGGCGCGGCTGTTTGGCGACGAGGCGGCGCACGCCGCCATCGTGCGCTGCCGCACGCCGGGCGAAGCCAAGAAGCTGGGGCGCGGCATCCAGGGCTTCGATGAAGCGGCCTGGGTGGCCGCGCGCATGGGCATCGTGGTGCGCGCCAACGAGGCCAAGTTCTCCCAGAACCCGGCCCTGGCCCGCTATCTGCTGAACACCGGTGACCGGGTTCTGGTGGAGGCCAGCCCCGTGGACGCCATCTGGGGCATTGGCCTGGCCGCCGACGATGTGCGCGCCACCGACCCCGCGCGCTGGCAGGGACTGAACCTGCTGGGCTTTGCCCTCATGCAGGTGCGGGCGCGGCTGCGCGGCACCGCTACGGACCAACCATGAGCGGGAGCACAGGCATGGCCGTGGACACGCCGGACCGATACCGTGGTGCGCTGCTGGGCCTGGCCTGCGGCGACGCCGTGGGAACGACGCTGGAATTTCAGCCGCGCGGCAGCTTTGCGCCGCTGACCGACATGGTGGGCGGCGGTCCGTTCTCGCTGCCCGCCGGCAAGTGGACCGATGACACCTCCATGGCCCTGTGCCTGGCCGAAAGCCTGCTCCAGCGCAGCGGCTGCGACCCGCACGACCAGATGACGCGCTACGCCAACTGGTACGAATGGGGCTACTGGAGCTCGACCGGCAACTGCTTCGATATCGGCATGGCCACCAGGGCGGCCATCCACCGCTTTCTGCTCACCGGCGATCCGCTGGCCGGCTCGCCCGACCCGGACCAGGCCGGCAACGGCTCCCTGATGCGGCTGGCTCCCGTGCCCATGTTCTTCGGCCCCGACGAGGGCCTGGTGCAGCGCATGGCCGAACTCAGCTCACGCACTACCCACGCCGCACCCGAATGCCTGCAGGCCTGCCGCCTGTTCGCCGTGGCGCTGAGCCGGGCACTGCAGGGACGGCCCCGGTCGCAGGTTCTGGACCTGAGCGGAGTTCTGCAAGACGGCGCCAGCCCGCGCCTGCGGGAGATTGCCCGTGGCGACTATCGCGACAAGCCGGCCGCACAGATTCGCGGCAGCGGCTACGTGGTGGACAGCCTGGAAGCGGCGCTGTGGTGCTGCGCCCGGCACGACAGCTTCGAAGGCGCGGTGCTGGAGGCCGCCAACCTGGGCGATGACGCCGACACCACAGCGGCCATCGCGGGCCAGCTGGCCGGCGCCACCTGGGGCGCCAGCGCCATCCCGCGCCACTGGCGCGAGCGGCTGCACCTGGCCCAGGAGATCACGGCCCTGGCCGATTCGCTATGGAGAGCCGCCAGCGAGGCTCCCCCAGCAGCATCTCCCGCAAACTGAGCCCCTTGGCTCACGCGCGAACGCAGCCCGAATTGCGCGCTGACTGGCCGCAGCCTCTCTTTGCGGGCTCCAAGGCATCCGATCCAAGCGATACGGCCTTGACCATTGACGAATGGCGGGCATGGGCGGCCGTTGCCTGGATCACGGCCAATTATCAGACCAGCCTGATTGCATCACTCCATATCTTGCGCATAGAGTGTGGAATTTTAAAGATATCATCCGCTGATAATTCGGCGCCCCGACATTCCTGATTTATCCTGAATTATCCAGATAAACAGCAATACTCTCCCGTGATCTTTATCGAAAATCATCTTCCAACATTTGAGGAAATCAGGAGCATGTATTTTTCTTCCAAATCCACCTCTTTCTTGCGTGCATGCCTTGTGCTTCTCATCAATCTTGCCGCGGCAGCGACGACCACCAACGCACTTGCCGGAGGCATATTCAACCCCAGCACATCCAGCATCTCACTGCCGGCACAGATCACGGTGCCGGAAAACGCGACCAACGGATCAGTGCTATGGAAGTCTGCAACAACTACATTGAATCTATCCGCAGTCAATGCTGCCTTTGAAGGCAATATAACGATTGCCCAACTGCACGCCAATATACGATCCGGAGTGAAGGCAACGGGATACTCCGACATCTACAGCACCAATATCCCCGGCCTTGGAATCCGCTGGTGGGCCACGTGGCGCGGCCCCAATTTCCCAAGTGGAAAGACCATGCCCATCACCGTCCCTGCAGAAAACAATGCGGGAGCATTGGGCTGGACCCTATTGACCGGCACATATACCCAGGACGTCTGGGTCGAACTGGTAAAAATCGGCAATATTTCGAACGGCATGCTGTCTCCCTCTGCAATCAATGCCTATCTGCAATTCCAGTGCGCCCCCAGTTGCACTGCGGCGACCATCAGCGTGGCCGGTAGTACCACCGTTGTGGTGGGACCTTCCTGCACGGTCGCCAACTCGGCCATATCCGTGCCCATGGGCGCCGTGCCCATCCTGCGATTCACGGGCCTCCGCTCCACGTCCGTCCCCCAGCGTTTCGACATCACCCTTGACTGCAAGGGCGGCGCACCCAACAGCAAGCTGCACCCCCACGTCACGCTCACCGATGCCAACGACATCGGCAACCGGAGCACCATCTTGAGCTTGAACAAAGCCACGGCAGGCGGCAAACCGGTTGCCACCGGAATAGGCATACAGATACTGAAGGATGGCGTGCCACTGGCATATGGCCCGGACTCCAGCGCGCCCGGCAATACCAACCAGTGGAGTGCGGGCACCATCGCCCAGGGCGTTTCCCAATTCAAGATTTCCCTGACCGCGAGCTACGTGCAGACCGCTGCGGCAGTCACGCTGGGGCAGGCCAACGGCAGGGCCACCTTCACGCTGAACTACCAATAGATGGCGTCCCCGGCCCTCAGGGCTTCTTGTCCAGCTGCATCTCCCAGGACTTGAGCTGCTTGGTGCGGGCGCGGGCGAAGTCGCTCCAGCAGTTGGTGCGCGCATCGTCCTTGGCAAAGCTGGCCGAGTTGAATTCGGCCAGAAACTCGCAGGCGCTGCGCGCGTACTGCACCCAGTTTCTCTGCGCCACTTCCAGCTCTTCCGACGCCTGGGGCATGCGCGCCTTGAGCTTGATCGACAGCGAGGCATAGGCAGCCTTGACCATGGCCACGTTCTGCTCGTGCAGGCAGGCGCGCACCTCGGACATGTTGGTGGAGCTTTCCTCGCAGTTGCCCGAGCTGGTGGGATTGGCGGCCAGGGCCAGGGGGCTGGCGCACAGCAGGGCAGCGCAGGCGAGAGGGGCGATGAAGGACGCTAGGGCTTGGTGCATGGAAGAAGGCTCGCTGGGAGGTGCCGGTGAGCGCATCACCCCGGCCGTCGCGATTACACCACCGACCCGCCCTGCTTCGGCCATGCATCACCCTGGTGATCACCCTGATGCAGCGACGCAAAGCGCATAAACATGCTCCCAAAGCTTTGTTGCCGTGCGTCAAGGACGGCCAGAAGATGCAGGTGTACGCATCTTTCGTTGGCCTTGCTGGCCTGCCTGCCCGCCTTCCGTTCGCCCTGTTCCCGCCATGCACACAAGCCCCACCTTCCGCCGCAGCCCCCGCGCCCCAGGCTCCGCCACCCTGACCTTCATCGCAGCCGCGCTGGCCCTGGCCTGCACCCAGGCCCGGGCCGATGCCACGCTGGACAAGATCAAGCAGCGCGGCAAGGTCACCATTGGCGTGCTGGTCAATGGCGGGCCCTTCGGCTCCATCGACCCGTCCACCCAGCAGCTGGTGGGCTGGAACCCCGAGCTGGCGCGCGCCCTGGCCAAGGGCCTGGGCGTGGAGGCCGAGCTGGTCCAGGTGCAGACCGCCACGCGCGTGCAGTTCCTGCAGGCCGGCAAGGTGGATCTGCTGATCGCCTCCATGGAGCTGAACCCCGACCGTGCCGAGACCCTGGGCTATGCGCCCACGCCCTTCTACCGCGTGGGCGGCATTGCAGCCGTGCGCAAGGGCAGCGGCATCGCCAAATGGGAGGACCTGCGCGGCAAGCCCGTGTGCGTGTCCCAGGGCAGCAGCTTTGCCAAGCCGCTGGCCAGCGAGTACGGCGCCCAGGTGCATGGCTACAAGAGCTCGTCGGACTCGCTGCTGGCGCTCAAGGGCGGCAATTGCGTGGCCGCCGTGCATGACAGCACGCTGATCTACCCGCTGCTGCGCAGCAACCCCGAATGGGCGCAGTACTCGGCCCCCATCGCTACCGAGGTGCTGCCCGCGCCCTCCGTGGTCTGGACCCGCAAGGGCGAGGCCGACACCATCGCCGCCGTGGACAAGGTGGTGCAGGACTGGCACCGCACGGGCTGGCTGATCGCCGCCGAAAAGCGCGTGGGCATAGAGCCGGCCAACCCGCTGCTGCCCGAGCTGCAGGCGAAGTTCAAGTCCGCAAGCTGACCGCCGGCCGCCACGGCGCCCCCCTTTTTCGACCACCCTGGCCCAGGCCCCGCAAGACGGGGCCGGGCCTTCCGTTCCCTGATGGATTCACGCATGCCTCGCCTTCTTCCCCCCCTTGCCGCCGCCCTGGCCCTGCTGCTGGGCGCCGGTGCCGCCCACGCCGATGCCACGCTGGACAAGATCAAGCAACGCGGCAAGCTGTCCGTGGGCATCGACGGTGCCAGCCCGCCGTTCGGCGTGCTGGACCCCGCCACCGGCAAGACCGGCGGCTACCAGACCGAGCTGGCCGCCGACATCGCACGCCGCCTGGGCGTGGCGCTGGAGACGGTTCCCGTGACGGCTTCCACGCGCGTGCAGTTCCTGCAAAGCGGCAAGGTGGACCTGCTGATCGCCAACATCCAGTGGACGCAGGAGCGCAGCGAGATCCTCTCGTTCGCGCCCACGCCCTATGACCTGATCGGCGGCGGCGCCCTGGTGGCCAAGGCCAGCGGCATCAAGCGCTGGGAGGACCTGCGCGGCAAGGTGGCCTGCGTGTCGCAGGGCAGCAACTTCGCCAAGCCCCTGGCCGAGAGCTATGGCGCCGTGGTCAAGGGCCTGCGCGGCATTCCCGAGTCGCTGCTGGCGCTCAAGGGCGGCACCTGCGCGGCGTCGGTCCATATCCAGCCTGCGCTCTATGAAAAGCTCACCGGCCCGAATGCCGCCGAGTGGAAGGACTTCGAGCTGGGCACGCAGGACCAGTTGATTCCCTCGCCCACCGTGGTGTGGACGCGCCGTGGCGAGGCCGACACCCAGGCCTTTGTGGACAAGGCCATCCAGGACTGGCATCGCACGGGCTTTCTGCTCAAGGTGGCCCGCGCCAGCGGCGTGCCCGACACCTGGATCGCCGAGCGCCATGAACGCGCGCTGAAGGGCCAGTTCGACCGCGCGCCCTACGACTTCGCGGTGTATGCGGCAGCGCAGGCCGAAGCGCAGGCAACCCAGGCTGCCGCCGCCAAGGGAGCCAAGCCATGAAGCCGGTTCGCACCGCACTGGCAGCCCTGCTGGCCCTCACAACCCTGGCAGCCCATGCCGACGCCACGCTGGACCGCATCAAGCAGCGCGGCAAGATCGTGGTGGGCGTGATGCTTTCGGGGCCGCCGTTCGGCACCATCGACCCCGTCACGCAAAGGCACGTGGGCTACAACGTTCAGCTGTCCGAAGGCGTGGCCAAGGGCCTGGGCGTGGCGGTGGAGACCGTGCAGGTCCAGCCGTCCAACCGCGTGCAGTTCCTGCAGCAGGGCAAGGTGGACATCCTGATCGCCAACATGCAGTGGACGCAGGAGCGCAGCGAAATCCTGTCCTTCGTGCCCACGCCGTTCGAGGAAGTCGGCGGCGCAGCCATCGCCAAGAAGGGCAGCGGCGTGCGCCAGTGGGACGACCTGCGCGGCAAGCCCGTGTGCGTGTCGCAAGGCAGCAATTTCACCAAGCCGCTGGCCGATCAATACGGCGCCCAGATCAAGGCCTTCCGGGGCCAGCCCGAGTCGCTGCTGGCCCTCAAGGGCGGCAACTGCGCGGCCGCCGTGCACGTCAGCCCCACGCTGCGCGAACTCGTGGCCAGCAATGCAGACTGGAAGGACTACGAGATCGTCTCGCCCGCGGACATCATTCCCTCGCCCTCGGTGATCTGGCTGCGCAAGGGCGAGTCCGACACGCAGGCGGCCATCGACCGCATCGTGCAGGACTGGCACCGCACGGGCTGGCTGATCGAGGTGGAGCAGCGCAACGGCATGACGCCCACGCCGCTGCTGCACCAGCTGCACGACAAGTTCAGGAAGGCGCCCGCATGAGCACCAACTCCAACACCAGCAACAGCGGCCACATCACCGGACCCGCCGACCTGATCACCGCGCTGCGCCACGCCCTGGGCGATGCCCATGTGCTCACGGGTGCCGATGCGGCCGGCTACCTGACCGACCAGCATGGCCGCCTCACGGGCCAGGCCCTGGCCGTGGCACGGCCCGCCGACACGGCCCAGGTGGCGCAGCTGGTGCGCCTGTGCCGCGCCCACCGCACGCCCATCGTGGCCCAGGGCGGCAACACCGGGCTGATGGGCGGCGCCACGCCCGACGCCTCGGGCCACGCCGTGCTGCTGTCGCTGGCGCGCCTGAACCGCGTGCGCGCCATCGACACCGACAACGACACCCTGACCGTGGAAGCCGGCGCCGTGCTGGCCCATGTGCAGCAGGCAGCGCGCGATGCGGACCGGCTGTTTCCCCTCAGCCTGGGCTCCGAGGGCAGCTGCACCATTGGCGGCAACCTGTCCACCAACGCGGGCGGCACCCAGGTGCTGCGCTACGGCAACGCGCGCGAGCTGGTGCTGGGCCTGGAAGTGGTGACGGCCGAGGGCGACATCTGGGACGGCCTGCGCGGGCTGCGCAAGGACAACACCGGCTATGCGCTGCGCGACCTGTACGTGGGCAGCGAAGGCACGCTGGGCATCATCACGGCGGCCACGCTGCGCCTGCATCCGCTGCCCCGCGCCCAGCACACGGCCCTGCTGGCCTTTGGCTGCATACGCGATGCGGTGGCCTTTCTCAGCCAGGCGCGTGCGGGCTTCGGCGCCAGCCTGACGGCGTTCGAGCTGATGTCGGACACGGCCCTGGGCCTGATCGACCGGCATGTGCCCGAGCAGCCGATTGCGCTGGCGCTGAAGGCGCCCTGGTATGCGCTGATCGAGCTGTCCGACAGCGAGGGCGAGGCCCATGCGCGCCAGCGCTTCGAGGACGTGGTGGGCCAGGCCTTCGAGGACGGCCTGGTCACTGATGCCGCCATTGCCGAGAGCCTGCAGCAAAGCCAGGCCCTGTGGCGGCTGCGCGACCAGGCCCTGGGCGAGGCCCAGCGGCGCGATGGCGGCAACATCAAGCACGACGTGTCGGTGCCCATCTCGCGCATCCCCGACTTTCTCGCGGCCACGGCCGCGCTGCTGCAGGCGCGCTTTGGCGCCGTGCGGCCCGTGGCCTTCGGGCACCTGGGCGACGGCAACCTGCACTACAACGTGTCGCACGCACCGGACAGCACGCCCGCGCAACTGTTTGCCCAGGAGGACGCCATCCACGAGGTGGTGCACGACAGCGTGCACGCCCATGGCGGCTCCATCAGCGCCGAGCACGGCGTGGGCCAGACCAAGCGCGACCTGCTGCCCCGCTACAAGAGCGCCGTGGAACTGCAGCTCATGCGGCGTCTCAAGCAGGCCTTCGACCCGCTGGGCCTGCTCAATCCCGGCAAGGTGCTGCAGCCCCTGCCGGACGGTTTGCAGCACGATTTGCCGCATGCCTCTCCAACGCCAGCCGCCGCACTCCAGGAAGGCCCCACGCCATGACCACGCCCTTTCCCCTTTCGCAGCGCGTGCAGCGCGTCAGGCTCTCGCCCAATGCGGCGGCCAGCGCGCGGGCCACGGCCCTGGCCCGCCAGGGTCGCGACATCATTGCGCTGACCACGGGCGAGCCCGATTTCGACACGCCCGAGCCCATCAAGCAGGCCGCCATCGCGGCCCTGGCCCGTGGCGAGACCAGGTACACGCCCACGCCCGGCACGGCCGCGCTGCGCCAGGCCATCAGCGCCAAGTACCGGCGCGAGAACGGGCTGGACTTCGACGCCGGGCAGATCATCGTCAGCAACGGCGGCAAGCAGGTGATCTACAACGCGCTGGCAGCCACGCTGGACGCGGGTGACGAGGTCATCGTGCCCGCGCCGTACTGGCCTTCGTTTCCCGACATCGTGCGCGTGAACGACGGCACGCCGGTCATCGTGGACTGCGGCATCGAGCAGGGCTTCAAGCTCACGCCGGCCGCGCTGCAGGCCGCCATCACGCCGCGCACGCGCTGGCTGGTGCTGAACACGCCGGGCAACCCCTCGGGCGCCGTCTACAGCCGCGAGGAACTGGCCGCCCTGGCCCAGGTGCTGCGCCAGCACCCGCAGGTTCTGGTGTTGCTGGACGAGCTGTACGAGCACATCTGGTTCACGCCCCAGGCCCCCGCGCACTGGCTGGCGGTGGCCCCCGACCTGCGCGAGCGCACGCTGCTGGTCAACGGCGTCTCCAAGACCTATGCCATGACCGGCTGGCGCATCGGCTGGGGCGCAGGCCCGGCCGCGCTGGTGCAGGCCATGGTGGTGATCCAGTCGCAGGCCTCGTCAGGCCCCAATTCCGTGGCCCAGGCCGCAGCCACGGCGGCGCTGCAGTCGCCCGACCAGAGCTTTGTGCAGCAGGCCCGCAACGCCTATGCGCGGCGCGCGCAACTGGTCACCCGGGCGCTGGCCCAGGTGCCGGGCCTGGCCCTGCTGCCGCCGGGCGGATCGTTCTTTGCCTTTGTGCACTGCGGCGCGCTGATAGGCCACCTGCGCCCGGACGGCCAGCCCATCACCAGCGACACCGACCTGACCGAATGGCTGCTGGAGTCCGAAGGCGTGGCTGCCGTGGATGGCGGGGCCTATGGCCTGTCCCCGTACTTCCGCATCTCCACGGCCGCCAGCGACGAGGTACTGGCCGAGGCCACGGCCCGCATCGCGCGCGCCGTGGCCGCGCTGAAGGACCCGGCTGCGCAAGCGCATGCGCAGCCGGCTGCCCTGGAGGCCGTGCTATGAACGACAGCCTGCTTGCCCAGGGCGTGCAAGCGCTCAAGGGCCTGGGCCTGAACTACGCCTTCGTGCTGGACGTGGCCGAGCGCCAGGCCTTTGTGCGCGGCATGTTCGTGACCGTGCAGCTGGCCCTGCTGACCATTGCCGGCAGCCTGGCGGCCGGCGTGGCGCTGGCGGCGGCCCTGACCTCGGGCCGCGCCTGGCTGGCTCGGCCTGCGCGCGCCTTCGTGGAGGTCACGCGCAACACGCCCACGCTGGTGCAGCTGTACTGCGCCTTCCTGGTGCTCAACATGCTGATCACCCAGCAGCTGCGCGACTGGGGTGCGGGCAACAACCCGCTCACGCCCTTTGTCTGGGTGGTGATCGTGGTCTCGCTGCACAAGGGCGTGTTCCATGCCGAGGCGCTGCGCGCCGGCATCGAGGCCGTGCCCGCCACCACGCTGGAGGCGGCGCGCTCGCTGGGCTTTTCGCAGCGCCAGCTGCTGGTGCGCGTGCAGTTGCCGCTGGCCGTGCGCTTTGCCCTGCCCTCGCTGACCAACAACCTGGTGGACCTGGTGAAGATGACGGCCGTGGCCTCGGCCATTGCCGTGGGCGACGTGACCTACGAGTCCATCATGATCTGGTCGCAGCGCGACAACGTGCTGGAGCTGCTGCTGCTCATCCTGCTGTGGTTCGGCCTGCTGACCTGGCTGGTCAGCCTGGCGGGCCGCTGGCTGGAACAACACCTGAGGATGCCCGGCTATGGCCAATGAAGCCACCCTGAATCCCGGCGCCGCGCCCCGTCCGCTGCCCGCCGCCCTGCTGCGCGCGCTGCGCAGCCCCTGGCTGATCGCAGGCGCCGCACTGCTGGCCCTGTGCGCCTACTGGGCCGCCACGGACAGCGCCCCGCCTGCCTTCGTGCACCTGTGGAAATGGCTGCCTGCGCTGCTGCGCGGCCTGTGGGTCAACATCGAGATCAGCGTGCTGGCCGTGGCCATCGGCACCGTGGTCGGCCTGGTGCTGGGCGCCCTGTCGCTGTCGCCCACGCCGGCCGTGCGCACCGGCGTGCGCTGGTATGTGCAGCTGTTCCGCAATGCGCCCATCCTGGTGCTCATCTATTTCACCACCTATGTGTTCCCGTTCGAGCTGAAGCTGGTGAGCTGGACCTTCCCGTTCCCCGACTGGGTCAAGGTGGTGCTGGGCCTGGCCCTGCCCACCAGCGCCAACGTGGCCGAGATCTTCCGGGGCGCCATCCAGTCCATTCCCAGCGCGCAGTGGGAAGCGGCCCAGTCGCTGGCCTTCCGCCGCAGCGAGATCTTCCGCCTCATCGTGCTGCCGCAGTGCGTGCGCCGCATGCTTCCGCCGTGGATGAACCTGTACGCCAGCATCACCATGAGCACCTCGCTGGCCTCGCTGGTGGGCGTGCACGACGTGGTGGACACCGCCCAGATCGCCAGCAACACCGTGGCACGCACGGACTTCACCATCCTTGTGTACTTCACGCTGCTCGCGCTTTTCTTTGCCTATTGCTATCCCATCGCCCGGGCAACCCGGGCATTGGAGCGACGCCATGAACGCCACTGACTCCTTTCTCTCCCAACTCGCCACGGCCGATGCCCCCGCAGACACGGCGCCTGCCCTGGTTCACCTGCAGGATGTGCACCTGTCCTTCGGCGACAACCAGGTGCTCAAGGGCATCGACGTGCAGGTGCGGCGCGGCGAGGCGGTGACCATCATCGGGCCCTCGGGCTCGGGCAAGTCCACCATCCTGCGCTGCATCACCGGCCTGCTGCGTCCCCAGCGCGGCGCCATCTCGGTGGCCGGCACGCGCGTGGACCAGCTGCGCACCGAGGCCGAGCTGATCGCCCTGCGCAAGCGCGTGGGCTTCGTCTTCCAGCAGTACAACCTGTTCCCCCATCTGTCGGTGCTGGAGAACCTGGTCATCGCCCCCACGCGCGTGGTCGGCCGCGACCGCGCCACGGCCGAGCGCGAGGCCCGCGCCCTGCTGCAGAAGGTGCGACTGGACCACAAGGAAGCCGCCTACCCCGGCGAGCTGTCCGGCGGCCAGCAGCAGCGCGTGGCCATTGCCCGCGCCCTGATGATGGAACCGGCCGTGCTGCTGTTTGATGAGCCGACGGCGGCACTCGACCCGGAAATCACCGCCCAGATCGTAAGCATTATTCGTGAGCTGGCGGAAACCAACATTACGCAGGTTATCGTAACCCATGAAGTGGAAGTGGCGCGTAAAACCGCCAGCCGCGTGGTCTACATGGAAAACGGATTTATCGTCGAGCAAGGCGATGCAAGCTGCTTCACAAATCCGCAAACCGATGCCTTTAAAAATTACTTATCTCACTGATGTGTTAGGGAAAATGATAATGAAAAAAGTATTGATTGCAGCACTGCTTGCGAGCGTCAGCCTTTCCGCTACCGCAGCCC